>LR134353.1:2023333-2697778 GCA_900637135.1 Mycolicibacterium flavescens
GCAGCGCCTCGGGCACCTCGTTCTCATCGCCGAGGGGCTCCCTGACCTCCGTGCGGGCGTCGGGGCCTGCGGGAAGTTTGAGATGCCATCCTTCGTCCGGACCACCGGTGCGCCTGCGCAGCGTGATGCGCCGCGCCGCGAGGTCGTGATCGGGGGTGTCGAAGTACACGGCCTCCAGATGGTGCGCAGGTGATCCTTCGACCCGGGCCACCGCCGACAACCCTTCGAACGACGGTGACACGGTCGATTCGCCGACGTCGAACTTGCGCTCGACCTCCAGATGCCGCGTCGACGTGTCGCTGGATTTGCCCATGGTGCGAGACAGATTGCCACATGCAGGTGAACACGGGGGGACGGAGGCCGAGGCTGGAGAAGATAGTGTCCCTCTGTGACCGAATACGAAACGCTGACCTTCGAGCAGACCGGTGCCATCGCCCGCATCACGCTGAATCGGCCGGATGCCGCAAACGGCATGAACGGCACCATGACTCGTGAACTGGCCGCGGCGGCCAAGCAGTGCGACACCGACGCGACCAAGGTCGTGGTGCTCACCGGGTCGGGCCGGTTCTTCTGCGCCGGTGGTGATTTGAAGGACTTCGCCTCGGCGCCGGATCGCGGCGCGCAGATTAAGGGCGTCGCCGACGATCTGCATCGGGCGATCTCGACGTTGGCCCGGATGAACGCGGTCGTGATCACCGCCGTCAACGGCACCGCGGCCGGCGCGGGGTTCTCGCTCGCGGCGACCGGCGATCTGGTGCTGGCCGCGGAGTCGGCATCGTTCACGATGGCCTACACCCGCGTCGGTCTGAGCCCCGACGGCAGCGCCTCCTACTACCTTCCGCGGCTCATCGGGATCACCAAGACCAAGGAACTCATGCTCACCAACCGGACCCTCACCGCGCAGGAGGCCTCGCAGTGGGGCCTGGTGACCGAGGTGGTCCCCGACGCCGAGCTGGCCGACCGGGCCTCGAAGCTGGCCGATCAGATGGCGGCCACCTCGGCCGGTTCGAACGGTGGGGTCAAGCAGCTGCTGCTGGGAACGTTCGGCAACGGGCTCGAGGAACAGATGGAACTCGAGGGACGGCTGATCGCCGCCCGCGCTGTCTCCAACGACGGCCGAGCAGGCGTCGACGCCTTCCTGGCCAAGCGAAAAGCCGAGTTCGCCTAGAAGGAGTGCTCGTCGGCGGGGAACACCCCGCTGGCCACCTCGTCGGCGTATTGCTCTGCGGCGCGGCGTAATTCGGCACCGACATCACCGAAGCGCTTCACGAACTTCGCGGTCTTGCCGTTGGTCATACCGGCCATGTCCTGCCACACCAGCACCTGCGCGTCGCAGTTCGCGCCGGCACCGATGCCGATGGTGGGGATGGTCAGCTTGCCGGTGATCTGAGTGGCCAGTTCGGCGGGCACCATCTCCATGACGACGGAGAACGCGCCGGCTTCCTGCACGGCGATCGCGTCGTGGATGGTCTGCTCGGCGGCGTCGCCGCGGCCCTGGACCCGGAAGCCGCCCAGACCGTTGACGCTCTGCGGGGTGAACCCGATGTGGGCCATCACGGGGATGCCGGCCGCGCTCAGCGTTGCGATCTGCTCGGTCACGCGCTCGCCGCCCTCGAGTTTGACCGCATGCGCACCGGTCTCCTTCAGGAAGCGGGTCGCGGTGGCCAGCGCCTGCTGGGGCCCGCCCTCGTAGCTGCCGAACGGTAGGTCGGCCACGACCAGCGCATGCGGCGCACCCCGCACGACGCCGCGTACCAGCGGGATCAGCTCGTCGATCGACACGGGCACGGTGGTGTCGTAGCCGTAGACGACGTTGGCGGCCGAATCGCCGACCAACAGCACCGGGATGCCTGCGTCGTCGAAGATGCGGGCAGTGGAGTAGTCGTAGGCCGTGAGCATGGCCCATTTGTGGCCTTCGGCCTTCCACTTCTGTAGATGCAGGGTGCGGACCTTCGTCCGCGGAGCGGACAATTCGGCTGAGGTGCGTGGTTTGGCCTCGGCAGCCCCGTACACGGTCTGCTCAGACATCGTTGTCCCCCAATTGGGTGGGTCGGGTCGAATCCTCGAGGCCGAAATCGGTCCCCGGGTTCGCTGACGCCCCTCAGTCTGCCACTCTGTGCGCGAGATGTTAAAAGGCCTGTTGAGTGGATTTGCTCACACCCGCCGTCACCGGGCATAGCATTCCGACATGCAACGGCTCAGCGGGCTCGACGCCAGCTTCTTGTACCTCGAGACCGCGCAGCAGCCGCTGCATGTGTGTTCGATCCTCGAACTGGACACCTCGACGATGCCCGGCGGCTACACGTTCGACCGGTTCCGGGACGAGTTGAACATGCGGATCAAGGCGATGCCGGAGTTCCGCGACAAGCTGGCCGACAGCCGGTTCAACCTCGACCATCCGGTGTGGGTGGAGGACAAGGACTTCGACGTTGACCGCCATCTGCATCGCATCGGCCTGCCCGCGCCCGGCGGCCCCCGCGAGCTCGCAGAGATCTGCGGACATATCGCGTCGCTGCCGCTCGACCGCAGCCGCCCGCTGTGGGAGAAGTGGGTGATCGAGAACATCGACGGAACCAACCCGCAGGAGGGCGGGCGTCTCGTGGTGATGACGAAGGTGCACCACGCAGGCGTCGACGGCGTCACCGGCGCGAGCATGATGTCGCAGCTGTGCAGCACCGAACCCGACGCGCCGCCACCGGATCCCGTCGACGGTTCCGGGGACGCAAGCTCACTGGAGATCGCGGTTTCCGGTGCGGTCAAGTTCGCCACCCGGCCGCTGAAGCTGGCCAGCGCGGTGCCTATGACCGTCTCCTCCGTGGTCGACACGGTCCGTCGCGCCCGTTCCGGCCTCTCGATGGCGCCGCCGTTCGCCGCCCCGAGGACGGTGTTCAACGTGAACGTCACCGGGCACCGCAACGTCGCGTTCGCGCAACTGGATCTCGAGGACATCAAGACCGTCAAGAACCACTTCGGGGTCAAGGTCAACGACGTGGTGATGGCGCTGGTCTCCGGCGTGCTGCGCAAGTACCTCGCCGACCGCGGCCAACTGCCGGAGAACTCCCTCGTCGCGATGGTGCCGGTCTCCGTCCACGACAAGTCCGACCGGCCCGGGCGCAACCAGGTGTCGGGGATGTTCTCGCGGCTGGAGACCCACATCGAGGATCCGGCGGCTCGGCTGAAATCGATCGCCGAGGCGAATTCGGTTGCCAAGCAACATAGTTCGGCGATTGGGGCGACGCTGCTGCAGGACTGGACGCAGTTCGCCGCCCCGGCGGTGTTCGGTGTCGCGATGCGCGTCTACGCCTCGAGCCGGCTCAGCGGTGCGCGGCCGGTGCACAACCTCGTCATCTCTAACGTTCCCGGCCCGCAGGTGCCGCTGTACTACCTGGGCTGCGAGGCCAAGGCGATGTATCCGCTCGGGCCGATCTTCCACGGGTCGGGCCTCAACATCACCGTGATGTCCCTGTCCGGTTCGCTGAACGTCGGCATCGTGTCCTGCCCGGAACTGCTGCCCGACCTGTGGGATATGGCCGACGACTTCTCCGCCGCCCTCGACGAGCTGTTGGCCGCCACGCGATAGCGCCCTAGCCAGCGGCGATGAGGGTTCATGGCAGCATGTTGAGCCATGAACGCCAAGATCGGGGTCCTCGCGACCACTGTGCTGCTCGCGGCCACCGGATGCAGCCAACTGGTCGACGGCCGCGCCGTCGTCGCGGTGCCGCCACCAGGCACCCCGATCGAATGGGCCAAATGCCAGACCGAACAGTCCGACGAGTCGCGGATTCCCGCCGACGCCGAGTGCGGCATGTTGTCGGTCCCGGTGGACTACGACGAGCCCGACGGCGACGTCGCCCGCATCGCGATGGTCCGGTTCAAGGCCACCGGCGACAAGATCGGCTCGCTGATCATCAACCCCGGGGGGCCGGGGGAGTCCGGGGTGGAGGCCGCCGCGAGCATCGTCGGCTCGCTGCCCGAGTCGGTGCGCCAGCGCTTCGACCTCGTCGGCTTCGATCCCCGTGGCGTCGCGAACTCCACCCCGGCGCTGTGGTGCAACTCCGACGCCGACAACGACCGGCTGCGCGCCGAACCCCAGGTCGACTACTCCCCGGAGGGGGTCGCCGAGATCGAGAAGGAGACCAAGGAGTTCGTCCAGCGTTGCGAGGACAAGATGGGCAAGGAGTTCCTCGCCAACGTCGGCACCGTCAATGTGGCCAAGGATCTCGAGGCGATGCGCCAAGCGCTCGGTGACGAGAAACTGACCTACCTCGGCTACTCCTACGGCACCCGCATCGGCGCCACCTACGCCGAGAACTACCCGGACAAGGTGCGCGCCATGGTCCTCGACGGGGCGGTCGATCCCAACGCCGATCCCACCGAGGCCAACGTCCGCCAAGCCGCGGCCTTCCAGACCGCGTTCAACGACTACGCCGCCGACTGTGCGCAGAACCCCGCCTGCCCGCTGGGCACCGACCCGGCGAAGGCCAACGACGTCTACCACAGCCTGGTCGACCCGCTGGTGGAAAAGCCGCTGCGAACGCGGGATCCGCGGGGGCTGAGCTACTCCGACGCCATCGTCGGGACCATCCTGCCGCTGTACTCGCCGGACCTGTGGCGGCACCTGACGCAGGCGCTCAGCGAGATGGAGCGGGGCGCCGGTGACACCATGCTCGCGCTGGCCGATCTGTACATGGGCCGCGACGCCCAGGGCCACTACAACAACTCGACCGATGTACGGGTCGCGGTCAACTGCGTGGACAAGCCCGCCGTCACCGACCGCGCGAAGGTCGTCGAGGAGGACCGGCGGGTGCGCGAGGCGGCACCGTTCATGAGCTATGGCGAGTTCACCGGGCACGCACCGTTGGGCACGTGCGCGTTCTGGCCGGTGCCGCCGACGAGCGAACCGCACGAACTTCAGGTGGAGGGGCTGCCACCGACGCTGGTGGTGTCGACGACCAACGATCCCGCGACGCCGTACCAGGCAGGTGTGGAGCTGGCCAAGCAACTCGGTGGGACTCTGGTGACGTTCCAGGGCACCCAGCACACCGTGGTGTTCCAGGGCAACAACTGCGTCGACGACATCGCGGCCAACTACCTCGTCGACCTGACGCTGCCGCCGACCGACACCACCTGCTCCTCGGACTGATCACAGGCGGGGCGTCTTCGGCTGCGCTGTGACCGCTACGGAATCTCCCAGTGGCCGGGGGCGCCGTCGAAGAACGGGTTCTCGAAACCCTGCACCGTCGGAAGCTTCCTCAGCTCATCCGGCGGGATTCCGTAGAAGGGGTTGCGCACCCCGTTGATGGTGGCCGATGCCCTCAGTTGTACCGCGCCGATCTGCTCGCCCGGCAGGCCGAAGTAGTCGTCGATCCCCGGAACGCCCGGCCAGGCGTCGGGCACGACCGACGCAGGGATCTCCCAGTGGCCCGGTGCCTTATCGAAGAACGGGTTTTCATAACCCTGGACCGTGCGCATCTTCTTGAGCTGTCCGGGTGGGATGTTGAAGAACGGATTCGGGACCCCGTTTATGGTTGCCGAGTTCATCAGCTGTCCAGGCGGAATGCGAGCGCCCGGCAGGCCGAAGTAGGCGTCGACGTCGGGCAGGTTCGGCTCCAGCTTGGGCACGTCGACATCGACGACGGGGGCCGGAACAGGCGGCACGTCCACCTTGGGCAGCGGCGGCACCTCGACCGGCGGCACGTTCACGTCGACGTCCGGGACCCGCGGAGCCTCGACCCGTGGCACATTCACCTCGGGTGCCCGCGGTACCTCGACTCGCGGTACCTCGACCCTTGGCACGTCGACCTTGGGAACCGGCGGTGGGCCCGGAATGGGAGGCACCGGCGGGGACGGGAACTTCGGGTCGGCCTGCACGGCGCCCACACCCAACCCGAGTGCGGCGAAGCCCCCCACCGCCCCGGCCAAGCTCATCGATATTGCGGTTTTCTTGAGATTCATGGTCGCTCCTCGCATCGGCTCAGCGGCGCGACCCCCCGAATGAACGCCGACTACCCGCGGGGTGTGCCGTCGAAACCCATGCGACGCCTCAGGGTCGGCTCGCAGCGATCTGGGCGAGCAAATACTCCAGCCGATCGCGCTCGATGGCCGGCTCACTGCCCGCCGCGGCGCTGAGCATGAGCCCGCTGATGAACATCACCGTGAGCAGAGCCCGGTCGTCGACAGCGGAGGGGTCGGCCGCGTCCGGTTGTGATCGCTCCGCGAGCTCTCGGTGCAATCTGAGATAGGTCTGCGAATTGGTATGGAAGACAGCGGATATCGCCGAATCGCGGCTGGCCTGCAGGAGCAACTCGATTCGCGCGCGTGTCCGGGTGAGCCCGGTGCCGGTCAGCGACTTCATCACCACCTCGGCCAGCCTCGCGACGGCGGCCTGCCGGGACGTGTCGACGTGGGCTTCGGTGACCGAACGCAGGTCCGCGAGGTCGAGTTCGGCCACCCGCTCGGCGACGGCGTGGATCAGCGCGGTGCGGGTCCGGAAGTAGTACGACGCGCTCCCATCGGGCACCCCCGCCCGGCGGTCGACTCGCGGATGACTGAGGCCCTTGGCGCCCAGCTCGGCGAGCAACTCGATGCCGGCGTCACACAATTCGCGGCGCCGTTGACGGCTGTCTGGCGCCCGACGCGCGGCCATCTCTACTTCGCGATCGGGCGGATCAGCACTTCTTGCGAGGTGCTGGCCACGGTGCGCCCCGCCGCGTCGCGGATGGTGCCGCGGATCAGCGCACGATGTCCGGTGACGGCCACGGTGTCCTGGGTGTACAGATGCCACTCGTCGAAGCGGACGGGCCGGTGCAGCCACAGCGCGTGATCGAGGCTGACCGCCGCGATCGATGCGTAATCGGCGGGGTGCGGGTGATTGCGCAACGCCATGTCCAGCAGCAGGTAGTCGCTCGCGTACGCCAGCATCGCGCTGTGCAGTGCGGGTTCGTCACCGACGGGGCGGGGCAACCGCATCCAGTGCGACCGGGGCTCGGGCGTCTGCCTGCCACCCAGGAAGTTCGTCGGCTCCGCGATGCGCATCTCCACTGCCGGTGGAACGTCGACCCAGTTCTGCGCGTTCTTCCTCAGCTGCGCGGGGACCTGGTGCACCCAGTGCTGCAGCAGCGGCATCTCCTCCGGAGCCGGGGTGTCGGGCTGCGGGCGCTCGAGTTCGGGTTCGGCGGCATTGGTGTGGAACGACGCAAGGGCGGTGAGCAGGGTGCGGTCGCCTTGGGCGATGGTGACCCGACGGGTCGCCATCGATCGTCCGTCGCGCACGGCCTCGACGGCGATGTCGACCGGCGTGTCCGAGGCGCCGGTCTGGACGAAGTAGGCGTGCAGGGAATGCGGCGCGTGCTCGTCGACGGTGTGCGACGCGGCGTACAGGGCTTGGGCGAGCAGCTGGCCGCCGAAGATCCGGCCGAAGCGGTCTCGTTCGTTGGTCGCCCGAAAGCGGTTGTCGCCCAACGATGTCATTTCCAACGCCCGCTCGAGCGTGTCGAGGGACTCGAGCACCGCCTTCTCCAGCGCGGTTCCCTGCAGCGGGCCGGACAGGTCGGTCAACGGGTCGATCTCATCGGTGGCCATCACGGGTGGATCCTGCCAGATGCTTGCCACCGTTGTCTCTAAGACTTTAGAGTCCGGGGGTGGCCCCTGGAATCCGCCGGCACCCGGTAGCCGTCGCGGGTCATGATGCGGACCGGATCGTTGCCGTCCCAGTCAGAGCAGGCTTCGGAGATGCGGTGCACCTGGTCGAGAAAGCTGGGCGGAGCCTCGACGACCTCCGTGTAGAACCCGAAATCCGCGACGGTGTCGATGTAGGCGACGCGGAAACCGCCACCCGTACTCTGTGCGGCAATCCGATAGCCCAGCGACGCGAAGTGCGCCGTCTTGACATCGTAATATCTTGTGATTGTGGCTATTTGGTGAAACGAGCTCGTTCCGCCCCGACTCCACTCAGAGTAGATGCTGGGTGTGTCGCAATGCTGCTGGATCAATTCGATCTGTACGGGGCCGGCTTGAGCCACCGCGACCTGGATCCGGACCGTGCGGATCTCACCCCCGTAGTTGGCCACCTGATCGGCGACCGGAAGCACGTGGAACGGTCCGACCCCGAACACGCGCGCCCAACTGGCGGCGGCTTCGAGGACATCCAAGACGACGTGCCCGAGTTGAAAGAATCGAAAATCTCCTTCGGGCCAAGGCTGTTCGAACAGATCCATGCGCACGATCATGGCACGGCCGCGCAATGCTGAGCGGGGAACGCGTCCTCATCACGGGACCGGCCGGTCGCATCGCTTACGGCATCACGAGGATGCTGGCTAGGGACAACGAGGTGTGGGGGATTGCCCGGTTCTCCGACCCGGCAGCGCGCGAGGAGGTCGAAGCCCTCAGTGTGACCACCCGCAGCGCCGATCTTTCAGACGGGGATTTCTCCCAGCTGCCAACCGATTTCACCTATCTCCTGCACATCGCCGCCGATTTCGGCGAAGACTACGAGCGTGGGTTACGCGTCAACGCCGAAGGAACCGGGCTGCTGCTGTCCCACTGCCGCGGTGTCAAGGCGGCGCTGGTGATGTCGACGGTCACCGTTTACAAACCCCACCCTGACCCGTGGCACCCATTCCGGGAGAATGATCCGATCGGCGATGCCGGATTGCCCAGCCCGCAACCGTATTCGATCGTCAAGATCGCCGAGGAGGCCGTCGCCAGATACTGTGCACGCGAGTTCGGCATACCCACAGTCATCGCCCGGATGGGCAGCGCGTATGGCGAGCGGGGCGGTCTGCCGCTGTGGCACCTGCAGGCCGTCGCGGACGGACGACCCGTCGTCGCCCGATGGGACCCGTTGCCGTACAGCCCGATCCACTACGACGACATCAACGCCCAGGTTCCGGCGCTGCTGGACGCGGCGAGCGTTCCCGCCACCATCGTCAACTTCGCGGGCGACACCCCAGTGAGCGTCCAGCAGTGGTGCACGTACTTCGGTGAACTTCTCGGCGTGTCGCCGCGGGTGGATGTGCAGCCTGTCCCCGGTGCCTCGGTCGGTTCGGTCGGCGACCACACCAAGCGAACATCGATCACCGGACCCTGCACGGTGGACTGGCGAGACGGCTTTCGCGCGATGGCCGCTCACCACTATCCCGACCGCGTCGAGGCGTGACGCGCATGCGCTATCCCGATCCGCAACAGTTGCTCGACGAAGCGGTCGCCGAATGCGGGCACGCGGACTTTGGACCCGGAGACTTCCGCGAAGGGCTCACCGTGCTGCTGGACAGCCTGCAACGGGACGGCGATCTGGACCCCGCCACCGATGCCGCCGTCATCGGCGATCTGCGCCGCAGGCTGATCAATCGCCTCGAGGTCGAGGCCTATTACCGGGCACACCCCGAGGTCGAGGACGTCGGCATCGAAGGCCCCATCGACATCAACGGGTTGCCGCGCACCGGCACCACCGCCCTTGCTGACATGCTGTCGCTCGATCCGCAGTTCCGGTGCCTGCGCGGATGGGAGCAGTACCAACCCGTTCCGCCGCCGCTGGCCGGCGGCGAGGCGGACGACCCGCGCAGGCAGGCGTTCATCCGGATGCACGAGGAGCGACCCGCCGCGCAAGCCGCCATGCACATCTTCGAGGTCGACGCCACCATGGAGGACACCGAGATCCTCGGGATGGCGTTCCACGGCCAGCAAATGACCTTGCCGGTGGCGGGTTACCGATCGTGGTGGCGGCGCGCCGATCTGACCGAGACCTACGCCTACCACCGCAGGGTCGTGAAGCTGCTCGGGTCGACGTGCCCACCGCAGCTGTGGCTGTTCAAGGCACCTCACCACAAGTTCCACCTGGAGGCGCTCGCTAATGCCTACCCGGACATGCGCTTCGTCATGACACACCGCGACCCGGCCAAGGTCGTGCCGTCCTACACCAGCCTGGTGTCCACGATCTTCCCGCCCGCGGCGGGCGAACGGGACCTGTGTGCCCTTGGCCGCGAGGTGTGCGATCACCTGCGTGAGGGCATGGAGAGCGCCATCGCCGACCGCGCACGCATCGGTGAGGACCGCTTCCTCGACGTACATCATCGCGAGCTGGTCGCCGATCCCAGGGGCACCGTGCGCCGTCTCTATGACTGGCTGGGACTGGAGTTGAAACCCGATGTCGCACAGGCAATTTTCGACTGGCAGGACGCCAACGCCATGGGCGCCAAGGGAACGCATAGGTACACCGCCGAGCAGTTCGGCCTCTCGGTCGACCAGATCCGATCCGACTACGACTTCTACATCCGTCATTTCGAGGTCACGGTGGAGGGCTGACACGATGACCGCATTACCCAGCTGGGACACCCAGATGGAGGCGCTGAAGGGGGTCGCCGACCACCTGCTGGCGACGTGGCGGCCCGACGGCGCCTCCGAAGCCGAAGTGCAGGACATGAACAAGCTCGCCTTGTCGATCCTCGCGTGCGGCTACCTCTGCCACGTCTACACCGACTCGCGGCGGCCGGTGTTCATGCCGCTGTGGAACTACGCGTGCAATCAGGGCGGGCCCAACCCGGACTACGTGTACCTGAGCGCCGAAGTCGACGGGTCGGGCGTCTACGAACTCGTCGGTCGTCGCGGCACAGTGCGGTTCGTCGAGGTCACCCAGCAGGCACCCGGAATGATGAAGAGTCTCAAGGGTGTCGAGCGGCAGATGAAGTTCCAGGCCATCACCCACGACCTGGATGACCTGACGATCGCCGAGGACGGTTCCTTCCGCGTGATCATGTCCGCCGAACGTCCCGACTCCTACGACGGCGACTGGTGGTCGCTCAACCCCGACGTCGGCAAGCTGCTGATGCGCAAATGCGCCTGCGACTGGAACGCAGAGATCGACGCCCAGGTCGCGATCAACCGCCTCGACGACGCAGGTGAGGACATGTCACCTGCCGAGATCGCGCGGCGGTTCTCGGAACTGGGCGACTGGATCAAGGGCATGATCGACTTCGACATGGAGCTGGTCCGGTACTACCGGGAGCACCACGGTTTCAATGTGCTCCTGCGGTCGCAGTGGATCCAGCAGGGTGGTGGCCTGGCCACCAAGCAGGCCTACTACGACGGCATCCATCAGATCGCCGACGAGGAGGCGTTGATCGTCGAGTTCCCCGTGCCGGCCAACTGCTACTACTGGCAGATCCTGGTGGCCGACGACCGGTTCTCGACGGTGGACTGGGTGAACCGGCAATCCAGTCTCAACGACGTTCAGGCGCGGATCGACCCCGACGGCTGGTTTCGCGGCGTGGTGTCCAAGCGCGACCCCGGCGTGCACAACTGGCTCGACAAGGCCGACTGGCCGTGGGGGATCCTGCAGGCACGGTTCTATAAGGCCGAGGAGTTCCCCGACGTCACGGTCACGAAGGTGCCGGTCGCCGACGTGCTCGACCATCTCCCGGAAGGCACACAGGTGCTCACCCCAGATGAGCGCCGAGCCCAGCTGCGGCACCGTCGAACGGGTGCGCAGATGCGCCGGATCTGGTGATCAGCCCATCGAATGCAGCCGCCGTGTAACACCGATTTAACAGCCGGTGCCTACGCTGCGATCATGGATCGGCAGAAGGAATTCGTGCTGCGCACGCTGGAGGAACGCGATATCCGCTTCGTCCGGCTGTGGTTCACCGACGTGCTCGGATACCTCAAGTCGGTCGCGATCGCCCCGGCCGAACTCGAGGGCGCCTTCGAAGAGGGGATCGGGTTCGACGGCTCGTCGATCGAGGGCTTCGCCCGGGTCTCGGAAGCCGATATGGTGGCCCGCCCCGACCCGTCCACCTTCCAGGTGCTGCCGTGGGCCGACGATTCGGGCCGTCATCATTCGGCCCGGATGTTCTGCGACATCACCATGCCCGACAGCTCCCCGTCGTGGGCGGACTCGCGCCACGTGCTGCGCAGGCAGCTGGCCAAGGCCAGCGATCTCGGGTTCTCCTGCTATGTCCACCCGGAGATCGAGTTCTTCCTGCTCAAGCCGGGCGAGGACGACGGCACCCCGCCCGTGCCCGCCGACAACGGCGGTTACTTCGACCAGGCCGTGCACGATTCGGCGCCCAACTTCCGCAGGCACGCCATCGACGCGCTCGAGCAGATGGGCATCTCGGTCGAGTTCAGCCACCACGAAGGCGCGCCCGGCCAGCAGGAGATCGACCTGCGCTACGCCGATGCGCTGTCGATGGCCGACAACGTGATGACGTTTCGCTACGTCGTCAAGGAGGTCGCGCTCGGGGACGGGGTGCGGGCGTCGTTCATGCCCAAGCCGTTCGCCGAACATCCCGGTTCGGCCATGCACACGCACATGAGCCTGTTCGAGGGCGACACCAACGCGTTCCACAGCCCCGACGACCCGCTGCAGCTCTCCGACGTCGCCAAGTCGTTCATCGCCGGGATCCTCGAGCACGCCAAGGAGATCAGCGCCGTCACGAACCAGTGGGTGAACTCCTACAAGCGCCTCGTGCACGGCGGTGAGGCGCCGACGGCGGCGTCCTGGGGGGCGGCGAACCGCTCGGCGCTGGTGCGCGTGCCGATGTACACCCCGCGCAAGGCCTCGTCGCGGCGCGTGGAGGTGCGCAGCCCCGACTCGGCGTGCAACCCGTACCTGACGTTCGCGGTGCTTCTGGCTGCGGGGCTCCGCGGTATCGAGAAGAACTACGTGCTGCCTGCCGAGGCCGAGGACAACGTGTGGACGCTGACCCCCGAAGAGCGCAGCGCGATGGGCTATAAGGAGCTTCCCGGCAGCCTCGGCGCCGCGCTCGAGCAGATGGAGAACTCCGAACTTGTCGCGGAGGCCTTGGGCGAGCACGTCTTCGACTACTTCCTGCGCAACAAGCGCGCGGAGTGGGAGAACTACCGCAGCCATGTCACACCGTTCGAGCTGAAGGCCTACCTGTCTCTGTAGGTGGTTAGCCGACATAGGTGCTGCGCTACCTTTTAGGCGTGGCCAAACCAGCGACGCAGCGTCCGAAGCTGCCGAGCGCAGGCCGGTTGGGGCTCGTCGAACCCACCGCGCCCGCGGAACTCGACCTGTTGGGTTGGAACACCGACGCGCACGTCGAGCTTCTGTGGTCGTTGTCGCGTGCCCCCGACGCCGATACCGCGCTGCGCACGATGGTCCGGTTGGCCGAGGCGTTGGGCGATGGCTGGGACGAACTCAACCGGGCTCTGCTCACCGACAAAAGCCTGCGGGGCCGGCTGTTCAGCCTGCTGGGTTCCTCGTTGGCCCTCGGTGACCACCTCATCGCGACTCCGGAGAACTGGCGGTTGCTCGCCGGTGACGTCGCCCTGCCGACCCGTGACGCGCTGCGCGAGATGTTCGTCGCGCTGGCCGACGAGGCGTCCGACACGTCGACCGCGCTGCAGCCGCTGCGCAAGCTCTACCGCGACCGGGTGCTGGTGCTGGCCAGCCTGGACCTGGCACCGACGGTGGAGAACGAACCGGTCCTGCCCTTCCCGACCATCGGCGAGCACCTGTCGGACCTCGCCGACGCGGCACTGGCCGCCGCGCTGCACCTCGCGATCAAGACGACCGGGGGCGAGTCACCGCCCCGGATCGCGATCATCGCGATGGGCAAATGCGGTGCGCGCGAACTGAACTACGTCAGCGACGTCGATGTCATCTTCGTCGCCGAGCCCGCTGACGCGTTGGCTACCCGGGTGGCCGGCGAGCTGATGCGGTTCGCGGCCGACGCGTTCTTCGAAGTCGACGCGGCGCTGCGGCCCGAAGGCAAACACGGCCAGCTGGTGCGCACGCTGGACTCGCACGTCGCCTACTACGAGCGCTGGGCCAAAACGTGGGAGTTCCAGGCATTGCTGAAGGCGCGGCCGGCCGCGGGCGACCCTGAACTCGGTCAGGCGTACGTCGACGCCCTGATGCCGATGGTGTGGACGGCCAGCGAGCGCGAGGACTTCGTCCCCGAAGTGCAGGCGATGAGGAGGCGGGTCGAGGAGCTCGTGCCTGCAGGGCAACGCTCGCGGGAGATCAAACTGGGCACCGGCGGGCTGCGCGACGTCGAATTTGCCGTGCAGCTCCTGCAATTGGTGCACGGCCGCAACGACGAGCGGCTGCACGTCGCGTCGACCGTGGCCGCGCTGGCCGCACTCGGTGAGCGCGGATACGTCGGGCGCGACGACGCCGCCAACCTCACCGCGTCGTATGAATTCCTGCGCCTGCTCGAGCACCGGCTACAGCTGCAGCGGATGGTGCGCACCCACCTACTTCCCGACGAGGACGACGACGAGTCGCTGCGTTGGCTGGCCAGGGCCGCGCACGTGCGGCCCGACGGCACGCGCGATGCGCTTGGCGTGTTGCGCGAAGAGCTCAAGCGCCAGAGCCTGCGGGTGTCGCGGTTGCACGAAAAGCTGTTCTACCAACCGCTTCTGGAGTCGGTCGGTCAACCGGCAGTGAGCATTTCGGACGGGATGACCCAGAAGGCCGCCGAGCGACAGCTGGCCGCGCTGGGTTACGAAGGCCCGCAGAGCGCGTTGACGCATCTGGCCGCCCTGACGGGCAGCAGCGCCCGCCGGGGCCGCGTGCAGCAGGTGCTGTTGCCCACGCTGCTCAACTGGCTTTCGGACACGCCCGATCCCGATGCGGGGCTGCTGTCCTACCGCCGCATCAGCGATGCCCTGTCCGAACAGCGGTGGTTCCTGGCGACGCTGCGCGACGAGGGGGCCGTCGCCAAGCGCCTCATGCAGGTGCTCGGCACCTCGGCGTACGTCCCGGAATTGCTCATGCGGGCGCCGGAAGTCATCCAGTCCTACGCCGACGGTCCGAGCGGGCCCAAGCTGCTCGAGGCCGAACCCGAAGCGGTGGCACGGGCTCTGGTCGCTTCGGCCGCACGGTATTCCGATCCGCAGCGAGCCATCGCGGCGGCGCGTACATTGCGCAGGCGTGAGCTCGCGCGCATCGCGTCGGCCGATTTGCTCGGCATGCTCGAAGTCACCGAGGTGTGTCGCGCGCTGACCTCGGTGTGGGTGGCGGTGCTGCAGGCCGCGCTGGAGGCGGTGATCCGCGCCCAGACGACCGACAAGGGTCCGCTGGCCCGCATCGCGGTGATCGGCATGGGTCGGCTGGGCGGTGGCGAGTTGGGCTACGGCTCCGACGCCGACGTGATGTACGTGTGCGAACCCGAAGAGGGCGTTGAGGAATCGGCCGCGGTGAAATGGGCGGTGACGGTCGCCGAGCAGGTGCGCGCCCTGCTCGGGACGCCGAGTTCGGATCCGCCGCTGGAGGTCGACGCGAACCTGCGCCCCGAGGGCCGCAACGGCCCGCTGGTGCGCACCCTGTCCTCGTATCAGGCCTACTACCAGCGCTACGTCCAGACGTGGGAAGTGCAGGCGCTGCTGCGGGCCCATCGCGTGGCCGGCGACCTCGACCTGGGGGAGCGGTTCCTGCTGATGATCGACAAGATCCGTTACCCACCCGGCGGTGTGTCTGCCGAAGCGGTGCAGGAGATCCGGCGGATCAAGGCGCGGGTGGACGCCGAACGGCTGCCGCGCGGAGCCGACCCGAACACCCACACCAAACTCGGACGCGGCGGCCTCGCCGATATCGAGTGGACCGTGCAGCTGCTGCAGTTGCGCTATGCGCACAAGGTGCCCGCGCTGCACAACACCTCGACGCTGCAGTCGCTGAACGCGATCGGCGCCGCGGAACTGATCGCCGAGGGCGACGTCGAACTGCTGCGGCAGGCCTGGCTGACGGCGACCAGCGCGCGTAACGCGCTGGTGCTGGTGCGGGGTAAGCCGACCGATCAGCTGCCCGGGCCCGGGCGGCAGCTGAACGCCGTCGCGGTGGCCGCGGGGTGGGACACCGACGACGGGGGAGAGTTCCTCGACAATTACCTGCGGGTGACGAGGCGTGCAAAAGCAGTGGTGCGCAAGGTTTTCGGAGGATAGGTTCAACGAATGAGTATCTACGTCGGGTCGACTTGAATAGCGACTAGAAGTACGAGTCGGGCTGACGAAGTCGTCGGCAGCGCCATTATTTGTTGATGCACCGGCCGCCGATCTACGGTATGCCGATTGTAGGCGGATCGCCAACGAGGGTCGGACTTTGTAGAAGAAGCATGTTGGTATTGTCGGGCCATTCTTCGGGATTCTCGACGAGAGTGAAGATGTCTCCGTTTTTCACGGCGAACAGCAACAGCTTGCCGGTGCTTGGCGGGTTCACACCATAGAAACTCTTGGCGAAGTTCTTCGCGACCTGTGCGGTCATTACGAGGGCCCCATGCTGCCTTTCATAGGCAGCCCTGATCTCCTGCATTGATAACTCTTCTTCGGTGTAATTGAAGTCGTATAACCAGGAGTTATACACCTCAGTGGGTATCTCGTTATCGAAGATGTAGCCACCGACCTGGCCGGGTATCCGGGTGTGGAACAGTTCTTCGGGGAAAGTGCCAGGCCGGAAAGCCACCACCGCATAGGTGACATACGCCCCCGCTGGAGGGACGTAATCGTATTTGATGTGGATGCTTTCCCCGAGTTCCATCTTCCGATAGCCGATTACGTAGCCATTACCGGTGAAGTCGTCCTCCAGAGGATTGAGAAGTGAGACGACATACACCTCCGGGGTAACCATCGAATCCGTCTCTGGGTCATAGACCTGAGGTGGTTGCCCGGTGAGAGTCCAGTGTTGGACCTGATACTCCCAATGGTCTCCCTCAAGGAACGGCTTCGGCTCGGTCCTTAACACCTGGATGTCGACGAGGTTGAACCCGACGTCCTTGGCTGAACTTGCCTCTTTCCTCTGGAGGAGGTTGACGAACCGGACTGGGCTCGACACGCCGGGTGGGGTGAAACCGGCGGGGATCAGTTGGATGGTCACCGGGATGGCGATTGTATTGCCGTAGCTGTCTGTCGCTGTGACGAAGACAACCACGCTGTCCGTCTGGGGAGTTTCCCCGGCAAAGTCTCGCGCGTCGGAGTTGGGTGTGAACACGAAGCCGCCGTCGGGGTTGACGACCAAGGTACCGAACGGCCCCGTCGTTGAACCTCCGTATGTCGTCGTGCCACCAGGATCGCTGGCGGGCGGCGGAACCGACACACTTCCGGAGATTGCGCCTGTGACGTAATTCGTAGTGTGCACAGTGTATTGCGGGGTCAAGTTTGGACCGGGACCCTGACCGGGTGGCTGGCCCGGCGGCGGCGTGCTCGCCGTCGGATCCGGAATGTCCGGTTTGGCGAGTTTCACTACGGCTACCGTCGAGCTGCCGAGGAGCACGTACAGGCGTTTGCCGTCGCTGCTGAGGGCCATGTCCACCGGATCGATGAGAGAGTCGATTGGAACAGTGCCGAGAACGGTCGAGGTCTGCCGGTCAAAGATAGCCACACCGTCGACAGAGGGGCTGTAAATCCCCTTGACTCCGATGGCGAATCCCCGCGTGTCGACGGGGATGCCGTCGGCGTCCAGCGGCAGCGTCGTCACGGTGCCGTTTTCTATGACTGAATATGAGTTAGCGTGTGCGACGTAGGCACGGCCTCCCCGCACGACTATTGACTGCGGCGCCTCCTCGAGCTCTATAGCGTCGATGAACTCGCCGCTGATCGCGTCGTATATGAACACCCTGTCGTCGTACGCCGAGGCTACGTAAACGAGACCATCCTCGCTGATCGCCGACTGAACGGTGGCGGCGACTCCGCCCATAACGATTTGGGCGATTGGGTCTCCAGTCGCGGCATCGTAAACTCCCCATACGCCGTTGCCGGCTACGTAGACCCTTGAGCCGAACACCTCAATGTATGGATCCAACATCCCGACGCCAACAGAGAAGGACGATTCGACCACGCCCGGCGATGGCTCGATCGGCAGGGTGTTGACGGTGATTTCGACCGGCGGGTTGTGTCCGTCGGACACCGCGACGGTGAACGAGTCCGCGCCTGGACCCGACCCGAGGTAGGCGGCGAGGGTGGCTTCCGGGTTCGGACGGTATATGAAGGCTCCGTCGGAGCCGAGGTCGATCTCACCCCGCAACGGTGCGCCGGTGAGGGTGTAGGTCAACGTATCGTTGTTGGGATCAGTGGCATTGAGGTTGCCGCTGACCGCACGACTCGCGTCGGGTGCGCCAAACGTCGCCATCGCGGTCGGTGGCGCATTAACCGGGCTGATCGTGGCTTGGTGCACCACGGCGTTGCTTGGGAGGTTGCCGTCGGTGACTGTGAACGCGACGGTGCGTGGTGTCGGGGTGGGTGTGGCGCTGGTGTTGGTGTAGGTGATCGCGCGCAGCGCGGCCTGGTAGCTGGCGACGCTGGAGGCGCCGGTCAGGGTAAGCACACCGGTGCCAGCATTGTAGGCCGCGGTGATGCCGTTTTGCGGATTGGGCGTCAGGGCGAGGACGTCTCCGTCGGACTGGAACCCGCCGGTGATGGCGACGGTGGCGCCGGTGAGGATTTCGCCGTCTGGGTCGGACACTGTGATGGTGGGATCCAGCCTGACCGTTGTGTTTGGCGGCACGGCGACGTTGCCGCTGGTGCTCGACAGGGCGGGTGCGTCGTTGACCGCGGTGACGGTGATGGTCTTGGTCGCCGCTGCACTGGTGGCAACACCGTCACTAATTGCGAAGATGAAAGTCTTGCTTGTCTCCGGGGCATCGCTTGTTGACGTGAACGTGACACTGCGCAGCGCCTGCTGGTAGTTGGCCACACTGGAAGTGCCGGTCAGCGCGAGCACTCCGGTGAATTCGTTGTAAGTGGCGGTGATGCCGCTGCCCGCGGGTGCGGTAAATGCCAGGGTGTCACCCAGTTGCACCTCGTCGAGTCGCACGGTGGCCCCCGTCAGCGACGCCGAATCGGTGTCAATCAGTGTCAGGCCGCCATCGACTGCCACGGGTGCGGATTGCTCGGTGTACAAGGTGTTGCCGACAGTGGTAATGATTTGGGGTGCAACGTTGTTCGCGGTGGTCGAGACGACCTTGGTCGCGATCTGACTGACGTCCGCACCATCACTGATCTGGAATGCAATAGTCCGTTCCGTTGGCGGATTCCCGCTGGTGTTCTGGTAGGTCACCGACCGCAGCGCGGCCTGATAATCGGCCACGGACGCGGTGCCGGTCAGCACCAGGATTTCGGCCCGTTGGTCAGCGTCGATGATGCCGCTGCCCGCGGGTGCGGTAAATGTCAGCGTGTCGCCGTCACTCGGCGAAACGATCGCGACGACGGCAGCCTCGAGCGTCGATGAGTCCGGATCGGTGATGGTCAGGCCACTGTCGATGACCGCCGGTGATCCTAGGTGAAGCGTCGTAGCGCCTGGGCTGTTGGTGAGCCGTGGCGCGTCGTTTTCGGCCTCCACCGAGATGGACTTGGTCGCCGGTGAACTGGCCGCTATCCCGTCGTTGACCTTGAAGGTGATCACCTTGGTCGCGACGGGGGCATCGGTGGTTGACGCGAACGTGACGGAGCGCAGCGCTTGCTGGTAGTTGGAAACACTCGAGGTGCCGGTCAGCGTTAGCACGCCTGTCATGTTGTTGTAGCTGCTCATAATGCCGCTGCCCGCGGGGGCGGTGAACGCCAACGTGTCACCGGACTGGAAGCCTGTGGATATCTCCGCGACTGCACTCGACAGGGTTGTCGAATCAGCATCGCTGATGCTTAACCCGTTGTCGACCTCCACGGGCTGCTGCTGCTCGATGTAGTCGGTAGGGCCGGCCGAAGTTGTCACCGCAGGTGCCAGATTGCTGACGGTGACTGCGACTTGGTGGTTGACGGCATTGCTTGAGACGTCGCCGTCGGTGACGGTGATGGAAACGGTGCGTGGGTTGGTGATGGGGGTTGTGTCGGTATTGGTGTATGTGACGGCGCGCAGGGCAGCTTGGTAGTCGGCGACGGTGGCGGGGCCGGTCAAGGTAAGCACTCCGGTGGCCGCGTTGTAGGTGCCGGTGATCCCGCTTTGTGGGTTGGGACTCAACTCCAAGACGTCCTCGCCGGTTTGCAGACCAGACGTGATGGTGACGGTGGCCCCAGTCAGGGTGGTGTCGTCGGGGTCGGTGATGGTGATCATCGAGTCCAGGGTGACCGGTGTGCCTGGGGCGGTGGTGACATCGCCGCTGCTGCTGGAAAGTGTGGGTGCATCGTTGACCGCGGTGATGGCCAGGGTTTTGGTGGCGGTGGTGCCGGGGGTGGTGCCGTCGGTGACGGTGTAGCTGATGGTGCGTGTGGCCGGTGGGGTGTCGCTGGTGTTGTGGTAAGTGACTGAGCGCAGCGCGGTTTGGTAGTTGGCCACGCTGGAGGTGCCGGTGAGGGTCAGCACTCCGGTCGTTTTGTTGTAGCTGCCGGTGATGCCGCTGCCCGCTGGTGCGGTGAAGTCAAGTGTCTCAGCGGAATTCGGGCTACCGATGGTCACCGTTGCCCCGGTCAGGTTCGCGGAGTCCGCGTCGCTGAGGGTGAGGCCGGTGTCGACTGCTGTGGGGGCGGCCTGCTCGGTGTAGTTGGTGGCGCCCGCCGACGTGGTGATTGTCGGCGCGTCATTGACTGCGGTGACCGCGACGGTTTTGGTTCCCGCAGCGCTGGGAGTGGTGCCGTCGGTGACGGTGAAGCCGATGGTGCGCGTCGCGGACGGGGTATCGCTGGTGTTGTGGTAGGTGACCGAGCGCAGTGCGGTTTGGTAGTTGGCCACGCTGGAGGTGCCGGTGAGGGTCAGCACTCCGGTCGTGTTGTTGTAGCTGCCGGTGATGTTGCTGCCCGCTGGTGCGGTGAAGTCAAGTGTCTCAGCCGAACTCGCACTGCCGATGGACACCGTCGCGCCAGTCAGTGTCGTGTTGTCTGGGTCGGCGAGCGTCAGTCCACTGTCGATCGCCTTCGGCGCGGACTGTTCGGTGTATGAGGTGGCACCCGCCGACGTGGTGACCGTGGGTGCGTCGTTGACACCGGTGACGGCGACGGTTTTGGTCCGCGGTGTGCTGGCGGCGGTGCCGTCGGCGACGGTGAAGGTGACGGTGCGCGTCGCGGGCGGGGTGTCGCTGGTGTTCTCGTAGGTGACCGAGCGCAGCGCGGTTTGGTAGTTGGCGACGCTGGACGACCCGGTGAGGGTCAGTTGTCCCGTGGCACTGTTGTAGTTACCGGTGATGCCGCTGCCCGCTGGCGCAGTGAACGCAAGTGTTTCAGCGGAATTCGGGCTACCGATGGATACCGTTGCGCCGGTCAGCGTGCTGTTGTCGGCGTCGGCGAGCGTCAGTCCGCTGTCGATCGTCTTCGGCGCCGCCTGCTCGGTGTAGGAGGTGGCACCCGACGAGGTGGTGACCGTCGGTGGCTGGTTCGGGGCGATCGGAGCGATGGCCACATTGACCGTGACGGTTCCAGTACCCCCGTAGCCGTCGGAAATCGTCACGGTGAACGTGTCCGTCTTAGCGGTCTTGGCTGCTTTCGGAACGCTCGCGGCTTGGCGAGCTTCGAGGGTTGGTGTGTACGTGAAGGTGTCGTTGGCGCTGTTGTACGCGATCGACCCTTTGCTGGTTGTCAGCGGGCCACTGAAGCTCAGGTCGTCACCGTCGCGGTCTCTCGCAGTAAGGGTTCCCGTCACCTCGCCCGTCACCGGATTCGGCTTCCCCAGCGACACAGCGCCGTTGGTGGGCGCCGAATTAGCAGGAAGAATCGTGACGGAAACCGGAACCTGCACGGAGTTTCCCTGGCCGTCATCGACCGTGACGGTGAAGTTGTCTTCGCCGGCACCCGTCAGGGCCGCGTCGGGAGCCGCAGCGTTGTGGCGGGCGACAGTAGTGGGCGTATAGGTGACTCTGCCCTTCCTGTCGACGACCACGCTGCCTTTGGCCGTCATGGTGGATCCGGCGTAGGTGAGACGATCACCTTCGGGGTCGTTCGCGATCAACTGGCCCTTGATCACACCGGTCTTGGTGGGCGAGGACGCCACGAAATCCACCGTAGGGGCGCCGTTCGCGGCGGCGGCGAGCATGAGGCTGTTGTCGATATCGTCGATCTTGAAAGTTTCGGCCTCGGCTATGTCCGGGCCGGCGCCGAACCGACGGCTCGCAGCCGCCGCCAGCACCCACATGACAGGGGAGTTCACCGGAAGCTCCGGCGAGCCTGACGAGAAGGCGTCCAACAGCGTCGCGAGCACCCGAGTTACCACACTTGCCGGCTCGGTGGGTGTTGTCGGCGCTGCGCCGACCACGATGGACCCACTGGCGGGCACCGTGTGGGCTAGGGAAGTGACAATCGGCTCGATACGCGCGCCGAGAAGCGGCGTCGAATTCACGACTGGGACGGCTATCCGAGCCGGCGGATCGTTGAACGAAGTGAATGACGCCGGGGGTTCGATGCTCATCGCGACTGCGCCTAGCGGCCTACCATCGTCTTTCACAGTAACGACGGCTTCCGATTGGCTCCGCTTCGGCGCCGCTTCAGGAAGCGGCTCGGAGATCATGGGTTCAGGAATCTGGGGCGGCGCTGGCTGTGCGCTTGAGCCGGGCTCTTCTTCATCGCTTGTGCCCTTTGCGACCGTCTCCTCAGCCGACTCGTCGTCCTGCTTAGTCTGGCCGTCGTTTTGGCTAGTCTGGGCGCCGCTGCGAACCTCCCCGTTCGCCGAGATGACAACACCATCGTCGAGCTTTAGAGAGCCTTTCGAGTCGGCTGGCGGCTCAGGGGGTGCTGCGATTCGTTCGTCGGACGAGGCATCCGGCTGTTGCGCGGCTTTGGGCAGGTCCGTAGCAGTCTCTGCCTCCGGGGAATTCACCGAATTCGTCTGCTGACTTTCGTTATCTGTACCGACCGAAGCGCTGTCATCTTGAGCCCATACCACGCCTGTGCCGCTTGCCATAGCTACGCCCACGCCCAACGCGACGGCCAACGCCCCGACCCGACCGACATGCTTTGCGTAGCCCATGACGCCCCCTTATTGATACAGCTGGTCCAGGGCCGGACGCTACCTGTGAATTTGCTTGGAGGAATCGGGTGTTTCCCTATTCTGACGCCTAGGAAAAGGAAACCCTTCTGTTGGCAAACATCGGATTCACGGTTTCTCTTTCTCAAGATGCGGCGAACGCATGTTGCTGAATACCTATGAAGAAATGTTGCTGAGGCAATAATTCGGCTCGGCATTTTATTGAGAAGGAAATTTTCGATGTCACAGCCGCTCGAGACCAACCCGGTCGGATTCCGGTGGGGAGGGCACTCGACGAGTGGCTGAGTGCGCACCGGCCAGTTGCTCTTTATAGTGTTCGATGCGTGAGCATGGATTTCGGGTTCGACGTGATCACCGACGAGGAGTACGAGCGCCAGCGTGCGCTGTACGGTCCGCTGACCGAGGCAGTGCGCCGACTGATCTATGCGAGCCTGCACACCGAGATCGACGAGACCGCCGTCGCGGACGCGCAGGCCAAGATCGAGGCCGTCACACAGATTCTCGAGAGCACACAGCGCCCGGTGTCCTCCACCCTGCGGCACGAGGTCACCGGCCGCCCGCTGGCGTGGGCGAATCCCGCTGTGGGACTGCGTAATGCGATCGCACCGCCGATGGTGATCCACCACGAACAGGATGGTCGCTGCTGGAGTGAGTTCACGCTGAGCGGCGCCTATGAGGGGCCGCCGGGGTGGGTGCACGGTGGCATCTGCGCGTTGGTGCTCGATCATCTACTGGGCGAGGCCGCCAGTGACGGCCTTACCCAGCCGAAGTTCACCGGCACCATCTCGCTGCGTTATCTGCGCGGCACACCGCTTGGACCGCTGCGTGCGGAGGCGTTCGTGGAACGGTCCGAGGGGGTCAAGACGTTCGCCCGCGGATATCTGCTCGACGCACAGGGGGCCACGGTGGAGGCTGAGGGTGTGTTCATCCAGCCGGCGTGGGCGAGGGACGCCGGATGAAGTTCTATGTCAGCCTGGCTTTCCTCGACGCCGCAGAGGTCGTCGAGATCGCCAAGGCGGCAGACGACCTCGGCTACGAAGGCCTCGGCATCCCGGATCACGTCGTCAACCTCGAGACGTTGGAGACCCCGTACCCCTACACCAAGGACGGCAGCAGGCGCTGGGAGCCGTTCACCGACTGGCCCGATCCGTGGGTGCTGATCGGCGGGCTGGCCCTCGTCACGTCACGGTCGCGGTTCGTCACCACGGTGTATCTGCCCGCGATGCGCGACCCCTACTCGGCGGCGAAGGCGATCGGCACCGCAGCCGTCCTGGCCGGCGGCCGACTCGAACTCGGCATCGGCGTCGGCTGGTGTGAGGAGGAGTTCACGCTGATGGGTCAGCAGTTCGCGCGGCGCGGTAAACGCACCGACGAGATGCTCGAGCTGATGAAGGAACTCTGGAAACCGGGCTGGACGGAGTTCGACGGTGCGTTCTACACAACGCCGAAGCTGGAGATGGAGCCGACACCGCCGCCGATCCCGGTGTACGTCGGCGGGCTCTCCGATATCGCGCTTCGCCGCGCGGCGCGCCACGACGGCTGGATCGGCGATCTGATCACCACCGACCGTGCCCTCGAACGTGTCGCCACGCTGCGCGATCTACGCGCCGAAAAGGGTTTGACCATGGACGGTTTCGAGGTGCTGACCCCGCTGACCGACGCGTTCACCCCCGATCATTTCGACCGCGCGGAAGCAGGCGGCATCACCGGCATCATCACCATGCCGTGGATGTTCTACGCCGGCCCGCAGGCTTCGTTGGCCGAGAAGATCGACGGGATGAAGCGGTTCCGCAAGGACCTTCGGCTCGACAGCTAACCCCAGCCAGCGATCACGTCACCGCCGGAAGCGGCTCAGCAGGCCGCGACGCCGAACCGGCGCAGCAGTGGCGGCCGGCCCCGCAGTGGCGGCCGGTGCGGCGGTGCCGGTGACCACGCGTCCGGGCGCCGCGCCACCGACTCGGGTGCGGCGGCGGGCGTCGGCCGACCAGGCACCTGGACCGGTCGTCGCCAAGAGCAGGAACGCAAAGCAGTACAGGATCGCCGCCTCGCCGCCGTTGCCGCCCATCTGCGCGTCGAACGGCCAGAAGCTGGCGGCCGGGCCTTCCAGCGGTGGCCAGTGCATCCAGAAGTACGCGACGGCCATGTGGCCCGCGGCGATGAACGCGGCGATCCGCGTGAAGAGACCCACGGTGATCAGCAGGCCCGCGACGAATTCGATCAGCCCGGCCCACCACGCGGGCCAGGTTCCAACCGGTACGGCCGCACCGAGGGGCCAGCCGAAGAGCTTCATCGAGCCGTGCAGTGTGAAGAGCAGACCGAAGATGATCCGGAAGATGCTCAGAACAGGTGAGGAGTATCTGGCAAGACGGGCATCGAAGGTGGTCGTCATGCGCGTTTACCCTACGCGCAGACGCACTTCGGGCCGGGCGATTTGACTCGCCCGGCCCGAAGTGTCGACTGCTGTTTACCGGTTACACGTCGAAGTACAGCGCAACCTCGTACGGATGCGGCCGGATCTGGATCGGCATGATCTCGTTCTCCCGCTTGTAGGAGATCCACGTCTCGATCAGGTCCTCGGTGAACACCCCGCCCTCGGTGAGGTAGTCGTGGTCCTCTTCGAGTTTGTCGATGACCGCCGACAGCGAGGTGGGCGCCTGCGGAATGTTGGCGGCCTCCTCCGGCGGCAGCTCGTAGAGGTCCTTGTCGACCGGCGTCAGCGGCTCGATCTTCTTCTTGATCCCGTCGATGCCTGCCATCAGCATGGCCGCGAACGCCAGGTACGGGTTGCCCGAGCTGTCCGGGCAGCGGAACTCGAGGCGCTTGGCCTTCGGATTGTTGCCGGTGATCGGGATACGCACACACGCCGACCGGTTGCGCTGGCTGTACACCAGGTTGATCGGCGCCTCGTAGCCCGGAACCAGCCGCTTGTAGGAGTTCACCGTCGGGTTGGTGAACGCCAGCAGCGACGGCGCGTGGTGCAGGATGCCGCCGATGTAGTGGCGGGCGAGGTCGGACAGTCCCGCGTAGCCGGACTCGTCGTGGAACAGCGGCTGGCCGTCCTTCCACAGCGACTGGTGCGCATGCATACCGGAGCCGTTGTCACCGAACAGCGGCTTGGGCATGAACGTCACCGTCTTGCCGGCCTGCCAGGCGGTGTTCTTGATGATGTACTTGAACAGCAGCACATCGTCGGCCGCATGCAGCATGGTGTTGAACTTGTAGTTGATCTCGGCCTGGCCCGCGGTGCCGACCTCATGGTGGCCACGCTCGAGAACGAAGCCCGCGTTCTGCAGGTTGGTCGCCATCTGGTCGCGCAGGTCGACGTAGTGGTCGTAGGGCGCGACGGGGAAGTAGCCGCCCTTGGGCCGGACCTTGTAGCCGCGGTTGGGGCTTCCGTCGGCCTCCAGCGGCTCACCGGTGTTCCACCAGCCCGACTCCGAGTCCACCTCGTAGAAGGTGCCGTTGATCCTCGAGTCGAAGGTCACCGAGTCGAAGATGTAGAACTCGGCCTCGGCGCCGAAGTACGCGGTGTCGGCGATGCCAGTGCTGGCCAGGTAGTTCTCCGCCTTGCGTGCGACGTTGCGGGGATCGCGCGAGTAGGCCTCGCGGGTGAACGGATCGTGCACGAAGAAGTTCATGTTCAGCGTCTTGGCGGCGCGGAACGGGTCGATGCGTGCGGTCTCGGGATCCGGAAGCAGCATCATGTCGGATTCGTGGATCGACTGGAAGCCGCGGACCGACGAGCCGTCGAAGGCCAGGCCGTCCTCGAAGACGTCCTGGGTGAAGGCCGAAGCCGGGATCGAGAAGTGCTGGACGACGCCGGGCAGATCACAGAATCGGATGTCGACGTACTCGACTTCCCCGTCCTTGATGAGCTTGAGAATGTCGTCGGCCGTCTTTTCTGCCACTGAGTTGTCTCCTTTATCCAGTAACTCGCGCGTTGACGCTAAGGACACGATGTTGCACGGTCGTCAACCGAATGTTGCGCTGAAGTTACGCAATCACATCAGGGCCAGTCGCAGGCGGCCAATGGACTTCTTTTCAGTCCCATATCCTTCAGTGTATGGCCCGCACACTCGGGTCCTGGCTGTCGGGACCGGATCCGACCAGCGACGCGGGACCCAACGACTATCCCGGCAAGCGCCTCGGTTTACCGGAGACCGGCCCCGGGTCCATCGCCCGGTTCGGCAGGCGAATCGGCGCGCTGATGCTCGACTGGTTCATCGCATACGGGCTGGTGGGGCTCGCCGTGAACCTCGGATTCATCAGCAAGGACGATCTCCTGTACTCACCGCTGGGGTCGACGTCCATCGCGGCGGTGTGGCTGCTGCTCGGCATCGTCTCGGTGCGGTTGTACGGCTTCACCCCCGGGCAGTGGGCGCTCGGTCTGCGGGTCGCCTCGGTCGACCACCGCCAGCACGTCGGCGTCGGCCGTGCCGCGGTGCGCGGGCTGCTGGTGTTCTTCGTCATACCCGCGCTGTTCACCGATAGGGACTTCCGCGGCTACCAGGACCGCTTCAGCAACACGGCGGTGGTCCGGCGGTAGGGCCGCGCTGTTCCGTTACCGTTCCTGCGCGCGATTCTGAAGTTGTGCTCGAAACACCGGCCGGATCTCGCACAGAAGTTCACTTTCGGCGGCCGAACGTCACACCTCGTGGCGGATCTGGCCGTTCATCATCGTCATCGTGACGTTCGCCCCGGCGATGTCGTGCGGGTCGATCGCGAGGATGTTCTCGCTCACGACGATCATGTCCGCGAGCTTGCCGACCTCGAGCGAACCCACCTTGTCGTCCATCCGGATCTGATAGGCCGCGCCCAGCGTGTTGGCGTGCACCGCCTCCGCGACGGTCAGCCGTTGGTTCGCGGGCGCCAGCACCGGCGCATCCGGTTGGCCGATCAGCTGACGGGTGACACCGATCTGGATCGCATCGAGCGGTTTGTAGGTCGAGAAATAGCCCGCGGCCGGCCAGTCGGTACCCAGCGAGATGCGCCCGCCCGACTTCAAGACGTCTTGGGGGCGATACATCAGGTTCTGTCGTGGTGGCCCGTACCGGGCAGCCATGTTCTGCAGCGTGTCCGGATCGGCGGACATCCAGTTGGCCGAGAACTGGGCGACGACGCCGAGTTGGCCGAAGCGACGGCTGTCGGGGTCCTCGACGTAGACCAGATGGGCGATCGCATGCCTGCGGTCGCGCGGGGGATTGGCGGCCGCGGCGCGCTCGATCGCATCGAGGGCGACGCGGGCGGTGCGTTCCCCGCAGGCGTGTACGTGCACGTCGAAACCCGCGGCGTCGATCTGACCGATGAGCTGGTGCCACTGCTGCTCGGTGAACGGGGACCCGCCCGTGGAATCGGGTTTGTCCGCATAGGGCTCGATAAGCCATGCGGTGTATCCGCCCTGTGTTCCGTCACCGACGATCTTGACGACGTCGGCGCGCACCAGGTCGGTCGTAAACCGATCCCTGATGTCGGTCATCGCCTGTACGACGTCGTCCACCGGCGCCGATCGCACGCTGTACGAGGCCACCACGCGGAACGGCAGCTGACCGCGGTCCTCGACGTCGGTGTACAAGCCGATCAGCGCGCCCTGATCCGAGCCGATGGGTGGCACGCCGGCGTCGAACACCGACGTGATGCCGGCCGCGGACGCCTTGGGCAGCCATTCTTCGAGCAGCCGCCCCATGGTCTGCGGTGAGATCGGCTCGATCGCATCGACGAGACCGAGAACGGCGTTGACCTCGAGCACATAGCCGGTCGGATCGCCGTTGCCGTCGCGTACGTAGTAGCTGAAACCCGGAATCGGATCCGGCGTGTTGCGGCCGACGCCTGCGATCTCAAGCGCCTTGCTGTTGGCCCACAGGCTGTGCCCGTCGATGGCGAAGAAGAAGCCCGGCCGGTCGGGCAGCACACGGTCGAGGTCGGCGCGATTAGGTCCGTCGGGACCGAACATGTCGACGCGCCAACCGAATCCGCGCACCGGTCCGGTCGGGTGCTGTTTCGCGTACTGCTCGATCGCGGCCAGCGCGTCGGCACCCGTGGGCACCTGCAGGTCGACACCCGACGTGAGGAAGGCGCCGAGGAACGGGTGGGTGTGGCCCTCGACGAAGCCGGGCATCAGCAGCCGGCCCTCCAGGTCGACCACCCGGGTGTCGGGACCGACGAGCGCCATCGCGCCCGCCTCGTCGCCGACGTGGGTGATGGTGTTGCCCCGCACCGCCACCGCCTGCGCCCACCGCGCGGGGCCTGCGACGGTGTAGATCGGGCCGTTGCGGAACACGTAGTCGGCGACGCCGTCGGCAGCCGTGGTCTCGGAGCCGGCCCCGGACGGGTCACTCAGAGAGCAGGCGCTGGCTGCGGTCGCGGCGAGGACCACCGCGCCCGCGCGCAGGACGGTGCGTCGATTCGCGAAATAGCCTGCCCACTCACATGCGGTGCACATACCGCGTGCCGGCCGGAGCTGCCCTACCGCCGCCTCACCGTGCGCTGCACGCCCCGCATCTTGGCCTGCGCCGGCAGCGGGCCCTTGGGCATCGCGGCAGGCCCGACCTTGGTGCCCAACGCGGCCAGCCGCGACTCCAGAGCGTCCAACTGCTTGACGGTGATGTTCGCGGGCAGCTTGTTCAGGTGGCGCTCCAGTTTGGCCAGCGGTACTTCACCCTCGCCGTTGCCGATGATGACGTCGTAAATCGGGGTGTCGCCGACCAGTCGAGCCGTGCGCTTCTTCTCCTGCGCCAGCAGCGGTCGCACGCGCGACGGCGACCCCTCACCGACGAAGATGACTCCCGGCCTGCCGATCACCCGGTGCACCGCGTCGAAGTGGCCCGTCGCCGCGACACCGGGCGTCACCCGCCACTTGCCCCGCATGTTGTCCAGCGCCCAGGCCGCTGCGCCCGTCTGGCCCTCGGCCTTGCTGTACACCGACTTCTGCGCGCGCCTGCCGAAGATGATGAACGCGACCAGCGCCCC
The DNA here is from genome assembly GCA_900637135.1 of Mycolicibacterium flavescens. Classification (NCBI taxonomy): domain Bacteria; kingdom Bacillati; phylum Actinomycetota; class Actinomycetes; order Mycobacteriales; family Mycobacteriaceae; genus Mycobacterium; species Mycolicibacterium flavescens. The sequence goes on from LR134353.1 coordinate 2,053,158, forward strand.
GAGCACTATGCCGAGCGGAATCATCATGTAGGTGGTGAAGCCGCCCGCGAAGATGCCGAGCGCCACCGAAGCGGCGACGATCAGCACGAATGCGCCGATCATGTACGGCAGCAGACGCTTGTCCTCTTTACGCTGAATCTGGAACGCCTGCCACAGCTGGCTGCGGCGCTGTTTGGACGCCGCCTTACGAGCCGCCTTGGCTTCGGCCTTCGCAGCCTTCAGTGCCTTTGGATCGCGGGATTTCGCCATTGCTTCAGGATACGGACGCCGATTTGGCCTGGGCGTACAACCGACCCGCACGGTACGACGAGCGCACCAGGGGTCCGGCCAACACACCGGCGAAGCCGAGGCGCTGCGCGAACTGCTCATGCTCGACGAACTCGTCGGGGTGCACCCAACGCTCCACCGGGTGGTGACGCACCGACGGCCGCAGGTACTGGGTGATCGTGACGATGTGGCAGCCCGCGTCGTACAGATCGGTCAGCGCGGCCCGCACCTCCTCGGGCGTCTCGCCCATCCCGAGGATCAGGTTCGACTTCGTCACCAGCCCGAAGTCGCGCGCCGCGGTCAGCACGTCGAGGCTGCGCTCGTAGCGAAACGCGGGCCGGATGCGCTTGAAGATCCGCGGGACCGTTTCGACGTTGTGCGCCAACACTTCTGGACGGGACTCGAACACCTGCTGCAGCAGGTCCGGCTCACCGTTGAAGTCGGGGATCAGCAACTCGACACCGGTATTGGGGTTGAGCGTCTTGATTGCGCGCACCGTCTCGGCGTACAGCCACGCCCCACCGTCGGACAGGTCGTCGCGGGCCACCCCGGTCACGGTCGAGTAGCGCAATCCCATCGCCTGCACGCTCTCCGCGACGCGGCGGGGCTCGTCGCGGTCGAGTTCGGCGGGCTTGCCGGTGTCGATCTGGCAGAAATCGCAGCGACGGGTGCACTGCTCACCGCCGATCAGGAACGTGGCCTCGCGGTCCTCCCAGCATTCGAAGATGTTGGGGCAGCCGGCTTCTTCGCAGACCGTGTGCAGACCCTCGCGCTTCACCAGCGCCTTGAGTTCCTGGTACTCCGGGCCCATCTTGGCGCGGGTCTTGATCCACGGCGGCTTGCGCTCGATCGGCGTCTCGGCGTTGCGGACCTCGAGACGCAGCAGTTTCCGACCTTCAGGAACGACAGTCACTACGTCAACGCTACCTCTAGCCGACCGTCGAGCGCATCGCACACGGCGTCGGCCACCCGGTCGATGACGTCGGAGACCGCGACGCGGCGCCCCAGTTCGGCTGACAGCGAAGTCACCCCGGCGTCGGCGATGCCGCACGGCACGATCGCGTTGAACGCCGTCAGGTCACAGTCGCAGTTGAGCGCGAATCCGTGCAGGGTGGTCGCCCGCGACACCCGGATGCCGATGGCGCCGATCTTGCGGGCCGGGCCGTTCTCATCGGCAGCGACCCACACTCCGGAGCGGCCCTCCACCCGGCCGGTCCGCACACCGAGGTCGGTGCAGACCTTGATCAGCGACTCCTCGAGCCGTCGCACGAAGTTGACGACGTCGAGCGGTTCGGCAAGGCCGATGATCGGATAGCCGACGAGTTGGCCCGGGCCGTGCCAGGTGATCTTTCCGCCGCGGTCGGTGTCGATGACGGGAGTGCCGTCGGCCCCGGGGTTCGGCCGCTCCTCGGCGAGCGTGCGTCGCCCGGCGGTGTACACCGGTGGGTGCTCGAGCAGCAGCAGGGTGTCCGGGCCGCCCGCCACGCGCTGGTCGGCGATCGCTCGTTGCAGCTGCCAGGCGTTCTCGTAGTCGACCGAACCGAGTCGGCGCACCTCGACCGGCACCGTCGCCGACCGGATCGAATGCGTCATGCCCTCGACGCTACTCCGGGCGCGCGGTGGCGAACGCCAATGCTTCACCAATGGTGTTGTGGTGGAAAACGAATCCGGCCCGCTCGAGCGCGGCGGGGATGGCGCGTTGACCGCCGAGCAGACCTTCGTCGGCGAACTCGCCCATCGCGGCGCGCAACGCGAACCCCGGCACCATCAGCGGTGTCGGGCGGTTGACGGCGCGGCCCAACGCCGTGGTGAACTCGGCGTTGGTGACAGGCGCCGGGCCGGTGAGGTTCACCGGACCCGACAGCTCGTCGTGCGATATCGCGAACAGCAGCGCGCGGATCTCGTCCTCGAGGCTGATCCACGGCATGTACTGGCGGCCGTTGCCCAGCCGAGCGCCCAGTCCCACGGAGAACAGCGGCTTGAGCCTGCCGAGTATGCCTCCGGCTTGTGCCAGCACCAGCCCCGAGCGCACGAACACCACCCGGGCGCCGTCCTGACGAGCTGGCCAGGTGGCGGCCTCCCAGTCCACGCACAGGTGGGCGAGGAACCCGTCACCTGCCGGGGCCGTCTCGTCGGTGATCTGGGAACCGGTGTCGCCGTAATAGCCGACCGCGCTGGCGTTGACCAGCACCGGAACCCCGGCCTCGGCGACCGCGGTGGCCAGCACCTCGGTCGGGCCGATGCGGCTGTCCCGCAGGCTCTGCTTGAAGGCGCCCGACCATCGCTTCTCGCCGACGTTGACCCCGCACATGTTGACCACGGCGTCCACCCCGGCCAGCATCGCCGGGTCGAATTCGCCGGTGTCGGGATTCCAGAACACCTCGTCGGCGTTCGACGGTGCGCGCCGGACGATGCGCAGCACACGGTGGTTGGTGGCGCGCAACGCGTAGACCAGAGCCGTGCCGATCAGACCGGACGATCCCGCGATCGCGATGACGGGTTCGGACACGAGATTCTCTCGAGGCGTTCTAGAGACCCAGATCGGCCTCGAACGCGCCCTCTTCTAGGCGACGCTTGATGGTGGTCAGGAAGCGCCCCGCATCGGCACCGTCGATCAGCCGGTGGTCGTATGTCAGCGGCAGGTAGCACACCGAACGCACACCGATCGACTCGTTGCCGAACTCGTCGGCGATTACCCGCGGCCGCTTGACGATCGCGCCGGTTCCCAGCATCGCCGCCTGCGGCGGCACCAGGATCGGCGTGTCGAACAGCGCGCCCTGGCTGCCGATGTTGGTGATGGTGAACGTCCCGCCGGACAGCTCGTCGGGCTTGAGGTCACTTGACCTGGCGCGCGCGGCGATGTCGGAGATCGCGCGGGCCAGCCCGGCCAGCGACAGGTCACCGGCGTTCTTGATCACCGGCGAGAGCAGACCCTGCTCCGTGTCGACCGCGATACCGAGATGCTCGGCGTCGTAGTAGGTGATCTCCTTGGTTTCCTCGTTGTAGCTGGCGTTGACATTGGGATGCGCCTTGAGCGCGTCGATCACGGCGACGGCGATGAACGGCAGGTACGTCAGGTTGACGCCCTCGCGTTCGGCGAACCCCGCCTTCGCCCGCGCCCGCAGCGACACGATCCGGGTCATGTCGACCTCGTGGGTCTGCGTCAATTGCGCTGTCGCCTGCAGGGATTCGCGCGTCTTCTTCGCGGTCAGCTGCCGGATCCGGGTGGCCTTCTGGGTGGTGCCGCGCAGGTGTGCGAGCGACGCCGCCGACGCGTCGGTATTCGCGGGCGCCTTCGCTGCGGGCGACCTGCCCGGGGCCTCGGCCGCCTGTTCGGTCGACGCCGCCGGTTCCTTGCCGGCCTCCGCGGCCGCGAGGACGTCCTGCTTGCGGATGCGGCCGCCGACCCCGGTGCCCTTCACGCTGGCGAGGTCAACGTTGTTCTCCGCGGCCAACTTTCGCACCAACGGAGTGACGTAGGGCCCGGACTCGCTCGCCGGCTGCGGTTCGGACTTGGGCTCGGATTTGGGTTCTGGCTCTGGTTCTGGCTTCCGTTCCGGCTTGGACTCCTGCGCCGGTTCCGGCTTCTTCTCTTCCTTCGGCTCCGGCTTCTTCTCTTCCTTGGGTTCGGGCTCAGGCTCTGGTTCCGGCTCAGGCTCAGGCTCAGGCTCCGGTTCGGGTTCCGGCTCGGGCTCGGGCTCGGCTTCTGCGTCGGCATCACCGATCTTGGCCAGCTCGCCGCCCACCTCGACGGTGTCGTCCTCTTCGGCGGTGATCGAGATCAAGGTGCCCGCCACGGGCGAGGGAATCTCGGTGTCGACCTTGTCCGTCGACACCTCGAGCAGCGGTTCGTCGACCTCCACGCTGTCGCCGACCTTCTTCAGCCAGCGGGTCACGGTGCCTTCGGTCACCGACTCGCCGAGTTCGGGCATCAGCACCGGAGTCGACTTACCCGAAGACTTACCCGACGACTTCGCGGCGGGCTTTTCCTTGTCCTCGTCGTCGGACTCGGGCTCTTCTTCGGTCTCCTCGGCTGCGGGCTCGGGCTGCGCGGCCGGTTCCTCGGCGGGCTTCTCCTCCTCGGCGGGCTGCTCGTCGTCGCCGGACCCCTGGTCCTCCTCCGACGCTTCCTCGGAGTCGTCGGAGCCTCCGGAGTCGCCGTCGTCGTCGGCATCACCGATGACCGCCAACTCGCCGCCCACCTCCACGGTGTCGTCCTCTTGGGCGATTATCTTCTTCAGCACACCGGAAGCGGGCGCGGGGATCTCGGTGTCGACCTTGTCGGTGGAAACTTCGAGCAATGGCTCATCTTGTTCGACCGTGTCACCCTCTTGCTTGAGCCATCGGGTGACAGTCCCCTCGGTAACGCTCTCACCGAGTGCGGGCATCTCAACGGTGATGGCCATGTGATTGACTACCTCGCTCCCTTGAACGGTCGTCAGTCGTGCTGGGTGATTGTCTGCATACCCATCCTGTCACGTCCGGACGCGCAGTTCGCCGCAGACCGTCCGACCCACTGTTCTGGCACTATCGAAAAGAGATGACCGGAGGGAGCGCGGACGCGAGTGGGAGTCCTCGACAGGTTTGGGCGCGGGAAGCGTAAAGGCAGGGGTTCGGGTGCCGACCCCGCCGCCGATCTGAACTATCTCCGGCAGTGGGTCGCCACGCACACCGGCGTCGAAGCGTTCGTCGAACCGAAGACCACCGTCACCGACGTCACCGTGGTGCTGGTTGCCGCCGACGGGGAATGGACGCGGCGACGCGCCGGGGGAGACGCCGGCGCGCGGCGGCTATCCGACCGACTGAAGATCCCGGTGTACGACGTGCAGAAAGTCGGCTACCCGCAGCGGATGCGGGACTACGACGAGAAGCGCCGCATCGAGCGTCGGCGCGCTGCTCGACGGGAACTCGACGAGCGCTGACGAACGCTTGCGTGAGGGACAGAAGGCACTGATACGGTACCGGCGGTTCCGCCAAGTCACGGGAGGTGCGATGGGGGACATCGCTACGCGGTTCGTCGACAGCACCGGCGACGTGCGAATCGCCGTCTACGAAGAAGGCGATCCGCAGGGGCCGACCCTGGTCTTCGTGCACGGGTGGCCCGACTCGCACGTGCTGTGGGACGGCGTTGTGCCTTTGCTGTCCGACCGGTTCCGCATCGTGCGGTATGACAATCGCGGTGTCGGGAACTCGACTGGGCCCAAACGGGTTTCGGCCTACCGCATGTCTGCGTACGCGGATGACTTCGACGCGGTCGTCGCCGCGGTGAGCCCGGGCGAGCCGGTGCACGTACTCGCCCACGACTGGGGCTCGGCGGCGATGTGGGAGTTCCTGGCCCGACCCGGTGCCGGCGACCGGGTCGCGTCGTTCACCTCGATCTCCGGTCCCAGCATCGACCATCTCAACGCCTTCGTCACCAGCAGCCTGTTGCGCCCGTGGCATCCGCGCCGATTCGTTCGCGCCCTGAGTCAGTTCCTGTCCTTCGCCTACATGGGCTTCTTCTCGATCCCGGTGACCGCACCGCTGGCGGTGCGTGGCTTCGTCGCGAACCTGGTGCGCCAGATCCTGTTGGTGCGCGACGGCATCCCGCGTGAGCAGCTGCACCATTCCGCGACCTACAAGGCCGACGCCGCGAAGAGCGTCAAGGTCTACGGCGCCAACTACCTGCGGTCGATGAAGCCCGGACGTCGCGATCACTACGTCGACGTCCCGGTGCAGCTCATCGTCAACACCAAAGATCCGTTCGTGCGGCCGCACGTCTACGACGACACGAAGAAATGGGTGGCTCGGCTGTGGCGGCGCGACCTCGCCGCCGGGCACTGGTCGCCGATGTCGCATCCGCGAGCCATCGCCCTGTCGGTCGGACAGCTCGTCGATTTTCTCGCCGGCAAGCCACCCGCGCGTGAACTCCTGCGCGCGCAGGTCGGCACGCCACGCGAACACTTCAGCCACACACTGGTTTCCGTCACAGGTGCGGGTAGCGGCATCGGCCGTGCGACGGCGCTGGCATTCGCCCGCGGGGGCGCTGAAATCGTGGTCAGCGATATCGACGAGGGCACCGCGAAGGAGACCGCGGCCCACGTCGCCGCGCGCGGCGGAATCGCGCACGCCTACACCGTGGACGTGTCGGACGCAGAGTCCGTCGAGCGGTTCGCCGAAAAGGTGTGCGCAGAACACGGGGTGCCCGACGTCGTGGTCAACAACGCAGGCGTCGGGCACGCTGGCATGTTCTTCGATACCCCGCGCGAGGAGTACGACCGCGTGCTGGCCATCAACTTCGGCGGAGTCGTCAACTGCTGCAGGGCCTTTGGGCGCAGGATGGTTGACCGCGGGCTTGGCGGGCACGTCGTCAACATCTCCTCGATGGCCGCGTACTCACCGCAGCAGTCGATGAACGCCTATGCCACGAGTAAGGCCGCGGTCTTCATGTTCGGCGACTGCCTGCGCGCCGAACTGGACCAGGCGGGTGTCGGGCTGACCACGGTGTGTCCCGGCGTCATCGACACCAACATCGTGCACACCACCCGGTTCGACATACCGGCCGCCAAGCGCGAGCAGGCCGAAGCCCGTCGCGCGCAGCTCGAGAAGGCGTTCTCCCGGCGGCGGTACGGTCCGGATAAGGTCGCCAACGCGATCGTGTCGGCGGTCAAGAAGAACAAGCCCATCCGCCCTGTGGCCCCGGAGGCCCACATCGTCTACGGCGTCGCACATCTGCTTCCGCAGGTGATGCGCAGCGCCGCGCGCGGCAAGGTCGTCTAGCAGCACCGAGACCGATCAGCGCCGAGCGAGACGAAGCGCCGAGACCGACGTTATGGCGGGTTTTTGCGCGTAAAAGCCGCCATTTCGTCGGTCTCACGGAGAGGATCAGCCGCTCGCGGCTTTTGCTTGATTAGCCGCTCGCGGCCTCCGTCTGATCAGCCGCTCGCGGCTACTTCCTGATCAGCCGCTCGCGGCCTCCGTCTGATCAGCCGCTCGCGGCTATGTCCTCCAGGACCGCGAACATCGTCCGCGTCGGCACACCCGTGCCGCCCTTACCCGTGTAGCCCCACGGCCCTCCGGTGTTGTACGCCGGGCCCGCGATGTCGATGTGGGCCCACTGCACGCCCTCTGGCACGAACTCGCGCAGGTAGGTACCCGCCACGAGCATGCCGGCATAGCGCGAACCGCTGACGTTGGCGAGGTCGGCGACCGTCGACTTCAAATCGTCCTTGAGTTCCTCGGGCAATGGCATCGCCCAGGCGTTCTCGCCGACCGACTGCGAAATACCGGCCACCCGGTCGCGGAACTCGTCGCTGCCCATGACGCCCGGCGTCCGGGCGCCGAGGGCGACGGTCTGGGCGCCGGTCAGCGTCGAGGTCTCGATCAGATAGTCCGGCTTGTCCTCACCCGCGCGCACGATCGCGTCGGCCAGGATCAGCCTGCCTTCGGCGTCGGTGTTGAGCACCTCGACCGTGATGCCGCCGTACTGCGTCAACACGTCACCGGGCCGCTGCGCGGTCGCCGACGGCATGTTCTCGGCCATCGGAACCGTGGCGATCACGTCGATCGGCAGCTTCTGCTTGGCCGCCAGCACCACCGTGGCGATGACGGCCGCCGCACCGCCCATGTCGGAGGTCATGTGGTGCATGTTCGCCGCGGGCTTGATCGAGATGCCGCCGGTGTCGAACGTGATGCCCTTGCCGACCAACGCGACGCGCTTCCCCTTACGGCGGGCGCCCTTGTGGGTCAGCCGCACCAGCCGCGGTGGCCGCGACGAACCCTTGCCGACGCCGATGATGCCGCCGTAACCGGCCTTCTCCAACGCCTTCTCGTCGAAAACCTCGACCGCAAGCCCGGCTGCTTCGCCCAAAGCTTTTGCGCGCCGGGCGAACTCGTCGGGAAACAGGTGGCTGGGCGGAGTGTTGACGAAATCGCGGGCAGTGGCCACCGCGGTCGCGATGTCCGCCGCACGTTGTGCGGCCTCCTTGGTGGCCGACTTGCTGTCCGAGGTCAGCGCGGTGATCTCGCGCAGGCCGGCGTCTTTGGGTGCGGTTTTGTCGCTGCGGAAGTCGCTGAACCGGTATGCGCCCAGAATCAGGCCCTCGACCGCCGCCGCGAGGTCCACGCCCGACAGCGTGGTCAGCACCGACTCGGTGCCGTTGAGCGACCGCGCCGCCACCCCGGCCGCGCGGCGGATGACATCGGCCGGATACCCGTCCCGTCGCTTACCGAGCCCGACGGCCAGCACGCTGCCCACCGGAAGCGACGGTGCGACGACACGCGTGACCTGCTCGCAGCCGCCCTTGGCGTTCAGCGCCGCCAGCGCGGACTCGATCTCGGCGACCGCCGCGGCGTTGAGGGGCGGGCTGGGCACCACCTTCACCGCTGAGTCGTCGTCCCCGTTCACCACGGGGACGACCAGCACCGAGCCATCGGCTTTGCGTTTGGGCAGCGAGGTGCTGACGGTGACGGTCGGGGTCTGATATCCGGGGGTTGCAGGGCTCACGAAACCCAACCCTAGCTTCAGGAGCCCGCGTGAAGGTCGTAGGCCGTGACCGGACCCTCGAACCCCTTGAGCGTCAAGGGTTCCAGCTGGGCCGCAGGGTGATCGGGCAGCGCACCGCGCACATCACGCGCGGCAAGTATCTGGCCGGGCGCCGCCGCGCTGACCAGTCGGGCTGCCAGGTTGACGGGGGTGCCGAAGTAGTCGCCTCCGATCGAGAGCACCAGCCCATACCCCAGGCCGGCACGAACCCCCAGGCCGCTCTCGCGCGCCCCTGGATACTCGACCAGGTCGGTCGCGGCCTTGACCAGCTGCTCCGGGCTGGAGTTCACCCACATCACCTCGTCGCCGATGAACTTGACCACCCGGCCGCCGTCGCCGTGCACCACATCGCTGACCGCGCCACTGAACTCGACCAGCAGATCCGACAGCTCCGTCGGGCTCAGCCGCTGGGTCAGCACCGTGAACCCCGACAGGTCGGCGAACCCGACGCCGCAGGTCACCATCGCCGACGCGTCGTGAATGACGTCCTCGAAGTAAGCCCTGGCGCTGGTGATGTGGTGGCGCCACACCGCATCCATCAGCGCCGAGATTCCGGGCACCAGCGCGGCGACCGAACGGTAGGCGCGTGCGGTGGTCAGCTCGTCGTGGGTGTGCGTCATCAACAGATCGGGCTGCGCCAGCCGGATCATCGTTCCGCTGGCCTCGGCGAGGCGCGCCATCGTCGCACCGATGATCCGGAGTAAGTTGAGCGCGGCGTCCGAGCCGGTCACCGCGCTGATCGTCCGCCACGACGCCAGCGCGTCGACGTCGGCGCGGCTCAGCGCGGGCACGTCGGGGCCGGCGACGCGCAGACCGAGCGCCTGCCAGGCGTGGGCGAGGTCGGCGAGGTCGACGCCGAGTTGTTCGGCGGCCGCCCGCAGGGTGTAGGTGGGGGGCCCCGACCACTGCAGGACGTCGCCGGCCAGACCGAAGAGCCGGCCGCGGCGTTCGGCCTCGACCATCTCCTCGGCGGAAAAGCCCAGCGAGTCGAGGTAGGCGATCAGCCCGGCCCGCGCATGAGCGTCGGCGATCCCGGCGGCTTGCAGCGCGTCGAGGTCGACCACCTGCACAAGTGTGCCAACTTCGCGGCCCCATTAGGGTGGATCGGCGTGACGCACGGTGAGATGAACGACGTGTCCAAGGGCCCGCTGGAAGACCGCCACCGCGAACTCGGAGCGAACTTCGCCGAGTTCGGCGGCTGGCTGATGCCCGTCTCGTACGCGGGAACGGTCAGCGAGCACAACTCGACGCGTACCTCCGTCGGGCTGTTCGACGTCAGCCATCTGGGAAAGGCGTTGGTGCGCGGTCCGGGCGCCGCCGATTACATCAACTCCGCATTCACCAACGACCTGCGCCGGATCGGCCCCGGCAAGGCGCAATACACGTTGTGCTGCAACGACTCCGGCGGGGTGATCGACGACCTGATCGCCTACTACGTCTCCGACGAGGAGATCTTCCTGGTGCCCAACGCCGCCAACACCGCCGCGGTCGTCGAAGCGCTGCGCGAGCGGGCGCCTGCAGGCCTCACCATCACCGACGAACACCGGTCGTACGCGGTGCTTGCGGTTCAGGGACCGAAATCGGCCGAGACGGTCGGCGCGCTGGGGTTGCCCACCGACATGGACTACATGGGCTACGCCGACGCCGAGTTCGCCGGCGTACCCCTGCGGGTCTGCCGTACCGGCTACACCGGCGAACACGGTTACGAGCTGCTGCCGCCGTGGGACAGCGCGGGCGTGGTCTTCGACGCACTGCTCGAGGCCGTCACCGCCGCCGGTGGCGAGCTCGCGGGGCTGGGGGCCCGCGACACCCTGCGCACCGAGATGGGTTATCCGCTGCACGGCCACGAACTGTCGCCGGACTTCTCGCCGCTGCAGGCCCGCTGCGGGTGGGCCATCGGCTGGCGCAAGGACGCGTTCTGGGGGCGCGACGCGCTGCTCGCCGAGAAGGAGGCCGGCCCGCCCCGGCTGCTGCGCGGTGTGAAGGCCGTCGGCCGGGGAGTGTTGCGCGCCGATCTCACCGTGCTCGACGGGGATCGGCCCGTCGGGGTGACGACATCGGGAACCTTCTCTCCCACATTGAAAGTCGGCATCGGGCTGGCGTTGCTCGACACCGCGGCCGATATCGCCGACGGAGCCCGCGTCGCGGTCGACGTCCGCGGCCGCGCGGTCGAGTGCGAGGTGGTCAAGCCCCCGTTCGTCGCGGCAAAAACCCGGTAGCGCCCGGATATACAATCGGCGCATGACTGACGGCCCCCTCGAGTTCACGGTTGAGCGCAATGCGAACCGGGCGAGCGACGAGGTACGGGCGTCGATCCTGGCCGATCCAGGATTCGGCCGCTACCACACCGATCACATGGTCTCGATCGACTGGAAGAAGGACGGGACCGAGGGTGAAGGCTGGCACAACGCGCGCGTGATCCCCTACGGCCCGATCGAACTCGACCCGTCGGCGATCGTGCTGCACTACGCGCAGGAGATCTTCGAAGGGCTCAAGGCCTACCGCTGGGCGGATGGCTCGGTCGTGTCGTTCCGCCCCGAGGCGAACGCGCGCAGGCTGCGCACGTCGGCGCGGCGGCTCGCCATTCCCGAACTGCCCGACGACGTCTTCATCGAGTCGCTGCGCCAACTCATTGCCGTCGACGAGCAATGGGTCCCACCCGCCGGTGGTGAAGAGTCGCTGTATTTGCGGCCCTTCGTATTCGCCACCGAGCCCGGACTCGGTGTGCGGCCGGCGACCGAATACCGCTACATGGTCATCGCCTCTCCTGCGGGTGCCTACTTCACGGGCGGCATCAAACCGGTCTCCGTGTGGCTTTCCACCGAATACGTGCGGGCCTGCCCGGGCGGTACCGGCGCCGCCAAATTCGGCGGCAACTACGCCGCTTCGCTGCTCGCCCAGGCCCAGGCCGCGGACAACGACTGCGACCAGGTGGTGTGGTTGGACGCCGCCGAACGCCGCTACGTCGAGGAGATGGGCGGGATGAACCTGTTCTTCGTCTTCGGCAGCGGCGGGTCGGCACGGCTGGTCACCCCCGAGCTGAGCGGCTCGATCCTGCCCGGTGTGACGCGGGATTCGTTGCTGCAGTTGGCATCCGACGCTGGCTTCGCGGTCGAGGAACGCAAGATCGACGTCGACGAGTGGCAGAAGAAGGCGGCCGCGGGTGAGATCACCGAGGTGTTCGCGTGCGGGACCGCCGCGGTGATCACCCCCGTCGGCACCGTCAAGCACGCCGAGGGCGAGTTCACCATCGCCGACGGCGGGCCGGGGGAGATCACGATGGCGCTGCGCGACACGTTGACCGGGATCCAACGCGGCACGTTCGCCGATACGCACGGCTGGATGGCCCGGCTCGGCTGAGCCGGGGCGCTCCGGCGGCTTCAGCGGATCGCGAGCCCCAACGCCGTGATCACGGTCGTCACCTCGATCGCGGCGCCGAGTACGTCGCCGGTGATGCCGCCGAAGCGCCGCACGCAGTGCGCCACGAGCACCGCGCCGCACGCGAGTCCGACGACGACGGCCAGTGGCCCCTGCCAGAGCCGGGGAGCCGCGAGCGCGGCCAACCCGGCGACCACGACCGCCCACGCGGCGACCACCAACGCCGATTGCGTGCCCGCGACGCGAGCGCCCAGCGCACTTCCCGCCGCGGCGGGCACGCCTCGACGGCACGCCAGCACCGCCGCCACCCGCCCCGCCATGACCGCCACCACCAGCCCGATCGCGGTCAGGCCGCCGAACGTGAAGGCCTGCGACAGGATGACCAAGACCACCGCGGCCACGCCGAACGGGCCCGCCGAGCCGTCCCGCATCACCTCGAGGGCACGCTGCGGCGGGCCGTAGCAGCCCAAACCGTCGGCGGTGTCGGCGAGACCGTCGATGTGCAGGGCACGCGTCGCGGCGACGACGACGGCCACCGCCAGCGCCCCGGCCAGGGCTCCAGGCCCGAACGCCCACGACGCCGCCCACACCGTGGCCGCCGCCAGCCCGCCGACCGCCGCGCCGGCCACAGGCAACGCCGTCAACACACCGCGACCGATCGCGGTCGAACTCCGTACCGGTACGACGGTGCCGAACGCGAAAGCCCCTGCAAGCGAACGGATCACCGGTTAGTTCTCCTGGGTCACGCGCGTGATGCCGGCTTCGTCGAACGTCGCCATCGACGTCAGCGTGGCCACCGCCGCGCGCACGACCGGCAGTGCTACCGCGGCCCCGGTGCCCTCGCCGAGACGCATGCGCATGTCGACGATCGGCTCGAGTCCGAGCCGGTTCAGCGCCACCTCGTGGGCGGGTTCGGTGGACAGATGCCCGGCCTGCCACCAGTGGCGGGCGCCGGGTGCCAGGCGTTCGGCCAGCAGGGCCGCCGCCGTCACCACCAGGCCGTCGAGCAGCACCGGCGTCCGCCGCACGGCCGCCTGCGCACAGAAGCCGGCGATCGCGGCGAGATCGGCGCCGGCGCAGATACGCAGCAGCGCAACGGGATCGGTGAGGCTGTTGCGGCACCGATACAGCGCGTCACGGACGGCGGCGGCCTTGCGTGCCCAGCCCGCGTCGTCGACCCCGGTGCCTCGCCCGACCAGTACGACCGGCTCGGTGTCGGTGAGCGCCGCGATCAAAGTCGTTGCCGGGGTGGTGTTTCCGATGCCCATATCGCCCGCGATAAGCAGGTCGGCACCCGAATCGACCTCGTCGTCGACGACGCGGCGGCCGGCCTCGAGCGCGGCGGTGACCTCGTCGGCGCTCAACGCGTCCTCGACCGTGATGTCGCCGCTGCCCCGGCGTACCTTGTGCGCACCGATCGACGGCGAGTGCGGTTCTTCGGTGTCGACCGCGATGTCGACGACCCGCACGGTCGCGCCGGCGGCCTCGGCCAGCACGTTGATCGCCGCGCCGCCGGCGTCGAAGGTGGCGACCATCTGCGCGGTGACATCCGCCGGGTAGGCCGAAACTCCCGCCGAGGCGACGCCGTGGTCACCGGCGAACACCACCACTCGGGGCCGCTCGAGCGGCCGCGGCGGGCACACCCCCTGACATGACGCGATCCAGACCGCGAGGTCTTCGAGCCTGCCCAGGGAGCCTGCAGGTTTGGCCAGTTGGCCCTGGCGCGCACGGGCGGCGGCGGCGACCTCGGCATCGGGTGGCTTGACCGCCGGGAAGCCCGTCACACCGGGTCCTTCACGGCCAGTGGCTGCCCGGCGATGACGAGTACGACCCGATCGCAGACCGTCGCGAGCCGTTGGTTGAGCGATCCCAGCTCGTCGGCGAAACGGCGACCGGCCGCCGTCGCCGGCACGACGGTCAGCCCCACCTCGGGGCTCACCACCGCCAGCGGAGCGGGGAAGCCGTCGACCGCGTCGAGCAGGTCATCGACGTCCGCGGCGACCGAGCCGCCGGTCCACGCGCCCGAGCGGTCCATCGCCGCGGTCAGCCATGTACCGATGTCGTCGACCAGTGTTGCGGCGGGGTGCGCACGTAATCGCGTTGCGACGTCTGTGGTTTCGACAGTGGACCACCGGCCCTGACGGCGCGAGCGGTGGGCCGCCACCCGGGCCGCCCACTCGGGATCGTCAACGGTCGAAGGCCCGGTGGCCAGGTAGCACACCGGTTGCGCGTCGGTCGCCTCGGCGGCGAGCGCGGTTTCAGCCCACTGCGACTTACCCGATCGGATGCCGCCGAGCACCAGGGTGCGCACCGGGCTCAGGTGACCTTGTCGCCGCGGTTCACCTGCGGGCGCGGTGCGCGCATGCGACGCAACTGCGAGGCGCGGCTGGCCGCGTAGAAACCGAGCTTCCAGCCACCTTCGGTGTTGTCCGGGAACTTCTCGTCGACCAGCCGGTTGACCCGACGGCCGAGGATGAAGCCGTCGATCACCATGATCAGCACCAGCACGAGCATCGCGGGGGAGAGCAGGCGCTGCACCTCGACCGAGGGCACCGCGAGCATCACGAAGATCAGGCCAAGGGCCGACGGCATGAACAGCCCGAGCACATTGCGCCGGGCGTCCACCACGTCGCGGACATAGCGGCGTACCGGTCCCTTGTCCCGGGGGAGCAGGTAGGCCTCTTCGCCGGCCATCATCTTCTCGCGGCGCTCGGTCATCTGCTCGCGGCGCGCCGCCTTCTCCTCGCGGCGTTCCTCACGGCTCATCGTGTTGCGCATCTCTTTGCGGCGGCGACGCGCTTCGGCGGCCGTCATCGGGGCGGGTGCCACCGGGCCGCGCTTGCGGGCCGCCTGGTCGCGCTTGGGGGTCGGCCTGCCCTTCGGTGGGGTGGTGCCAGGCCGGGCGGTTTCCTGCGCGTCGGCGGAGGTGTTCTCCGACACATCGGCGCTCGACGCGTCGGCGGTCGGCTTGTCGTCTTTCTTGCGGCCCAGCAGCTTCACGCCTGCCAGGTTACTTCCGTCGCGAGGAGCGGTACTGCCAGGGGAGGAGGCCTGGGGACAAACTCGGGAATAGCGTCGAGACGAGGTACCGTTGATTTGTACGCGCCACGACAATGAGGCCTACAGGAGACGTAATGACAGTTCAGGAAGAGTCGGCAGGAACTCCAGGGACGGCGACCGCCGCCCACGGCGTGACCCTGACCGACGCCGCTGCCGCGAAGGCCAAGGCGTTGCTGGACCAGGAGGGCCGCGACGACCTCGCCCTGCGCATCGCCGTGCAGCCGGGTGGGTGTGCCGGACTGCGCTACAACCTGTTCTTCGACGACCGGTCGCTCGACGGCGACCTGTCCGTGGAGTTCGGCGGCGTGAACCTGACGGTGGACCGGATGAGCGCCCCGTATGTGCAGGGCGCGACCATCGACTTCGTCGACACGATCGAGAAGCAGGGTTTCACCATCGACAACCCCAACGCCACCGGCTCGTGCGCCTGCGGCGACTCGTTCAACTGATTTTTGACCCGGTCGGTCAGTACTGACCTGACGTGCGCGGCAGGTAGGAACACACCAGGATTTCGTTGTCTTGGGCCAACAGCTGGGCGACGGCCTGCTGTTCCCGGGTGTCGTTCTGTCCTCGGCGCGATCCGCCTGCCGGCGTCACCCGCATGGTGAACAGCACCTGCGCCTGATGGGGCGAGGGCTGGACGATCTTGTCGATCGATATCACCTCGGCCTGCCTGTACTGCTTGCGGAACGCGTCACCCGACAGGCGCGCCAGCGCCAGATCCGAGCGCTTCTCCTTCACCGCATCGAACAGCCCACACAGGGTGTGGCGGGCGACCGTCTCGTCGTCACCATTGGTCAGCGCATCCAGGTAGTCCTGGATGGCCGCCGTTGCCGAGGATTCGCTCAGCGCGTTCGAACTGGCCGGCTCCTCGTCCCCGCCCGCCATGGCGATGACCGCGACGACCGCTGCGACCAACGCGACCGCCACCACCGCTGCCAGGACGATCGGCCAGCGCTTCTTCTTCCGGTACGGCACCGGCGGCGGCAGCATGCCCGGATACGCCGACGGCACGTTTTCCGGATACGGAAGTGATTGCGGATACATTTGCGGGCCGGTCGGTCCAGCGCCGTATTCGGGCGGGTACGGGCCGGTCATAGATTTGCTCCCCCGAGATGTGGGTCGGAATGCGCCTGTCTACAGTTGCTGGCGGGCTTTTGTACGCAGGTTAGCGCACTAGAATACCTAGGCGACTTAATAAATGAAGGGTGTAGTTCGTGACAATTGCGGTGACCGGATCGATTGCAACCGACCATCTGATGCGGTTCCCCGGAAAGTTCTCCGAACAGCTGCTCCCCGAACACCTGCAGAAAGTCTCGCTCAGCTTCCTGGTCGACGACCTCGTCGTGCACCGCGGCGGCGTCGCGGGCAACATGGCCTTCGCGATCGGTGTGCTCGGCGGTGACGTCGCACTCGTGGGCGCCGTCGGGCGCGACTTCGACGACTACCGCAGCTGGCTGGAGGCCGTCGGTGTCGACACCGAGTGCGTGTTGGTCTCCGAGACCGCCTACACCGCCCGGTTCGTCTGCACCACCGACGACGCCATGGCGCAGATCGCGTCGTTCTATCCGGGTGCGATGTCGGAGGCGCGCAATATCTCGCTGGCCGATCTGACGAAGCGGATCGGTACGCCTGAGCTGGTGATCATCGGTGCCAATGACCCCGAGGCGATGTTCCTGCACACCGAGGAGTGCCGCAATCTCGGCCTGCCTTTCGCCGCCGACCCCTCCCAGCAGCTGGCGCGGCTCTCCGGTGAGGAGATCCGCAGGCTGATCGACGGTGCCACGTACCTGTTCACCAACGACTACGAGTGGGACCTGCTGCTGCAGAAGTCAGGCTGGAGCGAGGCGCAGGTGATGAGCCAGATCGGGATTCGCGTCACCACCCTCGGCCCCAAGGGCGTGGACCTGGTCAGTTCGGACGGCACCTTCATTCACGTCGGGGTGGTGCCCGAGAAGCACCAGGCCGATCCGACCGGTATCGGGGATGCGTTCCGTGCCGGCTTCCTGACCGGTCGCAGCGCCGGGCTGAACCTGGAGCGTTCGGCGCAGCTCGCCTCGCTGGTGGCCGTGCTCGTGTTTGAGGCGCCCGGCCCGCAGGAATGGGGCTGGGACCGCAACGAGGCGATTCAGCGCCTCGGCGACGCCTACGGCGACGAAGCGGCCGCCGAGATATCGCAGGCGCTCAAGTAGCTAGAGCTGCACCGGGTAGGTCGGCTCGCCGATCTGCGGAGTGATGGCGTGCTCGACGAAGATCGCGTGCCACAGCATGAAGATCAGCACGGTCCACAACCGGCGGCTGTGATCGCTTGTGCCGTCGCGGTGTTCGTCGAGCATGGCGCGAACGGTCGCCAGGTCGACCAGATCGCCGGCCTGTGACGAGCTGACCATCGAGTACGCCCAGTCCTGCAGGTCGCCGGCCCGCAGCCAGTGCCGGATCGGGACGGGGAAGCCGAGCTTGGGCCGGTTGAGCACGTGCTCGGGAACGATCGGCTCCAATGCCCGCCGTAATGCGAACTTCGTTGTGGCCCTGGTGATCTTCTGGTCATACGGCAGACGGGAAGCGACCGCGAAAACCTCGGGGTCCAGGAAGGGCACCCGCAGTTCGAGCGAGTTCGCCATCGTCATCTTGTCCGCCTTGACCAGGATGTCGCCGCGCAACCAGGTGAACAGGTCGACGTGCTGCATGCGCGCGACCGGGTCCCACCCCTGCGACGCGGCGTACACCGGTGCGGTCACGTCGGTGTGCGTCCACTCCTGGCGGAAGCCGGGAAGCACCGCGCGCAGTTGCTCGTCGGAGAAGCTGCGCGCATTGCCGTAGTAACGCTCCTCGAGCGTGAGCGAACCGCGGTGCAGCAGGCTCTTGCCCCGCATCCCCTCGGGCAGCGGTCGCGACGCGCGCCCCAGCGACCGTCGCAGCGGCCGCGGCAGGTATTCGAACGGCTTCAGCGACAACGGTTCCCGGTAGATGGTGTAGCCGCCGAACAACTCGTCGGCGCCCTCGCCGGAGAGCACCACCTTGACGTGTTTGCGGGCTTCGCGGGCGATGAAGAACAACGGAACCAGCGCCGGGTCGGCCACGGGTTCGTCGAGATACCAGACGATTTCGGGCAGCGCGGCGACGAACTCGGACTGGCTGACGACCTTGGCCACATGCCTGGCGCCGATCGCCTCCGCCGAGGCGACCGCGACGTCGACCTCGGAGAAACCTTCCCGCTCGAATCCGGTGGTGAACGTGATCAACCGCGGGTTGTGCCGCATGGCCAGCGCGGCGATCGCCGTCGAGTCGATGCCGCCGGACAGGAACGCGCCCACTGTCACGTCGGCCCGCATGTGCTTGGCCACCGAATCCTCGAGCACCGCGGTGATCTCGTCGTAGCGCTCCTGCTCGCGGCCCTGTATGAACGGCACAGCGGTGAACCGCGGGTGGAAGTAGCGGGTCACCTCGAGTTCACCGCCGGGGCGCACGCGCCCGTAGCTACCCGACTCCAGCCGCCGGATCCCGACGTGCAGCGTCTCGGGTTCGGGCACGTACTGCAGCACCGTGTAGTGCTGAACGGCGCGCTGATCGATGTCGAGGTCGAGACCCAGCTCGTCGGCGAGCTCGAGCAGGCACTTCTTCTCGCTGCCCACCGCCGTGCCGCCGGGGCCGGTGGCCAGATAGAGCGGCTTGATGCCGAACGGGTCCCGGGCGCAGAACAGCTCACCGCCGACGGTGTCCCACAACGCGAAGGCGAACATGCCGCGCAGCCGGGTCAGCGCCTCGGTGCCCCAGTGGTGGTAGGCCGCGATGATCGTCTCGCCGTCACCGTCGGTGTTGAACGTCACGCCGTGCCGGGCCGACAGTTCCTCGCGTAGCTCGAGGTAGTTGTAGATCTCGCCGTTGAACACGAGCACATAGCGGTCGGGCGTGTCCGGCGGCCCCCACCGCAGGGGTTGGTGGCTGTGGGCGATGTCGATGATCGACAACCGGTTGAACCCGAGCACGACGCGGTCGTCGGACCAGGTCCCGGGCTCGTCGGGGCCGCGATGACGCATGAGGTGGGACGCACCGGACACCGCGTCGATCAGCGCGGGGGAGACGTCAGCGGACGGGTCACGTACCAGGGCCAGCAGTCCGCACACGGCGCCAGTATGCCTAATCGTGAGGTGTGTTGAGACCTGCACCCGGGCGTGGTCTACGCTGCGTAGTATTCGCTCCAGAAATTGACCGCACCGCGGTCGCGCGTCACTGACTTCTAGGAGGCTCCAACGTGACACCTCGCGGGCTGAAGGCGGTGGCGCGAACCGCGTCGCTGTCAATCGTCCTGGGTGCTACGGCGTTGCTGCTCAGCGGTTGCAGCTGGTCGGAGGTGCTGGGCCTGGGATGGCCGAAGGGCATCACGCCCGAAGCGCACGTCAACCGCGAACTGTGGATCGGTTCGGTAATCGCCTCGCTGGTTGTCGGCGCGATCGTCTGGGGCCTCATCTTCTGGTCCTCGGCGTTCCACCGGGCCAAGAAGACCGACACCGAGCTGCCCCGCCAGTTCGGCTACAACATGCCGCTGGAACTGGTGCTGACCGTCATACCGTTCCTGATCATCTCGGTGCTGTTCTACTTCACCGTGGTGGTGCAGGAAAGGATGCTGCACGAGGAGTCCAACCCCGAAGTCGTCGTCGACGTCACCGCCTTCCAGTGGAACTGGAAGTTCGGCTATAAGTCGGTGAACTTCTCCGACGGCACCCTCACCTATGACGGCGCCGACCCCGAGCGCGCGGCTGCCGTGGCGTCCGGCCCCGAGGGTCTGGAGGGTGAGCACGGCGGCGAATTCGGTTCACACGACCCGGCATTCGGCGTGATCGCAGGCAAGCACCCGCAGGACCGCTCGTACCTGGCGTTCGACAAGGTCGAGACGCTCGGTACGTCCTCGGAGATCCCGGTGCTGGTGGTGCCGTCCGGCAAGCGCATCGAGTTCCAGATCGCCTCCGCCGACGTCATCCACGGATTCTGGGTGCCGGAGTTTTTGTTCAAGCGCGACGTGATGCCGAACCCGCGGGCCAACAACTCCGACAACACCTTCCAGATCAGCGAGATCACCCAGACCGGGGCGTTCGTCGGGCGGTGCACCGAGATGTGCGGCACCTACCACGCGATGATGAACTTCGAACTGCGCGTGGTGGAGCCCAACGACTTCAAGGCCTATCTGCAGCAGCGCATCGACGGCAGGACCAACGCCCAGGCGCTGCAGGCGATCAACCAGCCGCCGACCGCCGTCACCACGAAGCCGTTCGACACCCGTCGCGGTGAACTGGCGCCCCAGCTATCGCAGGCCAGCAAGTAGGGACACCACATGCATATCGAAGCCCGGCTTTTCGAGTTCTTGACCGCGTTCTTCGTTCTCGCTGCCGTCGTCTACGCGGTGCTGACGGCGATGTTCCAGTACGGCGGCATCGAGTGGGCCGGCACTACCGCGCTGGTGTTGACCGCCGGCCTGACCCTGATCACTGGCACGTTCTTCCGGTTCGTGGCACGGCGCCTGGACACCCGACCCGAGGACTACGAGGACGCCGAGATCAGCGACGGCGCAGGTGAGCTGGGTTTCTTCAGCCCGCACAGCTGGTGGCCGGTGATGATCGCGCTGTCGGCCTCGATCGCCGCGGTCGGTGTGGCGCTCTGGCTGCCGTGGCTCATCGTGGCCGGTGCCTGCTTCGTGATCGCAACGGTTGCGGGCCTGACCTTCGAGTACTACACCGGCCCCGAGAAGCACTGACCGTCGAATCGGCTGCCCTGCCGTTCGGTGCGGACGGCCAAGGCCACAGTCAAGGTCACAATCGGGCCACCACTTGCGGCGGGAACCGTGGCGGGTGATCACGCCCGGTTACGGCGTTGGGTAATGTTGCCGAGGCACGGTCAGTCGCCGCCGCTGAGCCGGGAGTCTGTGGCGTGCCGCGCCGGTTGAGTAGTCGAGAAGGATAGGCGTAAATGAGCGGGCCGAATCCCCCGGATGACGAAGGGTCGGATTTTCCGAGTCGGGAGCCGAGTCAAGAACCAAACCAGACCGGCGGTGACCAGCCCGCGCCCGATAGCAGCGACACCGACTTCTACTCGCGGGCCTATTCGGCGCCAGAGTCCGAGCAGTTCACGGCGGGCCCCTATGTACCGGCCGACTCGTCGCTGTACGACTACGACAACTACGAGCCGGCCGAACCGGTCGACCAACCCGCACCGCCACGGTGGCCGTGGGTCGTCGGCGTGGCGGCCATCATCGCGGCCATCGCGCTGGTGGTCTCGGTTTCGGTCTTGGTGACCCGCACCGACACCGACAACCTCGCAACACCCGAGACCTCGACCACGACCGTGGCGCCCCCGGTGCAGGACGAGATCACGACCACCACGCCGCCGCCACCGCCTCCGCCGCCTCCACCGAGCGAAGAGCCACCACCGCCACCGCCCGAAACGGTGACGGTGACCCAGGAGCCGCCTCCGCCGCCCGCACCGGCCGAACCGCCACCGCCGCCACCGCCTCCGGAGACCACGTCGCCGCCGGCGCCACCACCACCCACGACGACCCGTTCGGGCCCGCGACAGGTCACCTATTCGGTGACGGGAACCAAAGCACCGGGAGACATCATCACCGTGACCTACATCGACGCGTCGGGCCGAAGCCGGACCCAGCGCAACGTCTACATTCCGTGGTCCCTGACCGTGACACCGATCTCGCAGTCCGAGGTCGGCTCGGTGCAGGCGTCGAGCCTGTTCCTGGTCAGCCGGTTGAACTGCTCGATAACCACGAGCGACGGCACGGTGCTGTCGTCGAACACCAACAACGCCGCACAGACCAGCTGCTGATGACATACGAAACGGACGCGTCGGGGCGCTCGCGGTTGACCCCGGCACTGGATCCCCGCGAACTCGACCGCACCGATCGCATCCTGCTCGGCTCGTGCGCGGCGATCTGGCTGGTGGCGCTCGGCACCGGGGTCGCCGCGACGGTCGCGCTGGTCGACCTCGGGCGAGGGCCGGCCGAGTCGTCCGGGGATGCCGGCACGCCGTGGCTGCTCTACACCGTCATCGGGATCTCCGCCGTGGTGATCATCGGCGCGGTTCCGCTGCTGTTGCGCGCCCGCCGGGACGCGCTGGCCGAATCGCCGCAGCCCCAACCCGCCGGACCCGCGCCGGCCGCCTCGGCGGCGTCCGGCCGGGGGCGGCCGATCGACCCGACACCGCCCACGGAGAAGTTGCCGTACGCGGCGCCGCGCCAGGAGCGCACCCTCGAGGCGGCTGCGCCGACGCCTGCGCCGACGCCCGCGTCCGCGGCCGTCGACCTGCTGGGGCTGCGCTGCGCCGTGGCGATCGCCTGCGCGATCGGCGTCGCCATGGTGGCCATCGGTGTGGCCACCTATCTGATGGCGGTCGACAGCAATGTCGCGGCCTGGGTCTTTTATGGGTTGACCGCTCTGGTCACGCTCGCCATGCCCGTTCTGCCGTGGTTCTACCTCAAAGAACTACGCGCCCTGCTCGATCAGCAGGGCGCGTAAGTCCTTTACAGCAGGCACTTTTCGAGGGTGCCGGCTGCCTCAGTGGTGGCCGTTGGACGAGTCTCCTTCGCGAGAGCCATGCCCGTTCGACGAGCCGTTGCGCTCCTGGTGCTCGGCCAGCGCGGTGAGCGCCTTGCGCTCGCCGGCGTGCAGAGCCGCGGTCAGCGCGTCGTGCTCTTCGATCGGATCGGCCGTGAGGAAGCTGCCGGTGCCGGGCGCGCCCGCGGAGCCCAGCTTGTTCATCCGCTTCGGGATGGCAGCGCCCTGGTACTCCAACGGAATCGGATGACCGTGCTCGTCCACCGGACCCAGCGGCTGGTGCAGCTCGATGTAGGCACCGTGCGGCAGCCGCTTGATGATGCCGGTCTCGATGCCGTGTTCGAGCACCTCCCGGTCGCTGCGCTGGAGGCCGACGGCCCACCGGTAGGCGATGTAGTAGACGATCGCCGGCAGCACCACCATGCCGATGCGGCCGATCCACGTCGTCGCGTTCAGCGAGATGTGGAACTTCAGCGCGATGATGTCGTTCATCGCGCACAGCGTGAACAGCATGTACAGCGCGATCGCCGCTGACCCCAACGCGGTTCGCACCGGGGCGTCACGCGGACGCTGCAGCAGGTTGTGGTGAGCGGTGTCGCCGGTGAGCTTCTTCTCGATGTACGGGTAGGCGATCAGCAGCATGAACACCAGGCCCATGAACAAGGCCACCCAGGTGGACGCCGGAACTGTGTAGTTGCCGAAGTAGAGCTCCCACGGCGGGAAGATACGCGCCACACCCTCCGTCCACATCATGTAGAAGTCCGGCTGGCTACCCGCCGACACCTGAGATGGCTTGTACGGCCCCAGATTCCAGACCGGGTTGATGGTCAGAAGACCGCCCATCAGACCGAGGATGCCGACGGTCATGGCGAAGAAGGCGCCGGACTTGACCGCGAACACGGGCATGACGCGCACGCCGACGACGTTGGTCTCGGTGCGGCCGGGGCCGGGGAACTGGGTGTGCTTCTGGAACCACACCAGCGCGAGATGAAGCCCGATGAGCGCCAACATGATTCCCGGGAGCAGCAGGATGTGCAGTGCGTACATCCTGGGGATCCAGAATCCGTCGGTCGCACACTCGTAACCGACGCCGCCGCAGGGGAAGTCGCCGCCGAACAGGGCCCAGTGCAACCAGGTGCCGATCACCGGCATGCCGAGTGAGATCGACGAGAGGGCGGCCCGCAGTCCGATGCCGGACAGCAGGTCGTCGGGCAGCGAGTAACCGAAGTAGCCCTCGAACATCGCCAGGATCAGCAGCAGCGCACCGATCACCCAGTTCGCCTCACGCGGGCGCCGGAAGGCGCCGGTGAAGAAGATGCGGGCCAGGTGCACCATGATCGCCGCGGCGAACAGCAGTGCGGCCCAGTGGTGTATCTGGCGGACGAACAGTCCGCCGCGGATCTCGAAGCTGATGTCGAGCGTCGACTCGTAGGCCTTCGACATCTGCACACCGCGCAGCGGCTGGTACACGCCGTCGTAGGTGACCTCGGCCATCGACGGGTCGAAGAACAGCGTCAGGTACACGCCGGTGATCAGCAGCACGATGAAGCTGTACAGCGCGATCTCGCCCAGCAGGAAGGACCAGTGGGTCGGGAACACCTTGTTCAGCTGGCGTCGCACCGCCGCGGACGGGTGGTAGCGCGAATCAATCGCATTCCCTTGGCCCGCTGCGACTTCGGCGAGGTTCGGCGGTTTCGGCAATTTCGGACTCATGCTGTTTTCCGTTCCCAGAAGGCCGGCCCGACGGGTTCGATGAAGTCGCCGTTGGCGACGAGGTACCCGTCCTGGTCGATGGTGATGGGCAGCTGCGCCAACGCGCGCGCAGCCGGGCCGAATATGGGTTTAGCGAAGTGCAACGCGTCGAACTGCGACTGGTGGCACGGGCAGAGGATGCGATACGACTGCTGCTCGTACAGCGACGAGGGGCATCCCAGGTGAGAGCAGACCTTCGTGTAGGCGAACAGGTCGCCGAAGTTGAAGCTCTCCTGACCCTTGCGCTTGACCACCCTGGGCAGGTCTTGCGCCTTGATTCTGATCAGCATGACGGGATTGCGCACACCCATCGCGATCTCGGCGAGGTGGTGGTGCGACTCGACAGTGGTTCCGTCGCCGTCGGATTCGCGCCACGGGAACACCGTCTCCATACCGCCGGCGTCGATGTCCTCGGGTCGCATCTTGACGAAGGTGCCGCTGCCGGTGGAGCGGGCCAGGAAGATGGTCTCGCCCTCGTACCGCGGCGTCCATCCGGACGTCCACAGCACCGCCTTCTTGCCTTCGGCGGTCTGGACGACGGGTTTCCACGGGTTCTTGATCAGACCGCCCGCGAACGCCACCAACGTGCCGAGGCCGAACGCGCCGAGGCCGATGCCCAGCGACAGGCCGACCAGCTTGCGCCGCTTGATCGTCGAGCCTTCCAGCGCGTCGGTCAGGTTGGCCACGACCGTCTTGCGGTGAATCTCGGGGGAGGCGCCGTCATGGCGTTCCTGAATCGAGATCTCCTCGGGGATGAACTTCTTCTGGTACAGCACCGCACCGATGCCGATCGCCAGGATCGACAGCCCGAACGTCAAGCCGTAGAGCGGCGTGGTCAGGGCGAACAGCAGCTCGCCCTCGCCGCCGTAGGGCACGTACTCCCACGGCCAGAACAGGAACACCAGCAGCAGGGCCAGGCCCGAAAAGCCGCCCAGCAGAAGCCAGTACGAGACCACGCGGCTGGCGCGCTTCTCGGCCTTGGTGTCGGGGACCGGCCAGCGATCCTCCTTGTAGACGATCTCGACGCCGTCGAGTTTGCCGCCGAGTTCGACCAGCTCCTCGCGGGACATCGCCGCCAGTTCGGCGTCGGTGGGCTGACCCGGCACACCGGCCTGACCCGGTGCGTCGGTGCCCTTCGGGGTGTTCTCGGTGCCGTTGCCCGGCTCGCTCATGCTCGCGCTCCGATCCACAGGGCCGCGGCGATGACGGCCACCATGCCGATGATCCAGGCCGCCATGCCCTCGGGCGCCGGGCCGAACCCGCCGAGGCCGTAGCCGCCGTAGCTCGGTGACTCCGCCGACTCGCGGACGTAGGCGACGATGTCGCGCTTCTCATCCGGCGACAGCTGCCGGTCGGAGAACTTCGGCATGTTCTGTGGGCCGGTGAGCATCGCGGTGTAGATCTGCGCGGGCGTGGCGGCGCCGAGGTCGGGCGCGTACTTGCCCGACGACAGGGCGCCGCCCTTGCCGGTGAAGTTGTGACACGAGGCGCAGTTCAGCCGGAACAGGTCGCCGCCGCGTGCGACGTTGTCGCCCAGCAGCGACTCCTGTGCGACGCGTCCGTTGTCGTCGCGCGGAACGACCGGGCCGCCGCCGTTGGCCTGCACGTAGGCGCCGAGCGCGTCGGTCTGCGCCTCGTCGAACAGCGGGGGCTTCTCCGGGGCCTGCGCCTCGCCGCGCATCGCGGGCATGCGGCCGGTGGAGACCTGGAAGTAGACCGCCGCCTCGCCGACGCCGATGAGGCTGGGCCCGCGGTCGGGCACACCCTGGAGGTTGACGCCGTGGCAGGTCACGCACGAGGTGTCGAACAGCTGCTTACCCGTGCGCAACAGCGCCGACTGCGATTCGTCGGCGACCGCGACTTGCGGCGCGGGCGTCAGGGTCGCGGCGAGACCGCCGGCGACGCCCAGTCCGAGCAGCAGCAGCACAGCACCTGACAGGCGCCGGCGTAGCCGACGGCGCGACTTGTCGGTCATCGAACTCCTTCTCATCGGATTCATCGGCGAGCCGATCAACGGACGAAGTAAATGACGGCAAACAATGCGATCCAGACGATGTCGACAAAGTGCCAGTAGTACGACACCACGATCGCGGCGGTGGCCTGAGCCGGAGTGAACTTACTCATCCGGGTTCGGGCCAGCAGGATGAGGAAGGCGACCAGGCCGCCGATCACGTGCAATCCGTGGAAGCCCGTGGCCAGGTAGAACACCGAGCCGTAGGCGCTGCTGGAGATGGTGGTGCCGTGCTTGACCAGTTCGATGTACTCG
Source organism: Mycolicibacterium flavescens (assembly GCA_900637135.1). Lineage (NCBI taxonomy): Bacteria > Bacillati > Actinomycetota > Actinomycetes > Mycobacteriales > Mycobacteriaceae > Mycobacterium > Mycolicibacterium flavescens. The sequence continues at coordinate 2,079,961 of LR134353.1, forward strand.
TAACCCTGGCCGAGGACGAAGAACAACCCCATCGCGAAGGTGAGGGTGTACCAGCGGCGCAGCCCGAACACGTCGCCGCGTTCGGCGGCGAACACGCCCATCTGGCAGGTGAACGACGAGGCGATCAGAACCAGCGTGACCGGTACGGCCTGCATGAGGTTCAACTCGGTAGGCGGCGGCGGCCATTCGCCCGCCGCTTGCGAACGCGCGGTGAAGTACATCGCGAACAGGCCAGCAAAGAACATCAGCTCGCTGGACAGCCAGACGATGGTGCCGACACTGACCATGTTCGGCCGGTTCAGCGAATGTACTCGCGACGTGATTGCGGTTCCGGAGGTACCTACAGCGCTCGTCACAGGAGCAAGTATGACGCTTTGTAGTTGTCGATCACCACCCGGGTCCGCAGTTTCGTCAATAATCGCGTGGTGGCTTCTCCCAAAAACCCCGATTCCTTCACCTGGCCCCGGATCCTTGGCCGCCTCACCACCGGTCAGTCGCTGGAGAATGGCCAGGCGGCGTGGGCGATGGACCAGATCATGACCGGCGCGGCCACCCCTGCCCAGATCGCCGGTTTCGGGGTGTCGATGCGGATGAAACGCCCGACGTCGGCTGAGGTGACGGAGCTGGCCGACATCATGCTCAAACACGCGCGCCGTGTCCCCACCGACGAGATCGGCACCGCGACCGTCGACGTCGTGGGGACCGGCGGGGACGGCGCCAACACCCAGAACCTGTCCACGATGGCGGCCATCATCGTCGCGGCCGCGGGCGTGCCGGTGATCAAGCACGGGAACCGTGCCGCGTCGTCGCTGTCCGGCGGCGCCGACACGCTCGAGGCGCTCGGGGTGCGCATCGATCTGGGTCCCGACGAAGTCGCGCGCAGCGTCGCCGAGATCGGCATCGGGTTCGCGTTCGCGCCCCACTTCCATCCGTCGTACCGGCACGCCGGCGTGGTGCGCCGCGAGCTCGGGGTGCCGACGGTGTTCAACCTGCTCGGCCCGCTGACCAACCCGGCCGCGCCGCGGGCCGGGCTGGTCGGCTGCGCATGGGCCGACCTGGCCGAGGTGATGGCCGGCGTGTTCGCGGCCCGCGGGTCCAGCGTGCTGGTGGTCCATGGCGACGACGGTCTCGACGAGCTCACCACCACCACAACCAGCACGATCTGGCGCGTACAGGCGGGCACGGTCGAGCAACTGAAGTTCGACCCCGCCGCGTTCGGCTTCAAGCGCGCCGAGATCTCCGAACTGGTCGGTGGCGACGCCGAGGCCAACGCGGCCTCGGTGCGCGCGGTGCTCGGCGGTGCGCCGGGGGCGGTGCGCGACGCCGTGATCCTCAACGCCGCGGGCGCGTTGGTGGCGCACGCGGGCCTAGCCAGCGACGCCAAATGGTTGCCGGCCTGGGAGAGCGGGCTCGCCAAGGCGGCCGAGGCCATCGACTCCGGGGCGGCCGAACAGCTCCTCGCGCGTTGGGTGCGGTTCACTCAAAAAGCCTGAGCGGGTTGTCCTCTCGACCTGGTCGGCGGCGAGCCGCGCCGAGCGCGCCGACGCGGCCCACGCCGCCCACCGGCCCGCTGCATGCGCAGGCGACCAGTAGCCCTCGTCGGCGCGCACGATACGCACCCCGGGTTGGTGCAGCCACCGCGCGATCAGTGCCGTCTCCTCGACCAGCGCGCCGCCCAACGGTGCCGTCGACAGCAGAACGGTCTGTGCGCCTGCGCAAATCGCGTCGACAACGGGCATCGGAGGAACCCCGCGCGGCGCGTTTCCCGCCGCGGCCAGTTGGCCGTTGCGGATCACCGCGAGGTGCCATCCGCCGCTGCCGTCGGGGCGGGCCGCCACCAACTCGGTGACGGCGACCAGCGCCCGCAGTCGCTGGCCTCGCCACAGTCCGTCGATCGCGCCGGCGGCGTGATCGCGTAGTCGCGCCGCGGTCTCGTAGCGGCCGCGGTCGGCGAGGTCGGCGACGTGGGCCAGCACCGCGGCCAGCGCCCGGCCGTCGCGGCCGGCCATCAGGTCGGCCGCCTGCGCGACCGTCTCCGCGTACTCGTCGGCGCCCACGTCGCGGGGTGCCGGGCACGGCGACAACTCCCGGTCGGGGCAGGCCGGGCCGTGCACCGCGGCGCGCCCCAGCTTGTTGGTGCACGTCCGCACCCCGGTGAACCGAGCCAGCAGGGCGGCGGTGTCGACGGCGTCGGCACGCGCGCGGAACGGGCCGATCACCGCGTCGTGCTTGGGGGTGCGCACGATCGAGAAGCGGGGAAAGGCCTCGCCGGTCAACGTGATCCACCACCATCGGTGCGGGAACTTCGACCGGCGGTTGTAGGGCGGGGCGTGCGCGGCCAGCAGGCGCAGCTCGCGCACGCCAGCCTCGAGATCGTGCGCGCACTCGACGTGGTCGACCGCGGTGGCCAGCGACGCCATCTCCTTGATGCGGGTGCGCGAGTCGGAGCCGTTGAAGTACTGCCCGACGCGTCGTCGCAGGTTGACGGCCGTGCCGACGTAGAGCACCTCGGCGCCGGGGCCGCGGAACAGGTAGACGCCGGGCCGGTGGGGCAGCGCGGCGGCGAGGTGGCGGTTGCGCCGCTGCGCCGGGGTGACGTCGGGCAGGTACGAACGCAACTCCGTGTACGTGTGCACGCCCTGGTTGCCCACGCGCTCGATCAGCCCGTGCAGCACGTCGACCGTGGCGCGCGCGTCGTCGAGTGCGCGGTGCGTCGGGGTGGTGCTCGCGCCGAACAAGCGGGCCAGCGCGGAGAGGCGCACGCTGGGCGCCTCGTCGCGGGTGAGGACCCGGCGGGCCAGTTTGACCGTGCACAGCACCGGCGGCCGCGGCCAGGCGATCTGAGCGCGTTCGGCGGCGGCCCGCAGGAACCCGATGTCGAATCCGGCGTTGTGGGCGACCAGCACGGCCCCGCGCGAGAACTCCAGGAATGCCGGCAACACCGACTCGATCCGCGGCGCGTTGCACACCATCGCGGTGGTGATCCCGGTGAGCGCCACGATCTGCGGCGGGATGCTGCGGCCCGGGTCCACCAGCGTCGCCAGTTCGCCGAGCACGACGCCGCCGCGCACCTTGACCGCCCCGATCTCGGTGATCTGGTCGTGGTTGTCGCCGCTGGCCCGGCCTCCGGTGGTCTCGAGGTCGACGACGACGAACGTGGTGTCGCGCAGTGAGACGTCAGCCTGCCGATCGACATCGGCGAAGCTGAGCTGGCTCACGGGTCGACCGTAGAAAACCCCACCGACAGCTTCGGGTTGCCACGCGGGCGCGCAGGACTTGTCGGTACCTCCCGATAGCGTGCGGACCGCACCGACCGAGAGGAGCCATTCGTGGGCACGGTGAAGATCGACTGCGACGACTGCGCGGTCCGCGGACCGGGCTGTCAGGACTGCGTCGTGAGTGTTCTGCTGGGCGTACCCGACACCTTGCTGGACGACGAGCGTCGAGCGTTGGAGGTGCTCGCCGACGTGGGCCTGGCACCGCGGCTGCGCCTGGTACCCATCCGGCGGGAGGGCAGTTCAGGTGTCGCCTGATGACACGCGGCGCGACGGGCGACGGAACGAAATATGAGCTGCCTGTTAAATTTGCGTCTTCTGTTGGACAACGCCGATGCCGTTTCGTAACCTGTCTGAGACCTAAGGGCTATTCGACACGGCTTCGTTCCGGAAGTTGAAGGACGCAAAATCTTGAGGCTCGACCGCACGCGTTTGACCATTCGTGGGTTCCTTCGCCCCTTCGTCAGCGCGATAGTCGGTATCACTTTTTTCGCAAGTCTCTTCGCGGTCAGTGTGCAGGCCGATCCGGCCGACGACGCGCTGGCGAAGCTCAACGAACTGTCGCGTCAGGCCGAGCAGACCACCGAGGCGATGCACTCGGCGCAGCTCGATCTCGACAACAAGCTGGCCATCCAGCGGGATGCGGAGGCCAAGCACGCCGCCGACGCGGCAGCGGCGAACGCGGCCCGCGAACAGCTGGCAAAGTTTCAGATCGCCGTCGACAAGGTTGCCGCGGCCCAATACATGGGCGGCAGAACCGATGGACTGGACGCGATCCTGACCGCCGGATCGCCGCAGGGCCTCATCGATCAGCTGTCCGTGCAACGCGTGATGGCCGCCCAGATGTCGGCGCAGATGAAGAGCTACCGCGAAATGGGCAGGCAGGCCGCCCTGGCCGAAGAAGCCTCCGCGAAGTCGGCCGCCGAGGCGAAGACCGCGGCCGAACAGGCCGCTGCCGTCCGGGCCGATCTGCAGTCCAAGCAGAGCACGCTGCAGGTGCAGATCGCGGTCGTGAAGTCGCAGTACGAGGCGCTGACACCGAACCAGCGTGAGGCGCTCGCCGCCCTCCCGCCCATGCCTCCGGTGCCTGCGCCGGCGCCGGTGCCACCCGGCGATGATCCCGCGGTCCTGGCCGCGCCGCCCGCGCCCGGCGCCATCCCGCCCGGAGACGTCGCGGCCCCCGGGGCCGGACACTCCGCGACCGTGATCCAGGCCGCGCTGAGCCGTATCGGCTCGCCGTACTCCTGGGGCGGATCCGGACCGAGCGCGTTCGACTGCTCGGGGCTGGTGATGTGGGCGTTCCAACAAGCCGGCATCTCGCTGCCCCACTCCAGCCAGGCGCTGGCCCGCGGCGGTCAGCCGGTGTCGCAGGACCAAATGCAGCCGGGGGACGTCGTCAACTACTACTCCGACGCGTCGCACTCGGCGATCTACATCGGTGACGGAATGATGGTGCACGCCTCGACCTACGGCACGCCGGTGCGGGTCGCCCCGGTGGACAATGCGCCGATCTACAACGTCCGCCGTTACTGACCGCCGGGGTGTCGCGCACGCGAGAAGCAGGTCTCGGCTCGCGGCGCTGCTCATCGCCGAACTGATCTTCGCGCTGCTGATCGTCGGCCGCTCCGAGGCCCCGTCCGGTCCGGTGGTGGCCACGCCCGCGGCTCCGGCGTCGCTGACCACGCCGACCGCGGCATCGCGCGTCCACACGCTCGCTGACGGCCGTGCGGTCCGGTTGGTGAATCTCGGCGGGCCGCGGACCGAGCGGTTGTTGTCCCGGATCGCGGCCGAGACGGACGGGGCCGCGGCGGCGGTCACCGCGTTCTGGGGACCGGAGTGGCCGCGCGAGATCGTCATCGCCGTCGCAGGCACCGGCGCGCAGTTCGCGGCGATCGGCGGCGGTGACTCCCACACCGCGGCCACCACCACGCCCGAGCGGATCATGTTCGCCCCCGGCGCTGCCGATCTGAGCGACGCCGCGTTGCGAATCGTGTTGCGCCACGAGCTGTTTCATTACGCTGCCCGCACGCGAACCGCGTCGGACGCTCCGCGTTGGCTCACCGAGGGAGTGGCCGACTTCGTGGCCCGGCCCGCGACACCGGTGCCGGACCCTTCGCTTCTCACGCTGCCCGGTGACGCCGAACTGTCCGGGCCACAGCGTTCGCTGGCCTACGACCGGGCGTGGTGGTTCAGCAGGTTCGTCGCCGACCGGTTCGGCGCGGCCACGCTGCTCGCGCTGTACCAGCGGGCCTGCGGAGCCGGCCACCCCGACGTCGCGACGGCGGTGCGCGACACCCTCGGAACGGATCTCGATACAGTGCTGGCCGAGTGGCGGCAGTGGGCGAGCCGATGACGTGACGCGGGTTCTGTTGGTCACCAACGACTTTCCGCCGCGGCGCGGCGGCATCCAGTCCTATCTGCAGGAGTTGGTCGACCACCTCGAGGCCGAAGGGCGGCACACGCTGACGGTGTACGCGCCGAAATGGAAGGGTTCCGACGCGTTCGACCGGGACGCGTCGTATCGGGTCGTGCGGCACCCGACCACCCTCATGCTGCCCGAACCGTCGGTGAGCGGCCGGATGCGGCGCCTCATCGAGCAGACCGGGGCCGAGACGGTTTGGTTCGGTGCAGCGGCTCCGCTGGCGCTGATGGCGCCGCTGGCCCGCGACGCGGGCGCACGCCGGGTGATCGCCAGCACGCACGGTCACGAGGTCGGCTGGTCGATGTTGCCCCTGGCTCGAAACGCGCTGCGGCGCATCGGATCCGCCACCGATGCGCTCACCTATGTCAGCCAGTACACCCGGCGCCGGTTCGCCTCGGCGTTCGGGCCACGCGCCGCGCTCGAGCATCTGCCGCCGGGGGTCGACACCGACCGGTTCACGCCCGACGAGGTCGCGCGAGCCGAACTACGCGCCCGCTACCGGCTCGGCAACCGCCGCGTCGTCGTATGCCTGTCGCGACTGGTTCCGCGCAAAGGGCAGGACATGCTGATTCGGGCGATGCCCGCGATCCGGCAGCGCGTGCCCGATGCGGCGCTGGTGATCGTCGGCGGCGGGCCCTACCGGTCGACCCTGCACAAGCTGGCGCGCAGCTTCGGGGTGGCCGACGACGTCGTCTTCACCGACGCCGTCCCCGGCGACGAGTTGCCCGCACACCACGCCATGGCCGATGTATTTGCGATGCCGTGCCGGACCCGCGGCGCCGGGCTGGACGTCGAGGGACTGGGCATCGTTTATCTCGAGGCGTCGGCGACAGGTGTTCCGGTCGTGGCGGGCCGGTCGGGTGGCGCGCCGGAGACCGTGCGGGACGGCGAGACCGGCGTGGTGGTCGACGGCTGGGACGTCGGCGCGATAGCGGCGGCTGTCAGCGACCTGCTGGCCGATCCCGACCGTGCTGGGCGGATGGGTGCGGCGGGCCGGCGCTGGGTGGTCGAGAACTGGCAGTGGCACACCCAGGCGAGGCGACTGTCGAACCTGCTCTACCCCGAGTAGAGCGCCTCGATGTCGCTGGCGAACTTCTCCGCCACCACCTTGCGCTTGACCTTCATCGTCGGGGTCAGCTCACCGCTGTCCTCGGTGAAGTCCACCGGCAGGATGCGGAACTTGCGGATCCCCTCGGCCTTGGACACCGCCTGATTGGCGTCCTTGACGGCGAGGTCGATCTCGGCGACCAGGTCCGGGTCGGTGGCCAGGTCGCCCACCGACGCGTCCGCGTTCTTGCTGTTGCGTTCCTTCCAGCCCTCGATCGCCTCGGGGTCGATGGTGATCAACGCGCCGACGAAGGGTTTGGCATCGCCGACCGCCATCGCCTGGCTGATCAGCGGGTGCGCGCGCAACCGGTCCTCGAGGATCGCCGGGGCGACGTTCTTGCCGCCCGCGGTCACGATGATCTCCTTCTTGCGGCCGATGATGGTCAGGAAGCCGTCGTCGTCGATCGCGCCGAGGTCACCGGTGTGGAACCAGCCGTCGGAGGAGAACACCGCCTTGGTCTCCTCCTCGTTCTTCCAGTACCCGTTGAACACCACGCCGCCCCTGACCAGCAACTCATCATCGTCGTTGATGCGCATGCTGTTGCCAGGCAACGGCGTTCCGACCGAACCGACCTTGACGTTGTCGATCCGGTTGACGGTGATCGCGGCGCTGGTCTCGGTCAGCCCGTAGCCCTCGTAGATCGTCAGCCCCACCCCGCGGTAGAAGTGGCCGAGCCGTGCGCCCAGCGGAGCGCCGCCGGAGATGGCGGCGCGGCAGTCACCGCCCAGCGCCGCCCGTAGTTTGCCGTAGACCAGGCGGTCGAACACCGCGTGCCTGGCGCGCAGCAGCAGGCCGGCCTTGCCGGTGTCCAGCGACTTGCTCCACTCGATCGCGGTGTTGACGGCCATCTCGAAGATCCGGCCCTTGCCGTCGTTGTGGGCGTTCTGCTCGGCGGTGTTGTAGACCTTCTCGAACACCCGCGGCACCGACACCACCACGGTCGGCTTGAACACCGCGAACGTCGCGACCAGGTTCTTGATGTCGCTGGTGAACCCCAACGTGACCTTGTTGGCGAGCGCGGCGAGCGTGATCGCCCTGGCCAGCACGTGCGCGAGCGGCAGGAACACCAGCATGCGCTCGCCCTTGGCCAGCAGCGTCGGGAAGCACTCCTTGGAGCCGCGGATCTCGTAGACCAGGTTGGAGTGGGTGAGCTGGCACCCCTTCGGCTGGCCGGTGGTGCCCGAGGTGTAGATCAGCGTCGCGGGATCGGCGGCCGCCAGACCGGCCACCCGGGCGTCGAGTTGTTTGGCGTCGACCGACATGCCCGCCTCGGCGAGTTCGTCGAGCGCCGATGTGCCCGCGCTCTCGATGCGCAGCACCTCTCGCAGCCCGGGCAGTTCGTCCTTGAGGTGCTCGATCCTGTCGGCGTGCGCGTCGGTCTCGACGATCAGCAGCACGGATTCGGAGTCCGAGAGCACGAACTTCACCTGCTCGGGCGAACTGGTCTCATAGATCGGCACGGTGAGCGCACCGGTGGCCAGGATCGCGAAGTCCAGGATGGGCCATTCGTAGCGGGTGGCCGACAGCAGCGCCACGCGGTCGCCCGGTTGCACGCCCTTGGCGATCAGGCCGAGCGCGGCGGAGCGAATCTGGTCGGCGGCCTGCCTGCACGTCACATCTGTCCACGAACCGTCGACGAGGCGCTGGAAGATCACATGGTCGGGATCGTCGCGCTCATGGTCGAACACGGCGGTGACGACGTTGTCGTGCTCCTCAACCGTGAAGGACGCTGGCACACTGAACTCACGCACGGTCCTGGCCTCTCGATCCGGCTGCTCTTGCCGTATCCACCCTAGTCGGCCGGTATCCGGGTGGGCAGGCTCGTATGTGAAGCTGGTATGCCATGCACAGCATTCAGATCGCGGACGACACGTTCGTCGCGGCTGACCCCGCCGAGGTCGGCCGCTACATCGCCGAACCCGCGAGCTGGCGTCGCTGGTGGCCGGACCTGCGGCTGTCCGTGGTGGAGGACCGCGGCGACAAGGGCCACCGGTGGACTGTCACCGGGGCGCTCGTCGGGACCATGGAGATCTGGCTGGAACCGGTGCTCGACGGGGTCGTGCTGCACTACTTCCTGCACGCCGAGCCGGCGGGGGTGGCGGCGTGGCAGCTGGCCAAGATGAATCTGGCGAAGATGAACCACCGGCGACGGGTCGCGGGTAAGAACATGGCATTCGAGGTGAAGCAGCGGCTGGAGGCCACGCGCCCGGTGGGTGTTTCGCCGTTGGCCTGAGGCTTCGGCCGCCGACAACAGGGGAGGGTAGATTTTCAACGTGGCGGACAAGACGGCGCAGACCATCTACATCGATGCCGATCCCTCGACGGTCATGGACGTCATCGCGGACATCGGGTCCTATCCGGACTGGGTGGCCGAATACAAGGAGACCGAGGTGCTCGAGGCCGACGCCGAGGGCTATCCGAAGACCGCCCGGCTCGTGCTGGATGCCGCCGTCCTCAAGGACACCATGGTGTTGTCCTACAACTGGCCGCCCGACCGCAAGTCGGTGACGTGGTCGCTGGTGTCGAGCTCCCTGCTGAGGTCGCTGGAAGGCGCATATCGACTGTCGCCCAAGGGATCCGGGACGGATGTCACCTATGAGCTGTCGGTGGATCTGATCATTCCGATGATCGGGCTGTTGAAGCGCAAAGCCGAACGGCGCCTCACCGACACCGCGTTGAAGGACCTCAAGAAACGAGTCGAGGCTGAGTGAGCTGAATGCCCCCGACCCGCCTGTCGCCAAGATCGACCTGTTCGTCGGTAAGGGCGGGGTCGGCAAGTCGACGTTGGCGACCGCCACCGCCGTGCGTGACGCACGCGCGGGGCTGCGGGTGCTGATCGTCTCGACCGATCAGGCGCACTCCATCGGCGACGTGCTCGGGGTGACCGTGACACCGACCGGCACGCGCCGGCCCACCCGGGTGTTCACCGACGACGCCGACGCCGGTGGCGGAGCACTGGACGCGCTGGCGTTGGACACATTGGCCCTGCTCGAAGCGCGGTGGCGCGAGATCGCGGGCCTGCTGTCCGACAGGTTCCCCGAGTCCGAATTAGGAAGCGTTGCCCCCGAGGAACTTTCGGCCCTACCGGGCGTCCAGGAGGTGCTCGGCCTCTACGAGGTGGGCGAACTGGCGGCCTCTGGGGACTGGGACCGGATTGTGGTCGACTGCGCGTCGACCGCCGACGCGTTGCGCATGCTCACCCTGCCCGCGACGTTCGGTCTGTACCTGGAGCGGGCGTGGCCGCGGCACCGGCGGCTGTCCACCGGCTTCGACGATCCGCACAGCGCGGCCGTCGTCGCCCTGTTCGAACGCATCAGCGCCGGCACCGAATCATTGAGCGCGATGCTCACCGACGGTTCGAAGGTCAGCGCGCATCTGGTGATGACCGCCGAGCGGGTGGTGGCCGCCGAGGCCGCGCGGACACTGGGTTCGTTGGCGCTGATGGGCGTTTCGGTAGCCGAGTTGATCGTCAACCAGATACTCGTACAAGACGATTCGTTCGAATACCGCAACCTGCCTGAACATCCCGCCTTCGACTGGTACACCGAGCGGATATCCGAGCAGCGGGCCGTCCTCGAGCAGCTCGACGCGACCATCGGCGATGTGCAACTGGTCCTGGTCCCGCATCTGGCAGGCGAGCCGATAGGGGCGAAGGCGCTCGGTGAACTGCTGGACTGCGCACGCCGCCGCGACGGGTCGCCCCCGCCCGGTCCGTTGCGCCCGATCGTCGACCGCGAGTCCGGCTCCGGCCTCGAATCGGTGTACCGGTTACGGCTAGAGTTGCCGCAGGTCGACTCCTCGGCGCTAACGCTGGGCCGGGTCGACGACGATCTGATAGTCGGCGCGGGCGGATTGCGGCGCCGGGTCCGATTGGCGTCCGTGTTGCGGCGATGCATCGTCGTGGACGCGCAGCTGCGTGGGAGTGAGTTGATCGTGCGGTTCCGACCGAATCCGGAGGTGTGGCCGAAGTGACGACGCCACACGGCGATCTCGGACCGGAGCTGCGGGCGCTCGCGCAGGCCATCCTGGACCGGCTGGACCCCGCGGTGCGACTGGCCGCGGCGCGCGCGACGACCGGTACGGCGGGCAAGTGTCAGCAGGTCTGGTGCCCGGTGTGTGCGCTCGCCGCCCTGGCCGCGGGCGAGCAGCATCCGTTGCTCACCGTCGTCGCCGAGCACAGCGTCGCCCTGCTTGCCGTGGTTCGGGCGATTCTGGACCAGGCAGCAGAAGGCCCGACGGGGCCGGACACACCTCCGGACGGCCCGCCTGGGCCGCCGGATGACCCGGGTCCGAACGGCTCGGCTCCGCCTCCTGCGCCGGGGCGATATCAGCAAATTCCGGTAACTGTCGAGGAGTAGTCTTGCGCGCTGTGGTCGCATCCACAGTGCGTGGGTAAAGTTGGCGCAGAACACCGGCCGGTGTTCGATCACCGGGAGGGCCCATGTGGTATTGGCTGTTCAAGTACATCTTCATGGGACCCTTGCTGACGTTGTTGGGACGGCCGAAAGTCGAAGGGCTGGAGCATGTTCCGCCTTCGGGCGCGGCGATCTTGGCGAGTAACCACCTTGCGGTCGCGGACAGTTTCTACAAGCCGCTCGTTGTCAGCCGGCGCATCACATTCCTGGCCAAGGCCGAGTACTTCACCGGCACCGGGCTCAAGGGCTGGTTCCAGCGCTGGTTCTACACCGTCGCCGGTCAGGTGCCGATCGACCGCACCGACGCGGATTCGGCACAGGCCGCACTGACCACCGCAGAACGCATCCTCGGTGAGGGCAAGCTGCTCGGGATGTATCCGGAGGGCACCCGGTCCCCGGACGGGCGACTTTACAAGGGCAAGACCGGACTGGCGCGGCTCGCGCTGCAAACGGGCGTGCCGGTGATCCCGGTCGCGATGATCGGCACCGACTCCGTCAACCCGCCCGGAAGCAAGATGTGGCGATTCGGCAAGGTCCACGTGAAGTTCGGCAAGCCGATGGACTTCACGCGCTTCGAGGGGATGGCGGGCAACCGCTTCATCGAGCGCGCGGTCATCGACGAGGTGATGTACGAGCTGATGCGGCTGTCGGGTCAGGAGTACGTCGACCTCTACGCCGCCGACGTCAAAGAAGGCAACGCCGACGACACGGCAAAGCCGTCGGCCCGCATGCCGGAGGTGGCCGCCGGCTGAGCCGGCAGGGCTGAGCCGGTAATTCAACCGGGGCCGGCTGAGCCGGTAATTCAACGGGGGCCGGCTGAGGCCACCTAGTTGACCGCGGGTACCGGCGCCTCGTCGACGACCGGCCTACTGCGCATCGCGGGCGCCGCCGTCAGCGACCCGGCAACCACGATCACCGCGACCGCCCACCACACATAGGAACCGCCGACCAGCTGTCGCCACAGCGACGCAGCCGTCTCCTGGTGCTCGGGCATCAGCGTGATCGGTGTCCACACCATCAACGCAAATCCCGCGGCCGCGACCACACCCAGCGCCGCATGGCGCCTCCGATAGGCCACCAGCGCCGTGACCAGCAGAGTCGGCAGCGCCCACACCCAGTGGTGCGACCACGACACCGGCGACACCACCAACCCGAACATCGCCACGCAGATCAGCGCCAGCACCGGTTCGTCGGCCTTGAGCACGCGTCGCACCGCCCACACGGTGATCGCGAGCACCGCGAAGCAGGCCGCGGTCCACAACACGAACCGTGGCCCTTCGCTCAGCCCCAGCCGAGCCAGGGCCCCGGCGATGTTCTGGTTGGTGTTCAGCGTCGCCGTGCCGATGCGATCGGTGTTGCGCACGGTCTCGGTCCAGTACTCCAGGGAGTCACGCCAGGCGAACGCCACCCCGATCAGCGTGGCGACGACGGCGGACACCGCGGTGACGACCACCGCGCGAACGTCGCGGCGCAGCACGAAATACAGCAGGAAGACCGCCGGGGTCAGCTTCAGCGCGATGGCCAGCCCCAAAAGCATGCCCCGCGGCCAGGGTGTCCTGCGTGGCACGCAGTCGGCGATCACCAGCGTCATCAGCACGACGTTGATCTGGCCGAAGTCGAAGTTCGACCGGATGGGCTCCAAATAGACCACCGCCGGGGCGACGATCGCGGCGGCCAGCCACGCCTGCCGCAGCCACGCGGGTTCGGTCGTCACCGACGTCGTCGACCAGACATCGCACCGGTGCAGCACGATAGTCACCGCGACGATGAGCAGCACCAGCGTGATCACCGTGATCGCGACGCTTGCCGCTTCCAGCGACAGCAACGCGAAGGGCGCGAACACCACGGCCGCAAGCGGGGGATAGGTGAACGGCAGATCGAGGCCGCCCCTGGTATGGAACATCGCGCCGTCGGCGTAGAGCGGCCTGCCGTCCAGCCAGGCCTGCCCGCCCATCCGGTAGACGTCGACGTCGATGCGGTAGGGGACCCGGCCGAGCACACGCCAGCCCGCCCAGGCCAACGCCGCCAGGGTCAGCAGCTGGAACAGCCGCCAGGCGAGCGTTGGCCCCCAACCAGCCCCGCCGGGCGACCGCCACGTACTCATGTCGCTGACCAGACTATCGGGGCGCCCCGGCGCGTCGGTCGGTATCCCGGGCGCGACACGCGCAGGTCGGCGTAAGTTTTCTGGGTGCTCGCGGACTTACACCTCGTGTTCGGCATCCCGCACGCGCGGATGCCGCTCGTGTACTGCCTGATCGCGTTCATCCTGACGTTCTTCGTGACCCGCACGATCGTGCGGTACATCCGCAGCCAGGCCGGAAGTGACGCGCCCCGCAAGTGGTGGCAGCCGCGCAACATCGGAACTGGTAGTGGACTGCACATCCACCACGTGGTGATCGGCGTGGTGCTGGTCATGATCTCCGGTGTGACGATGGTGACGTTGGGCGTTGACGGGGGAGTACCCGAGTTCTCGGTGGCTGCAATCTTTTTCGGAATCGGTGCAGCGCTGGTGCTCGACGAGTTCGCGCTGATTCTGCACCTCCAGGACGTGTACTGGGCCGAGGACGGCAGAACCTCGGTCGACGCGGTCTTCGCCGCCGTCGCCGTCGCAGGCCTGCTGATCTTGGGTTTCAACCCGTTGTCGTTCTTTGACATCGACATCTGGCGCAACGACCCATCGCTGCTGGCGCGGGCCGGGGTGGTCGCGGCGGCCGTGCTGACGCTGATGCTGGCCGTCGTCGTGTTGCTCAAGGGCAAGGTGTGGACCGGGCTGGTGGGGATGTTCGTGACGCCGCTGCTGTTTATCGGAGCGATCCGGTTGTCGAGGCCGCATGCGCCGTGGGCGCGCTGGCGCTACACGAACCGCCCGCGCAAGATGCATCGGGCGCTGGAGCGCGAGCGCTGGCTGCGGCGCCCGGTGGTCCAGGCCAAACTGTGGCTGCAGGACGCCATCGCGGGTATGCCCAAGTTTCCCGACGACGCTAAGGTCGACGAGCAACTCGACCGCGAGATCCACGCCGCACCCGCCCCGAAGGATCGGTCGGTCGCGGCCGCGCCCCAGAAGGAACCCGCGTAGTGCGCTACTTCTACGACACGGAGTTCATCGACAACGGGCGCACCATCGACCTGATCTCGATCGGTGTCGCCGCCGAGGACGGCCGCGAGTATTACGCGGTGTCAACCGAATTCGACCCTGACCGGGCAGGCAGCTGGGTCCGCAGGCATGTGTTGCCCAAGCTTCCGCCGCCGTCCTCACAGCTGTGGCGCTCGCGTCGGCAGATCCGCTCGGAGCTGGAGGACTTCTTCGGAATCGACGGGGACGAGCCGATCGAGCTGTGGGCCTGGGTGGGCGCCTACGACCACGTCGTGTTGTGTCAGCTCTGGGGCCCGATGACCGATCTTCCGCCGGCGATACCGCGCTTCACCCGCGAGTTGCGCCAGTTCTGGGAGGAGCGCGGTTCGCCGCGCATGCCCCCGCGCCCGCGTGACGCCCACGATGCGTTGGTCGACGCTCGCCACAATTTGCGGCGGTTCCAGCTGATGACCACCGGTGAAGCGCCGGGCCAGCGGTGAAAAGCACATGTCGCGGGCCGTTACCATGAACGGGTGAACTGGACCGTCGACGTACCCATCGAACAGCTGCCCTCGTTGCCGCCGCTGCCCGATGAGCTGCGACAGCGGCTCGACGCCGCGCTCGCCAAGCCCGCGGTGCAGCAGCCGACCTGGAATGTCGAAGCGGCGAAGAACATGCGCACCGTGCTCGAGAGCGTCCCGCCGGTGACGGTGCCCGCCGAGGTGGAACGACTTAAGGACCTGCTGGCCGCCGTGGCCCGTGGCGAGGCGTTCCTGCTACAGGGCGGCGACTGCGCCGAGACCTTCGTCAACAACACCGAGCCCCACATCCGGGCGAACCTGCGGGCGCTGCTGCAGATGGCCGTGGTGCTGACCTACGGCGCCAGCGTGCCGGTGGTCAAGGTGGCCCGCATCGCAGGCCAGTACGCCAAACCGCGCTCGGCCGACATCGACGCGCTCGGTCTGCGGTCCTACCGCGGCGACATGATCAACGGATTCGCGCCCGACGCCGCAGTGCGTGAGCACGACCCGTCGCGGCTGGTCCGCGCGTACGCCAACGCCAGCGCCGCGATGAACCTGGTGCGCGCCCTGACCGGTTCGGGCCTGGCGTCGCTGCATCTGGTGCACGACTGGAACCGCGAGTTCGTCCGCACGTCGCCTGCCGGTGCCCGGTACGAGGCGCTGGCCGGTGAGATCGACCGCGCGCTGACGTTCATGAGCGCGTGCGGGGTCGACAACCGCAACCTGGAGACCGCCGAGATCTACGCAAGCCACGAGGCGTTGGTGCTCGATTACGAGCGCGCGATGCTGCGGCTGTCGGAGACTGAGCAGGGCTCGAAGCTCTACGACCTGTCCGCGCATTACGTGTGGATCGGTGAGCGCACCCGTCAGCTCGACGGCGCCCACATCGCGTTCGCGGAGGTGATTGCGAATCCGATCGGGGTCAAGCTCGGCCCGACCATGACACCGGAGCTGGCTGTCGAGTACGTCGAACGCCTCGACCCGAACAACGAGCCGGGACGGCTGACGCTGGTCACCCGCATGGGTAACAACAAGGTGCGCGACATGCTGCCGCCGATCATCGAGAAGGTGCAGGCCACCGGCCATCAGGTGGTTTGGCAGTGCGACCCGATGCACGGCAACACCCACGAGTCCTCGACCGGCTACAAGACCCGCCACTTCGACCGGATCGTCGACGAGGTGCAGGGTTACTTCGAGGTGCACAGGGCGCTGGGCACCCATCCCGGCGGCATCCACGTCGAGATCACCGGCGAGAACGTCACCGAATGCCTCGGTGGGGCGCAGGACATCTCGGACGCCGACCTCGCCGGGCGTTACGAGACGGCCTGCGACCCGCGGTTGAACACCCAGCAGAGCCTGGAGTTGGCGTTCCTGGTCGCGGAGATGCTGCGCGACTAGTCGGACGACGATCAAGCGGCGAGGGACGAGCCGCGTTGAGGAGTCCGACAGTACAACTAGATCAGGTTGGACAGGTTGCTGCCGGTCGTCCACGCAGCCGCCGCAACCAGTGCCGTCAGCGTGATCACCGCGGTCACCCAGAACAGCAGTGCGCGCCTGGCGCGCTGCCGCGCCCAGTAGAACTCCTCGAGCTCGATTCCGGCGAACCGTCCTGTCACCGGTTCGTATTCGAGTTCGGGGGCCTGCCAGTCGTCGCGCGGTAGCGTCCGGGTCGCCTGGCGTGGTGCGGGCGGGGCCGCAGCCGCAGGCGGGTGAAGTGGAACCGACGCGTTCTGAGCGGAGTTGCGTGGTGCCGGCACCCGAAACGATGGCAAGCCGAGTTCGTCGACGATCGCTTCGAGGTCCTCACCCATCTCTCGGGCATCGGCATAGCGCCGGGCCGGATCGCGGGCGGTCGCGCGCAACACCAGCTCGTCGAACTGCGCGGGCACGCCCGCGATCACCGAGCCCGGAGCCGGGACGTCGTTGTCCATCCGCTGATACGCCACGGCCAGCGCCGAGTCGCCCGCGAACGGGGTGCGGCCGGTCAGCAGTTCGTAGGTCAAGATGCCCGCCGCGTAGACGTCGCTGCGGGGATCGGCGTCACCGGTGCTGACCTGTTCGGGTGACAGGTACGCCGCGGTGCCCAGGATGACGCTGGTCGAGGTGATCTTCGCTTCGGCCACCGCCCGCACCAGTCCGAAGTCGGCGATCTTGACGTCGCCGTCGTCGGAGATCAGCACGTTCTCGGGTTTGACGTCGCGGTGCACCAGGCCTGCGCGGTGTGCTGCGGCCAGCCCGCCGAGAACCGGGCCGAGCACCGCAGCGGCGGCGTGCGGCGGCATCGGCCCACGCTCGCGCAGCAGCTCCCGCAGCGTGCCGCCCTCGACGAGTTCCATCACCAGGAACGGGGGAGGACCGCCCGTGCGTCCGCCGCCCTGGTCGTACACCGCGACCAGACCCGGATCGGTCAACCGCGCCACCGCGCGCGCCTCGCGCTGGAACCTGGTGAGGAACTGAGAGTCGCCCGCATAGCGGCTGTCCATCACCTTCAGCGCGACCGGACGATCCAGCCGCAGATCGAGTCCGCGGTACACGGACGACATGCCCCCGGTCGCGATCATCACGTCGACGCGGTACCGACCGTCGAGCACGGTTCCCAGCAGCGGGTCCGTCCGCGGGTAGGCCTCCACCGGAGACATGTTACGGAGCACGACACCGGCGGCTTTGTGGCTCCGGCCGACGGTTAGGAGATTTAGACTCGGTGCGGTGAGCAGTATTCCGGCCTCCGAGGATGTCCTCGATCCCGCCGAGGACGTCTACGACCTACCCACCGTCGCCGAGATGCTCGGTGTCGCGGTGACGAAAGTGCATCAGCAGCTGCGGGACGGCCATCTGATCGGCGTCCGGCGCGACGGGGTCGTCGTGGTTCCGAAGGTGTTCTTCGACGACACCGGCCACGTCGCCAAGAGCCTGCCCGGACTACTCGTCGTGCTGCGCGACGGGGGCTACCACCACACCGAGATCGTGCGCTGGCTGTTCACGCCCGACGCATCCCTGACCATCAGGCGCGACGGCGCGACCGGCGAACTGCCTAACGCTCGGCCCGTTGATGCTCTTCACTCGCATCAGGCCCGTGAGGTGGTGCGCCGGGCCCAGGCGATGGCTTATTGACCGCCCGCGGTCGTGGCTTATTGACCGCCCGCGGTCCTTGAGGCGCGTTCTTCAGCGAGTACCACGCCACCGCCGCGCATGCCAGCGAGAGCAGCACGTGGGGCCACGAGTACATCCCGTGCGCCCCATCGGGTTTCCAGATCACCATGATCCACGTCGACAGGCCCGCGATGATCGCGATCGACCGCCTGCTCTGAGCCAGCGCGGCCACCACGGCCAGCGGCCAGGTGTAGTACCAGGGCAGCGCCGCGGGCACGAGAAGCACCACGATCACCATCACCACCGCGATACCGGTCAGCGCTTCGCGGTCGGTGTGCCGAAACCGCCACCACACGAACGGAAGTGACAGTGCGATGAGCGCGATGCCGATGATCCTGGCGACGTCGAGCACCGCGTAGAAGTTCACCGGCAGGAACAGGCCGCCGACCGCGTTGATCACGTTGGCCGCCGCGGTGGGCAGGGTCAGCCAGTTGATGATCTTCACCGAGCCTGCCAAGGCCGTCAGCCAGCCCAGCCCGACCCCCGCGGCCAACGACAGCACGGCGAACACCGCGGTGAAGATCAACGCCGAGCCCGCCGACGCCGTCACGAACGCCTTGACCGCCGAGACGTCGCGTCTGTTGCGCAGGTCCCGCGCCCACACCCAGACCATGAACGGAAGCGCCAGTCCCGCGGTCGCTTTCACCGCGACCGCCGCGGCGATCAGGCTCACGCCCCACAGGTGGCGGCCGGAGAACGTCAACGCGATGCCTGCCATCATCAGGCCGACCATCAGCATCTCGTTGTGCACGCCGCCCATCAGGTGGATGATCACCAGCGGGTTGAGCACGCAGATCCACAGCGCGGTCGCACCGTCGGCGCCGATATGTCTTGCGACGCGCGGCGCGGCCCAGATCAGCAGCGCCAAGCCGGGAAGCATGCCCAGCCGCAACAACATCGTGCCCGCGACGACATCGTTGCCGACCAGCATCGTGACGAACTTGGCGATCAGGATGAAACCCGGCCCGTACGGTGCGGTGGTGGTGGTCCAGATGGGACTGACGTTGTCCAGCAACGAGTTCGGGTTGTCGACGGGCCCGACCGCGTACGGGTCGAGGCCGTCGCGCAGCAGTGCCCCCTGCGCGAGGTAGGAGTAGGTGTCGCGGCTGAACAGCGGGACGCTCAGCAGCAGCGGCGCCAGCCAGATGCCGGTGGTGGCCACCATCGTGTATTCGGTTGCGGTGCGGTCGATCACCCGGCGTCCCAGCCACAACCACGCCGCCAGCATCAGTGCCACACCGCCCCACAACAGGATCGACGACAGCACCAGGCCGTGCCCGAACCGCAGCCACGACAGGTGCAGCGACTCCAGCAGCGGGTCGTGCAGGCGCGTGCTTCCCGCGCCCAGCCCTCCGGCGGTGATCAACACGGCGCCGAGGAAGCCCAGCCGGGCCGGTTGGGCCTGTGGTGACGTCGCAAACGAGGTCAACCGTGAAAGGTGGGCAGTGAAGCCGGCTTTCGACGGCCGTGTCGATGGGGAGGTCGATGGGGAGGTCGTCATCGTTATGCGGTTCGATTCGCGACCAATCGGGCGAGCTCGGACAACCCCGCCTTGGCATGGGCGTCGATGTCGGCGGAATCGAGGGTGTCGAGCGCGCGGCGGGTGAGCTCGGAGATGCGGTTCTCCACCGCGGCGAGCGCGCCGACGGACTCGATCACTGTGCACAGTTCCTTGACCTGGGCGTCGGAGAGTTTCGACCCGATGGAGGTGCGCAGCAGCTTCGCCGCCGCGGGGTCGGCCTCTTCGGCCAGCTCGACCGCCTCGGCCAACAGCACCGTGCGCTTGCCTGCTCGCAGATCGTCACCGGACGGCTTGCCGGTGACCGCGGGGTCGCCGAACACCCCGAGCACGTCGTCGCGCAGCTGGAACGCCACACCGAGGTCGGTGCCGAACTGCTGGAAGGCGGCATGGACGTCGGGCCGGTCGGCGGCCGCGGCGGCGCCGAGTTGCAGCGGCCGGGTGATCGTGTACGAGGCGGTCTTGTAGATGTTGACCGTCAGCGCCGAAGCCACCGAATCGGCTCCGCTGGCCTCGGCGACGATGTCGAGGTACTGGCCGCCGAGCACCTCGGTGCGGATCGCGCTCCACACCCGGCGGACCCGCACGGCGGCCTCGGTCGACAGGTTCGCCGTGGCGACGACGTCATCAGCCCAGACCAGCGCCAGATCGCCGAGCAGGATCGCCGCCGACATGCCGAACTGCTCGGCCGAGCCGTGCCAGCCGTGCGTGCGATGCCGCTCGGTGAACAGCCGGTGCACTGTCGGCAGCCCTCGGCGGGTCGCCGAGGCGTCGATGACATCGTCGTGGACCAATGCGCAGGCGTGCAGCAGCTCGAGCGCCGAACACAACCGCAGGACGTCCGGATTGAGGGGGTCCCCGGGCTGCTCGGCGACCGCCCGCCACCCCCAGTAGGCGAACGCGGGCCGCAGCCGCTTGCCGCCGCGCAGCACGAATTCCTCCAACGCGGCGGTCATTTCGGCGTAGTCGTCGCCCATATAGGCGCATTCGCTGCGACGCTGCTGCAGATAGTCTCGCAGCTGATCGGTGACGGCCCCCGCCAACTCGACGGCCGACGGTGCCGTGGCATGCACGCTCAGCGGGCGCCCCTTTCTCTGTGCGACCACCCTGCCCCGAACGCCTTCAGCGTAGAGCCTGCGCTAATCGCGGGCTTCGCCCACTTTCGGCGATTGGTCACGGCTCATGTACGCCAGGGTTCCGATGATGGCCGCCACCACGAAGGAGCCGAGGCCGAGCCAGATCGCGGCCCCGGTGAAGGACCGTGCGCTGGGGTCGGTGTAGCGGGCCTGGGCGTTCATGGTGCTGACCACGCCGGGCCGCAACTGCCACTCGACGATCTCGGCCGACACCTGATCACCGTTGGTGGAGGTGACTTCGCCGGGGAACGACACGGTCACCGACACGTCGGCCTCCGAATCGCTGAGCGAGGTGAGGTCGGCGCGACCCTCGAGGATGACGAGGTCACCCGCCCGGCGCAACGAGAGGTCGACACCGGCGGCGTCGCGGTTCATGTTGGCCAGCTGAGGCAGTTCGGCGAAGGTGAGGTCGGAGAACACCGCCTGAGAGCCGACGTAGTCGTCGCGGCTGTACTCCGAGACCGCCACCTTGTTGGCGAACGGCAGGTTGTTCAGCAGCTGCGGGCCCTTGTCGTCGGCGTTGCGCGGCTTTGCCGCCGCGACGATCTGACCGGACACCCGGTCGTCGGGGGAGACCGTGATCGAGGCCCGCACCCGGACGCAGCCGACGGCGGTCGGAAGCACGACGAGGATCAGCATCACGAGTGCGAGCAGGCGGGTTCTGCTGCTGCGGTGGCGGGTCGGCACGTGGTCATCGTGCCAGACCGAGCCGAGCCGAGGCGTCGGCGACATCAAATCCGTGTCACAGCGGCAATGACCGGCCCAGGATCGCGAAAGCCCGCGGATCGCCCGCGAAATGGTAGCCACGGATGACGTCGGTGAAGCCGAGCCTGCGGTACAGCCGCCACGCCCGGTTCGCCTCACCGTTGATCTCCGGCGTCGACAACAACACGTGGGACTCCTGGCGGTCGGAGAGCAGTCGGCGTGCCAGCGCCTCACCGAGCCCCTGTCCCTGGGCGCGCGGGTGGATGTGCAGTTCGGTGAGCTCGAAGTAGCTCGTCATCAACGCAGCGATGGAGTTGCGGTCGGTGCCGACCCGCTGCAGCCCGGCCACCACCTGCTGCTGCCACCACTGGTCAGGGGCGCCGCAGTAGCCGTAGGCGATGCCGACCATCGGGGCTGAGGCCAGTTCGGCCTCACCGACGGGTGCGTCGTCGGAATCGCCGATGATCACTGCCGCCACGGCCTTCCACCCGGGCCTGCGGGTGTGCTCGAGCCACATTGACGCCCGCTGCGCCTCGGTGCCCCGCGGATAGCGCATTGCGTCGACGTAGACGGCGAGTGCGTCACCGAGCCGGCGTTGCATATCGCTCGGCGACAGATCGATGAGAAATGTCGCCAACTGTGTCTGCCTCTCCGCGTATCGGGGCGGTGTCGTCCCAACCATTATCGAGTGGATCCGCCTGCGCCTCCCATGCGGCGGCGTCCGTCATACAATCGGGCGTCGAACAAGGTGGTACGGCTCAGATCGACCTCGTATCATGACTGTTAGATGCCCGTGAACGCGGGCACACAAGACTTTGAACAATGAGATGGCCACGGTGGGCCCCTGGGTTCCGAGGGAGGGACGAATGCCACTCTCCGATCATGAGCAGCGCATGCTCGACCAGATCGAGAGCGCGCTCTATGCTGAGGACCCGAAGTTCGCTTCGAGTGTCCGCGGCGGAACCCTGCGCGCACCCTCGACCCGGCGTCGCCTGCAGGGTGCCGCGCTCTTCGTGCTCGGCCTCGCGATGCTGGTGTCCGGTGTCGCGATCCCTGCCACCCAGATCAGTGGCTTCCCAGCGCTCTCGGTACTCGGATTCATCGTGATGTTCGGCGGTGTGGTGTTCGCGATCACCGGCCCGCGCGTCCCCGGTGGACGCGACCGGTCGGTCGCCGAACCCGGCGCTCCCCGGCAGAAGCGGGGCAAGGGTTCGGGTGGATCGTTTGCCAGCCGCATGGAGGATCGCTTCCGTCGCCGGTTCGACGAATAGGCGCTGACGCGACACAGGGGTAGCCCGCACCGCGGGCTGCCCCTTTTTCGTGTGTCCGACAGCTGATCGCCCCACTTCACCCCACCGCCTCCGTCGCCGCGTCCACCTGCGCTTTTCTTCACTGACGCGGTCGACGCCGGGACGTTGCCGCCCTCGCCACGTCAGCTGTGGGGCGACGAGTGGGGACTCACTAGGAAAATTGACACGCAAATGGTGGATGGTGGGGGATTGTGGGGTAAAGTGGCGGACAACGGAGCGACCGGGGTTCTGTTGATCGGCAGGGAGGTGGCGAGATGTTTCTCGGCACCTACACGCCAAAGCTCGACGACAAGGGGCGGCTCACGCTGCCCGCCAAGTTCCGCGACGCGCTGGCAGGAGGGTTGATGGTCACCAAAAGCCAAGATCACAGCCTTGCCGTCTACCCGCGCGCCGAGTTCGAGAAGCTGGCCCGACGGGCGTCGCAGGCATCGCGTAGCAATCCGGAAGCACGCGCATTCCTGCGGAACCTGGCCGCGGCCACCGACGAACAGCATCCCGACGCACAAGGCCGAATCACGCTGTCGGCCGATCATCGCCGCTACGCGAACCTTTCGAAGGACTGCGTGGTGATCGGATCGGTCGACTACCTGGAAATCTGGGACTCCACCGCATGGCAGGAGTACCAGCAGACTCACGAAGAGAACTTCTCCGCGGCCACCGATGAAGCTCTGCACGACATCATCTGATTCGGCGGTCGACCGGCACAGGCATCCAGCCCGTGCATCGCGGCCTCTGCCCGAACCGGCCCTGGCGTACTTCCCCGACGCCAGGTCCGCGCTCTCGGACAGGGACCCCGGTGCAGGGGCGTGGGACGGAGGCAACGCGATGGAACGGCGCAGCGGCGACCACGGACACGTCCCCGTCCTGCTGGACCGCTGCGTCGAGCTGCTCACACCCGCACTGACACGGCGGAGTTCCGATGGTGAGGGTGCGGTGCTCGTCGACGCCACCCTCGGAGCCGGCGGGCATGCGGAGCGCTTCCTGACCGCACTGCCCGGTCTGCGGCTGATCGGCTTGGACCGCGACCCCAATGCGTTGTGGATCGCCGGCGAGCGCCTGTCGCGGTTCGGTGACCGGGTGACGCTGGTCCGTACGCGGTACGACGGCATCGGCAGGGTGCTTGGCGACGACCGCTACCGGGTCGGCCATGCCGATGGAATCCTGTTCGACCTCGGCGTGTCCTCGATGCAGCTCGACCGCACCGAACGCGGCTTCTCCTACGCCGCCGACGCGCCACTGGACATGCGGATGGATCCCGACGCGGAACTGACCGCCGCCGAGGTGGTGAACACCTACGACCAGAAATCGCTGACCCGGCTTCTGCGGGAGTTCGGCGAGGAACGCTTCGCGAGCCGGATCGCCGCCCAGCTCATCCGCAGGCGCGCCCGCCAGCCGTTCCGTACCACCGGGGAGCTCGTCGAGCTGCTGTATCAGGCGATCCCCGCGCCGGCGCGCCGTACCGGCGGCCACCCGGCGAAGCGCACGTTTCAAGCGCTTCGCATCGCGGTCAACGGCGAATTGGACTCGCTGCGCGACGCGTTGCCTGCGGCGCTCAATGCTCTGGCTCCCGGCGGCCGCATCGTCGTGATGGCCTACCAGTCCCTGGAGGACCGCGTCGTCAAGGCGGCCTTCGCCTCCGCAACGGCGTCCAGGACGCCGCCCGGCCTACCGGTGGAACTGCCGGGTCACGAGCCGGAGTTCGTCGCACTGACTCGCGGTGCCGAGCGTGCAGCTCCCGAGGAGATCGAACGGAACCCGCGTAGCGCGCCTGTGCGGCTACGAGCACTGGAGAAGGTGGGGGCACCCAGGTGAACGCCAAGCAGGCCAAGCAGGCCAAGCAGACCAAACAGCGCAAACCGGCTAAGCCGGCCAAGCGGGCAAAAGCGGTGCGCAGCGCCGACGAACGGCGGCGCACCGGCGCTGAGCGGCGCTCAGCCGACGCGCAGGCGCGCCGCAAGCCGACCCGCGAGCAGCGACCGCAGCGCTCAGCGCCGCAGACCAACCCCATCCCGCGCCCGACCGGCGCACCGAGCAGGCCCAAGAACGCCAGCCAGGCCAAGGCGCGTGCCAAGGCGCGGAAGGCCAAGGCGCCAAAGGTCGTTCGGACACCATTACGCCAGCGCATCATCGTCAAACTGGCCTCGGTGGAGCTCAGCCCGCGGGCACTGGTGGCCAGGGTGCCGTTTGTGGTGCTGGTGATCGGCGCGCTGGGTGTGGGACTGGGCACGACGCTGTGGCTGTCCACCGACGCCGCCGAGCGGTCCTATCAACTGGGCAACGCTCGCGAGACGAATCAGGCTCTGCTGCAACAGAAGGAAGCGCTCGAGCGCGATGTGCTCGAGGCGCAGGCCGCCCCGGCGTTGGCAGAAGCCGCACGCGAGCTCGGGATGATCCCGTCCCGCGACACCGCACACCTCGTGCAGGACCCGGCGGGTAACTGGGTGGTGGTCGGCACACCCAAGCCGGCGGAGGGCGTTCCGCCGCCGCCACTGAACACGCCGTTGCCCGACGCGACGCCGCAGGCGCCGCCACCGGGACCGCGGCCGCCCGCACCGCGGGTCGTCGATCCCCGCGAGGTCACCGTCCGGATGCCGACGCGTACGGTGCCCACCCCGAATGCGGCCACCCAGAATGCGCCCGGCGCCGCGGTGCCGTCGGCGATGCCGGCGGTGCCGCAGGCGCTTCCGGGTCAGCCGCCGGTGCCCGGTGCCGCACCGGGGCCGACGGTCCCGCCCGCGGCACCGATGGCCCCGACCGACGCGCTGCACATCCCGAACTCGCAGGTGCTGCCGGGTCCCGTGCCCGGCGCCGAACAGTTCAGTCCGGCGGTCGTGCCCCCCGCGGTGGCGCCCCCCGCGGTCGTTCCTCCGGCGGGTCCCGGCGCATGAGCCGCGAGCGTCGGCCCCGCAAGGCCGCACCGGCCGCCGGCCCTCAGGAGCGCTCGGCCAAAGCGCGGCGGACTCGCGCTCCGATCACTGAAACCGGGCTGCGCAGTGCCTCTTTCGTGTTCCGGCATCGAGTGGGCAACGCGGCGATCTTCCTCGTCCTGATCGTCGCGGCGGGGCAGCTGTTCCATCTCCAGGTGCCCCGCGCCGACGGATTGCGGGCCGAGGCGGCCAGCCAGCTCAAGGTCACCGACGTCGACAAGGCCGTTCGCGGGGCGATCGTCGACCGCAACAACGACAAGCTGGCCTTCACCATCGAGGCGCGCGCGCTGACCTTCCAGCCGCAGAAGGTCCGCAAGCAGTTGGAGGAGGCCAGGGCGAAAAGCACCGAGGCGCCCGAACCCGACCGCAGGCTGCGCGACATCGCCGCCGAGGTGGCGCTGCGGCTGAACAACAAGCCGGACTCGGCCACCGTGCTCAAGAAGCTCAAGAGCAACGAGACGTTCGTCTATCTCGCCCGTGCGGTCGATCCCGCCATCGCCGAGGCGATCACCAAGAAGTTCCCCGAGGTCGGTTCGGAGCGCCAGGATTTGCGCCAGTATCCGGGCGGCTCGCTGGCGGCCAACATCGTCGGCGGTATCGACTGGGATGGACACGGCCTGCTGGGACTGGAGGATTCGCTCGATGCCGTGCTGGCGGGCACCGACGGATCGATCACCTACGACCGCGGGTCCGACGGCGTGGTCATCCCGGGCAGTTACCGCAACCGCCACGACGCGGTCGACGGTTCCACGGTCATGCTGACCATCGACGACGACATCCAGTTCTATGTCCAGCAGCAGGTGCAGCAGGCCAAAAACCTGTCCGGCGCCAAGAACGTCTCTGCGGTCGTCCTCGACGCGAAAACCGCTGAGGTGCTGGCGATGGCGAATGACAACACGTTCGACCCGAGCCAGGATATCGGCAGGCAGGAACACCGCCAGCTGGGCAACCCCGCGGTGTCCTCGCCTTATGAACCGGGTTCGGTCAACAAGATCGTCACCGCCGCATCGGTCATCGAGTACGGGCTGTCGCATCCCGACGAGGTCCTGCAGGTGCCGGGGTCGATCCACATGGGCGGGGTCACCGTCGGTGACGCCTGGGAGCACGGGACGATGCCGTACACCACGACGGGCATCTTCGGTAAGTCCTCCAACGTCGGCACGCTGATGTTGGCGCAGCGACTCGGCCCTGAGCGCTTCTTCGAGATGGTCCGCAAGTTCGGTCTCGGTCAGCGGACCGGGGTGGGCCTGCCGGGTGAGAGCGCCGGCCTGGTCCCGCCGATCGACCAGTGGTCGGGCAGCACATTCGCCAACCTGCCCATCGGACAGGGCCTTTCGATGACCCTGCTGCAGATGGCGGGTATGTATCAGACCATCGCCAACGACGGTGTGCGCGTCCCGCCGCGCATCGTCAAGACCACTATCGCCTCCGACGGCACCCGCACCGACGAGCCTCGCCCCGAGGGCATTCGGGTGGTCTCGCCGGAAACGGCCAAGACCGTGCGGCACATGTTGCGGGCAACCGTGCAGCGCGACCCGACAGGGGTGCAGCAGGGCACGGGTTCGCAGGCGGCCGTCGAGGGCTACCAGATCTCCGGGAAGACCGGTACCGCACAGCAGATCAACCCGGCCTGCGGCTGCTACTACAGCGACGTCTACTGGATCACGTTCGCAGGCATCGCCACCACCGACGACCCGCGCTATGTCGTCGCCATCATGATGGACCACCCGCAGCGCACGGCCGACGGCCAGCCCGGCACCACGTCGGCGCCGCTGTTTCACAACATCGCCTCCTGGCTGCTGCAGCGCGAGAACGTGCCGCTGTCGCCGGATCCCGACTCGCGGTTGACCCTGGTAGCCGACTGACGAGGGTGCCGGCGGCCCCGATATGTCGCGGGGGTCGCCAGGGCGACTGGGTACTGTGTCAACGCCATGAACCTGCGACCCAGCCATCCCGCCGGCGCGGCGCTCGGGCCGCTGGCCGGGCAGGTCCAGGCGGTGCCCGCGCGCGGTGCCGTACCGGATGTCCGCGTCACCGGCGTCACGCTGCGCAGCGGGGACGTCGAACCCGGTGACCTGTTCGCGGCGCTGCCGGGGGCGTCGTCACACGGCGGCCGCTACGCCGCCGAGGCGGTCGCACGCGGTGCGGCAGCGATCCTCACAGACCCCGACGGGCTGGCGCTGCTGGGATCCGATGCGGACATCCCGGTCGTGGTCCACCCGGATCCGCGGTCGGTGCTCGGCGCGGTGGCCGCCGAGGTGTACGGGCGACCGTCCGAGCGGCTGCGCGTCATCGGGGTCACCGGCACCTCCGGCAAGACCACCACCACCTATCTCGTGGAGGCCGGGCTGCGGTCGGCGGAGCGGGTGGCGGGACTCGTCGGCACCGTCGGCATCCGGATCGACGGCCGCGACCAGGCCAGCGTCCTCACCACGCCCGAGGCGCCGGACCTGCAGGCGCTGCTCGCGGTGATGGTCGAGCAGGGCGTCGACACTGTCGTGATGGAGGTGTCGAGCCACGCGCTCACCCTCGGCCGCGTCGACGGGGTGCGCTTTGCGGTCGGCGGGTTCACCAATCTGTCGCGCGACCATCTCGACTTCCACCCGACGATGCGGGACTACTTCGAGGCCAAGGCGCGACTGTTCGCTCCCGAATCTCCCAACCGCGCAGAGCTTTCCGTGCTGTGCGTCGACGACGACGCCGGCCGGGAGATGGCCAGGCTGGCGCGCGAGCCCGTGACGGTCAGCGCGACGGGCAGGGTCGCCGACTGGCGTATCGAGGACATCCGCACCGTCGGTCGCAACGCACAGGAGTTCTTCGCGGTGGACCCGGCGGGTGTGCACCACCACCTGCAGATCGGGTTGCCGGGGCGCTACAACGTGGCCAACTGCCTGCTCGCGATCGCGCTGCTCGACGCGGTCGGGGTGTCGCCCGAACAAGCCGTGCCCGGTCTGCGGACCGCGACGGTGCCGGGGCGGATGGAGTCCGTCGAGTGCGGGCAGGACTTCCTGGCGGTCGTCGACTACGCGCACAAGCCGGGTGCCCTGCAGGCCGTGCTGGAGACGTTGCGGGCAGACACCGACGGCCGCTTGGCGGTCGTGTTCGGGGCGGGCGGTAACCGCGATCCCGGCAAGCGCGGCCCGATGGGCCGCGTCGCCGCCGAATTGGCCGATCTTGTGGTGGTGACCGACGACAATCCGCGCGATGAGGACCCTGCCGCGATCCGCGCGGCGATCGTGGCCGGCGCGGCGGGCCGTGCGGAGGTCGTCGAGATCGGCGATCGCCGCGCCGCGATCGAGCACGCGGTGGCGTGGGCGCGACCGGGGGACGTCGTGCTCGTCGCGGGCAAGGGCCACGAGGCAGGGCAAACCGGTGCCGGGATCACCCGACCCTTCGACGACCGCGAGGAGTTGGCGCGCGCCCTCGAGGCACGGGGACCTCTGCCGTGATCAACCTGACGCTGGCCCGGATCGCCGAGATCGTCGGCGGCCGCCTCGCCGACATCTCCGAAGCGGACGCCGCGACCACCAGGGTCACCGGCACCGTCGAGTTCGACTCGCGGGCCGTCACACCCGGCGGTCTGTTCCTCGCGCTGCCGGGAGCCCGTTCGGACGGACACGACTTCGCCGCCGCGGCGGTAAAGGCCGGCGCGGCGGCGGTACTGGCCGCCCGGCCGGTCGGGGTGCCTGCGATCGTCGTCGACCCGACGCCGGAGACGTCCGACCGCGCAGCGGGCGTGCTCGAACACGACGCCGACGGTTCGGGTGCAGCCGTACTCGCGGCGTTGGCGAAGCTGGCCGGTGCGGTCGCCGCAGAACTCGTCGCGGGCGGGCTCACGATCATCGGAATCACCGGATCGTCGGGTAAGACCTCGACCAAGGACCTGGTCGCCGCGGTGCTGGCCCCGCTCGGCGAGGTGATCGCGCCGCCGGGTTCGTTCAACAACGAACTCGGACATCCGTGGACGGTGCTGCGCGCGACGCGGTCCACCGACTTCCTCGTGTTGGAGATGTCGGCACGGCATCGCGGCAACATCGCCGCGCTGGCCGCAATCGCCCCGCCCTCGATCGCGGTGGTGCTCAACGTGGGCACCGCACACCTGGGCGAATTCGGGTCGCGGGAGGCCATCGCCGAAACCAAATCCGAACTGCCACAAGCAGTTCCAGCATCCGGGGCCGTCGTCCTCAACGTTGACGACGCCGCGGTGGCGGCGATGGCCGCCAAGACCGCCGCGCGGATCGTGCAGGTGTCGCGGGAGCCGGGCGGCCGCGACGTGGACGTGTGGGCCGAAGCGATCACGCTCGACGAGCTGGCCAGGCCGCGGTTCAGCATGCACACCGGCGCCGGGTCCGTCGACGTCGCGCTGGCCGTCCACGGGGACCATCAGGTGTCCAACGCGCTGTGCGCGGCGGCCGTGGCGCTGGAGTGCGGCGCCTCCCTCGAGCAGGTCGCCACCGCGCTGGCCACCGCGGGTCCGGTGTCCAAACACCGCATGCAGGTCGCCACCCGCAGCGACGGCGTCACCGTCATCAACGACGCCTACAACGCCAACCCCGACTCGATGGGCGCGGGCCTCAAGGCGCTGGCGTGGATGGCCCGCGTGGGCGGGGGGCGGCGCCGCAGTTGGGCGGTGCTCGGCGAGATGGCCGAACTCGGCGACGACGCGATATCCGAGCATGACCGCATCGGCCGACTGGCCGTGCGCTTAGATGTGTCACGACTCATCGTCGTCGGAACCGGGAGGACTATGAGCGCCATGCACCACGGCGCGGTGATGGAGGGATCGTGGGGGGCTGAGGCCACCATGGTCGCCGACGCCGACGCGGCGCTGGACCTCCTGCGCGTTGAACTGCGACCGTCCGACGTGGTGCTGGTGAAGGCGTCGAACGCGGCCGGACTCGGCGCGCTGGCCGAAGCGCTGCTCGCCGAATCCCGGGATCCGCACGCATGAGGCAGATCCTCATCGCCGTCGGCATCGCGCTGACGGTCTCGATCCTGCTCACCCCGGTGCTGATCCGGCTGTTCACCCGCCAGGGGTTCGGCCACGAGATCCGCGAGGACGGACCGCCCACCCACGCCAAGAAGCGCGGCACCCCCTCGATGGGTGGCGTGGCGATCGTCGCGGGCATCTGGGCCAGCTACCTGGGTACCCACCTCGTGGGCGTCGTGATCGACGGCCGGGGACCGTCGGCTTCCGGCCTTCTCGTGCTGTTTCTGGCCAGCGCCCTGGCCGTCGTCGGTTTCGTCGACGACCTGATCAAGATCCGGCGCTCGCGCAACCTCGGGCTCAACAAGACCGCCAAAACCGTCGGCATCCTGACCGCCGCCGTGATCTTCGGCGTGCTGGCCCTGCAGTTCCGCAACGCCGACGGGCTGACACCCGGCAGCGCCGAACTGTCCTATGTGCGCGAGATCGCCACGGTCACACTGCCGCCCGCACTGTTCGTGTTGTTCTGCATCGTGGTGGTCAGCGCGTGGTCGAACGCGGTCAACTTCACCGACGGGCTGGACGGGCTGGCCGCGGGCGCGATGGCGATGGTGTGCGCGGCCTACGTGCTGATCACGTTCTGGCAGTTCCGCAACGCCTGCGCGACGAGTCCGGGCCTGGGCTGTTACAACGTGCGCGACCCTTTGGACCTGGCGATCATCGCCGCGGCCACCGCGGGCGCCTGCATCGGATTCCTGTGGTGGAACGCCGCGCCCGCCAAGATCTTCATGGGTGACACCGGCTCGCTCGCCCTCGGCGGCATCATCGCCGGGCTGTCGGTGGCCAGCCGCACTGAGATGCTGGCCGTGGTGCTCGGTGCCCTGTTCGTCGCCGAGGTGGTCTCGGTCGTCGTGCAGATCCTGGCGTTCCGCACCACGGGCCGCAGGGTCTTCCGGATGGCGCCGTTCCACCATCACTTCGAGCTGGTGGGGTGGGCCGAGACCACGGTGATCATCCGGTTCTGGTTGCTCACCGCGATCGCCTGCGGGCTCGGCGTCGCGTTGTTCTACAGCGAGTGGCTGACGACCGTCGGTGCCTGACATGACGCATCTCGAGCCGCTGGTCCCCGGCGCCCGGGTGCTGGTGACCGGCGCGGGACTGACCGGCCGCTCGGTGAGCGCCGTACTGGAGCCCACCGGCGTGCGGTTGACGATCTGCGACGACGATCCACTGGCGCTGCAGCGGTTGATCACGCCCGCGAGGGTCGTCACCACCGCCGAGGCCCAGGCCACCATCGGCGAATACGCGCTGGTGATCACCAGCCCCGGCTTCGCGCCGACCGCTCCCGTGCTGGCCGCGGCGGCTACCGCGGGCGTACCGGTCTGGGGCGACGTGGAACTGGCCTGGCGCCTGGACCGGGCGGGCTGGTTCGGGCCGTCGCGGCGCTGGCTCGTCGTCACCGGGACCAACGGCAAGACCACGACCACCTCGATGCTGCACGCGATGCTCGTTGCCGCCGGGCGAAACGCGGCGCTGTGCGGCAACATCGGCAACCCCGTCATCGACGTCCTCGCCGAACCGTCCGACCTGCTCGCGGTGGAGCTGTCCAGCTTCCAGCTGCACTGGGCGCCATCGCTGCGGCCGGACGCGGGCGTGGTGCTCAACGTCGCCGAGGACCACCTCGACTGGCACGGGTCCATGGCCGCCTACGCCGGTGCCAAGGCCCGCGTGCTCGACGGCCGTGTCGCCGTGGTCGGACTCGACGACCCGGTGGCCGCAGGCCTGCTGGACACGGCGGCCGCCCCGACTCGCGTCGGGTTCCGGCTGGCGGAGCCCGGCCCCGGCGAACTGGGCGTGGTGGAGGGCGCGCTGGTGGACAACGCATTCGGCGACCCACCCGAGGGCGGCTGGACACTGGCCCAGGCCGCGTCGATCCCGGTGGTCGGCCCGGTCGGAGTGCTCAACGCGCTCGGTGCCGCCGCACTGGCCCGCGCGGTCGACGTGCCACCGGCGGCCATCGCCGACGCGCTCGCCGATTTCCGGGTGGGCAGACACCGCGCCGAGGTAATCGGCACGGTCGACGGCGTCACGTACGTCGACGATTCGAAGGCGACCAACCCACACGCCGCGCGGGCATCCATCGCCGCGTACCCACGGGTGGTGTGGGTGGCCGGTGGGCTGCTCAAGGGCGCCTCGGTCGACGAGCTGCTCACTTCGATGTCGAATCGGCTGGTCGGAGCGGTGTTGATCGGCCGCGACCGGGCCCTGATCGCCGAGGCGTTATCGCGACACGCCCCGGATGTCCCCGTCATCGAGGTTGTGACGGGGGAGGATTTTGGGGTGCAAGGGACAAGTGGGTCGGATGTTAATTCTGTTGCTCCTGTGATCAGGCTCGAGGGAACGCAATCCGGTGACGAGATCATGGCCGCGGTGGTCGACGCCGCCCGCGGCCTCGCCCGGCCCGGCGACACCGTGCTGCTGGCTCCCGCAGGCGCCTCTTTCGACCAGTTCAGCGGCTACAGCCACCGCGGCGACGCGTTCGCCGACGCCGTGCGCGCCCTCACTCGCTAGACGCCGATGACCACCATCCTGACCCGGCTGCGGCTTCGCAGGACGGGCGCCGAAGACAAACCGGCCGAGCCGGTGTCCGCGACCGCCGGGCATCGGACCCGGGTCGGGGCGTGGCTCGGCCGCCCGATGACGTCGTTCCACCTGATCATCGCGGTGGCCGCGCTGCTGACCACGCTGGGTCTGACGATGGTGCTGTCGGCGTCGGGGGTGTACTCCTACGACCAGGACGGGTCGCCGTGGGTCGTCTTCGCCAAGCAGGTCTTGTGGACGGTCATCGGGCTGTTCGGGTTCTACATCGCGATGCGCCTCCCGGTGCAGCTGATGCGGCGCATGGCCTTCTCCAGCTTCGCGCTCACCATCGTGCTGCTGATCCTGGTGCTGATCCCGGGAATCGGCACCGTGGCCAACGGTTCGCGCGGGTGGTTCGTGGTCGCGGGGTTCTCGATGCAGCCCTCCGAACTGGCTAAGATCGCGTTCGCCATCTGGGGCGCGCACCTGCTGGCCGCGCGCCGCATGGAGCAGGCCTCGCTGCGCGAGATGCTGATCCCGTTGGTACCTGCCGCATTCGTCGCGCTGGCGCTCATCGTCGCCCAGCCCGACCTCGGGCAGACGGTGTCGCTGGGCATCATCCTGCTGGGCCTGCTCTGGTACGCCGGCCTGCCGCTGCGGGTGTTCGTGTCCTCGCTGTTCATGGTCGTCGTGTCGGCCGCGGTGCTGGCGATGGCCGAGGGGTACCGGTCCGCGCGGGTGCAGTCCTGGTTGAACCCCGCCGCCGACACGCAGGGTTCGGGCTATCAGGCCCGCCAGGCACGGTTCGCGCTGGCCAACGGCGGTGTGTTCGGCGACGGCCTGGGCCAGGGCGCTGCCAAGTGGAACTACCTGCCCAACGCGCACAACGACTTCATCTTCGCGATCATCGGCGAGGAACTCGGTTTCATCGGAGCCGGCGGCCTGCTGTGCCTGTTCGGCCTGTTCGCCTACACCGGGATGCGCATCGCGCGGCGCTCCGCGGACCCGTTCCTGCGCCTGCTCACCGCCACCGCGACGCTGTGGATCATGGGCCAGGTGTTCATCAACGTCGGCTATGTGGTGGGCCTGCTTCCCGTGACCGGGCTTCAGCTGCCGCTCATCTCGGCGGGCGGAACCTCAACGGCGACAACGCTTCTGATGATCGGCATCATGGCGAGCGCGGCGCGGCACGAACCCGAGGCGGTGGCGGCGTTGCGGGCCGGGCGCGACGACCGGGTCAACAGGCTGTTGCGGCTGCCGCTGCCCGCGCCCTACGTGCCGTCGCGGACCGAGGCGGTACGCGACCGGCTCAACAGGCGCGGTTCGGAGCGACCCGGCAAACCGCCGGCGGGAAAGCGCACCCGGGCACCCAAGCCCGCGGCCAAACAGACGCCCAAGTCCGCCCGCAAACGCCAGACGGCCGGTAAGCCGGCCCGGGCGGCAAGGCATCATGGAGGCGGCCGCGCGGACAGCAGCCGGCGGCGCGCACTGGAAGGTCAGCGTTACGGGTGAACGACACGGGTCCCGTCCCTCGGCGGCCGGGGGACGACCGGGGAGTCTCCGTGGTCCTCGCGGGCGGTGGTACCGCGGGACACGTCGAACCGGCGATGGCGGTGGCCGACGCCCTGACCGAATTGGTGCCCGACGTGCGGATCACCGCACTGGGCACCGAGCGGGGTTTGGAGACCCGGCTGGTCCCCGAACGCGGCTATCACCTCGAGCTGATCACGCCGGTGCCGCTGCCGCGAAAACTATCCGGCGACCTCCTGCGCCTGCCCTTGCGGGTGCGGCGGGCGGTGCGCGAGACCCGGGCGCTGCTCGACGAGGTCGAGGCCGACGTGGTGATCGGCTTCGGCGGTTACGTCGCGCTGCCCGCCTATCTGGCCGCGCGTAGCGTGCGCAGAAGCAAGCGCGTGCCGGTGGTGGTGCACGAGGCGAACGCTCGCGCGGGCTGGGCCAACCGGGTCGGTGCCCGTTCGGCGCGACGGGTGCTCTCGGCCGTCGCCGACCCTGGACTGGGCAAGCCTGCCGAGGTGATCGGGGTTCCGGTGCGCGCGGCGATCACCTCGCTGGACCGCACGGCGTTGCGGGCCGAGGCGCGCGCCCACTTCGGTTTCGCCCCTGATGCCCGGGTGCTGTTGGTGTTCGGCGGGTCGCAGGGCGCGCAGTCGCTGAACAGGGCCGTTTCGGGCGCTGCCAAAGACCTTGCGGCGGCTGGTATCTCGGTGCTGCACGCCCACGGCCCCAAGAACACCCTCGATCTGCGCGAGCCCGCCGACGGCGACCCGCCGTATGTCCCTGTGCCCTACCTGAACCGGATGGACCTCGCGTACGCCGCCGCCGACGTCGCGATGTGCCGGTCCGGGGCGATGACGGTCGCCGAACTGACCGCGGTCGGGTTGCCCGCGGTATACGTTCCGCTGCCGATCGGCAACGGCGAACAACGGCTCAACGCACTTCCCGTCGTCGAGGCCGGGGGCGGGCTGATCGTCGACGACGCCGATCTGTCGCCGGGTTTCGTCGCCGAAACCGTCGTCGACCTGCTCACCGACACCGGCCGGTTGCAGACGATGACGGCGGGCGCCGCCCTGGCCGGTCACCGCGACGCGGCAAGGCGGGTCGCCGAGATCGCCATCGAGGTGGCGCGAGCCGAGCCCCGAAAGGGTCTGCGGTGAAACCGAAGTCGTTGCCCGAGGAGCTGCAGCGGGTGCACATGGTGGGCATCGGCGGTGCCGGCATGTCGGGCATCGCACGCATCCTGCTCGACCGCGGCGGGCTGGTGTCGGGCTCCGATGCCAAGGAGTCGCGGGCGGTGGCCGCGTTGCGGGCCCGCGGTGCGGCGATCCGGATCGGACACGACGCCTCCTCGCTGGACCTGTTGCCGAACGGCCCGACCGCCGTCGTCACCACCCACGCCGCCATCCCCAAGACCAATCCCGAACTGGTCGAGGCCCGTCGACGCGGTATCCCGGTGATCCTGCGGCCGGTGGTCCTGGCCAAGCTGATGGCAGGCCACACCACGCTGATGGTGACGGGCACCCACGGCAAGACCACCACGACGTCGATGCTCATCGTGGCGTTGCAGCACAGCGGGTTCGACCCGTCGTTCGCGGTGGGCGGGGATCTCGGCGAGGCGGGCACCAACGCCCACAACGGCAGCGGCGACGTCTTCGTGGCGGAGGCCGACGAAAGCGACGGCTCGCTGCTGGAGTACAGCCCCGACGTTGCGGTGGTGACGAACATCGAGGCCGACCATCTCGACTTCTTCGGAAGCGCCGAAGCCTACGGCGCCGTCTTCGACGACTTCGTCGAACGCCTCAAACCCGGTGGTGCGCTTGTGGTCTGCACCGACGACCCCGGCGGCGCGGGCCTGGCCGAGCGCACCGAGGAGCTGGGCATCCGCGTGCTGCGCTACGGCAGCGACCCGAGCCGACCGCTGCAGGGGATCTTGCTGAACTGGGAGCAGCACGACACCGGCGCGGTGGCCCACATTCAGTTCGGCGACGAACCGCACCCGAGGGTGATGCGCCTCGCGGTGCCGGGACGGCACATGGCGCTCAACGCGATCGGCGCGATGCTCGCCGCGATCGAAGCGGGCGCGCCGGTCGATGCGGTGCTCGACGGGCTGGCCGGCTTCGAAGGGGTGCGGCGCCGGTTCGAGTTGGTCGGAGAGGCGAACGGCGTGCGGGTCTTCGACGACTACGCGCACCATCCGACCGAGGTGCGCGCCACGCTCGGTGCGCTGCACACCGTCACCGAGCAGGCCGGTGGTCGTTCGATCGTCGTCTTCCAGCCGCACTTGTATTCGCGCACACAGACATTCGCCCGCGAGTTCGGACAGGCGCTCGACGGTGCTGACGAAGTATTCGTGCTCGACGTCTACGCCGCGCGCGAGCAGCCGATCGCCGGCGTCAGCGGAGCAAGCATCGTCGAGCACGTCAGCGTGCCGGGAACCTATGTGCCCGACTTCTCGGCGGTCTCAGCGCGGGTGGCTGAGGCCGCCGCACCGGGCGACGTCGTCGTCACGATGGGCGCCGGGGACGTCACGATGCTCGGCCCGGAGATCCTCACCGCGCTGCGCGTCAAGGCCAACCGGAGCACACCGGGGTCGCGATGACCGGCCCGAGCGACCGTGACCCGGAGCCCTCGGAGCCCGCGGAGACTCCGGAGCCGCCGGCAGAGCCTGACCCGGGGGAGGAGGCGGCACCGCCGCAGGAAACGCCGGCAGACTCTGAAACTTCGGACCAGACACCGGATTTCGAAGGTCCGCGCCGGCGCGCGCGCCGCGAGCGTGAGGAGCGGCGCGCGGCGCAAGCCCGCGCCACGGCGATCGAGCAGGCCCGCAGGGAGGCCAAGCGGCGCGCACTGGGCAAGCCCGCGGGCGACACCCGCAAACTGCGGAGGGGTACGGTCCGTGGCCTGAAGGTGCTGATGTGGTCGGCGCTGATCAGCGTCATCGTCGTCGGGCTCGGACTGCTGCTGTACTTCACCCCGGTCATGGCGGTGCGCAACACGGTGGTCACCGGTGTGGGCGCGGTGACGCAGGAGGAGATCGTCGCCGCGGCGGCCGTCGCGCCGGGCACGCCGCTGCTGCAGGTGAACACCGACAACGTCGCCGAACGGGTGGCCGCGATCCGGCGGATCGCCAGCGCGCGTGTTCAGCGCCAGTATCCGTCCACCCTGCGGATCACCGTCGTCGAGCGAGTTCCGGTGGTGGTCAAGGACTATCCGGACGGGCCGCACCTGTTCGACCGCGACGGCGTCGACTTCGCGATCGGCCCGCCGCCGCCGGGGGTGCCCTACCTCGACACCGACAATCCCGGTCCCAACGACGCACCGACCAAGGCGGCGCTGCAGGTGATGACGTCGCTGCGCCCGGAGGTCGCCGCGCAGGTCGCCCGCGTCGCGGCGCCCTCGGTCGCGTCCATCACCCTGCAGCTCATCGACGGCAGGGAGGTGGTGTGGGGGACCACCGACCGGACCGAGGAGAAGGCGCTCAAACTGGGAGCGTTGCTCACTCAGCCGGGAAAGACCTACGACGTGTCGAGTCCGGACCTGCCGACCGTGAAGTGAGACCGTGCGCGGCCGACGCGCCGTTGCGCGGCAATCGCGAAGTTGCACGAAAAATTTGTCGCGCGTGTCGGCGCGCCTGCATCGCTAGGTCGCGAGCCCGCCCTACCGTTCTGGTTGCGCGGAACAACTTGACATAACTATAACCCTCTGGTTGAGGTTTAGGGTTTGCCAAGGCTCGGCGTGTCGTCGGACAACTTGGGAGGAAGGGATCGCGATGACCCCCCCACATAACTACCTCGCCGTCATCAAGGTGGTCGGCATCGGTGGCGGCGGCGTGAATGCCGTCAACCGGATGATCGAGCAGGGCCTCAAGGGCGTGGAGTTCATCGCCATCAACACCGACGCGCAGGCGTTGTTGATGAGCGACGCCGACGTCAAGCTCGACGTCGGTCGCGATTCCACGCGCGGTCTCGGCGCCGGCGCCGATCCCGAGGTGGGGCGCAAGGCCGCCGAAGACGCCAAGGACGACATCGAGGAGCTGCTGCGCGGCGCCGACATGGTGTTCGTCACGGCGGGCGAGGGCGGCGGCACCGGCACGGGTGGCGCGCCGGTGGTGGCGTCGATCGCGCGCAAGCTCGGCGCGTTGACCGTGGGCGTGGTGACGCGGCCGTTCTCGTTCGAGGGCAAGCGGCGCAGCAACCAGGCCGAGAACGGCATCCAGGCGTTGCGGGAGAGCTGCGACACGCTCATCGTGATCCCCAACGACCGGCTGCTGCAGATGGGCGATGCCGCGGTCTCGCTGATGGACGCGTTCCGCAGCGCCGACGAGGTGCTGCTCAACGGCGTGCAGGGGATCACCGACCTGATCACCACACCCGGCCTGATCAACGTCGACTTCGCCGACGTCAAGGGCGTGATGAGCGGGGCGGGCACCGCGCTGATGGGCATCGGTTCGGCGCGCGGTGACGGCCGTGCGCTCAAGGCCGCCGAGATCGCGATCAACTCGCCGCTGCTGGAGGCCTCGATGGAGGGGGCGCAGGGTGTGCTGCTCTCGGTCGCCGGCGGCAGCGACCTGGGTCTGTTCGAGATCAACGAAGCCGCGTCGCTGGTGCAGGACGCCGCGCACCCCGACGCCAACATCATCTTCGGCACGGTCATCGACGACTCGCTCGGCGACGAGGTGCGGGTCACCGTGATCGCCGCGGGCTTCGACTCCGCCGGTCCGGGACGCAAACCGGTGGTCAGCCCGGCCGAAGGGCAGGTCCAGGGCATCACCCCGGGCAAGGCCGGCAAGGTGAGCACATCGCTGTTCGAGCCCGCGGATCCGGCGAGCGTGCCGGTTCACACCAACGGCGCGACGGTCAGTATCGGCGGGGACGATGACGACGACGTCGACGTGCCGCCGTTCATGCGCCACTGATCCGGCAATACTGGCGACCGTGACGGTTCGCATACGGCGCGTGACCACGACACGGGCCGGCGGCGTCTCCGCGCCGCCGTTCGACACCTTCAACCTCGGCGACCACGTCGGCGACGATCCGCAGGCCGTGGCCGCCAACCGCAAACGGCTCGGCGGCGCCATCGGATTGGGCGCCGACGCAATCGTGTGGATGAATCAGGTGCACGGGGATCACGTCGCCGTGGTCGACGACGCCAAGGATCGTCCGGTCGAAAAAACTGACGCATTGGTCACCGCCACACCGCGTTTGGCTTTGGCGGTGGTCACCGCCGACTGCGTCCCCGTTTTATTGGGCGACGCGCGCGCCGGCGTGGTGGCCGCCGTGCACGCCGGTCGCGTCGGTGCGCAAATTGGCGTCGTGGCGCGCACCGTCGAGGCGATGCTGTCGCTCGGCGCGCACGCCGAGGACATCTCGGCGTTGCTCGGACCCGCGGCCAGCGGGCGCAACTACGAGGTCCCGGAGGCCATGGCCGCCGAAGTCGAGATCGCGCTGCCCGGCAGCCGCACGTTGAGCGCGAAGAACACGCCCGCGCTGGACCTGCGAGCCGGAATCCACCGGCAATTAACCACTTTGGGTGTCACCGCCATCGACGTCGACCCTCGCTGCACGATCGAGGACCGCAACTTGTTCAGCCATCGACGCGACGCCCCGACCGGGCGGTTCGCCTCACTGGTGTGGATGGAGTGAGCGACAACGTGCCGTCATCCCGCGAAGTCGAGCTGAGCGAAGCGCTGGCGGCCGTGCGCAAACGCCTGGCCGCTGCCGCCGAGGCCGCAGGACGCGATATCGCCGACATTGAATTGTTACCGGTAACCAAATTCTTTCCCGCCGACGATGTCATTATTCTTCGCCGTTTGGGTTGTGAGGCTTTCGGCGAATCACGCGAACAGGAAGCGTCGAATAAAGTCCGAGAAATCGCCGCTATTCCCGATGTCGGATCCATTCGCTGGCATATGGTCGGCCGGATACAGCGCAATAAAGCGCGATCCATTGCCGGCTGGGCTCATGCGGCGCACTCGGTCGAGACCCGCAGATTGATCGACGCGCTGAGCCGCGCGGCGTCCACCGCGCTCGACGAGGGCAGGCGCAACGAACCGCTGCGCGTCTTCATCCAGCTGAGCCTCGACGGGGACGAAAGCCGCGGCGGCGTCGACATCGACGAACCCGATTCGGTCGACGAATTGTGCGCCGCGGCGCACGCCGCACCGGGATTGGAGTTCGCCGGGCTGATGGCGATCCCTCCGCTCGACGAGGACGCCGATGCGGCGTTCGCCCGCGTGAACGCCGAGTACAGGCGGGTCCAAGCGAACTATCCGCAGCGCCTCGAGCTGTCGGCCGGGATGTCGAACGATCTCGAAGCGGCGGTCAAACACGGCTCGACATGTGTGCGTGTCGGTACCGCGTTATTGGGACAACGTCCTTTACCGTCACCAGAAGTAGTCACTCCAGTCACATCTTCATCACAGACACCAGAGTCCAGGGCATGAGAAGGGTCGAACGATGAGCACACTTCACAAGGTCAAGGCCTACTTCGGTATGGCCCCGATGGACGACTACGACGACGAGTACTACGAGGACGACGACCGCGGCGCCTCACGTGGATATTCGCGCCGTGGTCGAGACGAACACTTCGACGACGACGGGTACGGCCCAGGCCACCGCGGTTACGACGACCGCGACTACGACGATGCGCCAGGCGGTTACCGCGGCTACGAGGACCGCTTCGAGCCGAGGCTGCGCGCACCGCGCGAATTCGAGCGCCCGGCACCCCGTTTCGCCCCGATGCGCGGCGCCACCCGCGGCGCGCTGGCCATGGACCCCCGGAGGATGGCCGAGCTGTTCGAGGCGGGCAGCCCGCTGGCGAAGATCACCACGCTGCGGCCGAAGGACTACAGCGAGGCCCGCACGATCGGCGAACGGTTCCGCGACGGAACCCCGGTGATCATGGACCTGGTGTCGATGGACAACGCCGATGCCAAGCGCCTCGTCGACTTCGCGGCAGGCCTGGCGTTCGCACTGAGGGGGTCGTTCGACAAGGTGGCCACCAAGGTGTTCCTGCTGTCGCCGGCGGACATCGACGTGACGGCCGAGGAGCGCCGCCGCATCGCCGAGGCCGGCTTCTACTCCTATCAATAGGTCGTCTCACAGACGGGTAGGCTGGCGTCGCGTGCGGGCTTGAGAGGTCTCGGGCACGACTTGCCTGTATCAAGCCTGTTGTAAAAGTCACATCTGTGCCCGTAGTGAGGACCGTCGGCGT
The DNA here is from genome assembly GCA_900637135.1 of Mycolicibacterium flavescens. Taxonomy (NCBI): domain Bacteria; kingdom Bacillati; phylum Actinomycetota; class Actinomycetes; order Mycobacteriales; family Mycobacteriaceae; genus Mycobacterium; species Mycolicibacterium flavescens. The sequence goes on from LR134353.1 coordinate 2,121,759, forward strand.
TGTCGCTCTTTTTCGAGATCCTGGGCTTCGCCCTGTTCGTCTTCTGGCTGCTGCTGATTGCCCGGGTGGTGGTCGAGTTCATCCGATCGTTCTCCCGGGACTGGCATCCGAAGGGCGCCACCGTGGTGATCCTCGAGATCATCATGACGTTGACCGATCCGCCGGTGAAGCTACTGCGGCGGCTCATTCCCCAGCTCACGATAGGTGCGGTGCGCTTCGACCTGTCGATCATGGTGCTGCTGCTCGTCGCCTTCATCGGCATGCAACTGGCCTTCGGCGCGGCGGCCTGAGACCGCATCGAGCCAGCCGGAATCGGCTCGTCCGGCGAGTGGAGAACGGGCCGTTTGCCGGCAAGAAATTGAGCGGCGAAATGGTCGCCGCGTGTCGGGCCGTGTTTGAAATTCGCTCTTAATTTCATCCTCTTCTGCTACGGCCGCGTCTGGTGTGACAGGATGGACGCCAGTTACGTTCCACCCACGCTCTACACTTTGAGACCGGTTGACTGTCCAGACTTCAAGGGGGCGACAATGCCGCTCACACCCGCCGACGTTCACAACGTCGCGTTCAGCAAGCCACCCATTGGCAAGCGCGGCTACAACGAGGATGAGGTTGACGCTTTCCTCGATCTGGTCGAGAACGAGCTGACGCGCCTCATCGAGGAGAACGCGGATCTTCGGCAGCGTGTCGCCGAGCTGGAGCAGGAGTTGGCTTCCGCCGGCTCCGGCGGAAGCCAGTCGACACAGGCCATGCCCGTCTACGAGCAGCCCGCCCCCGAGCCCGCTCCGACTCCGCAGCCGGCCTACGAGGCGCCTTCCTCGCAGCCCAGCGAGGATCAGGCGTTGAAGGCGGCCAAGGTGTTGAGCCTGGCCCAGGACACCGCGGACCGGTTGACCAGCACCGCCAAGGCCGAGTCGGAGAAGCTGCTCGCCGATGCGCGGGCGCAGGCCGACGCCCTGGTGAGCGAGGCGCGGCAGACCGCCGAGACCACCGTCGCCGATGCTCGTCAGCGCGCCGACGCGATGCTCGCCGACGCCCAGACCCGGTCCGAGGCGCAGCTGCGCCAGGCGCAGGAGAAGGCCGACGCCCTGCAGGCCGACGCGGAGCGCAAGCACTCCGAGATCATGGGCACCATCAATCAGCAGCGCACCGTGCTGGAGGGCCGCCTCGAACAGTTGCGCACGTTCGAGCGCGAATACCGCACCCGGCTCAAGACTTATCTGGAGTCCCAGCTCGAGGAGCTCGGCCAGCGCGGTTCGGCCGCACCCGTCGACTCCAGCGCCGGAAACGACGGCGGTGGCTTCAATCAGTTCAACCGGGGAAACAACTGAAACCCGCTTTGGCCTAGGGTTGATCAATGCTGATCGTTGCGCTCGTCCTCGCTGTCATCGGCCTCGCGGCACTGGTGACGGCCGTCGTCACAAGCAATGAACTGATCGCCTGGGTCTGTATCGCGGCCAGCGTGATCGGTGTGGTGCTGCTGATCGTCGATGCGGTGCGGGAGCGCTCGGGCCGCAAGGCCGACGCCGCCCCCGACGCGCAGACCGATGCCGAACCGGAGTACTACGAGGACTATCCCGACGACGAGGCCGTCACGGAGCAATCCGAATACGCGGGCGAGCCCGGCGCAAACGACGAGACCACGGTCGTCGAACAAGCCGACTCCGGGGAAGACCGCCGCTAATTCCCTTGCCGCCCTTGCTGGTCCGGCTCGCCGGGGGCCAGTAGTTCGCGCACTTCGTCGTCGCTGACCTGATGGAAGTCGGCGAACACCTGGCCGACGGCTTCGAATCCCGGCGGCATGCTCGCGCAGACCACGTCGTCGGCTTCCTTGGCCAGCTCGCGGCACGCCGACGGCGGTCCGACCGGTACGGCGACGACGATCCGCGCCGGGTTCTTGGACCGCACGGCACGCACCGCGGCGAGCATGCTGGCTCCGGTGGCGATTCCGTCGTCGACCAGGATCACCGTCCTGCCCGTCAGCTCGGGAGGCGGGCGGTCACCGCGATAGGCCTGCTCGCGCCGGTTCAACTCCTCGGTCTCGCGAGCGATCGCGGCCTGTATCGCCTCGTCACCGATGCCGAGGTTGCGCACGAGGTTCTCGTTGACGACGACACCGCCCCCGCTGGCGAGCGCGCCCATCGCGAGCTCCTCCCATTGCGGCACACCGAGCTTGCGGACCAGAAAGACGTCGAGGGGAGCCTGCAGCGAGCGGGCCACCTGCGCGGCGACCGGAACGCCGCCGCGTGCGAGTCCCAACACCATCACATCGTGACCGCGGTAGGACGACAACTCGCGGGCCAGAACCTCGCCGGCCTCCCGGCGGTCCTGATACAGGCGTTTGCCGCTTCGGCGGGCGAGCCCGCTCCATCCGTTCATGACTACGACCGTGGGTACCCCACCCTGAAGCAATCCATCGGCATGACGGCGACGAATATCGACACATGGGAATCGAATACGAGAGCGTCGTCGGGCACCCGCTCGACGAGGTGTTCGGCTGGTACGCACGGCCCGGCGCGATGAGGCGGCTGATTCCGCCGTGGCAGCCGATGAAGGCGATCGCGGAAGCCGAGTCGTTGGCCGACGGGCGCGCGGTGCTCGGGTTGCCGGGTGGTCTGCGCTGGATCGCCCAGCACGACCCGGACCGCTATGACCCGCCGCGCCGCTTCGTCGACGTGCTGTCCTCGGACGGGCCGGCCTCCTGGCCGCCGCGACTTGTCGGCCGGTGGACCCACGTTCACGAGTTCGGCGAGGCCTCCGGCGGCACCCGGGTCTATGACCGCATCGAGGCGCCGGTGCCGGCGGCGGCGCTACGGCCGATGTTCGTCTACCGCCACCGCCAGCTGGCCGACGACCTTGCCGCCCATCGCGACGCCGCCGACGCAGGGCTTCGCCCGCTCACGGTCGCGGTCAGCGGCGCATCGGGTCTGGTCGGGTCGGCGTTGACCGCATTCCTGAGCACGGGAGGGCACCAAGTGATCCGGCTTGTGCGACGGGCGGCGGCGGGCCCGGGCGAGCGGCAGTGGAACCCCGATCGGCCGGATCCCGAGCTGTTGACCGGGGTCGACGCGGTCGTGCACCTGGCGGGTGCGTCGATCGCCGGCCGGTTCACCGACGCCCATAAGGACGCGATCCGCGCCAGCCGCCTCGAACCGACCCGTCGGCTCGCCGAGGCGGCGGCGCGGGCCGATAAAGGACCGAGAATCTTCGTCAGCGCGTCGGCGGTCGGCATCTACGGTTTCGACCGCGGCGACGCAGCGCTGACCGAGGAAAGCGTGGTCGGGGACGGCTTCCTGGCCGAGGTGGTCCGGGACTGGGAGGCGGCGACGGCTCCGGCCGCTGAGGCGAGGTTGCGGGTCGTCACCGTCCGGACGGGGATCGTGCAGTCCGCGCGCGGCGGCACGCTGCGCCTGATGCGGCCGTTGTTCGCCGCCGGCCTGGGTGGTCGGCTGGGCAGCGGCAGGCAGTGGTTGGCGTGGATCGCGCTCGACGATCTGCTCGACGTGTATCTCCGCGCGCTCTACGACGACCGGATGGCCGGTCCCGTCAACGCGGTGGCCCCACATCCCGTGCGCAACGCCGACTACACCAGGACGCTGGCGCGGGTGCTGCGCCGTCCCGCCGTCGTGCCGGTTCCGTCGTTCGGGCCGCGACTACTGCTCGGGAAGCAGGGAGCGCGCGAACTCGCCGAAGCCAATCAACGTGTGCTGCCCGCCGCATTGCAGGCGCTGGGCCACCGCTTCCGTCATCCGTCGCTGGACGGTGCGCTCGCTCACGAGCTCGGGCACGGTTGACCGACCACGCGCCTCACGAAGCCGTGTACGAGACGCCGCACCCGACTTGCCGCGTCGCCTGCGAATATCTCTGTCTGAGAACGTAATTCGTCGGGAGTGAGGCCGAAGGCGGCGACCTCGCCGATATCGTCGTCGGCCAGCCATCGGTCCAGCAACTCGAGGTCGACCTCGGGGTGGAACTGCAGCGCGAGCGCGCGGCCGAACTGGAACGCCTGGGATGCGTTGGCGGTGCGGGCCAGTTCGGTGGCGCCGGGCGGCAGTGTCCAGCGGTCGTAGTGCCATTGGAACCATCGGCCGCCGGGCACCAGTTCCGGATCGGTGGACTCGACGTCATACCAACCGATCTCGGGGGACAGCGAGCGTGTGACCGTCCCGCCGAAGCTCTGCGCCAGCAGTTGTCCGCCGAAGCAGATGCCGAGGATCGCGATGCCCGCGTCGGCGGCGCGGCGCATCATCGCCATCTCCTCGCCGACCCAGGTGCGGCGCAGCGCGTCGTCGTAGACGGGCCAGCGCGCGCCGAGGGGTACGAGCACGTCATAGTGGGTCGGGTCGGGGAAGGGGACGTCGCCGGCGGGGGAGTGTGCGCGCTCGGGGGGCACCACCTCGAAGGTGTGCACGTCGAAGCCCTCGTCGACGAACGCCTGGCCCAACAGTGCCTCGGTCGCGAGGTGGTCGTTGTGGAGGAACAGGGCTCTTGCCGTCACGCGCCCCATTGTTCCGCGCGTAGATCCGGCGTCGAGTGGGCATCCCACGGGGTGTCAGTGCTGGCCGAATGGTTCCTCACCGCCGGTGAACGCGGCAACCCCGATTGGGAGCTGCCGGCATGGAGCGAGGGCAACCAGGCCGAGGCTCTGATTCACGGCGCGTCGTACTTCGATCGGCTCGTCACCGAGGTTGAGGCGCTTCGCGCGGGAGATCACCTGTTCTTCGCCGACTGGCGCGGCGATGCCGACCAGAGGTTGCGCGACAACGGCCCTACCGTCGCCGAACTGTTCCGCTCGGCTGCCGAGCGCGGCGTGCTCGTCAAGGGTCTGATGTGGCGGTCGTATCCGAATCGCTTGCAGTTCAACGAGGAGCAGAACCGCCACCTGGCCGAGACCATCGAGCGCGCCGGTGGGGAGGTGCTGCTCGATCAGCGGGTGCTGGTGGGCGGATCACATCATCAACGGCTGGTGTTGCTCCGCCATCCCGGCGAACCGGAGCGGGACGTGGCGTTCATCGGAGGCATCGACCTGTGCCACTCGCGTCGCGACGACGCGTCGCACCGCGGTGACCCGCAGGCGGTGCAGATGTCGAAGCGGTACGGGGAGCGCCCGCCGTGGCACGACGTGCAGCTGCAGGTGCGCGGTCCGGTCATCGGGGCGCTGGACGTCACCTTCCGGGAGCGGTGGACGGCGCGCGCGCCGCTGGATCTGTTCAACCCGCTTGCGTGGCTTCGCGACAGGTTCGGGGGCGAGGACCAGCGGCCGCGCCCGCTACCGGAGCAACCGCCGGACCCGCCGGCCTGCGGACCGCACGCGGTGCAGGTGCTTCGCACCTACGGCGACGCCTTGATTCAGTACGAGTTCGCCAAGGAGGGTGAACGCAGCATCGCACGCGGCTACACGAAGGCGATTCGGCGCGCCAGGAGCCTGATCTATCTGGAGGACCAGTATCTGTGGTCCGATGAGATCGCCAACCTCTTGGTCGCGGCGTTGAGCAACAATCCCGAACTGCAACTGGTGGCGGTCGTACCGCGCTACTTCGATCTGGAAGGTGGTCTTGGCCGCCCGCCGACGCTGGTCGGGCGTCAACTGGCGCTCGACGCGTGCCGCCGCGCCGCGCCTGACCGGGTGCACGTGTTCGACGTCGAAAACCACGAGGGCACACCGGTTTATGTGCACTCGAAGGTGTGCGTCATCGACGACACCTGGGCCTGCATCGGCAGCGACAACTTCAATCGCCGGTCGTGGACGCATGACAGCGAACTGTCGTGCGCGGTGCTCGACGCCGACGACCGGTTCGCGCGTGATCTACGGCTGCGGTTGTTGCGCGAGCATCTCGACCGGGCCGAGGACGGCAGCGAAGACGAGGGTCTGGTCGACCCGGTCGCCGCCGTCGATGAGATGATCGCGTGCGCAGCGATTTTGGAGGATTGGCATCGGTCGGGCCGCTCCGGGTCGCGACCGCCGGGACGATTGCGACCGCATGAGAGCGAACGGGTCGATCCGCTGACACGGCTGTGGGCCGAACCCGCCTACCGGATGATCTTCGACCCCGACGGTCGCTCGTACCGCGACCGGCTGTTGCGGCGGCGCCCATGAACGTCGAGCAGTGGTTCCTGACCGCGCAGGAGCGCGGAAACCCCGCGTCGGACATCCCAGTCTGGTGTGACGGCAACCGCGTCGAACCGCTGGTGCACGGCTCGACCTATTTCGACCACCTTGCCACTGAAGTGGAGGCGCTCGCGCCGGGTGACTACGTGTTCTTCACCGACTGGCGTGGCGACCCCGACGAGAAGTTGCGTGACAACGGTCCGACGGTTCGCGAGTTGTTCTGTCGCGCAGCCGAACGCGGTGTGGTGGTCAAGGGCCTGGTGTGGCGGTCGCATCTCGATGAGCTCTCCTACAGCGAGGAGGAGAACCGCCATCTCGGCGAGCACATCGAGAAGGCCGGTGGGGAGGTCCTGTTGGACCAGCGGGTGCGGATCGGCGGTTCGCATCACCAGAAGCTGGTCGTGATCCGCCATCCCGGTTCCCCGCAGCGCGATGTGGCGTTCGCGGGAGGCATCGACCTGTGTCACTCGCGGCGAGACGACGCGTCGCACCGCGGCGACCCTCAGGCGATCGAGATGTCGCCGCGCTACGGCGACAATCCGCCGTGGCACGACGTGCAGCTACGGCTGCAGGGTCCTGTCGTCGGCGCGCTGGACATGACGTTTCGCGAACGGTGGAACGACCCTGCGTCCCTGGACATGCTGAACCCCCTGGCGTGGCTGCGGGACAAGTTCAGCGGCACGGACATGACGGCCGATGCGCTGCCGGAGCAACCGCCGGACCCGCCACGGTGCGGTCCGCACAGCGTGCAGGTGCTGCGGACCTACCCGGACGCCCATTTCACCTACGACTTCGCACCGCAGGGCGAACGCAGCATCGCCCGCGCGTACAGCAAGGCGGTCCCGCGGGCCCGCCGGCTGATCTACCTGGAGGACCAGTATCTGTGGTCTAAGCGGGTGGCCGACCTGTTCGCGGCTGCGCTACGGGCCAATCCCGATCTGCATCTGGTCGCGGTGGTGCCGCGTTACCCCGATGTCGACGGCCGGCTGGCCCTGCCGCCCAACCAGGTCGGGCGTTGGCAGGCCATCGAGACGTGTCACCGTGCCGCACCGGACCGGGTGCACGTATTCGACGTCGAAAACCACGAGGGCACACCGGTGTACGTGCATGCGAAGGTGTGTGTGATCGACGATGTGTGGGCGTGTTCGGGTAGCGACAACTTCAACCGGCGATCGTGGACGCATGACAGCGAGTTGTCCTGTGCGGTACTGGATTCCGAGGGTGTGTTCGCACGGGATTTCAGGCTGAAGCTGATGCGCGAGCATCTGGACCGCGCCGAGGACGGCAGCGAGGACGGCGGCCTGGTCGATCCGGTCACGGCGGTGTCCGAGATCGTTGAAACCGCAGAGGCGCTGGAGGCGTGGTACGCGTCGGGTCGGCGAGGGCCGAGACCGCCCGGCCGCTTGCGCCCGCACAAGGCCGAACGACTCGGGCTGCTGACGCGGCTGTGGGCCGAGCCCGTGTACCGGTTCATGTACGACCCGGACGGGCGGTCGTACCGGGACCGGCTGAAACGGCGGTTGTGAAACGGCGATATCCGCGGTCCGGGCCGAAATCTACGCGTTTGCGCTGATGTTTTGCCGATAACCGGGTCGCATGCTGGCTAGCATGAGCGCACTCGAGTGGAGCGAACTTGGTGTGAGCGGACTGCCGACCGGGACGGTGACGTTGCTGCTGGCCGACGTCGAGGGGTCGACGCGGTTATGGGACTCGCAGCCAGAAGAGATGCGTGCGGCTATCCGCCGGCTCGACGCGACACTGGCCGATCTCGTCGTCATGAACAACGGTGCCCGCCCGGTCGAGCAGGGTGAGGGCGATAGCTTCGTGCTGGCTTTCGCACGGGCCAGCGATGCGGTGGCCTGCGCGTTGGCACTGCAGCAGGCGCCGCTGGCCCCGATCCGGCTGCGGATCGGCGTGCACACCGGTGAGATCCAATTGCGCGACGAGGGCAACTACATCGGCGCGACCATCAATCGCACGGCGCGGGTACGCGATCTCGCGCACGGCGGGCAGACGGTGCTGACGGGTGCGACGGAATCGATGGTCGTCGACTACCTGCCCGAGGGCGCGTGGCTGGGTGATCTCGGATCACATCCGCTACGGGATTTGCCCCGGCCCGAACGCGTGGTGCAGCTGTGCCACCCCGACATCCGCAACGACTTCCCGCCTCTGCGGACGGCCGAGGCCGTGCTGAGACACAATCTGCCCGCGCAACTCACGCGATTCATCGGACGCCGCAAGCAGATCGGCGAGATTGGTGACCTGCTGACCGGCAGCCGGCTGGTGACGTTGACCGGTGCGGGTGGGGTCGGTAAGACGCGCCTGGCCGTGCAGATCGCGGATCGCACGGATCTGCAGTCGGTTTGGTATGTGGACCTGGCTCCGATCAGCGACCCTGCTCTCGTTTCCGTCGCCATGCTCAGGGCACTCGGAGTACCGGATCAACCGGGTCGCTCGACGACGGACAGCATCGCCGAGTTCATCGGCGAGCGTGCGGGACTGGCGGTGCTCGACAACTGTGAACACCTGCTCGAGGTCAGTGCCGAGCTGATCACCACCCTGCTGGAGCGATGTCCGGCGCTGAGGCTGCTGGTCACCAGCCGGGAACCGATCGGCGTCGAGGGTGAGCTCGTCTGGCGGGTGGCCTCCCTGGCGATAGACGACGAGGCCGTCGAGTTGTTCGTCGACCGCGCCCGCCACGTTCAGTCGGATTTCACTCCCCGTGACGGGGAACTCGCGGTCATCGGCGAGATATGCAGGCGTCTGGACGGCATGCCGCTGGCCATCGAACTGGCGGCCGCCCGGGTACGCGCGCTCTCGGTGCGGGAGATCCTCGACGGCCTGCACGACAGGTTCCGTCTGTTGACAGGTGGATCACGAAAAGCGGTGCGCCGCCAGCAGACCCTCAAGGCGTCCGTGGACTGGTCACATCAGATGCTGACCGAACCCGAGCGTGTGGTCTTCCGACGGCTGGCGGCGTTCGCAGGAGACTTCGACCTCGAGGCCGCGCAGGCGGTGGCCACGGGCGGCGAGGTCGAGCGCTTCCAGGTGCTCGATCTGCTGATGCTCCTGGTGGACAAGTCGCTGGTGTTGGCGGAATCTTCCAGTGAACGAGTGAGATACCGGTTGCTGGAGACGGTGCGCCAGTACGCCTTGGACAAACTCGGTGAGTCCGGCGAAGCCGACACCGTGCGCAGTCGCCACCGGGACCACTACACCTCCATGACTGCGCGACTCGAGGCGCCCGGATGCAGTGAGTACGAGCATCTCATCGCGCTGGCCGAGACCGAAATAGACAATCTGCGTGCGGCTTTCGCCTGGAGCCTCGAGCGTCAGGACGTCGACGCGGCGTTGCGGTTGGCGAGTTCGCTGCAACCGCTGTGGCTCATGCGAGGGCGGGTCAAAGAGGGGTTGTCCTGGTTCAACGCCGTACTGAGCGATCCGGCGCCGGAGGGGGCGTCCGATGTTGTGGCGCGGCTCAGTGCGATCGCCGATCGGGCGGTGCTCCACGCGTGGGCGGTCACCGTCGGCGTCACGGACGACCTCGAACAGGCCCTGGCCACAGCAAGGGAGCTCGACAACCCCGCGCTGTTGCTTCGGGTGCTGGTGTCGTGCATAGGGGCGGCCGCCTTCGATGCCCAGGCGGCCTACCCGTACGTTGACGAAGCTCTGGAGCTGGCACGGCGATTGGACGATCGGTGGCGCCTCTGCCAGATCCTCGGCTGGAAGGCCTTCATCGCCATCCTCCTAGGTGACCCGGTGTCAGGCCGCGCCGCCGGCGAGGAGGGTCTTTCACTGGCCGACGCGGTAGGTGACGTCTTCATGTCACGCATGAACCAGTATTGGGGCCCCGCAATGGCGTCGTTTCAGCACGGCGATCTGAAAGAGGGCACGGCGTCGCTGCAGAAACTTCTCGCAGAGGCCGACGCATCAGGGGACGTGCTGCACGGCCTGCTTGCGCGCATCGGTCTTGCGCACGTATACGCATTGACGGGCGATCCCGCCGCGGGTCGAAGTTTCGCCGAGGCGGCCATCGAAACCGCGTCCGTGGTCGGTCCTTACCTCGAACCGTGGGCGTATGCGCCGCTGGCTTATGCGGCTCTCGCCGAGGGCGATCTGACTGCTGCCGGCCAAGCGTGTGACTGGGCGTGGCAACGCATCAACGCGCAGCCGGAAACGGCGATAACGAACGTCAATCCGCTGGCATTGCTGGAACTCGCCAAAGGTGATCTGCGCGCCGCCAGAGAGTACGCCGACGTCGACGTGCCGCTGATGCATGGATGGCACCTGGCACGGGCCTTGGTGATCCGCGCTCGCGTCGCGATCGCGCAGGGTGAACTCGCGCAGGCCGATGAAGACCTGCGTCGAGCGCTCGACTGCATTGCCGGTCATGAGTCATATCAAGCTGCGCCCGACGCCTTCGAGGTGCTGGGCGAGTTGACCTGTGCGACCGGCGATCACCGCAACGCGGCGCGGTTCTTCGGTGCCGCCGATGCCATGGGCAAACGCATGGGTCTGGTTCGACTCCGGGTGCACGATGCGGCGTATGCGGAATCGGTGTCCGTTCTCGAGGAGTCCCTCGGGGAGGGCGACTTCGAGGCGTTATGGGACGAAGGATCAGCACTGTCCATCGAGGAAGCGATCGCGTACGCGCTACGCGGACGCGGTGAGCGCAAGCGTCCGTCCAGTGGCTGGGCCTCGTTGACGCCGACCGAGCTCGGCGTGGTCCGATTGGTCGCCGAGGGGCTCGCTAACAAGGACATCGCCGCAAGGCTTTTCGTGTCTCATCGGACGGTGCAGACGCATCTGACCCACGTCTACACCAAGCTCGGACTGGCCTCGCGCGTGCAGCTGGCTCAGGAAGCCGCACGGCACGCCTAGTATCGCGGTATGACTGTGGTTCTGGTGCATGGTAATCCGGAGACGGACGCAATATGGGGTCCCATGGTCGACGCGCTCGGACGCGACGACGTGGTGCGGCTTTCCCCGCCCGGATTCGGTGCACCAGTGCCCGACGGCTTCGGAGCGACCTACCTCGACTATCGCGACTGGCTCGAGCGCGAGCTGGAGCGCTTCGACGAGCCGGTCGACCTGGTCGGACACGACTGGGCGGCGGTCACGTCGTCAACGTGGCGATGCACCGTCCCGAACTCTTGCGTACCTGGGCCAGCGACGTCGTGGGGCTGTTCGATCCCGATTACGTGTGGCACGACCTCGCTCAGGTGTGGCAGACGCCCGGAGCCGGTGAGGAACTGGTCGAGGCGATGATGGACGGCACGGTCGAAGACCGGACGGCCCAGATGGCCGATCTGGGGCTCCCACCCGATATCGCGACCGCGCTCGCCCGGGCGCAAGGTCCCGAGATGGGTCGCGCGATCCTGGCGCTGTACCGATCTGCGGCCCAGCCGGTGCTGTCCGAGGCGGCCCGCCAGCTCGAGAAGGCCGCCGCCCGTCCGGGGTTGTCGTTTCTCGCCACCGAGGACCCGTACGTGGGTACCGAGGAGATGCGCCGGCGTGCTGCGGCGCGAGCAGGTGCACGCACAGAGGTTCTCGACGGCTTAGGGCACTGGTGGATGGTGCAGGATCCCGCACGCGGAGCCGAGGTTCTTACCCGATTCTGGGAGACGGCTGCCTGACGGGGCCGACCTGTCACACCCCGCGACTAGTGTCGAAGACATGTTCGAATCCGCGGGCGATGGGGAGTTGCTCGACACGATGCGCGATGCGCAGCGTGCCGAGCGCGTCGCCGTCGCGCGGAGGTTCCTCGCCGCAGGCCGGTTTGCTTTGCAACGCTTCGCTGCGATGGGCAACACACACGACAACTGGTGCGTCGACGATTGGGATGTCATCGCCTCCGAGGTCGCGGCCGAACTCGGGATGAGTCGGGGGCGGGCGTCCTCGATGATCGGTTACGGCCGAAATCTTATCGAGCACATGCCGCGGCTGGGTGAGGTCTTCCTCGGGGGGCAGGTCGACTTTCGGGTGATCAGCATCATCGACTACCGGGCCGGATTGGTCGTCGACGACGAGGCGATCGCCGCGATCGACGAGATGGTGGCGCACAAGGCGCCGTCGTGGAACAAGCTGTCCGACAAGAAGATCGCTCAGTTGGTCGACTGGATGGTGCTCGACGTCGATCCCGACGCGCTGCGCGTCGCCAAGGAACGCGACGACGACCGCTACATCGACATCACCTTCGACAAGTACGGGATGGCCGATATCGAGGGCAAGATCCGCGCGACCGACGCCGCCGCACTGGACGAGACACTCAGCCAGCTCACCGCCACCGTCTGCCGCGACGACCCGCGCACCGCACGACAACGCCGTGCCGATGCCGTGATGGCGCTCGTCAACAGGGAAACCTCGATGGCATGCCGGTGCGAAACACAACGGTGTGCCGCGGCGGGTCGCCGCACCGCGACGACGGATGTCGTGATCCACATGATCGCCGAGGCCGCGACCGTGAGCGGTGAGAAGAACACACCGGGATACGTGGCCGGCGTCGGCCCGGTGCCGGCGCCGATGGTGCGCGACCTGGCCAGAACCGCCAAGCTCAAGCCCCTCGTCATCCCGAAGGATACGGTCGCCGATCGTCGGTATCGACCGTCGGCCGCACTCGCCGACTTCGTCCGCTGCCGCGATCTGACCTGCAGATGGCCCGGATGCGACAAGCCGGCCTGGAAAGCCGATATCGACCACACGGTGCCCTACCCGGCGGGGCCGACGCATCCGTCGAACAACGCCTGCTACTGCCGCTTCCACCACCTCATGAAAACGTTCCACTGTGGTCCCGGCGGCTGGGCCGAGCAGCAATCACCGGACGGCACAATAATTTTCACCTCGCCAAGCGGTCGCAAGTACCGCACCGAACCGCTCGGGGCGCAGCTGTTCACCCAACTCGCGACTCCTACAGGTGTCCTCACCTCGAGCACCGGACCGCCGCCCAATGAATGGCGCGGTCTGGCGATGCCGAAGCGAAAACGCACCCGCGCTCAGGATCGCGCGTATCGCATCAGCCGGCTACGCGCCATCAACGCCGCACGCTACGCCGCGGACATCCCACCGTTCTGATCGCCTGCGAGACGGCGTAACCCACGCCACATTTGTTTCGTCGACGTTTCCAGCGACCGGACCGCCGTCCACCGCCCATGTGAGCGGGAGTTGACCTTTCGGTCACGGACGTGCAACGGCTACGGAATGGCCGCACTTCATCGTGATGCTTGTGAAGACTCTGAGCCGCCGCCGCACCATCGACAAATGGGACGCCGAGGACGTCGAGGCCTGGGAATCCGGTGGCAAGAAGATCGCCAAGCGGAACCTGATCTGGTCGATCTTCGCCGAGCACGTCGGATTCTCGGTGTGGTCGATCTGGTCGGTGATGGTGCTGTTCATGCCGCAGGACATCTACGGCATCGATGCGGCGGGCAAGTTCTACCTGGTCGCCATGCCCACCCTGGTGGGCGCATTCATGCGGATCCCGTACACCATCGCACCCGCAAGGTTCGGCGGGCGTAACTGGACCATCGTCAGCGCCCTGCTGCTGTTGATCCCCACCGTGCTGACGCTGTGGGTGATGAACACCCCCGGCACGTCCTACACCACGTTCATGATCGTGGCCGCGGTCGCGGGAGTCGGCGGCGGCAACTTCGCGTCGTCGATGACCAACATCAACGCGTTCTATCCGCAGCGGCTCAAGGGCTGGGCGCTCGGCCTGAACGCCGGTGGCGGCAACATCGGGGTTCCGGTGATCCAGCTGGTCGGGCTTCTGGTGATCGCCACCGTCAGCAACACGGCACCCGAAATCGTCTGCGCCATCTACCTTGTCCTGATCGCGTTGGCTGCGCTGGGGGCCGCCCTGTTCATGGACAACCTCGGCAATCAGCGGTCGAATCTGGGCGCCATGGCAGAGGCGTTGCGGTTCAAGCACTCCTGGGTGATGAGCTTTCTCTACATCGGCACGTTCGGCTCGTTCATCGGCTTCTCGTTCGCCTTCGGGCAGGTGCTGCAGATCAACTTCCTCGCCGGCGGCGACACCCCCGCGCAGGCCTCGCTGCACGCCGCCCAGATCGCGTTTATCGGTCCGCTGCTGGGTTCGATCTCGCGTCCGTTCGGCGGCAAGCTGTCCGACCGGGTCGGCGGGGGCAGGGTCACCCTCTACACCTTCATCGCGATGATCTTCGCCGCCGCAATCCTGGTGGCGGCCGGCGTGCTCGACGACGGTATGGCAGGTGCGGCTTCCAGCGGGCAGATGGCCGCCTACGTAACCGGTTTCATCCTGTTGTTCGTCTTGTCGGGCATCGGCAACGGCTCGACCTACAAGATGATCCCGTCGATCTTCGAAGCCAAGGCCCAGGGCCGCGACGACTGGAGCCGCGAGGACAAGGCCGCCTGGTCGCGCAGCATGTCCGGCGCGTTGATCGGCTTCGCGGGTGCGGTCGGCGCTCTCGGCGGCGTGTTCATCAACGTCGTCCTGCGCGCGTCGTATGTCAGCGACGCCAAGTCCGCGACCAACGCGTTCTGGGTGTTCCTCGGCTTCTACGTGATCTGCGCGATCGTCACGTGGTTCGTGTTCCTGCGCATGCAGACCTCGCGGGCCGGCGCCGGTGAGCAGGTCGGCCGCGTCGCTTCACCGGTGCCCGCCTGACGCCCATGGTGACTCGGACGGCGTGCTCGTACTGCGGCGTGGGCTGCGGTATCGAGGTGCACACCACCACCGATCGGCAGACCGGTAACCCGGTGATCGCGCGGGTGTCCGGGGACAAGCTGCACCCGGCCAACTTCGGCAGGCTGTGCACCAAGGGCGCCACCCACGCCGAGTTGATGCGCGCTACCGACGGCCGGCTGACGTCGGCGATGCTGCGGCCCAGCCGCGACGAGGAACTGGTTCCCACGCCCGTCGACGATGCCGTCGCCGAGGCCGGCCGGCGGCTGCGGGAGATCGTCGAACAGCACGGTCCCGACGCGGTGGCGCTGTACGTGTCGGGCCAAATGTCCATCGAGGCGCAGTATCTCGCGACCAAACTGGCCAAGGGGTTCCTGCGTACGGTGCATATCGAGTCGAACTCACGGCTGTGCATGGCCAGCGCCGGAACCGGCTTCAAACAATCGCTGGGTGCCGATGGCCCGCCGGGGTCGTACGCCGACTTCGATTGCACCGACCTGTTTTTCGTCATCGGTTCCAACATGGCCGACTGTCATCCCATCCTGTACCTGCGCATGGCCGACCGGCTCAAGGCAGGCGCCAGGCTGATCGTCGTCGACCCCCGCCGCACGACGACCGCCGAACGCGCCGACCTGTTCCTGCAGATCAAGCCGGGAACTGATCTCGCGCTGCTGAACGGGCTGCTGCACCTGTTGGTCGAAAACGGTGACATCGACCGCGATTTCATCGACCAACACACCGAGGGTTGGGAGGCGATGCCGGCGTTTCTCGCCGACTACACGCCCGAAAAGGTCGCTCGCGTCACGGGTTTGGCGGAGGCCGGCATCCGGCTCGCCGCTCAGATGATCGCCGACGCGGGGGAGTGGCTGAGCTGCTGGACGATGGGGCTCAACCAGAGCACTCACGGTACGTGGAACACGAACGCGATCTGCAACCTGCATCTGGCCACGGGCGCGATCTGCCGACCGGGCAGCGGGCCGATGTCGCTGACGGGACAACCCAACGCGATGGGCGGACGCGAAATGGGTTATATGGGCCCGGGGCTGCCGGGTCAGCGCTCGGTGACCTCGGCGCAGGACCGCGCATTCGTCGAGAAGCAGTGGGGCGTGGCCCCCGGCACGATCCGTGCGGACGTCGGCCCAGGCACCGTCGACATGTTCCGGCAACTCGCTGACGGCGACATCAAAGCGTGCTGGATCATCTGTACCAATCCCGTTGCCAGCGTGGCCAACCGGTCGACAGTCATCGATGGGTTACGTGCCGCCGAGCTCGTCATCACGCAGGACACCTACAGCGCGACCGCCACCAACACCTACGCCGACATCGTGCTACCCGCGACCATGTGGGCGGAATCCGATGCGGTGATGGTCAACTCCGAACGTAACCTCACGCTGCTGCAGCAGTCCATTCCGGCGCCGGGACAGGCCAGGCCCGACTGGCAACTGATCTGCCAGGTCGCGGCCCACATGGGTTTCGGCGAGCATTTCGCCTACACCTCCAGCGAGCAGATCTTCGACGAGATCCGGCGGTTCTCGAACCCGAAGACCGGCTACGACATTCGCGGTGCCAGCTACACGCGGCTGCGGGAGACCTCGGTGCAATGGCCGTGCCCGCCGGACGACGAGTCTGATCGCCATCCCATCCGCTACGTCAACGACGGCGTCAGCCAGGAGTACTTCGTCGACGCGCACGGGCAGGCGCCGCGACTGGCCTTCCCGACCCCGTCGCGGCGGGCGATCTTTCACGCCCGCCCGCATATGGACGCGCGGGAACTGCCCGACGATGACTACCCGATGGTGCTCAACACCGGTCGGCTGCAACATCAGTGGCACACCATGACCAAGACGGGACGCGTCGAGTCGCTCAACAAACTCACCGGTGAGCCGTTCGTCGAGGTGCATCCCGAGGATGCGCTGCGGCTGGGCATCGAGAACGGGCGACCCGTCGAGCTCACGACGCGGCGCGGGGGCGCGGTGCTGACTGCCGTCGTCACCGAACGCATTCGTGCTGGCAGCTGTTTCGTGCCTTTCCACTGGAACGACGAGCACGGTCAGAACCTCACCGTCAACGCGTTGACCAACGACGCGGTCGACCCCGACTCGCTGCAGCCCGAGTTCAAGGTCTGCGCGGTCGACCTGCGACCGGTCGCGTCGCCGACGCTCAGCGAGCAGGAATCGCTCTACGTGTCAGGCTTTTTCAGCGGACTGGCCGAGGCCGGGGCCGATGTTCCGGTGCTGCCCAATTCGGCGCCCGTATGCACCGAGGTACGACAGTGGATCAACGGCCTGCTCGCGGGCCAGGCCCACCGTTCCTCCGAAGGACCGGTCCCTCGACCAGAACTCGACGATGGGCCGCTCGTGCTGTGGGCGTCGCAGACCGGCAACGCCGAGGACTTCGCCTCCCGACTCGCCGAGCGGCTCGGCAACGCCCAGTTGGTGAACATGGACGACCTCGCGCCAGCCGACCTCGCGGCGGCCCGTGACGTACTCGTGGTCACGAGCACGTTCGGCGACGGCGGACCGCCCGATAACGGCGCGAGCTTCTGGCAGCGGCTGCAGTCCTCGGAGGCGACGCCGCTGACCGGCGTGCGGTATGCGGTGCTGGGCATCGGTGACCGGTCCTACGACGACTTCTGCGGACACGCCAAGGCCGTCGACACGAGGCTGGCGGACCTCGGCGCCGTCCGGTTGCTCGAACGCGCCGACTGCGAGGCCTACGACGACGAGCGGATGCGACGCTGGGCCGACGATGTCACCGCACTGCTCACCCTCGGCATCGACACATCGCCGCCCAGGGGAGGCGTCACGACACTCGCGCGCCCAGCCACCGTCGCTCAGCCGTTCACCCGCGCGCGCCCCCTCGTGGTGCCGCTGTCCCGCAACGTAGCGCTCACCGGACCGGCGTCTCGAAAAGAGGTGCGGCAGTTCGGATTCGACATCTCCGAACACGACGTGACCTACGCAGCAGGTGATTCGCTGGGAGTGTGCGCCACCAACGACCCAGTGATGGTCGACGCGTGGCTGGCGGCCACCGGAATGCCGGCTCAGCACACCGTCGAGGTCGACGGCGCCGAGATGTCGTTGCGCGATGCGCTCATCTCGCACTTCGACTTCTGCCGGATCACTCCCGACCTGGTGCGCTTCATCGCCGAGCACAGCCGCGACGCCAAGGCGCTGCGGGCGCCCAAGGCCAAGCTGGACAAGTGGCTGGCCGGGCGCAACGGCCTTGACCTCGTCCAGGAATTCGTCGTGCACGCCGATCCCGACGAGTGGCGCGAGGTGCTGGTCCGCTTGACTCCGCGCAGCTATTCCATTTCGTCGAGCCCGCTGGTCAGCCCGCACGAGGTGCAGCTGACGGTGTCGGTGGTGCGCTACCGCGGCGCCGACGGCGGTCATCGGGGCGGCGTCTGCTCGACCTTCCTGGCCGACCGCGCGTCGTCGGTGCCGGTTTTTCTGCAGCGCTCACCACATTTTCGCCCGCCCGAGGACGGCGCGGTCCCGATGATCATGGTGGGCCCCGGCACGGGCGTCGCGCCCTTCCGTGGCTTCCTGCAGGAGCGACGGGCCCTCGGCCACGGCGGCCGCAACTGGTTGTTCTTCGGCGAGCAGCACCGCGCTCAGAACTACTACTATCGCGACGATTTCGAGGACATGGCTCGAGAGGGGCTGCTCGACCGGTTGGACCTCGCGTTTTCCCGCGATCAGGCGTCGCGGGTCTACGTGCAGCACCGGATGCTCGACCGCGGCGCCGAGGTGTGGCGCTGGCTCGACGACGGCGCGCACTTCTACGTGTGCGGCGACGCCGGCCGCATGGCCAAGGACGTCGACGCCGCATTGACCACGATCATCGAGCGGCACGGCGGCATGTCACACGAACAGGCCCACGACTACAAACGCGAACTGGTCGCGGCCAAACGCTACGTACGCGACGTGTACTGAGGCGCTCAGCACCACAAGATGCTGGCCATATCGAGAAAGTGCGACGAGCGACGATCGCGGGCGCGAATAATGACGGTTCGTGAATCGCTGTATTCACATTGCGGCCAAGAGCGCTGCCGTGCTGACCGCGGCAGCGTTGGCCACGGCGTGCGGCGCAACTCAGAAGCCCGCCGACGCGTTCACAGTGGCGGGCATGCAAGTCGCCGATGGACCGTCGGGATTGAAGGCCGGGGCGCCCCCACCGTCGCGAACCGTCACCAACACCGACGGCGGGCCCATCGACACGCTCGCTGTGCAGTCCGTCAGCGACGTCGAGGACTACTGGAACGGCACGTTCGCCCGTGCTCTCGCAGGGGAATTCACGCCTGTCCGCAAACTGCTGTCCTGGGATGCCAATCGTCGGGACAGGTCCACGTCGTTCTGCGGTGAGACCACCGCGGGACTGGTCAACGCCGCGTTCTGTCCGCCGGACAGCTCCATCGGCTGGGACCGCGGCGTGCTGTTGCCGTCGCTGCGCAAGTCCTACGGTGAAATGGCGGTGGCCATGGTGCTGGCCCACGAGTACGGCCACTCCGTGCAATACCAGGCCGAACTGAACCGGCCGAACACACCGACGCTGGTCGCCGAGCAACAGGCCGACTGTTTCGCAGGCGCCTACATGCGCTGGGTAGCGGAGGGACACTCGCGCCGCTTCAGGTTGTCCACGGGCGACGGGCTCAATTCGCTTCTCGCCAGCGTGATCTCGTTCCGAGACCCGTTGTTCAACCGCAACGGAGTGTCCTCGGGCGGCGGCGAACACGGGTCGGCCTTCGAGCGCGTCTCGGCGTTCCAATTCGGATTCACCGACGGGCCGCAGACATGTAAAGGGATCGACGTGGAGGAGGTCCGGTCGCGACGCGGCGACCTGCCGGTGGCGCTGCAGCGCGGTGAGACCGGCAACTGGCCGGTATCGCAGAACTCCGTGAGGTCCGTCATCGCAGCGATGAACATCTTGTTCAAGCCTGCGAGTCCGCCGCGGCTCACCTTCGATCCGGCCGCGGCGAAAAGGTGCCCCGACGCCCGGTCGACACCACCTGCCTCGTTCTGCCCCGCAACCAACACCATCGCGGTCGATCTCGCGGCGCTGAAGAAGCTGGGCGCCGCCAGCGAGGGTCCGACCGGGCTGACCGGTGACAACACCGCGTATTCGGTGGTGATATCGCGGTACGTGCTGGCCGTGCAGAAGGGATTGGGGCTACCCCTGGATACCGCCGAGACCGGTCTGCGGACCGCCTGCCTCACCGGTGTCGCCACGCGCAAGCTCAGTCAGCAAGTGAACACACCGGACGGCAATACCGTCGCCCTAACCGCGGGTGACCTCGACGAAGCCGTCGCCGGCCTGCTCACGAATGGTTTGGCGGCCAGTGACGCCAACGGGCAGTCGGCGCCTGCGGGTTTTGCTCGCATCGATGCGTTTCGCACCGGCGTGCTGAGCGACCAGGACCACTGCCTCGAACGCTTCGCATGATCGCCGCCGTGACCGCGCACTTGCGACGGTGGCGTCGGTCAAGTGGGGCGCCCCGCCCACTTGACCGGCTGGTGAGCGCCACACCGGACTCCCGAGACCGCGTCGTCGACGCCGCCCGAGCACTCAGCATCGGGGTCGTCACCCTCTGGCATTGGACGCTTTCGGTCACCCATCGCACCTCTGACGGCGCTCTCGCGATGCCCAACCCGATCCACACCGTGCCCGGTGGCTGGTTGGCCACCTGGGTGCTGCAAGTCATGCCGTTGTTCTTCCTGGTCGGCGGTTACGCGAACCTCGTCGGCTGGCAGCGCGCGCGGGCGAACGGAATTTCCAGTTCACGGTTCGTCACTGACCGGCTTCGCCGGTTGTTGGTGCCCACCGCGGTATGGGCCGCGGTGTGGCTCGCGGGGGAGTTGATCGCCGCGATGCTGCCGGGACCGCACCGCTGGATGTGGGAGTGGTTCCCCGGTTACCTGGTGCCGCTGTGGTTCCTCGGCGTTTACGGCCTGTTGATCGCCACCGTCCCGGTCACCGCGACCCTGCACGCCCGCTTCGGTTCCCGCGTCCTGGTGGTGTTCGTCGTCCTCATCGGCGTCGGCAGCGTGCTCGGTCGCGGTGTGGGCCTGGCCTGGGCCGAGTGGGCGACTGTCCCCCTGGTGTGGCTGTTCTGCCACCAGCTCGGCTTCGCCTGGCGGAGCTGGCAGCTCGGAACCAAGCCGGTGGCGCAGCGGCTGGCCGTTGCCGGGGCCGGCCTGCTGACGCTGGTGGTGCTGACGATGTTCGCCGGCTACCCACGATCAATGGTCGCCACGGTCGGTGAGAACGAGTCGAACATCTTCCCGACCAACGCCGCCATCGCGGCGCTCGCCGTGTTCCAGCTCGGACTGGTAGCGCTCATCACGCCGACGGCCGCGCGTGTGTTGCGCCGACCCCGTGTGTGGAAGCCGGTGGTCGCCCTCAACGTGGTGGCGATCACCGTGTTCCTGTGGCACATGACCGCATACCTCGTCGTGGTGTGGGTCTACGAAGGCCTGGGCCACACGCTTCCGGTGGAGCCGACCGCCGACTGGTGGGCGCAGCGATGGCTCTGGCTGCTGGCACCGCTTGCCGTCCTCGTGGTGTTGATCGCGGTGTTCGCCCCGGTCGAGACCATGACGCGAAGGCCGCGCTCGAAGCCGAGCCGAGCCGGTGATTGACGATCGGCAAGCACCCTTCGGTGAGCCAATTCGGTTGGGGGCCATGCGCGCATGGCGGCAGTGATTGAGTGTCCGAGGGGGGACTTGAACCCCCACGCCCGTTAATAGGGCACTAGCACCTCAAGCTAGCGCGTCTGCCATTCCGCCACTCGGACTCGTTGTGGGCAGCTAAGGCTATCGGATCACTGAGGCGTGACCCAAACCCAGCCGCCAGGTCAATGGTACGAATGGTGACTGTGACTGGTCCCGTCAACGCCGAAGCGGAGGTCGTCGACCTCGTCAGCGCGCTCATCCGGTTCGACACGTCCAACACCGGCGACCCGGCCACCACCGTGGGTGAGGGCGAATGCGCGCGCTGGGTGGCCGAACAGCTCGAAGAAGTCGGCTATGCGACCGAGTACGTGGAGGCCGGCGCGCCGGGCAGGGGCAACGTGTTCGCCCGGCTCGAGGGCTCCGACAGCTCGCGTGGGTCGCTGCTTCTCCACGGCCACCTCGATGTCGTGCCCGCCGAGGCGTCCGACTGGAGCGTGCACCCGTTCTCCGGCGCGGTCGAGAACGGCTATGTGTGGGGTCGCGGCGCGGTCGACATGAAAGATATGTGCGGCATGATGATCGCGATCGCGCGGCACTTCAAGCGCGCGCGCATCACCCCGCCGCGCGACCTGATCTTCGCGTTCCTGTCCGACGAGGAGGCCGGCGGCAAGTTCGGCTCACACTGGCTGGTCAAAAACCGGCCCGACCTGTTCGCCGGGGTCACCGAGGCGGTCGGAGAGGTCGGCGGCTTCTCGTTGACCGTGCCGCGCCAGGACGGCGGCGAGCGGCGCCTCTACCTCGTCGAGACCGCCGAGAAGTCGATGAACTGGATGAAGCTGACCGCGCGCAGCCACGCCGGCCACGGCTCGATGATCCACGACAGCAACTCGGTGACCGCGGTGGCCGAAGCGGTGGCCAAGCTGGGCCGCCACGAGTTCCCGCTGGTGATGACCGACGCCGTCAGCCAGTTCCTGCAGGCGGTCACCGAGGAGACCGGCTATTCGTTCGACGTCGACTCGCCGGATCTGGCCGGCGCGATCGCCAAGCTGGGCCCGATCGCCCGCGTCGTCGGCGCCACCCTGCGCGACACCGCCAATCCGACGATGCTCAAGGCCGGGTACAAGGCCAACGTCATCCCGGCCTCCGCCGAAGCGGTGGTGGACTGCCGGATCCTGCCGGGGCGCCAGGCCGCCTTCGAACGCGAGGTCGACGAGCTGATCGGCCCGAACGTCACCCGCGAGTGGGTCACCGAACTGCCGTCCTACGAGACCACCTTCGACGGCGACCTGGTCGACGCGATGAACGGCGCGATCCTGTCCGTGGACCCCGACGCCCGCATCGTGCCGTACATGCTATCCGGCGGAACCGACGCAAAAGCCTTCGCGCAGTTGGGAATTCGCTGCTTCGGCTTCGCTCCGCTGCAGTTGCCGCCCGACCTCGACTTCACCGCGTTGTTCCACGGCGTCGACGAACGGGTACCCGTTGACGCGTTGAAGTTCGGTACCCAGGTCCTCGAACACTTCCTGTTGCACTGCTGATCCAGAAAGGACGAGTCATGGCGTTTGACTACAACCCCTACGAGTTCCTCCCCGAGTTGCCCTCGTTCACGGTGTCCTCGGACACCTTCAACGACGGAGACGCGCTGGGCAACGACCAGGTCAGCGGCATCATGGGCGCCGGAGGCAACGACGTCTCGCCGCACCTGACCTGGTCGGGCTTCCCCGAGGAGACCCGCAGCTTCGCGGTCACGGTCTATGACCCCGACGCCCCGACCGCGTCCGGCTTCTGGCACTGGGCGGTGGCCAACCTGCCCGCCACCGTCACCGAACTGCCCGAGGGAGTGGGTGACGGCAGCGGCCTTCCCGGCGATGCGCTCACGCTGCGCAACGACGCCGGCCTCAAGCGCTTCATCGGCGCCGCCCCGCCTCCGGGACACGGCCCTCACCGCTACATCGTCGCCGTGCACGCCGTCGACGTGGAAAAGCTCGATCTGCCCGAGGATGCGACCCCGGCGTACCTCGGGTTCAACCTGTTTCAGCACGCGATCGCGCGGGCGCTGATCCACGGCACCTACGAGCAGAAGTAGCAGAACGCCGAAATCTGCTCTGCGCGCTCCGATTTCCTGCACGACTGGCTTTTCTGAGGAACTGACGTATGGTCGCAGGTGAGTGATTGCCACTTCTGCTTAAGGAGCGACAATGGCTGACAAGAAACCCGGTAGAAGCCTGAAGAAGGCTGAACGGTCCCTCAAGGACCGGCGCGCTGAGAAGCGTCACCGCGAAGCCGAGGCGGGTGAGTTCATCCGCAAGCGCAAGCGCGCAAGCTAGGCCGCAGAACCTACCGCTTCGGCCAGTGAGCCGAAGCCCCCCTCGTGAAGGCGGCGGGCGATTCCATCGTGGATGCCTTTGGCCCACAGCCCGCCGCCGTACACGAATCCGGTGTAGCCCTGCAGGAGTGAGGCTCCGGAGATGATCCGGTCCCACGCGTCGTCGGCGGTTTCGATGCCGCCGACACTGATCAGCACCAGCCTGTCCCCGACGCGGCGATAGAGCCTGCGCAGCACCTCGACCGAACGTGTGGCCACCGGCCGCCCGGAGATCCCGCCGGGCCCCAGTTCGTCGAGGCCCGGGGTGGCCAACCCGTCGCGCGACACGGTCGTGTTGGTGGCGACGATGCCTGCCAGGCCGAGATCGACTGCCAGGTCGGCGATTTCATCGACGTCCTCGTCGGACAGGTCCGGGGCGATCTTCACCAGCACCGGTTTCGACGTCTCCGCCAGCACCGCGGTCAGGATCGGGCGCAACGACGAAACCGCCTGCAGGTCGCGCAGCCCCGGGGTGTTCGGAGAGCTGACGTTGACCACCACGAACGAGGCGAGCGGTCCCAGCAGGCGCGCCGATGTCGCGTAATCCTGTACCGCCTCCTCCGGCGGCGTGATCTTCGTCTTGCCGATGTTCACGCCGATGGGAACATCGGGAAGGTGCCGGGCGAGCCTCACGGCGAGTTCGCCCGCGCCGTGGTTGTTGAATCCCATCCGGTTCAACAGCGCACGGTCGTCGGGCAGCCGGAACATCCGCGGTTTCGGATTGCCGGGCTGGGCTTGGGCGGTGACGGTGCCCACCTCGGCGTACCCGAAGCCGAGTGCGCCCCACGTGTGCAGTCCGCTGCCGTTCTTGTCGAACCCGGCGGCCAGGCCCAGCGGCCCGGGGAACCGGACACCGAACACCGTGCTGGCCAGTATCGGATCGCGGGGTCCCAACCACCGTCTCAACGCGCGCCTGGTCCACGGCGGATACGTGACGGCCCGCAGCAGCGCGAACACCCACGTGTGAATCCGTTCGGGTGCAACGAGAAACAGCGCCCGCCGCAGCGCGCCGTACATCATCGCTTCACTGTGCGGGCTGCTCCGGGATATTCATCCGGCTGGCTGCGGTTTTCTTGCGGCGCAGCAACACCCGTCGCGAACCGTCGGTGTAGAGCCTGACGCGGGTGAGTTCCCAGCCTCGGTATTCGGCCTCGATCGACAACCGGGTCGAGGCGCTGACTCGCGTGACGTCCGGCGGCAACCGCAGCGGAATCCATTCGTAGTCGTCTGAGAGGTCTGATTTGACGGCGTCCTCCCAGGCCGCCGGCATCCGTCCGCGGTGAAGTGCGCTCATGCGTGCGCTCTCGCCGCGTCGACGATCACCTGCACACCCGCTCCCGATCCGGACACCACATACAGCGTGCCAGAGGATTCGTCGAATGCCAGGGAGTTCGGTTGCTGCACGGTTCGATATCGCACCTTCTCGACGGGAATGCCGGTGGCCAGATCGTAGCCAACGACCTCGTTCGCCGCAGTCTGCGACACCCAGGCCAGCGTCGACGACCCGGCAAGGCCGTAGGGGGCGTCGCGCACCGGGTACCGCTGACGCAGGATCAGCGGATCGGTGCCGAAGACCAGGAGACCCTCGCCGCGGGTGTCGGCCACCAGCACCCGACCGGCCGGGTCGGCGACCATCGTCGTCGCACCCTCGCCCGCCCGCAGCGCCTGCGCCTGCTCATCGCCGTTCTCGGTGAGCGCCGTCACCGACGTCTGGGCGCGATCCAGTACCACGGCCGTATTCCCCTGTGTGACAAGCGCATCGACACGGGCAAAGATCTTCAGCGTAGCGGCTACGGCGGTATCTGAGCCCAACGTGTAGACGGCGCCGTCGGCGCTTCCGAGCACCAGTCGGCCGTCCGCGCGCCGCGCGATCGCGGTGAAGTCGGTGTCAGGCAGGCCCTCGACCTCGACCTTGGTGGCGGTGCGACCGGCGACGTCGATCCGGTGGTAGCCGCCGCGCGTCGCCGCGTAGACCTGGCCGTCGCCGTCACCCGTCAACGCCGTTGCGGGACTGGACAACGACACCGTCGCCGCGTCCTCGCCGCCGGTGGAATACACCGTGACCTGCGATCGGTCCGCCGGATCGGGCGCCAGCACCGCCAGTGAGCCGCTTTCCGCGTCGACGATCGCCGCCTGCGCATCGGCACCCAGCGGGCGCACGACGCCGTCGGGCCGGCCGGCCACCGGTGGGGACACCGCGGCCTGCGCGGGAGCGATGGTGGCAGGAGCGTCGGTGCTTTCCGATGAGCAGCCCCCGACCAGCACAAATGCCGGCACGATAGCCAGCGCCGCCACGATCCGGCGAATCGGCTGATTCGATGTGTTTACCACGGGCGCCAAGGGGTAGCTCTCGGTCGTGCGTACGGTTAAGCGACTGAACGGCCAGTCTAGGCAGACAACTGCGCGTCGGCTTTCGTCCGCTCGCCGTGCCCTCCCAATTAGCGGCCGCGTCAACGGTATGGTGCGATCATGACCCTCGCCACGGACCGTGCGACCGGCGCCGGTGAGTTTGTCATCGAGGACATGACCACCGGCCTGTATGCCAGCGGCTTCGGCCAGGTGGGCGACGGCCGCAGCTTCTCGTTCCATGTCGAGCGCCAGATGCTGGTGGTCGAGATCTACCGCCCGCGGTTGGCGGGACCGGTCCCGCACGAGGAGGACGTGGTCGCCGTGTCCAGCCGCAAGCTGACCGACATCGACCTCACCGACCGACGAAGCGTGGGCGCGGCGGTGCGTGATCTCGTCGCGTCCGCAGAGCCGGTGGCGCGGACCGGTCGCTAACACCCGCCCACGGTACGGTCGTCGTCGTGACGGACGTGCCGGCGATGTCGTGGGTGCAGGTCGTCGTCCTCGCGATTGTGCAGGGGCTGACCGAGTTCCTGCCCGTCAGCTCCTCAGGGCACCTGGCGATCACGTCGCGCGTGTTCTTCGCCGACGACGCCGGGGCCTCGTTCACCGCCGTCACCCAGTTGGGCACCGAGTTCGCTGTCCTGCTCTACTTCGCCAAGGACATCGGGCGCATCGTCAAGGCCTGGTTCAACGGCTTGTTCGTCACCGCGCACCGCAACGCCGACTATTGGTTGGGTTGGTATGTGATCGTCGGGACCATCCCCATCGCCGTCCTCGGGCTGCTGTTCAAGGACCAGATCCGCACCGGCGCACGCAATCTGTGGGCGATCGCGATCGCGCTGATCGTGTTCTCGGCCGTCATCGCCGCCGCCGAGTACTTCGGCCGCCAGGCGCGCACCGTCGAACAGCTGACGTGGAAGGACAGCATCATCGTGGGCTTCGCGCAGTGCCTGGCTCTGCTGCCCGGTGTGTCCCGTTCCGGCGCGACGATCAGCGCCGGGCTCTTCCTCGGTCTCAACCGCGAGCTGGCGGCCCGGTTCGGTTTTCTTCTGGCCATCCCCGCGGTGTTCGCCTCCGGGTTGTTCTCGCTTCCCGACGCGTTCCATCCCGTCGGAGAGGGGATGAGCGCGACCGGCCCGCAGTTGCTGGTGGCCACGGTGATCGCGTTCGTGGTCGGTTTCGCCGCAGTGGCCTGGTTCCTGCGGTTCCTGGTCAGGCACAGCATGTACTGGTTCGTCGGGTATCGCGTCATGCTGGGCACCGTGGTGCTGATCTTGTTGGGGACGGGTGTGGTGGCAGCGACATGACGGTGATCCTGTTGCGGCACGGCCGCTCGACGTCCAACACCGCGCACACGCTGGCGGGCCGGTCCGAGGGCGTCGACCTCGACGACAAGGGGCGCGAACAGGCGCATGCGGTTACAACCCGCATCGGTTCGCTGCCGATCCGCGCGATCGTGCGCTCGCCGCTGTTGCGCTGCGAACGAACCGTGGAACCGCTGGCCGCAGCGCTGGGCCTGACGCCGATCGTCGACGACCGGATCTCGGAGGTCGACTACGGGGCCTGGACCGGGCGCAAGATCGCTGACTTGGTCTCCGAGCCGTTGTGGGCGGTGGTGCAGCAGCAGCCCAGCGCCGCGGTGTTCCCCGACGGGGAGGGACTGGCCCACGTGCAGGCCCGCGCGGTGGCCGCGATCCGCGAGCACGACCGTCGACTCGCCGAGGAGCACGAGGGCGACGTGCTGTGGGTCGCCTGCACTCACGGCGATGTGATCAAAGCCATCGTCGCCGACGCGCTCGGCACCCATCTCGACAGCTTTCAACGGATCACCGCCGACCCGGCGTCGATGAGCGTGATCCGTTACACGGCGGTGCGGCCGTTCGTGATCCACGTCAACCACACTGGTGACCAACTCACGTCGGGGCTGGCGCCCAAACCCGCGAAAAGCGACGCGGAAGACGGCGAGGTGCCGCCGGAGGATGCCGTCGTCGGCGGGTCCACCGGCTAGTCGCAATTACGGCTGAGGAGCCCCAACCGGTATTTTGGGAAGTGCCATGGCCCGCGCAATCCACGTCTTCCGCACACCCGACCGATTCGTGGCCGGGACCGTCGGCCAACCCGGCAATCGCACGTTCTACTTGCAGGCCGTCCACGACAAGCGCGTCGTGTCGGTGGTTCTGGAGAAGCAGCAGGTCGCTGTGCTCGCCGAACGGATTGCCGCACTGCTGCTCGAGATCAATCGCCGGTTCGGAACGCCGATTCCGCCCGACACCGGTGAGGTCGAGGATCTCAGCCCGCTGATCACTCCGGTCGACGCGGAGTTCCGCGTGGGCACGATGGGACTGGGCTGGGACTCCGAAGCCCAGACGGTCGTCGTCGAACTGCTGGCGGTGTCGGAAACCGAATTCGACGCGTCGGTGGTGCTCGACGACGCAGAGGAGGGCCCCGACGCGGTCCGTGTGTTCCTCACACCGGAATCCGCGCGCGAGTTCGCGACGCGCTCCAACCGGGTGATCTCGGCAGGCCGCCCGCCCTGTCCTCTCTGTGACGAACCGCTGGACCCCGAAGGTCACATCTGCGTGCGCACCAACGGCTATCGGCGCGGCGCCTTCGCCGAGTCCGACGATGACGTCGACATCTGACGGCGGGGCCGATGCGGTCCGCGAAGAGGTGTTGCGGCGCGGTGAACTGACCGTCATCGGGCGCATCCGATCGGCCAGCAACGCGACCTTCTTGTGCGAGGCGAATCTCGGGCAGCACCAAGTCCATTGCGTCTACAAGCCGGTGGCGGGCGAGGCGCCGCTGTGGGACTTCCCCGACGGCACGCTGGCCGGTCGTGAGCGCGGGGCCTATCTGGTGTCGGCCGCGTTGGGATGGAATGTCGTGCCCTACACCATTATTCGTGAGGGGCCGGCGGGTGAGGGCATGGTGCAGCTGTGGGTGGACCAGCCGGGCGATGAGGTCGACGACGCACGACCGGACGGGCCGGATCTGGTGGATCTGCTTCCCGCGGGCCGCATTCCGCCGGGCTTTCTGCCGATCCTTCAGGCCTACGACTACGCGGGCGACGAGGTCACCCTGGTACACGCCGACGACGACCGGTTGCGCCGGATGGCGGTGTTCGACGTGCTGGTCAACAACGCCGACCGCAAGGGCGGACACATCCTGTCCGGCGTCGACGGTCGGGTGTACGGCGTCGACCACGGGGTGACCCTGCACAGCCAGGACAAGCTGCGCACCGTGCTGTGGGGTTGGGCCGGTAAACCCGTCGACGATCAGACGCTGGAATCGGTGGCGGCGCTGCGCGATCAGCTGCGCAACGGGTTAGGCGACGAACTGTGCGCCCTCATCACCGAGCGCGAGATCGCCGCGTTGCTCTCCAGAACCGTTGCGCTGCTGACCGATCCGGTGATGCCCACACCCGATCGGCATCGCCCGATCCCGTGGCCGGCGTTCTGAGCGATGACCCTGACTGATGCGGCGTTGGCCGCCGAGGTGGCCGCCGAGGCGGGCGAGATGCTGCTGAAGGTCCGCGAGGAAGTGGGTTTCTACGACCCGTACGACCTCGGCGACACCGGCGACAAGCTGGCCAACCGGCTGATCCTCGAGCGGCTTCGCGCTGAGCGGCCCGACGACAAGGTGCTCTCCGAAGAAGCGGTCGACGATCTGTCGCGCGTCGACGCCGACCGGGTGTGGATCGTCGACCCTGTCGACGGCACCCACGAGTACTCGATGCCGCGGCGCACGGACTGGGCGGTGCACATCGCGCTGTGGCGACGCGACGGCGGGCCGAACGGGCGCATCACCGACGCCGCGGTCGCGCTACCCGCGCGCAACGAGGTCTACCGCACCGACACCGTCATCCCGCCGCCGCCCCGCGCCGACGGCCCCATCCTGATCACGGCCAGCTCCAACCGGCCGCCGCCGGTGCTGTGGTGGCTGCGCGACCGGATGGACATCCAGCTGGTGCGCATCGGGTCCGCGGGCGCCAAGGCGATGGCGGTGGTGCGCGGTGACGTCGACGCCTACCTGCACGCCGGCGGACAGTGGGAGTGGGATTCGGCCGCGCCCGCCGGCGTGGTGCAGGCCGCGGGTCTGCACGCGTCGCGCATCGACGGCTCGGAGCTGGTCTACAACCGGCGCGACCCCTATCTGCCCGACCTGCTGATGTGCCGGCCCGAGCTCAGCGAGGCGCTGCTCAAGGAGATCCTCTCGGCGTATCGGAGCCGCTGGAGGGACTGACCGGGAATGAAACGGCCGCCCGCGATGTCGGTCAGATCGATGCCTAGAGTCGAGACTATGAATTCGTGGCCGGCTCCCGTCGTCCCGGCGCTGCCGGGCCGGGGACCGCAGCTGCGTCTCTACGACAGCGCCGATCGGCAGGTCCGTCCCGTCAGTGCGGGCGAAACGGCCACGATGTACGTCTGCGGCATCACGCCCTACGACGCGACCCACCTCGGCCACGCCGCCACCTACCTCGCCTTCGACCTCGTGCACCGCATCTGGCTGGACGCCGGACATCGGGTGCACTACGTGCAGAACATCACCGACGTCGACGACCCGCTGTTCGAACGCGCGCAGCGCGACGGCATCGACTGGCGCGAACTCGCCGACCGCGAGACCCGGCTGTTCAGCGAGGACATGGCCGCGCTGCGGGTGCTGCCACCGCACGACTACGTCGCGGCCACCGAGGCCATCGCCGAGGTCATCGAGGTGGTGGAGAAGCTGTTGGCCTCAGGTGCCGCCTACATCGTCGACGACGCCGAGTATCCCGACGTGTACTTCCGCGCCGACGCCACCGCACAGTTCGGTTACGAGTCCGGCTACGACCGCGACACCATGGCTCGGTTGTTCGCCGAACGCGGAGGCGACCCGGAGCGACCGGGGAAGGGCGACGAACTCGACGCGCTGCTGTGGCAGGCGCAACGGCCGGGGGAGCCGAGTTGGCCGTCGCCGTTCGGGCCGGGCCGCCCGGGATGGCACGTCGAATGTGCGGCCATCGCCCTGAGCCGCATCGGCACCGACCTCGACATCCAGGGCGGCGGCAGCGACCTGATCTTCCCGCACCACGAGTTCTCCGCCGCGCACGCCGAATCCGTCACCGGCGAGCGCAGATTCGCGCGTCACTACGTGCACGCCGGCATGATCGGCTGGGACGGCCACAAGATGAGCAAGAGCCGCGGGAACCTGGTGCTGGTCTCGCGGCTCCGCGCCGAGGGCGTCGACCCCGCAGCGATCCGGCTCGGGCTGTTCGCCGGTCACTACCGTGCCGACCGGTACTGGAGTGACGCGGTGCTGGCCGAGGCGATCGAGCGGCTGGGTCGTTGGCGTGCGGCGGTCGCGCTGCCCGGCGCGCCGGATGCGACCGATGTCGTGCAGCGGGTTCGCCGGTACCTCGCCGACGATCTGGACACCCCGAAAGCGCTTGCGGCGCTGGACGGTTGGACCACCGACGCGCTGAGCTACGGCGGCCACGACCCCGAGGCGGGGCACACGGTGGCGACCGCCGTCGACGCCTTGCTGGGCATTCGGTTGTAACCCCGTTGCGGCGAGTGTGCGCGTCTGTCGACGACGCGCCGCTGGTTTCCAGCCATTTGTGCACCCTCGCGGCGCGCTGAACGTGCGTCGAACGTCGCCGCCGGCGCGGTACCTTAGCCGCCATGAGTTCACTGAACGGCAAAGTCGCGTTGATCACCGGCGGGGCGAACGGCATCGGCGAAGAGGTGGCCCGGCGGCTGCACGACAAGGGCGCCAAGCTCGTGCTGACCGACCTCGACGCCGACCGGTTGGCCCAGGTCGCTGCCCGGTTCGGCGAGGACGGGGTGGTGACAGCGGTCGCCGACGTGCGCGACCTGGCGGCGATGGAGGCGGCGGTCGCCAAGGGGGTCGAACGGTTCGGCGGCATCGACATCGTGATGGCCAACGCCGGCATCGCGACCTACGGGTCGGTGCTCGGGGTCGACCCGCAGGCGTTCCAGACGATCATGGACGTCAACGTCGTCGGTGTGTTCCACACCGTGCGCGCTGCGCTGCCCTCGGTGATCGACCGGCGCGGCTACGTCCTGGTGGTGTCGTCGGCGGCCGCCTACGCCGCCTCGGCCGGCATGGCTCCTTATGACGCCTCGAAGGCGGCCGCCGAGCATTTCGCCAACGCGCTGCGCCTGGAGGTCGCGCACCACGGTGTCGACGTCGGGTCGGCGCACATGCTGTGGATCGACACGCCGCTGGTCCGGGAGAGTCGCTCGGACCTGCCGAGCGCGCGCAAGATGCTCGACTCTCTGCCCGGGCCGCTGGGCAAGACCACCTCGGTGGACAAGTGCGGTGAGCTGTTCGTCGCTGGCATCGAGGCCCGCAAGCGGCAGATCAACTGCCCGCGGTTCGTCGGCCTGATGCGCTGGCTCAAGCCGCTGCTGGCGTCGCGGCTGGGGGAGCGGGCCACGCTCAAGACGGTGCCCGATCTGCTGCCGAAGATGGACGCCGAGGTCGCCGCGTTGGGCCGGTCGATGAGCGCGCGCACCGAGGCGCTGGAAAAGCGCTAACCCTCCCTGCCGCGAGCGACCGTGTCTGTACCGCGACAGGCCGCACTTTGCCGTGCAAAAGTGGTCGCTCGCGCGGGGTGAAGCCCCTCAGCCCCTGAAGCCCGGGCCGCGGCGGCGCAGGTAGCGCTCGAACTCGGCGGCCAGCGCGTCGCCGTCGATCTTGCCGAGCGCCTCGGTCATGTCGACCTCGGCGTCGCCGCGTTCCTCCAGCGACTGCACGTACTCGGCGATCTCGTCGTCCTCGGCGGTCATCTCCGAAACCGCCTGCTCCCACTCCTCGGCCGCGGTCGGCAGGTCGGCCAGCGGCACCTCGATGTCGAGCACGTCCTCGACGCGGCGCAGCAAGGCCACGGTCGCCTTCGGGTTCGGCGGCTGGGAAACGTAGTGGGGCACCGCGGCCCAGAACGTCACCGCGGGGATCCCGGCCTGCACACACGCGTCCTGGAACACGCCGGCGATGCCGGTCGGGCCTTCGTACCGCGTCTCCTCCAGCCCGAACACCGCCGCGGAATCCGACGAGTAGGCCGCGCCGGACACCGGCACCGGCCGAGTGTGGGGCGTATCGGCCAGCAGGGCGCCGAGGATGACGACGGTCTGCACGTTGAGCTTGTCGGCGATCGCCAACAACTCCGAGCAGAACGTGCGCCAGCGCATGTTGGGCTCGACGCCGTGCATCAGCACGATGTCACGGTCGGAACCCGGGGGACGGCAGTGCGAAATCCGCATCGACGGCCACACCAGTTCCCGCGTGACCCCGTCGACCTGCCTGATCACCGGCCGATTCACCTGGTAGTCGTAGTAGGCCTCGTCGTCGATCTCGACGATCGTCTCGGCTTCCCAGATCGCGTCGAGGTGCTCCACCGCATCGCTGGCCGCGTCGCCGGCGTCGTTCCAGCCCTCGA
This sequence comes from Mycolicibacterium flavescens, assembly GCA_900637135.1. Taxonomy (NCBI): domain Bacteria; kingdom Bacillati; phylum Actinomycetota; class Actinomycetes; order Mycobacteriales; family Mycobacteriaceae; genus Mycobacterium; species Mycolicibacterium flavescens. Next base: position 2,155,356 of record LR134353.1, read on the forward strand.
ACGCTGCGACGACGATGGTGTCGTTCAGTTCGGGCAGGTCGGGCGGTCTCAAACCGCTCGCATCCGACAAGGTCACAACGCCAGCGTAAGCCCTCTGAGGCGGGTAGGAGCGCCATCGCCACACGTGCTGACTTGATTCGCCGACTACCCTGGATTCGTGGCTGATGTGAAGGACCGCGCGTACACCACCGATTTGCTCGACGCCCTCGTAATCGGTGGCCGCGCGATGTGCACCCGGCTGCCAGCCAAGACGAAATACGCTCGGCTGCAATCTGGTTAACCATGGTGTCGACGACAGTGCCGACAAGATCCGCCAGCGTTCGCTCATGGGCGCGCGTCGCCGTGCGGGTCGGACCGATCGCCACGTCGAGGCGGGCGTCCGAGAATCGTTTGGCTGACAACGTAGACTTTGCCTGTCGAGAGGCGTTGCAACGGATTCCGGTCTTCACCGTTATCCGCCACGCTCGGCAGACTCAAGGACGCCTTCCCCTAGGGAAGGAGCGCGCATGACTGCCGTTGAGTCGAACACTCTCACGCCGGACATCCGCCCCGACTGCACCGACGAACTGACCGCGACACTGGGTCAGCGGATCATGGTGATCGACGGCGCGATGGGCACGGCGATCCAGCGGGACCGGCCCGACGAGGCCGGATACCGCGGCGAACGGTTCAAGGACTGGCCGAGCGACGTCCAGGGCAACAACGACCTGCTCAACCTGACCCAGCCGCAGATCATCGAGGCGATTCACCGCGAATACCTCGACGCCGGCGCCGACATCATTGAGACCAACACGTTCAACGCGAACGCGATCTCGCTCTCCGACTACGGCATGGAAGAGCTCAGCTACGAGGTGAACTACGCCGGCGCGGCGCTGGCGCGGAAGGCCTGCGACGAGGTCGGCACCGGTGACCGGCCCCGCTACGTCGCCGGAGCGCTGGGACCGACCACGCGGACCGCCTCGATCTCGCCGGACGTCAACGATCCCGGCGCCCGCAACATCACCTACGACCGGTTGGTCGACGCCTACCTCGAAGCCGCCAACGGCCTGGTCGACGGTGGTGCCGACATCATCCTGGTCGAGACGATCTTCGACACGCTCAACGCCAAGGCCGCCGTGTTCGCGATCGAGACGCTGTTCGAGGAACGCGGCCGCCGCTGGCCCGTCGTCATCTCGGGCACCATCACCGACGCTTCCGGGCGGACGCTGTCCGGCCAGGTCACCGAGGCGTTCTGGAACTCGGTCAGGCACGCCAGGCCGCTCGCGATCGGCCTCAACTGCGCGCTCGGTGCACCGGAGATGAGGCCTTACATCGCCGAGATGTCGCGAATCGCGGACACGTTCGTCTCCTGCTACCCGAACGCCGGGCTGCCCAACGCGTTCGCCGAGTACGACGAAACCCCCGAGCGTCAGGCCGGCTACGTCGCGGACTTCGCCGAGGCGGGCTTCGTCAACCTGGTCGGTGGTTGCTGTGGAACGACGCCCGCGCACATCGCCAAGATCGCCGAGGCCGTCGAGGGCAAGCCACCGCGCCAGGTGCCTGAGGTCCCGGTGGCCACCCGGCTGTCGGGCCTGGAACCGCTCAACATCGACGACGACACCTTGTTCGTCAACATCGGTGAGCGCACCAACATCACCGGCTCGGCCCGGTTCCGCAACCTCATCAAGGCCGAGGACTACGACACCGCGCTGTCGGTGGCCCTGCAGCAGGTGGAGGTCGGTGCGCAGGTCATCGACATCAACATGGACGAGGGCATGATCGACGGCGTCGCCGCGATGGACCGGTTCACCCGGCTGATCGCGTCCGAACCCGACATCAGCCGCGTGCCGGTGATGATCGACTCCTCCAAGTGGGAGGTCATCGAGGCCGGCCTGAAGAACGTGCAGGGCAAGCCGATCGTCAACTCGATCTCCCTGAAGGAGGGCGAGGAGAAGTTCATCCGCGAGGCTCGGTTGTGCCGCAAGTACGGCGCCGCCGTCGTCGTGATGGCCTTCGACGAGGAGGGGCAGGCCGACAACCTGGAGCGCCGCAAGGAGATCTGCGGTCGCGCCTACCGGGTCCTGACCGAAGAGGTCGGCTTCCCCGCCGAGGACATCATCTTCGACCCGAACTGCTTCGCGCTGGCCACCGGCATCGAGGAGCATGCGACCTACGGGATCGACTTCATCGAGGCGTGCGCCTGGATCAAGGAGAACCTGCCCGGGGTGCACCTCTCCGGCGGCATCTCGAACGTGTCGTTCTCGTTCCGCGGCAACAACCCGGTCCGCGAGGCGATCCACGCGGTATTCCTCTTCCACGCCATCAAGGCGGGCCTGGACATGGGCATCGTCAACGCAGGCGCGCTGGTGCCCTACGACTCGATCGACGCCGAACTACGGGAGCGCATCGAGGACGTCGTGCTGAACCGTCGCGAGGATGCGGCCGAACGGCTGCTCGAGATCGCCGAGCGCTTCAACACCAAGGACAAGGCCGACGACCCGGCGGCAGCGGAGTGGCGGTCCCTACCGGTCCGCGAGCGGATCACGCACGCGCTGGTCAAGGGCATCGACGCCCACGTCGAGGACGACACCGAGGAACTGCGGGTCGAGATCGCCGACGCGGGCGGGCGACCGATCGAGGTGATCGAGGGTCCGCTGATGGACGGTATGAACGTCGTCGGCGACCTGTTCGGCTCGGGCAAGATGTTTTTGCCCCAGGTCGTGAAGTCGGCCCGGGTGATGAAGAAGGCCGTCGCATACCTGCTTCCGTTCATCGAGGCGGAGAAGGAGGAGTCCGGCACGACGGGTTCCAAAGACACCAACGGCACGATCGTGATGGCGACCGTCAAGGGCGACGTCCACGACATCGGCAAGAACATCGTCGGGGTTGTCCTGCAGTGCAACAACTTCGAAGTGATCGACCTCGGGGTGATGGTGCCCGCGCAGAAGATCCTGGACGCGGTGAAGGAGCACGACGCCGACATCGTCGGGCTGTCCGGCCTGATCACCCCGTCGCTGGACGAGATGTCCAACTTCGCCGTCGAGATGGAACGCGCAGGGCTGGAGATCCCACTGCTCATCGGCGGTGCGACCACCTCGCGCGCGCACACGGCGGTGAAGATCTCGCCGCGCCGCAGCGGTCCGGTGGTCTGGGTCAAGGACGCGTCCCGCTCGGTTCCGGTGGCCGCCGCGCTGCTCGACGACAAACAGCGGCCGGGACTGCTGGAGGCCACCGAGAAGGACTACGCATCCCTGCGCGAGCGGCACGCCCAGAAGAACGACCGGCCGATGCTGACCCTGGAGAAGGCCCGCGCGAACCGGACGCCGATCGACTGGGACGGCTACACGCCGCCGGTGCCCGCTCAGGGGCTCGGCGTGCGCGAGTTCGTTGACTACGACCTCGCCGAATTGCGCGAGTACATCGACTGGCAGCCGTTCTTCAACGCCTGGGAGATGAAGGGCCGATTCCCCGACATCCTCAACAACCCGGCCACGGGGGAGGCCGCCCGCAAGCTCTACGACGACGCGCAGGAGATGCTCGACACGGCGATCAAGGAGAAATGGCTGACCGCGAACGGGGTGATCGGTTTCTTCGCGGCCAACGCCGTCGGTGACGACGTCGAGGTCTACACCGACGACACCCGCACCGAGGTGCTGACCACACTGCACAACCTGCGCCAGCAGGGCGAGCACCGCGAGGGCATCCCGAACCGGTCGCTCGGCGACTTCGTCGCACCCAAAGACACCGGTCTGGCCGACTACGTCGGCGGTTTCGCCGTCACCGCGGGGCTCGGCAGCCAGGACAAGATCATGGAGTTCAAGGCAGCGCTGGACGATTACAGCGCCATCCTGTTGGAGTCGGTCGCCGACCGGCTCGCCGAGGCGTTCGCCGAACGGATGCACCAACGGGTCCGCAAGGAGTTCTGGGGATACCAGCCCGACGAGCAGCTGGACAACGACGCGCTCATTGGCGAGAAATACGTGGGCATCCGTCCCGCGCCGGGTTATCCGGCATGCCCGGAGCACACCGAGAAGGCGACGCTGTTCAACCTGCTGGACGTCACGAAGCGCACCGGCATCGAGCTGACCGATTCGATGGCGATGTGGCCGGGGGCCGCGGTCAGCGGCTGGTACTTCTCGCACCCGCAGTCCCAGTACTTCGTGGTCGGCCGGTTGGCCCAGGACCAGGTCGCCGACTACGCCAAGCGCAAGGGTTGGACGCTGAAGGAGGCCGAGCGCTGGCTCGCGCCCAACCTCGGCTACAACCCGGAGGACTGAATGGAGGCGGTGCTGCGCGCCGTCCTCTTCGATATGGATGGCACCCTTGTCGATTCGGAAAAGCTGTGGGACGTCTCGCTGGCCGCGCTCTACGCCGAACTCGGGGGCGAGCTGACCCCACAGGTGCGCGAGGCGTTGGTCGGCGGCTCGGCCGAGGACACCATTCGGACCGTGTACACCGACCTCGGCCTCGACCACGATGCTCGCGCGATGGCCGAATCGAACCGATGGCTGCACGCCTACACCGCCGAGCTGTTCGACGGCGGCCTGCAGTGGTGTGACGGTGCGGAAGAATTGCTGGATGAGCTTGCCGCAGAAGAAGTCCCGATGGCACTCGTCACTAACACGCTGCGTGCTTTGACTGACAAGGCACTGAACAGCATTGGTGCGCACTACTTTTCGGTGTCCGTCTGCGGTGACGAGGTTACCCGCGGCAAACCCGCACCCGACGTATACGAACGCGCGGCCGCACTGCTGGGTTTCGATCCGGTGGCGTGTCTGGCGGTCGAAGACTCCGTCACCGGCTCGGCGGCCGCCGAACGTGCCGGATGCCCGGTGCTGGTGGTGCCCAACGACGTAGCGGTACCCAGCGGGCCACGTCGACACCACGTTTCCTCCCTCGCCGGGCTGCGTGCCGCGGACCTTCGCCGGGTCCATTCCGAACTGGTGAACAGGCCGGGAGAACGCACCGCCTGAGTACCGGTCTGTGATTGAATGTGACGTCCATCACGCGCTGTGGAAAGGTCTCACATGACTCACGGACCCGCAGGTGACTCCTCGACAGCTGTGGATTACGAGGAGTCGGAGCACAGCGGCCGCGTCGTTCTCATCGCGTCCGTCGCCGCGCTCGGCGGCCTGCTGTTCGGCTACGACAGCGCGGTCATCAACGGCGCGGTTGCGGCGGTCGAGGACCACTTCCAGATCAGCAAGGCGGTAACGGGCGTGGCCGTGGCGGCGGCCCTGATCGGCGCCGCGTTGGGTGCGCTGGTCGCCGGCCGTCTCGCGGACAAGATCGGTCGGCTGTCGGTGATGAAGGTCGCCGCGCTGCTGTTCTTCATCAGCGCCTTCGGCACCGGCCTGGCGACAAACGTCTGGATGTTCACGATCTTCCGCATCGTGGGTGGTATCGGCGTCGGTGTGGCTTCGGTCATCGCACCGGCCTACATCGCCGAAACCTCGCCGCCGCGGATCCGGGGCAGGTTGGGCTCGCTGCAACAGCTGGCCATCGTCTCCGGCATTTTCATCTCGCTGGCGATCGATGCGCTGCTGGCCCACCTCGCGGGCGGGTCGCGCGAGGAACTCTGGCTGGGGATGGCGGCCTGGCGGTGGATGTTCCTCGTGATGGCGGTGCCCGCCGTGGTCTACGGCGTTCTGGCGTTCACAATCCCCGAATCACCACGTTATCTCGTTGCCAGGTACCGGATTCCGGAGGCGCGGCGGGTGCTGACGAAGCTGCTGGGGGAGAAGAACCTCGAGCTGACGATCACGCGCATCAAGGAATCGCTGAAGTCGGAGAAACCGCCGTCGTGGCGCGATCTGCGTAAGCCGACCGGAGGGCTCTACGGCATCGTCTGGGTGGGTGTGCTGCTGTCGGTGTTCCAGCAGTTCGTCGGCATCAACGTGATCTTCTACTACTCGAACGTGCTGTGGGAGGCCGTCGGCTTCGGGGAGCAGCAGGCGTTCCTGATCACCGTGATCACGTCGGTGACCAACATCGTGACCACGCTCATCGCGATCGCGCTGATCGACAAGGTCGGACGCAAGCCGTTGTTGTTGGTCGGGTCGACGGGTATGGCCATCACCCTCGGCACGATGGCAGTCATCTTCGGCACGGCGCCGGTGGTCGACGGGCAGCCGAGCCTGGACGGCATCGCCGGTCCGATTGCACTGGTCGCCGCGAACCTCTTTGTGGTGTCGTTCGGCATGTCGTGGGGCCCGGTGGTCTGGGTGCTGCTCGGCGAGATGTTCCCGAACCGCATCCGCGGCGCCGCGCTGGGTCTGGCCGCCGCAGCGCAGTGGCTCGCCAACTGTGCGATCACCGCGTCGTTCCCCGCACTCGGTGACTTCTCGCTCGGCATCGCCTACGGCTTCTACGCGATCTGCGCGGTGCTGTCGTTGCTGTTCGTGTGGAAGTTCGTCGCCGAGACCAAGGGCAAACACCTCGAGGACATGGGCAACGAGGTCGCATCGCAGCAGGAAACCGTCTGAGCGGCATCGACGAGTCGGTCGACGTCCTCGTCGCCGGCTCTGCCGGGGCACTGGCCGGAGCCTATACCGCTGCGCGGGAAGGACTCTCGGTCGCGATCGTGGAGGCGAGCGACCGGTTCGGCGGCACCTTCGCCTACTCCGGGGGCGGCGGCATGTGGTATCCGTGCAATGCGGTGCTCACCCGCGCCGGATGCGACGACACGATCTCCGACGCGCTGCGTTACTACCGCGAGGTCGTCGGCGACCGCACACCCGCGGCTCTTCAGGAGACCTACGTCCGCGGCGGTGCCGCCCTGATCGACTACCTCGAACGCGACGAGCACTTCGCGTTCAAGATCCTGCCGTGGCCCGACTACTACAGTTCGGCGGCCGGCGCCCGCACCGACGGCATGCGCCACATCGTCTCCAAGGCGGTGCCCGACGAGCGTCTCGGCCGGTTCGCGGGCCTGGTTCGTGGGCCGCTGGACCATGAGCGCCTCGGGGCGCCGCAGCCCGATCTGCTCACCGGCGGGCGTGCGCTGGTCGGACGGTTTCTGTGGGCTATGGCCGACAACCCGGCGGTGACGGCGCATCTGTCCACGAGCCTGGTCGAGTTGGTCGTCGAGGGAGATGGCGTGGTCGGAGCGGTCGTGGAGCATGACGGCGAGCGCCGCACGATCACGGCGCGGCGCGGCGTGCTGCTCGCCACGGGTGGTTTCGAACAGAACCCCGACATGCGGGCCGAATTCGGCGTCCCGGGAAGCGCCCGCGACACCATGGGCGCCCCGGCCAACACGGGATTGGCCCATCGGGCGGCGATTGCCGTCGGGGCCGACGTGGACCTGATGGACCAGGCGTGGTGGTCGCCGGGGCTGATCCATCCGGACGGCCGCGCCGCGTTCGCGCTGTGCTTCACCGGCGGCATCTTCGTCGACCGTTCCGGCCGCCGCTTCGCCAACGAGTCGGCGGCCTACGACCGGTTGGGCCGCGCGATCCTGCGCGCGATGCGCGACGGCACGGTCGGGTCGCGGTACTGGATGGTCTATGACAGCCGAACCGGCGAACAACCGCCCGTGATGGCCACCAACGTCTCCTTCTCCCCAACCGAACAGTATTTCGCCGGGGGTCTGTGGGTGCAGGCCGACACCCTGGCCGCACTCGCCGATCAGATCGATGTTCCGGCAACGCAATTGGAAGACACCGTGCGTCGTTTCAACGAGTTCGCGGCGCGCGGTGTCGACGAGGACTTCGGTCGCGGCCGCGAATCGTTCGACCGGGCCTTCACCGGCGGCGCGTCGCCGCTGGTGCCGATCGACACCCCGCCCTACCGCGCGGCGGCGTTCGGCATATCCGACCTCGGCACCAAGGGCGGGCTACGCACCGACACCGATGCCCGCGTCCTGGACACCTCCGACCGGCCCATCGCGGGTCTGTATGCGGCGGGGAACACGATGGCGGCCGTCTCGGGGGAGACCTACCCCGGTGGAGGAAACCCGATCGGGGCGTCGCTGTTGTTCAGCCACCGCGCCGCACTGCACATGGCGCGTACGTGACCGGGGTCGGGCAAACCGGCGTGACCCGACGGGTGCGAGCGTGACACAATCGCGTGCCGTGAAGACCTTCGACGCCCTGTTCGCTGAGCTCAGCGAACGCGCCCGGACCCGCCCCGCCGGTAGCGGCACCGTCGCCGCACTGGACGGCGGCGTGCACGGGATCGGCAAGAAGGTCCTCGAGGAAGCCGGCGAGGTGTGGCTGGCGGCCGAACACGAGAGCGATGACGCGCTCACCGAAGAGATCAGCCAGCTCCTGTACTGGACGCAGGTGCTGATGATCGCTCGCGGACTCACCCTCGACGACGTCTACCGGAAGCTGTGAATCGCATGCTTCGCGTCGCGGTCCCCAACAAGGGCACACTCTCCGAACCCGCCAGCGAGGTCCTGTCCGAAGCCGGTTACCGTCGCCGCACCGACCAAAAAGACCTGACGGTCATCGACCCGGCCAACAACGTCGAGTTCTTCTTCCTGCGGCCCAAAGACATTGCGATCTATGTCGGCTCGGGGCAACTCGACTTCGGAATTACCGGCCGCGATCTGGCCGCCGAATCGGATGCGCCGGTGCGGGAGCGGTTGGCGCTGGGCTTCGGCTCGTCGACGTTCCGGTATGCGGCCCCGGCCGGGCCCGATTGGCGGGTCGAGGATCTCGCGGGAAAGCGGATCGCGACCGCGTTCCCCAACCTGGTGCGAAAAGACCTGGCCGCGCACGGCATCGAGGCGACGGTGATCCGGCTCGACGGCGCGGTGGAGATCTCCGTGCAGCTCGGCGTCGCCGACGCGATCGCCGATGTGGTGGGCTCCGGACGAACACTGGGACTGCACAACCTGGTGGCGTTCGGAGATTCCCTGTGTGACTCCGAGGCGGTGCTGATCGAGCGGGACGGCGCGCCGGACAGCCCCACCGGTGCCCAGCTGGTGGCCCGTGTGCAGGGCGTGGTTCGCGGCCAGCAGTACCTGATGCTCGATTACGATTGCCCGCGCAGCGTTCTCGACCGTGCGGTCGCGGTGACCCCCGGCCTGGAGTCGCCGACGATCGCTCCGCTCGCCGACCCGGCGTGGGCGGCGGTGCGCGCTCTGGTGCCCCGCCGCGACGTCAATAAGATCATGGACGAACTCGCCGCCATCGGCGCCAAGGCGATTCTGGCTTCTGACATCCGATTCTGTCGCCTGTGATTCAGCGCGAACCCTTCCGGCCTGCGTGTTAGCGTCCGGAGGTCCATAACACCGGCCGGAGGTCGCCATGACGCAGGTCCTGATTCTGGTACTCGCACTGTTGATCGGCGTCATCGCCGGCCTGCGCGCACTGACCGCACCGGCGGTGGTGTCCTGGGGCGCGCTGCTGGGGTGGATCGACGTAGACGGGAAATGGTCGGAGTGGACGGCGCATCCGATCACCGTCACCGTGTTGACCATCTTCCTGCTCGTCGAGCTGGTCACCGATCAGCTGCCGAAAACCCCCAGCCGTAAGACGACTCCCCAGTTCGCGACGCGTCTCATCACGGGCGCCTTCGCCGGCGCGGTGATCGGCAGTGCGTACTTCCACACGTTCAGTGCGCTCGGCGCGGGTGTCATCGGCGCGGTGCTCGGCACGATGGGCGGCGCGGCGGCACGTCAGCGGTTCGCCGACCTGCGCAACGGCCAGGACCGCCCTGGCGCGATCCTCGAAGACATCGTCGCGGTGGGTGGCGGCTTCCTGATCGTGTTCCTGGTCAGCCTGGTGTGAACGGATGCCGTTTGAAATGGCTGAGGTGACAGAACGCTTCGACGCGATCATCGTCGGTGCGGGACAGGCCGGGCCACCATTGGCGGGCCGGCTCACGCAGGCGGGGCAGAAGGTCGCGGTGATCGAACGCAAACTCGTCGGCGGGACATGCGTGAACTACGGATGTATTCCGACCAAGACCCTGGTCGCCAGCGCGCACGCCGCCCATCTGGCCCGCCGCGGCGCCGAATACGGTGTCAGCACAGGCGATATCGGCGTCGACATGACAAAGGTCAAGGCGCGCAAGGACAAGATCGTGCTCGATGACCGCGACGGCGTCGAGTCCTGGCTCGAAGGCATGGATGGATGCACGTTCATCCGCGGCCACGCACGCTTCTCCGACCCGCACACTATCCGCGTCGACGACCGAGTCCTGCACGCGGACAGGATCTTCCTCAACGTCGGCGGTCGCGCCGTCGCACCCGACATGCCTGGGCTCGCCGACATCGACTACCTGACCAACGTCGGCATTCTCGAACTCGACACGGTGCCCGAACATCTTGTCATCATCGGCGGCAGCTACATCGCGTTGGAGTTCGCGCAGATGTACCGCCGCTTCGGGGCCGGGGTCACCGTGATCGAGAAGGGGCCGCGGCTGACATCACGTGAGGATGGGGACGTCTCGGCCGCGGTCAAAGACATCCTGGAGGCCGAGGGCATCGATATCGTCCTCGACGCCGACGCGATCCAATTCACCAAGACCGACAGCGGTTTCGAGGTCATCCCGAGCGACGGTGCGGCACCCATCGCAGGAACCCATCTGCTCATCGCGGTCGGGCGCACCCCCAACACCGACGACCTGGGGCTCGAGAACGCCGGGGTCGAAACCGACGCCCGCGGTTACATCGTCGTCGACGATCAATTGCGCACCAACGTCGAACACATCTGGGCCATGGGCGACTGCAACGGCAAGGGGGCGTTCACGCATACGTCGTACAACGACTTCGAGATCGTCGCGGCGAACCTGCTCGACGACGACCCGCGCCGGGTCAGCGACCGCATCACGACGTATGCGCTTTACATCGACCCGCCGCTGGGACGCGCCGGTCTGACCGAGGCGCAGGTGCGCGAGTCGGGTCGAAATGCGTTGGTCGGCAAGCGTCCGATGACACGGGTCGGCCGCGCGGTGGAAAAAGGGGAGACGCAGGGCTTCATGAAGGTGGTCGTCGACGCCGAGACCGAGCAGATTCTGGGTGCGGCGATCCTCGGCGTCGGCGGTGACGAGGTGATCCACTCGATCCTCGACATCATGACCGCCGAGAAGCCCTACACCGCGATCTCGCGCACGATGCACATCCATCCGACGGTCAGCGAGCTGGTGCCTACGATGCTGCAGGAGATGACGCCGCTGACGTGACGGCTGGGTAGCCTGGCCAGTGGGCAGATATCCGTCAACCGCTGCCGGAAAGGCAACGCCGACTTGATGCCGAAGATGGTTGCTGTCGGATGCGTCATGGCGCTGGGTACGCTCGCGTGCCAACGTCACAGCGAACCTGGCGCTGATGACGCCGTCGACCGGCTCCCTCTCAGCCTCGACGAAGTGAAGCAGATCAGCGGATTCGACGGATTCACACGCGACGCCGATACCGAGCGACCCGCTGCCGACACGTATGTGCCCGACGGGCCTTGTCAGGCGCTCGCGGACCAACGGGTCGCGTTCGGAGACACCTGGATCCGGTTTCGATCGATCGCCGACAACGGTGAGTTGGTCAGCGGTCGGCCGCGCACGAGGGCGCCGGGTCCCGCCGTCGCTCCCTCGACGGTGCCCGTGGTGGCATCCGCCTTGCAAACCATCGCGCTCTACCCGAGCGACGTCGAGGCACGCAATGTGTTCGACCGTCGTGTCGCAGCCATGACCGAGTGCGTCGGGTTGAACATTCCTGGCTACAGCGGCACCGTCGCGCATCGCGATCCCGATACCGCGGTGTACACCAACAGCACCGGCGGCTGGGCGTTCGTCTTCGTCGTGAAATCAGCGATCCTGTCTGAAGTCTCGGTAATGGCTTTATCGGATGCCGAACGGATCGCCTCCGATATCTCGCAGGTGATTATCGGCCGCATCAACTGACCGGAACGTGGCGACGATCGAATATCGTCGACGCATGCCCACCGCGCTGCCGAGTCTCGATGCACTGATCGCCAAGGACGAGATCCGAGATCTCGTCCTTCAATACTGTCGCGCGATGGATCGCGGCGACGTCGCGCTGGCCGCAACGCTGTACGAACAAGGCGCCCGCGACGAGCACGGCTTCAACGCGACGAACACCGCCCAAGAGTTCATCGACTCGATTGGAGCCTTAATCGGGGGACTGGCGGCGCTCCAGCACAACGTCACAAATCACCTCATCCGGATCACCGGACCCGATACCGCCGAAGGAGAGGTCTACGTGGTCGCCTACCACCGCGCCGAGCGTGCTGGTGTCGGGTATGTGCTGATCACCGGTGGCCGCTATCTCGACCTCTATTCAAAGCGGGAAGGTCGGTGGAAGTTCGCCCACCGCAAATGCGTAGCCGACTGGACACACGAGTTCTCGTCGCCGCTCGCGACCGATGTCAATAACCCGGTGTCCGGCAAGCTGGCCGAGGGGCGCATGGACGAGCAGGACCCCTCGTACGCGTTCTTCACTGCATTTCCACGCGGTGACCGGGCGTAGCCTACGAGGCCGCAGGCGATGACGCCGCTGCCGTGACCGAGCGGCCGACGATGAATTGCCGTGTCACCAAGGCGAACCGGTGACCGAGGTGACGGTGGGTGGCAACATCGGCGGGGTGGACCCCGTCGGGGTCGGCGTCGACGTCGGTCTGCGCGCCGGCGCCGAGGAAGAAGCCGAGCCGGTTGAGGTCGTTCTCGCTCGCCTCCGAATGGTTCCAGCCCGGAGGCAGACCGAGGCTGACCCAGTGCATGTGGTGCTGCGCGGCGAATACCGCCAACGACACCAACGTGTTCAACTTGTCGCCGCTCTTACCGCCGGAATTGGTGAACCCGGCCGCGACCTTGTCGCGCCACGCGCCGGTGAAGCAACGCCGCCCGGTCGACTCGGCGAAGCCCTGGAACGCCGCGGACACGTTGCCCATATAGGTCGCGCTCCCGAGCACGATGCCGTCGGCCGAATCCAGAACGTCCCAGTCGGCGTCGGTCATCCGGTCGACGGCAACGGTCGCCACGACCGCGCCCGCCTCGCGCGCTCCCGCGGCCACGGCTTCGGCGAGTGTCGCGGTGTGCCCGAAACCCGAGTGGTAGGCAACCGCGACGGCAGGTGCGGCGATGTCAGATCCGTTGTGCGTCATGTCAACTCATCCTGTCTGCGTGCTGTTGATCTCTGCGCGCCTGCGCAGCCAGTCCGGTAGCGGTGCGTGCTCCAGGTATGCCTGCAGCCGATCCAGATAGGCGTGGGATCCGCCGAGGAACCCGCCGGCGTTGCGCACACCGAGTCCCCGATGGGTGAACTTCAGCAGGGTGCCGGTGCCGTCGGGAGTCAGTTCGTAGCGCACGGTGCTGTCCTCGACGATGGGCTGACGCCACTCGTGTTCGAGGACGTGCGGCGGATCCCACACCAGAATGCGCCCGGTCATGCGCATCCGGTCCGGGGGTAGTGGTGGTCCGATGGGCACCATCTCGATCGTCCCGCCTCGCCGCGGTTCGATCGTCGTCGCGCCGAACCACTCTCGGCGTTCGTCGGGGTCGGCGATCGCGGACCAGACCGCCTCGATCGGAAAGGGCAGCCGGCGTTCGAACGTCAGGACGGCGCGCTCGCCGTCGATGGTCAACCGGCCGTTGCGGTCATTCATCGCCGCTCCCGTGCCTTGCTTCCAGATGACGCTCCAGTGCGTCGAGGTGGTCGGTCCAGATGCGGCGGTAACGCGCGATCCAGTCGTCGATTGCCATCAGTCCGTCGGCGCGAAGCGCATAGATGCGGCGCTGCGCATCGGGCCGCACCTCCACCAGGCCGACTTCCCGCAGCACCCGAAGATGCCGGGACACCGTCGGCTGGGTCAGCCCCGGCAGGCTCGCGACCAGTTCACCCGCGGTGCGTTCACCGTTGACGAGCTGGTCGAGCAGTGCGCGACGACTCGGCTCGGCGACCGCTTCGAAGACGTCCATGCGGCTAGTATTACAGGTCATCTATATAGACGCAAGCACATATTGTTCAGCTCGCGCTGAAGGGGTTGTACTCGGCGATGAGTTTCTCGAGCCGGGCCTCGTCGAGCCTCACCCGGATGGTGGCGGCTTCCTGTTGGTCGCGGATCACCTTGGCCAGGGTGAACGAACTGGTGACTAGAAACAGCGCCGTCATGCCCAGGAACAGTCGCTGCCAGGAGTCCAGGGGAAGGAACAAGATCCCGCCGACCAGTCCGAGCAGGCTGACGCCGAAAGCGATTGCGGCTTGGAGGAAGTAGGCGGCGGTGGTCCGCGAGGTGGTAGGTGTGTCCATGCCGCCAGCCTGCAGGCGCAGCGGACGGCGGGGGTAGGTAGAACTACCCGACCTTCGACCTGTGTGCCGCGCGTATCAGGCGCAACTGGCCGATCTCTGCGGTGTTCCTGGTCAATTCGACGTTCACCCACAGCGCGGTGTGCGCGACGGTGTGGCCCGAGTCCTCGCCCCACGGGTACGCCGAGGGGGTGTTCGGGTCGACGCCGGCCAACACCTCTCGCCAGCGGTCGGCGAGGTGACGCAGGCGGGAGACGGCGGCGGCGCCCTCACCCGGCCAGGTGACGACGCCGGGCTCCCGCGGTGCTTCGCCGGTCAGATGATCGATCGCGCTCGACCACCACCAGTCGACGTGCCACGTGAGCCATGCGACCGTCGGCGCCGGGATGGGCTGGGGTTCCGTGACCGACCAGTCCGCACGCCACACACCGTCCGCATCCGGCCGTACCGTCCACGTCACCTCGGCCGGCTCCCAGAGGAAGTCGTCATCGGCGAGGGCGGCCAAGTGCAGGTCGGCCAGCGCCCACACGAGTTCGAACTGCCACTGGAGGTCGACGGTCACGGGCGGCGCTGCACCAGCAGGGTCTGCGCCGAGGTGCCGATGAAGCCCTGCCGATCGAAGAGTTCGGCCGTGGTCACCCCGATGCCGTCGGGGCCGATCGAGCCACGGGCGCGCACCGCGAAGTCGTCACCCGTCGGCAGGCGGTGCAGATGCACCGCGGTGTCGGTGTTCATGAACACGAACGACTCCGGGTCCAACGCCGCACCTGCACCGTTGGCGCTGTCCACGACCATCGCGAGCCGCTGCAGCGCGGTCGTCGGCTCCGAATCAACAAGCGCGACAAGCGGACTCATCCACACCACGTGTCCGGTCTCGCCGGTCTCGGGTTGGCGCCGCCAGCTCACCGTCTCCAGGTAGCCTTTCGCGCCGACCCAGCCGTGCGGCACCTCCACGGCGGTGCCCTCCACGAGTGGGGGATAGCGGTCGGTGGCCGCGTCGGCGGTGTCGCTGGTCGCCAACAGCCATGCCGTCACGCGGGCCACCGCGCGCCGTGTGCCGTCGGGCCGGGTGTGGAGCATCTCGGCGGCCATCAGCGATATTCGCGCGCCCGGGCGTTCCAACCAAGCCCGGACCCGCACCTGCTCGACCGGAATCGCCCCCAGGATGTCCAGAGTCAAGCGCCCGATGCGCAGTCCCGAGTCGCCGGCCAGCTCCTCGATGCGTTTGGTCATCAGCGCCAACGGCGGTGAGCCGTGCTGGATTTCGGGATTCCAGTTGCTGCGGGTGCCGTCTGTGGACTCGAAGACCTCGAATTCGTCGTCGGTGCCCGTT
The DNA here is from genome assembly GCA_900637135.1 of Mycolicibacterium flavescens. NCBI lineage: Bacteria > Bacillati > Actinomycetota > Actinomycetes > Mycobacteriales > Mycobacteriaceae > Mycobacterium > Mycolicibacterium flavescens. Next base: position 2,170,877 of record LR134353.1, read on the forward strand.
CGGCGGTAGTGGCAATCGATCAAGCCTCGACTCCCGCTCGTTCCGGTCCTCGCTGCGCTGCGATCCTCGCTCGCGGTCGCCTTCGTGCGATCACGCCGCAGGCTCCGCCGCGCGCAGCACGATGTCCTCGGCGGTCGGCGACCCCTCGTCGGGGGCCTCGGGCCAACCCGGGTACGGCGGCGGGGTGCCGCCGAACACGGGGCAATGCGCGTGGTGGGCGCACCAGTCGCACATCGCCGACGGCTTCGGGCGGAAATCACCGGTGGCTCCGGCGTCCTGGATGGCTCGCCAGATGGCGGTCAGCGTCTTCTCGAACCGCGTCAACTCGTTGAGGTCCGGGGTGTAGTCGAGGATCTGACCGTCGGCCAGGTACAGCAGCCGCAGCCGCGCAGGCAGCACGCCACGCGAACGCAGCAGCGCCACCGCGTAGAACTTCATCTGGAACATGGCCTTGAACTCCGCGAGCGCGCGCGCCTCGGGCGGCGCCTTGCCGGTCTTGTAATCGACCACCCGCAGCTCACCGGTCGAGGCGACGTCGATGCGATCGACGAAGCCGCGCAGCAGCGTCCCGTCCGCCAGTTCGACCTCGACGCGCTGCTCACAACTGTCCGGGTCGAAGCGGGTGGGATCCTCGAGCCGGTAATAGCCGGCCAGCAGGTCGCGCGCCTCCCTCAGCAGCGTGGCCCGCACCTCGGGGGCGAACTCGTCGGCGATGTCCGGGCGTTCGGCGACCACGCGGTCCCAGGCCGGCTCGACAAGCGTCATCGCGGTTTCCGGACCGCGGTGGGCGGCCGGCAGCGCGTACAGCTGCTCGAGTGCCGCGTGCACCACCGAACCGCGGACCTGGGCGACCGAGGACGGCTCCGGCAGCCGGTCGATCGCGCGGAAGCGGTACAGCAGCGGGCACTGCTTGAAGTCGGCGGCCCGCGAGGGCGACAGCGCCGGGCGCCGCGGCTTCTGCTCGCCCTGCTCGTTCATAGCGCCAGCCTAAGACCGGTGTCCGACAACCCCGGTACCCACGGCGGCGCGTCTACTGGCAGGCTGAACGACTGTGCCAAGAACCGGTCCGTTCGCCGTCGGCGATCGGGTGCAGCTCACCGACGCCAAGGGTCGTCACTACACGATGGTGTTGACGCCCGGCGGGGAGTTCCACACCCATCGCGGCGTCATCGCCCTCGACTCCGTGATCGGGCTGCCCGAGGGCAGCGTGGTCAAGTCCACCAACGGCGACCAGTTCCTCGTGCTGCGGCCGCTGCTGGTCGACTACGTGATGTCGATGCCGCGCGGCGCCCAGGTCGTCTACCCCAAGGACGCCGCGCAGATCGTGCACGAGGGCGACATCTTCCCCGGTGCCCGGGTGTTGGAGGCCGGTGCCGGCTCCGGCGCGCTGACGTGCTCGCTGCTACGGGCCGTCGGCCCCGAGGGGCGGGTGATCTCCTACGAGGTCCGCGAGGACCACGCTCACCACGCCGAGCGCAACGTCGCGACCTTTTTCGGTGAGCCCCCGGCGAATTGGGATCTGGTGGTCGCCGACCTGACCACCTTCAGCGGTCCGGAGGTCGACCGCGTCGTCCTGGACATGCTCGCTCCATGGGAGGTGTTGGGCACGGTCGCCGATGCACTGGTCGCCGGAGGCGTGCTGATGGTCTACGTCGCGACCGTCACGCAGTTGTCGCGAGTGGTGGAGGCGCTGCGCGAGCAGCAGTGCTGGACCGAGCCCCGGGCCTGGGAGAGCATGCAACGCAACTGGCACGTCGTCGGTCTGGCGGTGCGCCCGCAACACACGATGCGCGGCCACACGGCGTTTTTGGTATGCGCGCGCAAGCTGGCGCCTGGCGCGGTGGCGCCGATGCCGCTGCGGCGTAAACGGCAACTCGGCAGCTGACCTTGACGGGTTGGTTACACGCACCAGGTGAGGGCGATCAACCAGCTAGGGCGCGATAGTCAGTCGTCGGTGCTGCGCCGCAGGCCGCGCCGGGCCGACAGCAGCTCGAACTCCGGGCGCGCGGCCACCAGACGTTCGGCGGCGTCGAGCACCTCGACGACATGCCCACGGTCGGCGGCCACCAGAGCCACCCCGACGTTGGCCCGCCGGTGCAGTTCCTGGGCGCCGGTTTCGGCGGCCGAGACGGCGAATCGGCGATGCAGTTCGGCGATTACCGGCCGGATCGCCGAGCGCTTCTGCTTGAGCGAGCGCACGTCGCCGAGCAGCAGGTCGAATTCGAGCCAACCGATCCACATCGGCGGCTCACGGCGTCGGTGTCGGCGTTGGGGCCGGACCGAGCTGCAACAGCGCATCGGTCGTCGAACGGGTCAGCTGCCAATGGTTGTCGGCGAAGCGGAACTGCATCGGGAACGTGAACTCGCCCGCCGCCGGGTTGGCGGTCCGCACGGTGACCATCGCCTGAACGACACCGTCCGCGCCGTCGGACCACGTCAGATCCTTGGCCTCGAACGTCGCCGGTGCGTAGCCGCCGTCGCGCAGCGCGACGGCGAACTTGTCCATCGATTCACCGTCGGCCGCGGTGGCGTCCTCGATCAGGTGGAGCTTCTCGGCCCCGGGAACGTTGGCGTCGGCGATGCGCGCCAGCACGTCGGTGAGCGCCTCGGGAGGCGGCAGGGGTGCGCTCGTCGCCCCCGGGTCCGGCGGCTGCACCGTCGGCGACGTCGCGACCGGCGGCTCGGTCGCCGCGGGGGATTCGGTTGCCGGTTCGTCGGCGCCACATCCGCAAAGCCCGAGCGCCGCCGCTAACGCGACGGCGCTCAGGACTGCGAAACGGTTGGTGCGGCGCACCGGGCTCCTAGCCGACGGCGGACAGCAGCGCCATCAGCGACTGCTTGGCCATCTGCCAGCCGGTCGGGCTCGGGCCGGGCACGAACTGGATGTTCTGGCTGGCCGTGCCGCCGGTGGCGGCGGTCGCGGTGACATCGGCCGACACGACGGGGCCGTTCTGGTCGATGTTGGCCACCGAGAAGCTCAACGGGAACTTGCCTTCGGCGGCCGCCTCACGAAGCTTGGTGTCGGCAACGCGGCTCTCGATGCGCCCGATGCCACCCTGGATGTACGGCGCTTTGCTGGCGGCCGTGCCGGACGTGCCGAGCGCCTGCAGCGTCTGCAGAAGCGCGCCTTCGAGTTCGGGAGCCGGGGCCTGCGGCATCGGGATGTCCCAAACGACCGGGGTGACGGTCGGTGCGGCGGCTACGTTGGAGGATGCAATGGACGTCACACCTGCCGCAGCACCGCCGACAACAGCAACCGCTGCGACGCCGGTAACGAGGGCTTTCAGGGTCACGATTTTCCTTTCGATCGGACCAACACATCAGAGAGGTTAACAGTGGTGCAGGTGTGTCGAATTGCTACACCGCACACAAAGGCTGAATCGCCGGTAGCTTTGAAGTTGTTACTGCACCAACTTTCGGTGCGGGGAGGGGCGCAATATGAGTGAATCAGACCGTTCTGACGCTTTCGCAGAGGGTTTTGACGCCCGAGGATCCGGCCTGTCCAGTGAGGACGCGGCCGAGCTCGAGGAGCTCCGCCGGGAGGCTGCCGTCTTGCGAGAGCAGTTGGAGAACGCGGTCGGGCCCCTGAGTGGGTTGCGCAGCGCCCGAGATGTTCACCAGCTCGAGGCGCGCATCGACTCCCTCGCCGCCCGCAACACCAAGCTGATGGAGACCCTCAAAGAGGCCCGTCAGCAGCTGCTCGCATTGCGCGAAGAGGTCGACCGCCTGGGCCAGCCGCCGAGCGGATACGGCGTACTGCTCGGCGTCCAGGACGATGAAACCGTCGACGTGTTCACGTCCGGGCGCAAGATGCGGCTGACGTGCTCGCCGAACATCGACACCAAGTCGCTCAAGCAGGGCCAGACCGTCCGCCTCAACGAGGCCCTGACGGTCGTGGAGGCCGGCAACTTCGAAGCGGTCGGCGAGATCAGCACGCTGCGCGAGATCCTCTCCGACGGACACCGCGCGCTGGTGGTCGGGCACGCCGACGAGGAGCGCATCGTCTGGCTCGCCGAGCCGCTGGTGGCGGCCGAGGACCTGCCGGAGCGCTACGACGACGACCTGAACGACGACACCCGTCCGCGAAAGCTGCGCCCGGGGGACTCGCTGCTGGTCGACACCAAGGCCGGATATGCGTTCGAGCGCATTCCCAAGGCCGAGGTCGAGGACCTCGTGCTCGAAGAGGTGCCCGACGTCAGCTACAACGACATCGGCGGCCTGGGTCGCCAGATCGAGCAGATCCGCGACGCCGTCGAACTGCCGTTCCTGCACAAGGAGCTGTACCGGGAGTACTCACTGCGCCCGCCCAAGGGTGTGCTGCTCTACGGTCCGCCCGGTTGCGGTAAGACGCTGATCGCCAAGGCAGTGGCCAACTCGCTGGCCAAGAAGATGGCCGAGGTGCGTGGCGACGACGCCCGCGAGGCGAAGAGCTACTTCCTCAACATCAAGGGCCCGGAGCTGTTGAACAAGTTCGTCGGTGAGACCGAGCGTCACATCCGGTTGATCTTCCAGCGCGCGCGAGAGAAGGCGTCCGAAGGCACCCCGGTGATCGTGTTCTTCGACGAGATGGACTCGATCTTCCGCACCCGTGGCACCGGTGTGAGCTCCGATGTGGAGACGACGGTTGTGCCGCAGCTGCTTTCGGAGATCGACGGCGTCGAGGGGCTGGAGAACGTCATCGTCATCGGCGCCTCCAACCGCGAGGACATGATCGATCCGGCGATCCTGCGGCCCGGCCGCCTGGACGTCAAGATCAAGATCGAGCGGCCGGATGCCGAAGCGGCCCAAGACATCTTCAGCAAGTACCTCACCGAAGAACTGCCGGTCAACGAGGACGACCTCGCGGAGTTCGACGGCGACCGCTCGCTGACGATCAAGGCGATGATCGAGAAGGTTGTCGACCGGATGTACGCCGAGATCGACGACAACCGCTTCCTCGAGGTGACCTACGCCAACGGCGACAAAGAGGTCATGTACTTCAAGGACTTCAACTCCGGTGCGATGATCCAAAACGTCGTCGACCGGGCCAAGAAGTACGCGATCAAGTCGGTGCTGGAGACCGGCAGCAAGGGTCTGCGGATCCAGCATCTGCTGGACTCGATCGTCGACGAGTTCGCCGAGAACGAGGACCTGCCCAACACCACCAATCCCGATGACTGGGCACGGATCTCGGGCAAGAAGGGCGAGCGGATCGTCTACATCCGCACGTTGGTCACCGGCAAGAGCTCGTCGGCCAGCCGGGCTATTGATACCGAGTCCAACCTGGGTCAGTACCTGTAGCCCACCTCCGCTTTCTTCCGCGAGCGGGCGTGTCTGCACACAACCCGCCGCGGTTGTGCAGCAATTCGCGCACGCTCGCGCCCGTCGAGCGCTACCGTCGCGTCATGTCTGCGGACGAGCTGTCGGTCACCGACGGCGTTTTCGGCAAGCGGTACGGCGAAGTGCTGCTCGTCAAATCCACGCCGTCCGGCGCCGAGGCCACGGTGTACAACACGTTTCCGCTCAACGACTGCCCGGCCGACTTGTGGAACGCGCTCGACGCGAAGGCGATCGCCCAGGAGAACGGCGCGGTGGCCACACTGCTCAACGGGCCGCGGTACTGGCTGATGAGCAGCATCGGTAAGAGAGGCCGGGAGACATTGGAGCGCAAGAGCTTCGGTGGTATCGAGATGCTGCGGCAAGCCACCGTCAAGCTCGCGTCGATGAACCCCGCTCCGTATCAACTGAACCGGGTGGACCGGAAGGCGGTCTTCACCTTCGATGCGGGCCGCGAGATCTACGAACTCGTCGACCCGGACGGCCGGTGCTGGGTCATGCAGACGTTCAGCCAGACGGTCGACCCGTCGCTCACGCTGGGAGACCTTCCCGGCCTTGCCGAAAGGCTGTCGCTACCCGATGGCTGGTCGTATCGGGCGCGCACGCCGACATCGCCGCTCGTCGTCGACACCGCCACCGAGGACGCCTGCGTGACGCAGGACGATCTCGCCAACAGCTACTCGTTGCAGACGTAGAAAGCGTGGGCTATCTACGCACTCCCCTGCGCATTGGTAGTGCGAGACCATCTTCGTGTCTAAATTGGGACTGCCGCGCGTGAATCGTTGAGACCCAATGTAATTGCTGTCGCAAGCTTCGCCGAGGGGCGACACTGCGCAATCAGGCCGCGTGGGTGCCGTAGGTCGTTATGCTGCGAGTTACGCTCCGATCTAGCTCAGGGAGCCCAGCGTGGTCACAGTATTCGTCAGCTGCTCGTCCCTCGACGAGAGCGTGGTCGACTCTCTGCTTGCCGATGTCCGCCAAGCCAGGATGCAGGCGTGGCCCACCACGGCCTCTCAACGCGACGACGCTCGGTGGACGACCATCCTCAAGCAGATTCGTCACTCCGAGGTGTTCGTTCTCGCCGTCTCGAACCAGGCGCTGAATTCCGAACGCTGCCGCGCCGAACTCGCCTACGCCAAGACCCTCGGGTTGCCGGTCCTGCCGGTTCAGGTCGGTGAGGTTTCCGGCTATCAGGGCGAACAGATCTCGAATACGCACATGATCGACTACCGCGAACCGTCGCGACGTTGCGGCATCGACCTCGTCTCCGCTCTACACGAGAACGCCTGCGAGCGTCGGGAGCTGCCAGACCCGCTACCACAGCCGCCTCCCATGCCGCGTGAGTACCTGCATCGATTGGACGCTCAGGTGCACGATGAAGCCGGTTTGACGCCGTCCGATCAACTGGAGCTCCTGCTCGAATTGCGTGCCGCCAGTGATGAAGAAGCCCCGACGACGCAGCACGACATTCATCGCCTGTTAAGCGCGCTGCGCAATCGCGACGACGTCACGCTCAAGGTCGCCGTCGAGATCGACAGCATCCTGGCAGACATGCCCCCACCAACGAAATATGCGGGCGAATCGGCCCGGCCCGATTCGACTGCTGACCCTAGTTCGGTGATAGCCGAGTTGTTCGGACTCGAACGTGATTACCGCATCGCACCCACCGTCGCCGCCGCGGGAACGCCGCTGTTCGACCCCGTCACCTCCGCCGCCGTCGAGGATCCATCGGGTGACGACGAGCATGTCGGAATCGATGACCTCCTTGAGCGCGCTGTCGCAGCTATCAACCGCGGTGACCGGGAGGCGGCGTCGGCTCTGGTCGAACAGGTGCTTGCAGTCGATGACGGAAACATCGACGCTGAGGATCTTCTCACCGCTCCTCCCGATGCGGGTGAGATACGGCGCCTGACAATTCTTTTCGCGGATCTTGTCGATTCGACGGTGTTGTCCACGCGGGTTGAGCCCGAGACGTATCGGCTGCTAGTGGGCCGCTATCGCGAACAGGTTCTTCGTATCGTAGACCGCTACGAAGGCCACGTGGGTTCAACAAAGGGCGACGGTCTCCTCGTGGTGTTCGGCTACCCAACGGCTCACGAGAACGATGTGCGCCGTGCAGTACAGGCCGGTCTTGAGATCACCCGGGAGGTCAGCCGCCTGAGCGAGCAAGCGGAGCGCCGTTTCGGTCTGCAGGTGAATGTACGAGTCGGCGTGCATCGCGGTGTCGTGTACCTCGACACGGCTCAAGACGACGTCTACGGGCTCGCGGCGAATCTGGCAGCACGAGTGTCAGGTCTGGCCGCGCCGGGCACCCTCGTCGTCTCGGACGCAGTAGAGCCGTTGATCAAGGCGGAGTTCCAAGTCGAGGAACTGGCTCCCGCACCCGTCAAGGGCGTCGAGGAGTTGATCCGGCACTACCGCGTCGTCGGTGAGCGACAGACCACTTCGAGTGGTCAATCAGGGCCGGTTGTCGGTCGCGATCGCGAACTCGCTCGGCTCGAGAAAAGCTGGGCCCGAGCAAAAGCTGGGACACTGACGACGCCCGGGGTGACCTTCCGCGGGGAGGCCGGGATCGGAAAGTCGCGACTCGCGGCGGCCGCAACCAATCTCGTCAGGCGAGACGGTGGGAGGGTCGTCGAGCTGGTGGGTTCACCGTTCCATCCTGACGCCGGGTTGCATCCGGTCCGTGCCCTGCTCGAGGGCCATTGTGGCATCGACCGCCAGACCGACGCCGCGCAGCGACTCAGCAGGCTGCATGACGAGATCGCGGCCCTTTCACTGGATCCCGAAGCCGTTGCTCCGCTTCTTGCGCCGGTCCTCGGCATCGCACCGGAGCACGGATACCGTCCGGTGCCCGCAGAAGGCCGAAAGCTACAAGAGATGATCAACGACGCCGTGGAGGGTTATCTCCGAGCTTGCTTTGGAGAAGCACCTGGCCTGCTGCTCGCTGAGGACGCGCACTGGTTCGACAGTTCCACGCTCGAGGTGCTCGGACAGGTGCTCGGCGGCGCTGAGGGGCGGCTCCTGGTAGTGATCACCGGGCGCGACGGTACCTGGCTGGATCCGCAATGGCAGGTCAAACTTTTCGACCTCAAGCCGTTGAGCGACGCAGAGACGGATGAACTCATCCAGACTCTCAATCCCGGCGTGACCGCAGAACAATGTGCCTCTGTGCGCCGCCGATGTGACGGAGTGCCCTTCTACATCGAACAAGTGGTGGCCGGGCTTACGTCATCTGCTGGAGCAGACGACCTGTCCCAGGTGCCTGACCCGCTCTACGAACCGCTTTTCGCACGGTTGCTCTCGGCGCCGAACGTGGTGCCGGTGGTCGAAGCGGCCGCGGTCATCGGTCGCCACGTAGATCGCAGCCTGCTGTGCGCTGTGACATCTCTGGACGAGGATGAGGTAGACGACGTTCTCGACGAGCTCGAAAAAGCACGAGTCATTGAGCCGCACGGGATATCCGAATTCCGGTTCCGCCACGAGTTGCTGCGCGAGGTGGCAGCCGAGTTGGCGCCGCCGAGCGTGCGGCGAGGTTTGCACGCCAAGATCGCCGACGAGCTGATCGAGCAAGCGGCGGGTGAGCCGGACTGGCGTCTGGTCGCCGCCCACTACCGACACGCCGAACGACACACCGACGCGGCTTCGGCCTTCCAGAAGGCATCCGCGGATGCGCGCCTGCGGGGTGCGCTCGGCGAGGCACGGTCCCACCTGGGGCATGCGCTCGAGGAACTCGGCAAGTGCCCACCGAGCACGCATCGTGATCGCCTGGAGATAGCGCCCCGGCTCGTGCGCGGGTTTCTCGCATCGGCTGTGGAGGGCTACCAGAGCCCTGCTGTAGCGGAGGACTTCGAACGCTGCCTGCAACTTGCCGGTACCGACATCCGCGCCGACGAAGTCTTCGCGACGCTGGTGGCACTCAGTAGCTACTATGTCCCGCGCGCCGACCTACGTCGCGCCTCCCAGGTGCTGGAGCTGGTAGATGCCGGCGCTGAGGGCGAGCGGCATTGGTTCCGTCCGGCGATACAGAGTGCATTCGGCATGGTGGCCTTCCTAAGAGGTGACTTCGGTGACGCTCAGATCCGTTTCGAGCAAGCGACTACCGGACTGGCCGAAGACGATGCACATCAAATCGGCGCACTATGGTTCATTCCGGACGATCCGATTGCACTAGCCCATGAGCATCTGGCGATGAACCGCTTATTTCAGGGCGACATCTCCGGCGCCGAAGCCGAGTTCGCCAATGCGGTGCGTCGCGCTCAGAAACTCGAATTTCCGCAAGGCCCTTATAACCATGTGTATGCGATCGACATCGAGATCTGGATGCGGGCCGAGGCCCAGCAATTCGATGAGGCCAGGGCGCTTGTCACCGACATGATCGAACGGGCGGAACGCTATGGGTTCGATTTTTGGCAGCTCTTCGGAGCAACCGAGCAGACGCTCGTCGAGGCCACCGAGTTGCTGACCGACGCCCAACCCGAGGCCGGCGCTTTGCAGACCCAAATCGATGCGGTCACTGGGTTCATCGAATTCTGGCGCTCGGTCGGCTTGTACGCCTACCAGACCCACTACGACTGTCTGCTCGCTCAACTTCTTGTCGCAGCTGGGCGTCTCGATGAAGCGCGCGACCGAGTCGAGATCGCACTCGATATCGCGAGAAATACCGAGATGCACATGTACGACGCGGAGCTCTTGAGGACCCGCGCTCATACCTGGGCCGAGCCGGCCGATCGACATCGCGACTTCGCCGCAGCGATCGCGTTGAGTCGTCGCCAGGGGAACCCTCTGTTCGAATTACGGTCTGCCATCGATGATTTCGAACTGCGAGGCATCTCGGCCGTTGATGCGTTGACCGAGGCGATCGGGATGCTTCCCGCTGACTGCGAGCTACCCGAATACCGTCGAGCACAGTGCCTGATCAGGACCGATTCTCAAGCATGAGATAGGCGTCGCGGCCGGCCAGGCTGACCGCGACGTCGGCGATCAGCGGGTCGAAGAAGCGCTCGCGGTACAACGGGTCCACGCTGGTGCTGACGGTGAAGTACAACCCCGACAACACGGCGACGAAAAGCGATACGTGCACGATGGTCTGCGGCACCGGCACGTTGACGCCGAACCACGTTCCCGGACAAGGTGGTTCGCCGACCGGACAGGACTGCTCCGATGCCCACAGCACCGCGACATCGTCAGGCACGGCGACGATGCCGAGCGCGAGGAAGAATATGAACAGTCCGGTCGTGAAGAACACCACCTGGATCGTCTGGGAAAACACCATCACCGCAACGACATTGACCTGTTCGGCCAGCGACAGCGGCGTGCGTTCCAGGCGCGTGCCGGGCGCGACGGCCAGCGGTGTGCCCTCGAGCAGCGTGGCCGGGTCGTTTTGTTCGGCGCGATCTTCGCGCAGCGCCCGAACCTCGTCGCGAATCGTGGTGACCACGAAGATAAGCCCGACCAGGGCCAGGAAACCGATTGTCTGCCAGAGCCGTTGGCGTGGCATCCGGGCGGCCAGCTGCCAAAGCTCGCCGGTAAAGTACACGACGACGGTGAGCATCAGCAGCGGCAGCGCCCGACTCATCAGTGTTCCGAGCGCACCGAGTTGCACCCAGGCGAACCGCAGCGCCCACAACGCGATCGCGCCGATACCGAGATAGGTGAGCCAGATCGCGACGACGGCGACGACCGCGAACCCCACCGCCTCGACAGCCGCGATGCCCGAAAAACCGCTGTCGGCGAACGGAAGTCCCAGCACGAACACCGCCATCACCACCAACGCCGCTGAGCGTCGTCCGGTCTCGCTGTGCGCGGTGCCGATGCGGTGCAGAAGATGCAACCCGAACGGAGCCGCCACCAACAGCGCGGTCAGCACCCCCAACCGGATCGCATAGCCGATGTCGGGATCATCGCCGGTGAGATCGGCCAGCAACATCGTCAGCGAAATCACCGCTCCGACACCGCTCACCGTCGGGGCGGAGCGTTCGATCAGCGCCCCGGAGCGAACCCGTCGCGTGAGAACCAGCGGCAGCCCGCGATGCAGGAACCAGTTGTGCACCCGACGCATGTCCGACACGGGCATATTGTGCGCGAGATTCGCTCCGGCAGGCGCTCACCGCGCCGGAACGGCGGCCCGGTAGCGGTTGCGGGCGGTCAGCGTGAGCCACAGATCGTCGAGCAGAGGGGCGATGAACCGGTCGTGATAGGCGTCGTCGCCCACCGCGCGGGCGCTGACGTACATGAACGTCAAGGCGCCCAGGAACAACGTCACCTGGATCAGGGCATCCGGAACAGGGATCGTCATGCCGAGGAATTGCCCGTCGCTGGATCCGTTTCGCGTCCATGCCGCGAGCAGCTCGGGCGAGAGCAGTATCAACCCCAACACCAGGAACAACAGCGCGGTGACCGTGGCCACGACCAGGATGTGGGCCAATTGCGACACCGCGAGCACGAAGTACACGTTCCACCGCTCGGGCCGGCTCAGCGGCTTCACCCGCGCAGGGTCGGGCATGTCGGCGAACGGAGTCCCGTCCAGCATTGCGGCGTGACCCGGGTCCGGATCGGTGTCGTTGACCATGGGGCGCAACCGGTCCACGATCACCGACGCGACGAACGCCGCCGCGATCGCGGTGAGGAATGACAGCGCCAACCAGAGCCGGGAGCGCGAGATCGTCGCCGCCATCAGCCACACCGGCGAGTTGAAGAACACCAGGAACGTCAGCAGCAGCACGGGCAGCGCCCGCAGCAGCAGTGAGCCCGCCGCGCTCAGATGCGCGAGGGTCACCCGGGCGGCCCAACCCAATATCGAGCCGATGCCCAACGCGGTGAGTGCCAGGATCGCCCCGATGGCCACGGCCACCCACACCAGGTTCCTCGGCAGATACGGGCTCGGGCCGCCGAACACACCGCCCAGCACCGCAACGGCGACAGCGACCGCCGCGGCCGCGAGCCGACCCCGCTGAAGAGGGATGCGCGACACCCACCAGCCCAGCGCCGCCGCCACCGGCAGCACCAGAATCAGCAGCACCAGCACGAACCACTCGCCCCGCGTCGGCCGTCCGTCGATGTCGATCGCGTGTTTACCCGTCAACGACACCACGGCGACGGTGTTGGCCATCAGCACCGCGAATGCGGCGAGGGCGGGGGCCGACCGCGACCACAGTTGGCGCACCGAACGGCTGGGCCGCAGTACCGCAGGCAGGCCGTGCACGAGGAACCACCGTTCGGCGGCCTGACGGCGCGCCGCATCGATGGGGGCGGGATCGACCTGATCGGATGGCACGGTCGCAGGCTACTTTCCGCCGTCACCTAGGCTTGACGACATGCAACGGATTATCGGGACCGAGGTCGAGTACGGCATCTCGTCGCCGTCCGACCCGACCGCGAATCCGATTCTGACCTCCACCCAGGCTGTGCTCGCGTACGCCGCGGCGGCCGGGATCCAGCGTGCCAAGCGCACGCGCTGGGACTACGAGGTGGAATCGCCGCTGCGCGACGCCCGTGGCTTCGACCTCAGCCGGTCGGCGGGGCCGCCGCCGGTCGTCGACGCGGACGAGGTCGGCGCGGCGAACATGATCCTGACCAACGGTGCCCGCCTGTACGTCGACCACGCCCATCCGGAGTACTCCGCACCCGAGTGCACCGACCCGCTGGACGCCGTGATCTGGGACAAGGCGGGCGAGCGGGTGATGGAGGCCGCCGCGCGGCACGTCGCCAGCGTGCCCGGCGCCGTGAAACTGCAGCTCTACAAGAACAACGTCGACGGTAAGGGCGCGTCCTACGGGTCGCACGAGAACTACCTGATGAGCCGGCAGACCCCGTTCTCCGCGGTGATCGCCGGGCTGACGCCGTTCCTGGTGTCGCGCCAGGTCGTGACCGGTTCGGGGCGCGTGGGCATCGGTCCCTCCGGCGACGAGCCGGGCTTCCAGCTGTCGCAGCGCTCCGACTACATCGAGGTGGAGGTCGGCCTCGAGACGACACTCAAGCGCGGCATCATCAACACCCGCGACGAGCCGCACGCCGACGCCGACAAGTACCGCAGGCTGCACGTGATCATCGGCGACGCGAACCTGTCGGAGACCTCGACGTATCTCAAGCTCGGCACCACCGCGCTGGTGCTGGACCTGATCGAAGAGGGGATGGATCTCAGCGATCTCGCGCTGGCCCGTCCCGTGCACGCGGTGCATGTGATCAGCCGCGACCCGTCGCTGCGCGCCACCGTCGCGCTGGCCGACGGTCGCGAGGTGACCGGCCTTGCGCTGCAACGGATGTACCTCGACCGGGTGGCCAAGCTCGTGGACAGCCGTGATCCGGACCCGCGGGCCGCCGACATCGTCAAGATGTGGGCCGAAGTCCTCGACCTGCTGGAGCGCGATCCGATGGAGTGCGCGGAGATCCTGGACTGGCCGGCCAAGCTGCGCCTGCTCGAAGGTTTCCGTCATCGCGAAAACCTGGGCTGGTCGGCACCGCGGCTGCACCTGGTCGACCTGCAGTACTCCGACGTGCGGCTGGACAAGGGCCTCTACAACCGGCTGGTGGCGCGCGGGTCGATGAAGCGGCTGGTGACCGAGCAGCAGGTGCTGGACGCGGTCGACAACCCGCCGACCGACACGCGCGCGTACTTCCGCGGTGAGTGCCTGCGCCGCTTCGGGGCCGACATCGCCGCGGCGAGCTGGGACTCGGTGATATTCGATCTGGGCGGTGATTCGCTGGTCCGGATTCCCACGCTGGAGCCGCTGCGGGGCAGTAAGGCGCACGTCGGAGCCCTTCTGGACTCCGTGGACAGCGCCGTGGAACTGGTAGAACAGCTCACCAACTAGGCGCGCTATCGCAGGCAATCAGCGCGGCGACCGGTAATGTGGAGTCACGGCGGGCAGCAGTGAGCCCGCCGACAACTTACGCAGGAGGCAGCGATGGCTCAGGAGCAGACCAAGCGTGGCGGTGGTGGCGGCGAGGACGACGACCTCACCGGCAGCACGGCCGCCGGGCAGGAGCGTCGCGAGAAGCTGGCCGAGGACACCGACGACCTGCTCGACGAGATCGACGACGTCCTCGAGGAGAACGCCGAAGACTTCGTGCGCGCATACGTCCAGAAGGGTGGACAGTGACCTGGCCGCACCGTGATCAGCTGGCCTTTCCCTCGCCCCTACCTGGAGCTCCATCCGTTCCCGTGGACCTGTCGTCCTTCTCTGAACTCCTGCGCCGCCAGGCGCCCGAACTTCTACCCGCTCACCGGGCCGCCGCCCACGCAGGCGACGCCCATTCCGACTTCGCGCCCCACGGCACCACGATCGTCGCGCTGAAGTTCCCCGGGGGCGTGGTCATGGCCGGTGACCGCCGCGCCACCCAGGGCCACATGATCGCCAGCCGCGATGTGCAGAAGGTGTACATCACCGACGATTACACGGCCACGGGCATCGCCGGGACGGCGGCCATCGCGGTCGAGTTCGCCCGCCTCTACGCCGTCGAACTCGAACACTACGAGAAGCTGGAAGGCGTCGCTCTGACCTTCCCCGGCAAGGTGAACCGGCTCGCGACCATGGTGCGCGGCAACCTCGGTGCGGCCCTGCAGGGTTTCGTGGCGCTGCCGCTGCTCGCCGGCTACGACCTCGACGACCCCAACCCGCAAGCGGCAGGGCGCATCGTGTCCTTCGACGCGGCGGGCGGCTGGAACTTCGAAGAAGAGGGCTACCAGTCGGTGGGCTCGGGCTCCATCTTCGCCAAGTCGTCGATGAAGAAGCTGTATGCGCAAGTGACGGATGGTGATTCGGCGCTGCGGGTGGCCATCGAGGCGCTCTACGACGCCGCCGACGACGATTCGGCGACCGGTGGGCCCGACCTCGTGCGCGGTATCTACCCGACCGCGGTGATCATCGACGCCGACGGCGCCGAAGAGGTGACCGAGGAGCGCATCGCCGAGTTCGCCCGTTTGGTGATCGAAAACCGTTCGCGCGCTGACACATTCGGCCCGGACGCTGTCCACCGTTCGACCGATGCGCGGGGAGATTCGTGAGCTTTCCCTATTTCATCTCGCCCGAACAGGCGATGCGTGAGCGGTCCGAGCTCGCGCGCAAAGGTATCGCCAGGGGGCGCAGCGTCGTGGCGCTGGCCTACGCCGACGGCGTGCTGTTCGTCGCCGAGAACCCCTCCCGTTCGCTGCAGAAGGTGAGCGAGCTCTACGACCGGGTGGGGTTCGCCGCCGTCGGGCGGTTCAACGAGTTCGACAACCTGCGCCGCGGAGGCATCCAGTACGCCGACACCAGGGGTTACGCCTACGCCCGCCGCGACGTCACCGGACGTCAGCTGGCCAACATATACGCCCAGACGCTGGGCACCATCTTCACCGAACAGGCAAAGCCCTACGAGGTCGAGCTGTGTGTCGCAGAGGTCGCCCACTACGGCGAGTCCAAACCTCCGGAGATGTACCGCATCACCTATGACGGGTCGATCGCCGACGAGCCCCACTTCGTGGTCATGGGCGGAACGACCGAACCGATCATCGCCGCCCTCAACGACTCCTACACCGAGAACGCCGGCCTCGAAGATGCGATGAAGATCGCGATCGACGCCCTGCACGCCGCGGGTAACGGTGGCACCGAACAGCGTGTGCTGGGTCCCTCGACACTCGAGGTGGCGATCCTGGACGCCAATCGGCCACGGCGCGCGTTCCGTCGGATCACCGGCTCCGCCCTGGAGACGCTGCTGCCCGCGGTGGAGGAGACGCCGCAGGACTCCGAACCCGCCGGAGAGTAGGTCAGCCGGCGGCCGGCGTCGGCCGCGCCCGGATGAGGATGAGTTCGGCGAACTGCTCAGGGCATTCCAACGGCGCGAAATGTCCCGCGTCGTAAGCGAAGTGCACGTGCACGTCGCTGAAGTAGTGCCCGAGTCGGTCCGACCATGCGGCCGGGAACAGCGGATCATGGTGCGGCCACACCACATCGGTGGGTAAGTGGATCTTGATGGCACGCTCGGGCGGCAGTTCGGTGAGCGACTGGGCGATCATCCCGGCGCCCGCGCGGTACCACGCGATCGACGCGGTGAACGCCCCGGGCAGACCGTAGTCGGCCACCAGTCGTTCCAGATCGTCTTCTGACACGGCGAAATTCGGCCCTGACCAATGCGTCCAGAAGTGCCGTAGGTAGTCGCGGACCAGGTCGGGGTTCCCGTCGAGCAGCTGGCCCGCCAGCGGTAACTGGTGGAAGGACTGATACCAGAACTCGCTCTGCGCCTTCGCGGTCAGGACGCGGTCACCGGCACCGGGCAGCGGCGGGGACAGCACCAGCGAGCGCACCAGGTCCGGCTGCATGCGAGCGACGCTCTGCGCGACGCGGCTGCCGACGTCGTAGCCGGCAAGCACCACCTCGGACAGCTCGAGCTCCTTGATCAGGCCGATGATGCTGCCGGCCTGCGCGGTGGCGCTGTAGAAGTGCCGGATCGCGACCGCGTGTTTGTCCGAGCCGCCAAACCCCCGCAGGTCCGGCACGACGACATCGGCGGCATCCCCGAGCAGCGGCACCACCCGGCGATAGTCGTGGCGGTTACCGGGCCAGCCGTGCAGCAGTACCACCGGCGGCGCGCCCCTGGTGCCGAACCGGTCGTAGGCGAGCCGGAACCCGTCGACGGGCGAGCTGCGCGACCACACCGGCTTATTTTGGCCAGATGTCATCCCGGTTGTTGCGAGGTTGCACGATCCCTGCCGATATCACCGGTGATGACCCCCAGGATCGCGCGCCATGCGTCCGAGGGTGCGTTCAGCACGTCGGAGTGGGCGCTGGGGCCGGCCATCGGGCGTCCGTCGTCGTACCGGCCTGCGGGCAACGTGATCACACCGGCCATCTCGTCGGGGTCGGCGCCGTGCGGGCCGCCCGGGATACCCTGCACGGCCGCGATGAGGTCGCCGGGCGGTGTCATGGAGAAGCGCAACACATGTGGGTTTCTGTTGTGCCAGTCACCGGGCTCGTGCACCCCGACGCCCGCCCCCGCGGCGGCGACGTACATCGTGCGGTCCGAGGTCATGCCCAACGCCTCCGCGGTGCCCACGATCGACCCGCCGTAGGAGTGGCCGACGACGGTGACAGGGATCCGGCGGCCCGTCGAGTCCACCGTGCGATCGACGTCTTCGGTGAAGGCGACCAGCCGCGGCGCCATGGCCTGCGCGTACCGCGGGTCGGCCGCCGCCGCCAGACCACTCACGACGTTGTCGCCGCGCGGAAACGGCCCGCCGAGATAGGTGATGGCGGCGACGTCGCCGCGGGTCGCCGAGACGAACCGGCGCGCGGTCCCGACGTTGGCCGCCGAGCCGGTGATCGCCGTGTTCAGCCCCGGTACGAGCACGGCGACGCTGGAGGCCGTTGCGACGTTGCCGTGCAGCTCCACCAGCGATGAACGGCCGGGGTCGAACGCCAGCACCTGGCGGTCCAGGCGGGCGTGGCCGCCTGCGGGATCGTCGATCTCTCCGAGCAGCTCCCGGTACACCGCGAGCCGCTGCGGATCGGGCTCGCGCAGCACGGCCTGCGCCACGTTGGTGCGGTTGGCCTCGACCCGCATCTGCCACGGCACGCCGTCGGTGTTGCCCACCTGCGAAGGGAAGTCGTCGATCAGCCGCTGTCGCTGCTCGGGTGTCATGGCCGCGATCTGATCGGCGATCCGGTCCTGGCTGGTGACCGGCCATGCGGCGACGACGTCGGCATCGGCGGCCTGACTACCGGCGGCCGGGAACACGAAGGCCTCGGCGATGTCGGCGGCAGCGTCGGCGTCGGCGGCGTCGAGGCGGTCCAGTGCCTCGGCGAGTTGGCCGGTCAGCTCGGCCGCACGCACGGTGAGCATCTCGACGGCGACCGGTGGGGCACCTCCGGACAGCGCGACCAGCAGCGGCGACGGCGGGTCGTGCACCGCGACCACCCCGGCGTCGTCGACGGAAAAGCCTTCGGCGCGCGCGGTGGCGACCACGGCCATCACGTCGGCTCGGGCGGCGCTGATCTGGGCGGCGCCGTCGCGGGCGGCCGCGGCGGCGAGCACCAGTGCGCGCGAGAGCGTATCGGCCGTCGCGACAATGCTTTTCGCGCGGTGACGGGCCGTCTCAGCGGCAGCACCGGTCCAGAAGCTGAATTCGGCGGCCAGGGAGTCGGCGTGCACGCACACGGACCGGGCGTTGCGGTCCCACCCGTCGGCCATCAGGCCCAGCGCGCCGGGAGACCAGGTGTGGGCCTGGCCGATGGTCGGCCGCGTCACCGCCCGACGCGGTCGCCGGTGCGTTGCTCGGCGCGCTCGAAAGCGTCCGCCGAGATCCGCGCCGCGAGGGCCCAGCCGCGCATGTTCGCGACGACCTCGGCGAGCCCGGGTGCGACGGGCGCTGTCATGGCGACATCGGCGACGGCCGCGCCGGGCAGCTCACCCGGATTCAATTCGGGCCAACGCATCTCGGCGATCCGGTCGGCGGCGGTCATGACCTTTTCGGCGACGGTGCGCAGTTGCGACACGTCGACCTCGACGATTTCCCCCATGGCTCATGCTGACAGAATCGGCGTCTGCGCTGCTGAAGTTATCCACAGGCCGACGTCCCTTACGGACTTTGACGCGAGTGTCAAGCGAACGTCCGCTGCCTTCTTCGGCGCGGCTTGCCCACCGCGACCGGCGAGCAGCAAGTAGTCTCGATGAGGTGCAGCGACGAATCATGGGCATCGAGACCGAATTCGGTGTCACCTGCACGTTCCACGGCCATCGTCGGCTCAGCCCCGACGAGGTGGCGCGCTACCTGTTCCGGCGAGTCGTGTCGTGGGGCCGCAGTTCGAACGTATTCCTCCGGAACGGCGCCCGGCTCTACCTCGACGTGGGCAGCCACCCCGAGTACGCCACCGCCGAGTGCGACAGCCTCACGCAGTTGGTCACCCACGACCGGGCGGGCGAGCGGGTGCTCGAAGATCTGCTCATCGACGCCGAACAGCGGTTGGCCGACGAGGGCATCGGCGGCGACATCTACCTGTTCAAGAACAACACCGACTCCGCGGGCAACTCCTACGGCTGCCACGAGAACTACCTGATCGTGCGGGCCGGAGAATTCTCGCGCATCTCCGACGTGCTGCTGCCGTTCCTGGTCACCCGCCAGTTGATCTGCGGTGCGGGCAAGGTGCTGCAAACTCCCAAGGCCGCGACCTTCTGCCTGAGCCAGCGCGCCGAGCACATCTGGGAGGGCGTGTCGTCGGCTACCACCCGGTCACGACCGATCATCAACACCCGCGACGAACCGCACGCCGACGCCGAAAAGTACCGCAGGCTGCACGTCATCGTCGGCGACTCGAACATGTGCGAGGCCACCACGATGCTCAAGGTGGGCACGGCGTCGCTGGTGCTCGAGATGATCGAGGCCGGAATCGCGTTCCGCGACTTCTCGCTGGACAACCCGATCCGCGCGATTCGGGAGGTCAGCCACGACCTGACCGGCCGGCGCCCGGTACGCCTGGCCGGCGGCCGACAGGCCAGCGCCCTGGACATCCAACGCGAGTACTACACCCGCGCCGTCGAGTACCTGCAGAGCCGGGAGCCCAACACGCAGATCCAGCAGGTCGTCGACCTGTGGGGACGCCAACTCGACGCCGTGGAGAGCCAGGACTTCGCCAAGGTCGACACCGAGATCGACTGGGTCATCAAACGAAAGCTGTTCCAGCGCTATCAGGACCGCTACAACATGGAGCTGTCCGACCCGAAGATCAGCCAACTCGACCTCGCCTATCACGACATCAAGCGCGGCCGCGGGGTGTTCGATCTGCTGCAGCGCAAGGGACTGGCCGCGCGGATCACCACCGACGAGGACATCGAGGCGGCCGTCAACACGCCGCCGCAGACCACCAGGGCAAAACTGCGCGGCGAGTTCATCAGCGCCGCGCAGGAAGCCGGCCGCGACTTCACCGTCGACTGGGTGCACCTCAAGCTCAACGATCAGGCGCAGCGCACGGTGCTGTGCAAGGACCCGTTCCGGTCGGTCGACGAGCGGGTGAAGCGGCTGATCGCCTCCATGTAGGCGCTCGGCCGGCGGGCGGCAAGCTCTAAGCTGGGTCGAATGGCGATCTCCAAAGTCGAACGGCTGATGAACCTCGTGATCGCACTCCTGTCGACGCGCAACTTCATCACCGCCGAGCGGATCCGCCAGACGGTTTCGGGATACGCCGACAGCGCCAGCGATGAAGCCTTCTCCCGCATGTTCGAGCGCGACAAGAACGAGTTGCGCGACTTGGGCATTCCGCTGGAGACCGGGCGGGTCTCGCAATTCGACCCGACCGAGGGCTATCGGATCAACCGGGAGGCCTACGCGCTGCCCACGGTCGAACTGACCCCCGACGAGGCGGCCGCCGTCGCCGTGGCCACCCAGCTGTGGGAATCGCCGGAGCTGATCACCGCCACCCAGGGTGCGCTGCTGAAACTGCGCGCGGCGGGCATCGACATCGACGCCGTGGAGGCCGCACCGGCGATCACGTCGACCGCGGCACTGCCCGGGCTGCGCGGGTCCGAGGAGGTGCTCGGAATCCTGTTGTCCGCCATCGACTCCGGACAAGCCGTGCAGTTCCCGCACCGACCGTCGCGCAGCGACCCCTACACCACCCGCACGGTGGAACCCTGGGGCGTCATCACGCACCGGGGCCGCTGGTATCTGGTGGGACACGACCGCGACCGCGACGCCACCCGCACGTTCCGGCTCTCCCGCATCGGCGCCGAGGTGACCACGATCGGACCGCCCGGTGCGGTCAAGCGACCACAGGGCGTCGACCTACGCGAAGTCGTCGAACGCGCAGTGGGCGAGTGGCCATCGGGCGGCCAGGCGCGGGTGTGGATCGCCGACGGCAAAGGCACCGCGTTGCGGCGACGGGCCGCCTCGGCGACTCCGCAGACACACAACGGCCGCGCGGGAGAGGTCATCACCATCGACATCGGAATGTTCGACCGGCTGGCCCGCGAGGTCGCCAGCTACGGTCCCGACGCGGTGGCACTCGAGCCCTACTCGTTGCGCGACGACGTGGTGGCTCGGTTGACGGCCCAGGCGGGACAACAGTGACTTGCGAGCGAGTAGCGAAGGCGGATCGCGCATGACGGCCGTATCGACGCGCCTGGTCCGGCTGCTCAACATGGTGCCGTACTTCCAGGCCAACCCGAAGATCACCTACGCAGAGGCGGCCTCCGATCTCGGCGTCAGCGTCAAGCAGTTGCGCGAAGACCTGAACCAGCTGTGGATGTGTGGGCTGCCGGGATACGGACCCGGCGACCTGATCGACTTCGAGTTCTCCGGCGACACAATCGAAGTGACGTTCACCGCGGGTATCGACCACCCGCTGCGGCTGACATCGCCGGAGGCGACGGGCGTGCTGGTGGCCCTGCGCGCGCTGGCCGAGGTGCCCGGCATGGTGGACCCGGAGGCTGCGCGCAGTGCGATCGCGAAGATCGAGTCCGCCGCGGGCACGGTGGGCCAGGACGGTGCCGCGGTCGACGAGCCCGCGCCGATCGAGAGCGACGCGGCCGCGGCGGTGCGGGAGGCGGTGCGCGACGGACACGCCTTGTCCATCGAGTACTACTCGGCGTCGCACGACATGCTGACCAGCCGCATCGTCGACCCGATCCGTGTGGTGCTGGTCGGCGACCACAGCTACCTGGAGGCGTGGTGCCGCACCGCCGAGGGGGTGCGGCTGTTCCGTTTCGACCGCATCGTCGACGCGCAGGTGCTCGACGAGCCCTCGTCGCCGCCACCGCCGGCGGTGCAGGCCGAACCGGACACCTCGCTGTTCGACGCGGACCCCTCCCTGCCCTCAGCACTTCTGCTGATCGACCGGTCGGCGGCGTGGATGTTCGACTACTACCCGCTGCGGGTCAGCCGGGAACTGCCCGACGGCGCCGGTTGGGAGGCCGCGATGACCTACGCCTCCGACGACTGGATGGCCCGCTTCGTGCTCGGTTTCGGGTCGGCGGTGCGGGTCCTCGAACCCGCCCAGTTGGCCGAGAGGGTGCGGGAATCGGCGCACGCCGCGCTGCGCGCCTACGGCGCGGAGGCCGAGTGACGGTAGACTGGCCGCGACGTCTGGAGGTGACCTAAATGGGCGGTCTACAACCCTGGCACTGGGTGATCGTTATCGCCGTATTCGTGCTGCTCTTCGGTGCCAAGAAGCTCCCGGACGCGGCACGCTCGCTCGGCAAGTCGATGCGGATCTTCAAGTCGGAGATCAAGGAGATGCAGGCCGATTCCAAGTCGGATACGCCGCCGGCTACTCCGATCGCCTCGGAGCGCGTTGACAACGCTGCGGCTCCGGAGCCCGAGCATCCATCGGACAAACGTCCGGCCTGAACGCCGAGAATCGATTGATCGCGGCCACGCTGCCGCGTCAGTAGGCATGCCGTGCAGACCCCAGGACTCTTCAAGAAGCTCGATCCTCGCCGACGGCGCTCGCGGGTCAACCCCGATGGCACGATGTCGCTGGTCGAGCACCTGCAGGAGCTGCGCACCCGGCTGCTGATCTCGGCGGCCGCCGTCGTCCTCACCACGATCCTGGGCTTCCTCTGGTACAGCAACGGCGTGTTCGGGCTGCCCAGCCTCGGGGACTGGCTGCGCGGCCCGTACTGCGATCTGCCCGCCTCGTCGCGGGCGACGATCGCGCCGGACGACGAGTGCCGCCTGCTCGCCACCGCACCCTTCGACCAATTCATGTTGCGGCTGAAGGTCGCGCTGACCGCGGGCATCGTGCTGGCCTGCCCGGTGTGGCTGTATCAGATGTGGGCGTTCATCACGCCCGGGCTGTACAAGAAGGAGCGCCGGTTCGCGGTCGCGTTCGTCACCGTCGGCGCCACGCTGTTCGTGGCGGGGGCGGTGCTGGCCTACGTGGTGTTGGCCACCGCGCTGGGCTTCTTGCTGACCGTCGGCAGCGACGTGCAGATCACCGCGCTGTCCGGCGATCAGTACTTCGGCTTCTTGATCAACCTGCTGCTGGTGTTCGGTTTCAGCTTCGAGTTCCCGCTGCTGATCGTGATGCTCAACGCGGTCGGAGTGCTGACCTATGAGCGGCTCAAAGCGTGGCGCCGCGGCCTGATTTTCGCGCTGTTCGTGTTCGCCGCGCTGTTCACCCCGGGATCGGATCCGTTCTCGATGCTGGCACTGGCTCTCGCCCTGACGGTGCTGCTCGAGTTCGCGATACAGATCGCGCGGCTGCACGACCGACGCAAGGCGCGTCGGGCCGCGCTCGAAGACATCTCCGACGACGCGGCCGCGCCGATCGAACCCGCCGAACCCATCGAAGCGTCCAGCACCGTGCCGACGTCCGCACGACATGTGGTCGATGACGACGCCACCTAGTGAATTGGGCTGCGAGCTGGCCCGTTTCACCGAACAGTTGACGTTTGTACTCGACGACTTTCAACGCCGATCCTGCGAGGCACTGGAGATCGGGCACGGTGTGCTAGTGTGCGCACCCACCGGCGCGGGCAAGACGGTGGTGGGGGAGTTCGCCGTGCACCTCGCGCTGGCGGCCGGCGGAAAGTGCTTCTACACGACGCCGATCAAGGCGTTGAGCAACCAGAAGCACAACGACCTAGTGCTGCGTTACGGCCCGGAGAAGATCGGACTGCTCACCGGTGATCAGTCGGTCAACGGTGACGCCGATGTGGTGGTCATGACGACCGAGGTTCTTCGCAACATGCTCTATGCGAATTCCTCGACGCTGCACGGTCTTTCGTATGTCGTGATGGATGAGGTGCACTTCCTGGCGGACCGCATGCGCGGCGCGGTGTGGGAAGAGGTCATCCTGCACCTGCCCGACGAGGTGCGGCTGGTGAGCCTGTCGGCGACGGTCAGCAACGCCGAGGAGTTCGGCGGCTGGATCCAGACCGTGCGCGGGGACACCGCGGTCATCGTCGACGAACACCGTCCGGTCCCGCTGTGGCAGCACGTCCTGGTCGGCAAGCGGCTGTTCGACCTGTTCGACTACCGCGCCACCCGGGCGGCCCGCGGCACCACGAAACCCAACCGGGAGCTACTCGTCGATCCGGAGTTGTTGCGGCACATCGCACATCGGCGCGAAGCGGATCGGCTGTCCGACTGGCAGCCGCGCGGTCGCGGCCGCAACCGGGGCAGGCCGACTATGTACCGGCCCCCGTCGCGGCCCGAGGTGATCGCCACGCTGGACCGCGAAGAGTTACTGCCCGCAATCACCTTCATCTTCTCGCGCGCGGGATGCGACGCCGCCGTCAAGCAGTGCCTGCGGTCGTCGCTGCGGCTGACCACCGACGAGGAACGCGCCCGCATCGCCGAGGTCG
The DNA here is from genome assembly GCA_900637135.1 of Mycolicibacterium flavescens. Taxonomy (NCBI): domain Bacteria; kingdom Bacillati; phylum Actinomycetota; class Actinomycetes; order Mycobacteriales; family Mycobacteriaceae; genus Mycobacterium; species Mycolicibacterium flavescens. Next base: position 2,195,471 of record LR134353.1, read on the forward strand.
TCGACCGCCGCTGCGGGGATCTGCCCGAGTCCGACCTGATCGTCCTCGACTATCACGAGTGGCGCGAAGGCCTGCTGCGCGGGCTGGCCGCCCACCACGCCGGCATGCTGCCGGTGTTCCGCCACACCGTGGAGGAGCTGTTCTCCGCCGGGCTCGTGAAGGCGGTATTCGCCACCGAGACACTGGCTTTGGGAATCAACATGCCCGCACGCACGGTGGTGCTGGAGCGGCTGGTGAAATTCAACGGCGAACAGCACGTGCCGTTGACCCCCGGCGAGTACACGCAGCTGACCGGGCGGGCGGGCCGCCGCGGCATCGACGTCGAGGGCCACGCCGTGGTGCTGTGGACCCCGGATGTCGAACCGGCAGAGGTCGCCGGGTTGGCGTCGACCCGAACGTTCCCGCTGCGCAGTTCGTTTGCGCCGTCGTACAACATGACCATCAACCTCGTCCGGCAGATGGGCCCGGCCCAGGCGCACAAACTGCTGGAGAGTTCGTTCGCGCAGTACCAGGCCGACCGCTCGGTGGTGGGGTTGCGCCGCGGTATCGAGCGCGGTGAGCGGATGCTCACCGAGATCAGCGCCGAACTGGGCGACGAGGCGATCCTCGACTACGTCCGGCTGCGGATGCAGATCTCCGAACGCGAACGCGCGCAGTCGCGGGCCTCGCGGCTGCAGCGGCGCAGGGCCGCCAACGAGGCGCTGGCCTCGCTGCGCCGCGGCGACATCATCACCATTACCCACGGTCGCCGCGGAGGCTTGGCCGTCGTGCTCGAACCGGCCCGCGATGACGAGGATCCGCGCCCGCTGGTGTTGACCGAACACCGCTGGGCGGGGCGGATCTCGTCGGCCGACTACGCGGGAACGTCTGCCCCGCTGGGCACCATGCCGTTGCCCAAACGCGTCGAGCACCGCAACCCGCGAGCCCGGCGCGACCTCGCCTCGGCGCTCAACTCGGCGGCCGAACGCCTCGACGTGCCGTCGAGAAAAGGCAAGCGCAGCGGGAGCGCCGCGGCCGAACGCGACATCGACCCCGAATTGGTCGCGCTGCGCGAGCAATTGCGCGCGCACCCGGTTCACCACCGTCCAGACCGGGAGGAGAAGGCGCGGCTGGCCGAGCGGTACCTGCGCATCGAACGCGACAACGACCAGATCCGGCAGAAGGTGGCCGCGGCGACCAACTCGCTGGCGCGCACGTTCGACCGGATCGTGGTGCTGCTGACCGAGCGCGGATTCATCAGCGGCGCCGCGGACGACCCCAAGGTGACCGACGACGGCCGCCTGCTGGCCCGCATCTACAGCGAAAGTGACCTGCTGGTGGCCGAGGCGCTGCGCACCGGCATCTGGGAGGGACTCGACGCCGCCGAGCTGGCGGGCGTCGTGTCCGCGGTGCTCTACGAAGCGCGCGGTGACACGCCGGGCGCTCGCGAAGGCTCCGACATCCCGACCGGCAGACTGCGTCGCGCCCTCAACCAGACGCAGCGGCTGTGGACCGAGTTGCGCGCCGACGAACAGCGCCACCGCATCACCGGCAGCCGCGAACCCGACGACGGGTTCGTCGCCGCGATTTTCCGGTGGGCCACCACCGGCGACCTGACCAGCGCCCTGGCCGCCTCGGATGCCACAGGCAGCGGATCACCGCTGTCGGCGGGTGATTTCGTCCGGTGGTGCCGACAGGTCCTCGACCTGCTCGACCAGGTGCGCAACGCCGCACCCAGCGCCGCGTTGCGGAGCGCCGCGAAACGCGCGATAAACGACGTTCGACGCGGCGTCGTCGCTGTTGATGCGGGGTAATGTGTCGGGGGCAAGACGCCGAGGTATCCGCGGCTCGGCCGCGGGTGAACAAGGAGTGATATGAGCGGACCGCAGGGATCTGATCCGACGCAGTCGTGGCCAGGCCAGCAGCCGGAACAGCCTTCGGACCAGCCGTCCAGCGATCCATCGGCCAACCAGCCGTGGCAGCCCCAGGGCGGCGACGCGACCCAGGCGGCGCCCAGCTGGCAGCCGCCTGCCTACGACCCGTCGCAGGGCCAGCAGCAGTACCCGCAGTACCAGCAGCCGGCGTATCAGCCGCCGCAGCAGTACCCGGGTGGCGAACAGTACGGACAGCAGCCCAGCGAGTACACCCCGCAGGCGTATCAACAGCCGGGGCAGTACGGCCAACCGCACTACGGGCAGCCATACGCGCAGCCCGGTCAGCCGGGCTACCAGCAGCAACCCGGCCAGTACGCTGACCAGACCGGCCAGTACGGACAGCAACCGGGCCAGTACGGCCAGCAGCCGGGTCAGTTCGGCCAGTACCCGCAGTACGGCCAACCGGGTTCGGAGGATGGTTCGAAGCGCTCGCTGGCCGTGATCGGCGGCGTGATCGGCCTGCTGGCGGCGGTCATCGTCGCGGTCGTGCTGGTGCTGGGCTTCTGGAAGCCGGGTTTCTTCGTCACCACCAAGCTCGACATCGACGCCGCGCAGTCCGGGGTGCAGCAGATTCTCACCGACGAGGCCAACGGGTACGGCGCCACCAACGTCAAGGACGTCAAGTGCAATGACGGCCAGAATCCGACCGTCGAGAAGGGCGGCACCTTCAACTGCGAGGTCAGCATCGACGGCACCAAGCGCCAGGTGACGGTGACCTTCCAGGACGACGAGGGCACCTACGAGGTCGGCAGGCCCAAGTAACCCTGGTCGTCGCTAGCCGTCGAGCCCGTCGAGGGCCTTCTGCAGCCGCCCGATCGATGACGTGACGCCGTAGGTTTCGGCGAGTGTGACGACCTTGCGGGGATGCTCGGCGGACAGCGGCAGCGTGTCGCTCGGGGTCGACCAGTCCAGGTCGGCGTCGGTGGCCACCTTGACCACCGGGGCCGCCGCCTCGATGTAGTCGGCGGCCTTGAGCAGCTTGGTTCGGTACGCCTTGCTCATCTTCGACTTCGGGTCGTTGGCCGCGGCGAGGATGTTCTCCAGCGAGCCGTGCTGTGCCAGCAGCGTTGCGGCTGTCTTCTCTCCGATACCGGGCACGCCGGGCAGGCCGTCGCTCGGATCGCCGCGCAGCAGTGCCAGTTCGGCGTACGCCGGGCCCGCCCTATCCACCGGAACCCCGTACGTCTCGGCCACTTCCTTCGGACCCCATTTGGTGGCCTTGGCCAGGCCGCGGCCCAGGTAGAGCACCCGCACGGAGACCGGTTCGTCGCGCACCAACTGCAGCAGGTCGCGATCGCCGCTGACCACCACGACGGGATCGCGCTTCTCACGCGCGGCCAGCGTGCCCAGCACGTCGTCGGCTTCGCACTCCGCAGCGCCCGCGGTCGGGATGCCGAACGCGTCGAGGATCTCGAAGATCATGTCCACCTGCGGGGTGAGCTCGTCGGGCACCTCCTCGACGTCGGGCTCGCCCTCGGGGTTCTCCTCGAGCACGCGGTGCGCCTTGTAGGACGGAATGAGGTCGACGCGCCATTGCGGTCGCCAGTCGTCGTCGCGGCACACCACGAGCCGGCCGGGGCGCTCCCGGGTGATCACCGTGGCCATCGCGTCCAGGAAGCCGCGCAGCGCGTTCACGGGGCGGCCGTCGGGCGCGGTGATCGAGTTGGGCACCCCGAAGTAGGAGCGAAACCACATGCTGGCGCCGTCGAGCAGGACGAGGGGAGCGGCCACGGTCACTGACAGTAGCGCGACCGACGAGCGCGGTCGCCACCGATGCGGGCGCGGATTAGCCTGAATCCCATGACGGCCAACCGATTCAGCACCGATGTCTACGCCTCCCGGCTGCGTGCCGCCGCGTCGGCCGCCGCCGATGCCGGCCTGGCGGGCCTGGTCATCACGCCGGGCTACGACCTGCGCTATCTGGTCGGTTCGCGCGCGCAGACCTTTGAGCGGCTCACCGCGCTGGTGCTGCCGGCTGACGGCGAGGCGACCATCGTGGTGCCCCGGCTGGAGTTGGCGGCGCTCAAGGAGTCGGCGGTGCCTGAACTCGGCTTGACGGTGCGCGACTGGGTCGACGGTGACGACCCGTACGCGCTCGTGGGCGAGGCGCTCGGCGGGGGGACGGTGAAGAGCGCCGTGACCGATTCCATGCCCGCCCTGCACCTGCTTCCTCTCGCCGAGGTCCTCGGCGCGGTGCCGGTGCTGGCCACCGACGTGCTGCGCCGGCTGCGGATGATCAAGGATCCGGCCGAGATCGACGCGCTGCGCAAGGCGGGTGCGGCCATCGACCGGGTGCACGCCAGGGTGCCCGACTTCCTGGTGCCCGGCCGCACTGAAGCCGACGTCGCCGCCGATATCGCCGAAGCCATTGTCGCCGAGGGACATTCGGAGGTCGCATTCATCATCGTCGGTTCAGGGCCGCACGGTGCCGACCCGCACCACGAGTGTTCGGACCGCGAACTGCTCGCCGGTGACATCGTGGTCGTCGACATCGGCGGACCGTACGAGCCCGGCTACAACTCCGATTCCACCCGGACCTACAGCATCGGCGAACCGGACGCCGACATCGCCCGTCGCTACGCGGTGCTGCAGCGCGCCCAGCGCGCCGCGGTCGATGCGGTCCGGCCCGGCGTCACCGCCGAACAGGTCGACGCCGCCGCCCGCGACGTGCTGGCCGCCGAGGGCCTGGCCGACGCGTTCGTGCACCGCACCGGCCACGGCATCGGACTGTCGGTGCACGAGGAGCCCTACATCGTCGCCGGCAACACGCTGACCCTCGAGGAGGGCATGGCGTTCTCCGTCGAGCCGGGCATCTACTTTCCCGGCGAGTGGGGCGCGCGCATCGAGGACATCGTGGTCGTCACCGCCGACGGCGCGGAGCCGGTGAACAACCGGCCGCACGAGTTGGTGGTCGTGCCCGTCGGCTGAGCCGCGGTTTAGTCGGCGACCCGGTCCAGCAGGTCCGAGGAGCCCAGCACCCGCTCGACACGGACCTCGATCACAACGCGTTTCGGGTTGACCCGCGGCGTGCGGTAGCGCTGTGCGTAGCGCAATTCGGCGTCGCGGACGGCGTCGGGATCGGTGTTGACCTTGGCCTTGCCCTCGAGCGACAACCACCGCGCACCGTCGACCTGGCTCAGCACCGCGACGCCTTGGCGCTCGGCGTTCACGGCCTTCTGGGACCCGCCGCTGGTGATGACGCGGGCGATGTGGGTCGCCGGGTCGAAGGTGAAACCGACGGCGACGACATGCGGCGAGTTGTCCGAACGCAGGGTCGTCAGCATGGCGAGATGACGCTCGGACAAGAACGCGAGCGCGTCGGTGGTGAGCCGGGTGGTCGCCCGGCGGCTGGACTGGGCCATCGGGCTTCACCGTAGCGCAGGACATAATCGCAGCCATGACAGACACGGCTGACTCTCGTCCGCCCTTGGTCGTGGTCTTCGGCGGGCGCAGCGAGATCGGCCTCGAGGTGGCCACGCGCCTGGCACCCGGAGCGGTGGTGCTGCTGGCGGCGCGCCGCTCCAACGAGCTGGCCGCGGAGGTGTCCGCCGTCCGCGCGGCCGGCGCCGTCACCGTGCACGTGCGCGAGTTCGACGCCGACGACCTGGACTCCCACGGACCGCTCGTCGACTCCATCGTCGCCGAACACGGCCCGGTCGACACCGCGGTGCTCGCCTTCGGCATCCTCGGCGATCAGGCCCTGGCGGAGAAGGATCCCGCGCACGCCGCGGCGATCGTGCACACCGACTTCGTCGCCCAGGTCAGCCTGTTGACCGTGCTGGCCGCGACGATGCGCGGCGCGGGCGCCGGGGCCATTGTCGCGTTCTCGTCGGTGGCCGGCGTCCGGGTGCGACGCGCCAACTACGTCTACGGGTCCGCGAAGGCGGGGCTGGACGGGTTCTGCAGCGGGCTCGCCGACGCCCTGCACGGCTCGGGGGTGCACCTGCTCGTGGTTCGGCCGGGTTTCGTGATCGGGCGGATGACCGAGGGCATGGCACCGGCGCCGCTGTCCAGCACGCCCGGGCGGGTCGCCGACGCCACCGTGCGTGCGCTGCGTAAGGGCCGCGCCACGGTGTGGGTACCCGCGCCGCTGGCCGTGCTGGCGGCGGCGTTCCGGATGACGCCGCGGTTCGTGTGGCGGAGGTTACCGCGGTGATCGTCGTCGTCGGCATCGGCGCCGACGGAATGCCCGGACTGTCGCCGGTCGCAAAGGCCGAACTCGCAAGAGCCATCGTGATTTGCGGCTCGCGGCGCCAACTGGAGCTACTCGACGACACCGTCACCGCGCCGCGGCGGGAGTGGCCGTCACCGATGCTGCCCGCCCTGCGCACGCTGCTCGACGGGGCCGAGGGCGACGTGCACGTGGTGGCCAGCGGCGACCCGCTGCTGCATGGCGTCGGCAACTCGCTGATCCGGCTGTACGGCGCGCACCGGGTGGCGGTGCTGCCGCACGTGTCGTCGGTGACCCTGGCCTGCTCGCGGGTGGGCTGGGCGGTGCAGGACACCGAGGTCATCAGCCTGGTGTCGGCTGACCCGCACATCGCGGTGCGCCGCGGCGGGCAGGCGGTCGTGATGTCGCGCGACCGTTCCACTCCCGCGGCGTTGGCGCGTCTGCTGACCGACACCGGCCGCGGCGATTCCGAGGTCAGCGTGCTCGAGCAACTGGGCGGACCAGCCGAGCGGCGCCGGACCGCCACAGCACGGGAATGGGCGGCGCGGCCTCCCGGTGACGTCGACGACCTCAACGTGGTCGCGGTGCGCTACCTGCCCGACGAGCGGCGGCTCGGGGTGCTGCCCGACGACATGTTCGCCAACGACGGTCAGATCACCAAACAACCGGTGCGCGCGGTGACGCTGGCCGCCCTGGCGCCGCGGCCCGGCGAAATGCTCTGGGACGTCGGAGCCGGATCGGGCAGCATCGCGATCGAATGGTGTCGTAGCGGGCCGGGTTGCCGCGCGGTGGCGTTCGAACGCGACGAGCAACGCCGCAAACGCATCACCGAGAACAGCGTTGCGTTCGGTGCGCGCGTCGAGGTGCAGGGCAATGCGCCCGGTTCTTTCGACTCCGTACCGGCGCCCGACGCCGTCTTCATCGGCGGCGGCATCACCCAACCCGGCCTGTTGGAGGCGTGCTTCGAGCGGTTGCCGTCCGGCGGCAGGCTCGTCGCGAACGCCGTCACGGTCGAATCCGAATCTCTTGTTGCTCAGTGGTATTCACGTCGCGGCGGGGAGCTGCGGCGCTTCGAGTACCACCGCGGAGAGCCGCTCGGCGGCTTCACCGGCTGGCGCCCTGCCATGCCCATCACCCAGTGGACGGTGACCAAACGATGACCGTCTACTTCATCGGCGCCGGCCCCGGTGCTGCCGACCTGATCACCGTTCGGGGACAGCGACTGCTGCAGCGCTGCCCGGTCTGCCTCTATGCCGGCTCGATCATGCCCGAGGATCTGCTCGCGCTGTGCCCGCCGAACGCGCGCGTCGTCGACACCGGGCCGTTGACACTCGACCAGATCATCACCGAACTCGCCGACGCCCACGCCGCGAATCTCGATGTGGCGCGGCTGCACTCCGGCGATCCCTCGATCTACAGTGCCCTGGCCGAACAGTGCCGCCGCCTCGACGAAATCGACATCGACTACGAAATCGTGCCCGGTGTACCGGCATTCGCCGCGGCTGCGGCCGCACTGGGCCGCGAGCTCACGGTTCCCGGTGTCGCGCAGACGGTCACACTGACCCGGGTGGCCACCCTGTCGACTGCGATGCCGCCGGGGGAGGACCTGCAGACACTATCGGCGCCGGGCGCCACACTGGTGTTGCACCTGGCGGCCGCGCAGATCGATACGATCGCCGCGGACCTGCTGGCCGGTGGTTACCGGCCCGAAACGCCCTGTGCGGTGGTCGCGTTCGCGTCGTGGCCCCAGCAGCAGGTGGTGCGCTGCAGGCTCGAGAATCTCGCGGAGCAGACGAAGGCGGCGGGCATCACCCGCACCGCGGTCATCGTCGTCGGCGACGTGCTGACGGCCGAGGGGTTCGCCGACAGCTACCTGTACTCGTCGGGGCGGATACGGCGGGGACGACACTGATGCGAATCCTGTTGTTGGGCGGCACATCGGAGGCGCGTGCACTCGCCGCGCGGCTGCACCCCGACGTCGAGGTGATCAGCTCCCTCGCCGGACGGGTGCCCGACCCCGCGCTGCCGGTCGGCGACGTGCGCATCGGCGGGTTCGGTGGCGTCGAGGGCCTGCGGCAGTGGCTGCGCGGCGAACAGGTCGACGCCGTCGTGGACGCCACGCACCCGTACGCCGCCACGATGACCGCCCACGCCGCCGCCGTCTGCGCCGAACTGGAGTTGCCGCACCTGGTGGTGGCGCGACCCGCCTGGCCGGCCGGTGACGCGATCGTCGTCAATGACGATCGCGAGGCCGCGAAGGTCGTTGCCGCCGAGGGGTTTCAGCGGGTCTTTCTGACCACCGGGCGATCCGGCGCCGCGGCGTTCGGGAGCGTCGACGCGTGGTTCCTTATCCGTGCCGTCACCCCACCCGATGTCGGGGACCTGCCGTCGCGGCATCAGGTCCTGCTGTCGCGCGGGCCGTACCGCTACGACGAGGAGCTGGCGCTGCTGCGTGAGCATCGCATCGACGCGCTGGTCACCAAGAACAGCGGCGGGTCGATGACGCGGCCCAAGCTGGACGCCGCCGCCGCGCTGGGGGTCGCGGTGGTGATGGTGGACCGGCCACCGCTGCCCGCGGGGGTGACCAGCGTCGCCACGGCGGATGAGGCGGTCGAATGGGTCACGGCGATTCGGAAGGCGCCGACGAGCGACTGACTGCAGGGCTCTTGCGCGGTGGCTCACTGCCTCGCAGCAGAGTGGGCACCGATCATCAGGGCTGCGAGGTCGTCGGGTTCGAGGAACGACGGTGGAGGGGGCGGCCCCCAGGCGTAGAGCCCCCGCAGGCCGTGAAGCACCTCTGGGCTCCACAGTTCGTCTTCCGGAACGGTATCCATGTAGGAGTAGTACTCCGAGAAGTTGCCCGCCGGATCCTTCAGATACCAGAAGAAGTCAGGGGATTCTGCAGTGCCACGGTCGAGCAAGCTGGGAGCAGCAACCGCCTCGATCATCCGCGGCCTGCGGGCACCGACTTCCTACTTCACCGGTCGGCCTACCGATACGATGCGATGAGCTCCATGGTCTCCAGTTCGCGGATCGCCCGGCAGCCGCGGCTCAACATCGCCAGCATCATCTCGTCGCCTCGCTCGGTCGACGTCGCGAACGCTGTACCGAGCGCCACGAGCAGCGGCGCCTGCACGACGCCAAGACGGTAGTCGTTCCAGCAGGTGGCGAGATTGTAATCACCGACGCCGTAACCGATCAGCGCACGGTGGTAGCGCTCGACGAGGTCACGCTCGATCTGCGCGCGCACCGCCGGTTCGAGGCTGGTTGCGGTGAAGTACGCGAGGTCGCGCGTCGGTAGCCCGATGCCGATGGTCTGCCAGTCGACCACCGTGATGCGGGTGTGGTCGGGATCGAACAACATGTTGTCGAGCCGGTAGTCGCCATGCATGAGTGCGTAGCGGTCCGGTTCGGCCTTCAGCCAGTCGGTGACCGAAGCCATTGCCGCGGACAGTGTTTCCTGATCCTCGGGGCTGATCGACGATCCGAGGCGGTCGATGACGATGTCGGCGGCCATCTTGCAGACATCGCCCATGTCCTTGGCGGCTTCGTCGTCACCGGGTTTCGGCATGACGATGGCGGACAGGTCCATCCATTCGGGCGCGCACCAACTCGGGCCGTGCAGCCCGGCCAGCGCTTCGACGGCCAGCCGCGCCTCGGTTGGGCTGCACCCGGCGATCTGGTCGCCCTGCACCGCGGGCGCCATATCCGAGAGCAGGAGGACGACGTCGGTGCCGTCGTCGGAGATGTCCTGATGGAAACTGCGCGGGACGGGAATTCGCATCCGGTCGGCGATCAGCGAGTAGAACTCGACCTCGGATCGGTATCCCAGCGCAACCCGCTCCCGCACCGCGTCGTCCTGCGCGGACAGCTTGATCGCGAACGAGGCGGGCAGGTCGGTGTCCGCGCCGTATGTCGCCGACACTCGGTACGTGGCGCCGGTCTGGCCCGTTCCGATCGGCGTGACCTCGACCGTGTCGACGTCGGTTCTCAGCACTGATCCGAGCCACGCGGGCGTTACATCTTTAGGCCCCCGTGGAATGGCGAGTACGGATGTCACGCGCCGGACATTAACACCCTCGCGACGCGTCAGTGCCGGGTAAGGCGCAGCTTCCAGGCCTCCGGCCCGCGTTCGAGGTAGTCCACCGAGATCCGGCCCGAGGTGCGGTCGTGCAGTTGGCGCAGCAGCGGCACCGGGTCGTGGGGAGCCACGAGCACCAACGCGCTCCCGACCGGAACCGCGTCGAACGCGCCGAACACCGTGGCGTGCCGGATCGAGTGCGGCACCTCGCGCACGTCGAGCACGGGCTCCTCGGCGTCGGCTCCGCAACCGCAGCTGTGGCCGCCCTCGGCATGGTGGTGCCCGCCGATCAGTTCGTGCATTCCGTCGAGGGAGTCTGCGAGCGAGATTTCCGGGTCGGAGGCGACGATCGGCAGGATCCGGTCGTTCTCGTCGATGAGGTGGGCCTCGAACACGACCCGCAGCGCGTGCCCGGCCGCCGCGGCACGCAGGGGAGACTGTTCGGTGCGGACGTGGTCCACCAGACCGCCGATGACTCGGTGCGCGGCGATCATCGACTCGATCAGCGGCCGGGCCCGGTCGGTGTGGGCGGCGGCCGGATACAGCCGGGCCTCCTCGGCTGCGGCGTGCGGTAGCAACTCGTCGGTCAGAAATTCGGTGGCCGCGGCGCGCGCCGCTTCGAAACCGGCGCCGCCTTCGGCCGCCGACAACATCGCCTCGGTCAGCGTCTTGAGGTGTCCGGCCAGCTCAGCGTGGTGAGTCTTCACCGTCTCGGCCGCCTCCGCGTCCGCGGGTGTGGTGGCGACGATCAGTCCGTTGACAGTCATGACGGATTCCTTTCGGCTGTGCTGGTCCTACAGCTAGCAATTTACTACAATAATTTCCGTGGTAAATAGCGCACCGCCTCTCGGGCCTTCGCCGGTGCCGTCCGCAACCGGTCCCGTGCCGTTGTCGGGACAGCGGTTGAGGGTGCTCGAGCACGTGCGGGTGCACGCTCCGGTTCGGACTGTCGACGCGGCCCTCGAACTGGGGCTGCATCAGAACACGGTGCGCGAGCACCTGGATGCGCTCGTCGACCTCGGCCTCGTCGAACGCACCACCGAACCCGCCGCCGGACGTGGCCGGCCGGCGGCGCTGTACCGGCCCTCGGCGGCGGACCCCGCGTTGCGGGTCCGCGACTACGCCAGCCTCGCGACGGCGCTGGCCGGGCACATCGCCCGGACCAGCGCCGAGCCCGAGCGCGACGCCCGCGCGGCCGGCGTCGAATGGGGCCGCGAGGTAGCCGAGGAGATCGGCCGCACCGACAGTGATCCGCGCCAGGCGGTCCTCGATGCACTGGCCCGGCTGGGTTTTGCTCCCGAAGACGACGGGCCGCAGCGTGGGGTGGCGCTGCGGCGCTGTCCGCTGCTCGAGGCCGCCCGTCGCTACCCGAGCGTGGTCTGCCAGGTCCACCTCGGCATCGTCGAGGGGTTGCTGCACAGCGTCGATGCGCCGACCGGGCCGGGCCTGGACCTGATCCCGTTCGCCGAACCCGGCGCCTGTCGGCTGTTCCTACCCGATCCGGTGGTGAAAAGCCATGACTGAGAGTCGGATTCCGCTCCGGGCGGTGTTGCTGATACCGGGAGGGTTCGCGCTGTTGGCCGGATTGGACGCCGCGCTGTTGCGTCTCGGGCTGCCCGCCCCGGTGGAGACGGTCCAGCTGGCCGAGGTGCACGGCATCGTGCTCGTGCTCGGGTTCGTCGGCACCGTGATCGCGCTGGAACGCGCTGTGGCATCGGGCCGGTGGTGGTGCTATCTGGCCCCGGCGCTGTCCGGGCTGGGGGCGATTCTTCTCGTCAGCCCTGCCCCGCGACTCTTCGCCGATACCGCCCTTCTGGCTGGCGCCTCGCTACTGGTCGCGGTGTATGTGCCGCTGTGGCAGCGCAGTTGGGATGCAGCGGTGCTGGTTCAGGCCGCGGGTGCGGTGTTGGCGACCGGAGCGGCGCTGCTGTGGGCGGCCGGGTTTCCCGCGCCGGACCTGCTCGGCTGGCTGGCCGGCTTCCTCATCCTGACCATCGCGGGGGAGCGCCTGGAACTGGCGCGGGTGGCGCTGTCGGATACCCGCGCCGAGATGCTGCTCGGCGCGGCAACGGTCACACTCGTCATCGGTGCGGTGACGCAATTAGTCTGGCCGACAGTCGGTTTCGCACTTCTCGGTGCGGCGGTCCTCGGGGTCGCATGCTGGCTGTTTCGATTCGACGTCGCCAGGCGAACCATCCACACCACAGGCCTCACACGCTATATGGCGGTGGGCTTGCTGGCCGGCTACGCGTGGCTATTGGTTCCCGGCCTGGCGTGGCTTCTCGTCGGCGCGGTGAGCTCGGGCGGTGGATACGACGCGATCGTGCACGCGGTGATGCTCGGGTTCGTGCTGTCGATGATCATGGCCCACGCACCGGTCATCCTGCCCGCAGTGCTGCGACGTCCGTTGCCGTACACCCCGGCGATGTACGGGCCGGTCATGCTGCTGCACGCATCGCTGTTGTTGCGCATAGTCATCGGTGACGTGCGCGGCGTCGAGTGGGCGGTGCAGGCCGGGGGCGTCCTTAACATCGTGGCGGTGCTCGCGTTCGTCGGCGTCGCGGTCCGCGCGGCCGCGCGGCAGACGATCGGGACGCCGGTATGAACCGCTCCCAGTGGCATCTGCGGGTCGGGGCGATCGTATTCGCCTGGCTCACAGCACTTGTCGTGATTGCGCTGGTTCACAGGTCGGTGCCGATATCGAGTTGGCTGCTGATCCACCTGCTCGGTCTGGGGGCGGCAGGCAACGCGATCCTCATCTGGAGCCGACACTTCACCGATGCGCTTCTGCGCCGTCCACAAGACCCGTCGAGGTCCGGGCAGGCCTGGACCCTCGCGGTTTTCAACGTCGGCGCGGTCGCGGTGGTGGCAGGCATGGCCGTCTCCTTCTGGCCGGTGGTGCTGGCCGGTGGTGTCGCGGTCGCCGCCGTCGCGTTGACCCACGCCGTCACATTGGTGCGGCAACTGCGCAGCGCGCTGCCTTCGCGCTTCGGCGACACCGTGCGCTATTACGTCGCTGCGGCAGCGCTGCTTTCGGTCGGGGCTGGGCTCGGCGTCGCGATGGCCAACGCGACGCTGCCCGGCGCCCTGCACGCGCGGTTCGTCGTGGCCCACGCCGCGGTCAACCTGTTCGGGTTCATCGGGCTCACGGTGCTGGGCACATTGGTGACCCTGTGGCCGACGATGCTGCGCACCCGGATGGCGGACGGAGTCGAGGTCGCCGCCCGGCGCGGTCTGCCCCTGCTGGTCGGAGGTTTGGTGGTGGCGGTGTCGGCGGCGGTGGCCGGCTCGCCGATGATGAGCGCCGCGGGCGCGCTGGCCTACCTCGTTTCGGTCGGCTACGTGCTGTGGCCCCACCTCGACGAGGTCCGCCGCAAGCGGCCGGGCAACTTCGCGACGCTGTCGGTGCTCTGCGGGGTGGTGTGGCTGCTGGGCTCACTGAGCTACGCCGTGGTCGCCTTCGCCACCGTACCGACATGGTCCGCACTGCTGGACCGGGCCGATCCGCTCACCGCGGCGATGCTCGCCGGGTTCCTGGTTCAGGTTCTGCTCGGTGCGCTGTCGTACCTGACCACCATCGTCGTCGGCGGGCGCGCCGCCTCCATCGCGGCGACAATCGAACTGGAACGCGGCGCACCGTGGCGGCTGGCCGTCGCCAACGTCGCGCTGCTGCTGTGCGTACTGCCGACTCCGAGCCTGCTGCGGGTGGCGGCGTCGGTGTTGGTGCTGACCGCCTACGCCGCGTTCCTGCCGCTGCTGGTGCGGGCGGTGTGGCGGGCACGCAAGCTCCGCGATACGCCGTCGACGCCGGGACCGCCGCCGTCGGGGCCGCCGGTGCGACAGCGGCTCGGCGTCGCGGCGGCCGGGCTGGCCGTCGTGGTGTTGACGGCCGCGGCCGCGGTGGCCGCCGACCCCGCCGCGGTCGGTATCGCCGACGAGCCGCAGGTATCGGTGACCGCCACCGGACAGACCACCGAGGTCGAGGTGCATGTCGAGGGGATGCGCTACGTGCCCGACACCATCGACGTGCCCGTGGGCAACCGGCTGGTGATCACCCTCGTCAACAGCGGTTCGGACCGTCACGATCTGGTCCTGGCCAACGGGGCCAGCACCGGGCGCCTCGCGGTCGGGGAAACCGCCGTCCTCGACGCCGGGGTGATCGGCGCCGATATGGACGGCTGGTGTTCGGTGGCCGGGCACCGGCAGATGGGGATGACCATGTCGGTGCGCGCGACGGGGGCCGAGGCGCACGCCGGCCACCACGACCAGGTGAGTGCGACGTCGATCGCCGGTGACGACGTCGCGCGCAGTCTTGCGGCGACACCCGGCCCGGATTTCGTGCCGCGGGACGCGGCCTTGGCCGCCGCGACGCCCGATCACCGCGTCACCCTGGCGGTGACCGAAGCGACGCGAGAAGTGTCGCCGGGAATCACGCAGCGGCAGTGGACATTCGGCGGCACGGCGCCCGGGCCGACGCTGCGGGGCGAGGTCGGCGACGTTTTCGAGGTCACCCTTGTCAACGACAGCACGATCGGGCACTCGATCGACTTCCATGCCGGGGCGCTCGCCCCGGACGTGCCGATGCGCACCATCCAACCCGGCGAACGCCTGGTCTACCGGTTCACCGCGAGCCGTGCCGGTGTGTGGATGTATCACTGCTCGACGATGCCGATGTCGGTGCACATCGCCAACGGTATGTTCGGCGCGGTGGTCATCGTCCCGCCGGACCTGGCGCCCGTCGACCGCGAATACCTTCTCGTGCAGTCGGAGTACTACCTCGGCCCGCAGGGCGGCGAGGTCGACGCCGCCAAGGTCGCCGCCGACAAGCCCGACCTGGTGGTGTTCAACGGTTACGCCAACCAGTACGACCACGCGCCGCTGACCGTGCGGATCGGCGAGCGAGTGCGGATTTGGGTACTCGCGGCCGGGCCGAACCGGGGCAGTTCCTTTCACGTCGTCGGCGGCCAATTCGACACCGTGTGGTCCGAGGGTGACTACCGGCTGCGGCCGGGCCCCGGCGGCGCGCAGGCCCTCGGATTGTCAGCAGCCCAAGGCGGTTTCGTCGAGCTGAGCTTCGATCAGCCCGGGCGCTATCCGTTCGTCACCCACGCGATGGTCGACGCCGAACGTGGCGCTCACGGGATCATCGAGGTCACCGCGCAACCCGGGTAGGCCCCCAGATTCACTCCGGATAGCGGCGCGGGGTGAACACCCGGTCGCCGTCATCGGTGTACCACTGGGTCTGCGAGGAGCCGACGATCAGCAGACACCGCATGTCGACGTCGCCGGGGTCCAGGTCCGCCAGGCGCACCACCTTGACCTCCTCCCGGGGACCGGACACGTCGCGGCCGATGACCACCGGGGTGCCGGGATCGCGGTGGTTGAGCAGCAGGTCGCGCATCGCGCCGACCTGCCAGGTGCGGGTCTTGGACGCCGGGTTGTAGATCGCCAGCACCAGGTCGGCCGCCGCGGCCGCGGTCAGCCGGGCTTCGATCACGTCCCACGGCTTGAGGCGGTCCGACAGCGAGATCACCGCGTAGTCGTGGCCCAGCGGCGCGCCGACCCGGCTGGCGACGGCCTGCGCCGCCGTCATCGCCGGGATCACCCGCACCGACACACCCGCCCACTGCTTGGCCTCCTCGAGCACCGCGGTCGCCATCGCGAAAACCCCCGGGTCGCCGGAGGACACGACCGCGACCGTGCGGCCCTGCTCGGCCAACGTGCACGCGAGTCGGGCGCGGGCGGGCTCGTCGGTGTTGTCGCTGGGATGCTTGCGTTGGCCGGCGCGGTTGCCCACCCGGTCGAGGTAGGGGCCGTAGCCGATGAGGTCGGTGGCCGCGGCGAGTTCACGACGGCATTGGGGAGTCATCCAGTCGGTGCTGCCCGGACCCAGTCCGACCACCGCGACGCTTCCGGTCGGCGCATCCCGATCGCGTCGGCCCGGCAGCAGGGCCAGCGAGAAGTACGGAACGGTCGCGTCGTCGACCTCGCCGGCGCCCAACACCCGCTGCTGCGGCGTGCTGGCCCGTTCGACGTAGAACGCGTCGCCCAACCGACCCGTTGCCGAGAGTGCCTCGCGCACAGCCGGATACGACCGACCGAGTTTGAGCATCACCGCCGCGTCGGTGTCGGCGAGCCTGCGTCGAAGCTCGTCGGCGGGCAGCGTGCCCGGCAGGATCGTCAACACCTCGTCACCCTGGACGAGGGGAGTGGCGACCGCCGCCGACGCAGCGCTGACCGACGTCACCCCCGGCACGATGACCGCGTCGAACCGTTCGGTGAGCCGGGTGTGCATGTGCATGTAGGAGCTGTAGAACAGCGGGTCGCCCTCGGCGAGCAGCGCCACGTTGCGGCCGGCCTCCAGGTGGGCGGCGATGCGGTCGGCGGCCTCGCGGTAGAAGTCCTCCATCGCGCCTGCGTAGCCGCCGGGGTGGTCGGTGGTCTCGGTGGTGACCGGATAGACCAGGTGCTCCTCGATCTGACCCGGGCGCAGGTACGGTTCGGCGATACCGCGCGCGATGCTCTTGCCGTGCCGTGCGCTGTGGTACGCCACGACGTCGGCCTCGCCGATCACTCGTGCCGCCTTCACGGTCACCAGTTCCGGATCACCGGGGCCCAGCCCGACACCCCAGAGCCTGCCCCTCATTCCTGTTCCGTCGCAATCGCATTCACGGCCGCGGCGGCCATCGCGCTGCCGCCGCGACGGCCGGTCACCACCAGAAAGGACATCCCGCGGGGGCGGTCGATGAGTTCCTGTTTCGATTGCGCCGAGCCGACGAAGCCGACCGGGCCGCCGAGCACCGCCGCGGGAGTCGGGGCGCCCTCATCGAGCAGCTCCAGCAGCCGGAACAACGCGGTCGGTGCGTTGCCGATCGCCAGCACCGCGCCGTCGAGCCGGTCGGCCCACAGATCGACGGCCGCCGCGGACCTGGTGGTGCCGAGGCGCGCGGCGTGGTCGGCGGCGCGCGGATCGGCCACCAGCGAGACCACCTCGTTGTCGGCGGGCAGCCGCGACCTGGTGATCCCCGCGGCGACCATCGACGAGTCACACAGCACCGGGGCGCCGGCGTTCAGCGCGGCGTGGGTTCTGGCGACGACGTCATCGCGGTACGCGACGTGGTCGGCGACGTCGACCTGACCACAGGTATGGATCAACCGCACGACCACTCGGGCGACATCGTCGGGAAACCGCGACAGGTCCGCCTCGTCGCGGATCGTCGCGAACGACTGTCGGTAGATCTCCCCGGCGTCGCGGATGTAGTCGAGCACGCGATCACCCTACGGGTGAGCGTCGCGCGTCCGGTATCCGTCTCCGGTTGCCACGAGCACCTCACCGGTGGGCGGGCTGCCGCAGGCCCGGTCGCATCCGACGAAGTGGCGGTGGCCCGCGGCCGGTTGTGCCACCGCGGCGGCGGCGTCGGCGCGGACGTCGGCCATTGAGTGCTCGCAGCCGGGGCGCCCCGTGCACGCGCTGACCGACAGCCAGGGCGAGTTCTCGTCGAACACCAGGCCCAACGGGGCGAGCACGCGCAACGCGACGTCGGCGACGTCCTCGGCGAGGTCGAACACCAGCATCGAGCGCCACGGCGTGATCACCATCGGCGCCTCGATCGCGGCGAGAAACTCCGCCGTGCGGGCGGGCAGCACTCCCAGAGG
The DNA here is from genome assembly GCA_900637135.1 of Mycolicibacterium flavescens. Taxonomy (NCBI): domain Bacteria; kingdom Bacillati; phylum Actinomycetota; class Actinomycetes; order Mycobacteriales; family Mycobacteriaceae; genus Mycobacterium; species Mycolicibacterium flavescens. Next base: position 2,213,292 of record LR134353.1, read on the forward strand.
AACCGCCGCACCCAGCGCGATGCGGCCGTCGTGCTGTTGGAGCCAACCGACGGGCGGCCGGGTCACCGCCGGCCAGACCGTACCCGGTTCCACCGACGGCACCAGCCCGCCCAGCAGGGCACCGGTCTCGCTGAGTTCCTTGACACGCCAAGCATTTTGGCGCGTGGCAGCGAAGCGACGGGCCACGTCGACCATCGTCGACACCGCCGTCTGCATCGGCACCCGGACACCGGTGTCGCGCCCGGCCAGCAACAGCGCGGCGTCGGCGGCCGCGCCGTGCAGGCCGATGTCGGGGGCGAGACCGGAGATGTCGCCGCGCCCGTCGTCGATGCCGAACAGGAAGCGGCCGGGCAGCGTGGCTAGTTCCGGATCGGCCTGGATGGCGTCGTCGAGTTCGGTGACCAGCCCACGGATGTCGGCGGCTGTTCCCACCCGACCCGACAGCGGCGAGGCGACGATGTTTCGCACGCGCTCATGGGTCGGCGAAGGGAGTAGTCCCGCCGCGGCCACGGCCTCGGCGACCGCCCCGGTGTCGGTCACGCCGCGGATCTGGAGGTTGCCCCTCGACGTCAGTTCCAACGTGCCCGCGCCCCAGTCGGTGGACGCCCGTGCCAGCGCCTCCAACTGCGCGGCGGTGATCACCCCGCCCGGCAGGCGCATCCGCGCCAACGCGCCGTCAGCCGCCCGATGCACCTGCAGCGCACCGGGGCAGGCGTCCTGGTCGCGGGTCCTGGCCACGAGTTCACGGTAGTCCGTGGGTGGTCCCCGCAAACACAGGTAGCGCCTTACGCGTGCGTGGCCTACCGCGGGCTCCTAACTTCACAAACATCCAGGTCCGAGGTGGACCGGGCGAGCACGGTGGGAGAGTCGCCATGACCGAACTGACCAGAACGAGGCGTCCGTCGACAGAACACTCTTCAACACGTCCGGCGCCGACGGCCGAACCGACGCTGATCACCGAAGAGCAGGTGCGCTTCGGCACCGCGGCCGCCCGATTCCCGTCACCGACGCACCGGCACTGGCCCTCGGCGCTGGATGCGGTGCGCGGGCTCTGGCACCACAGCGGCCGCCAACCCGCGCGTAACCACTATCCACAGCGCTTTGCCTACCTCGACGAAGCGTTGCTGTCTCGGGAGTGCGTCCGGCTCTGATCAGCTGGCCAGCGCCGGGGCCTGCCCGCCGGAGGCTTTCACCACGGCCGAATATGCCGAGGCGTCACCGACGATGGCGCGGCTTGGCCGGCCCCAGATGTCGACCGGGACGTCCCCGGCCAGGGTGATGCGGCTGAGCCGGCGGTACTGATCGTCGTAGTCGGCGACGGCGTAGTGCTGGGTGGCGCGGTTGTCCCACAGCGCGACGTCGCCGAGTCGCCAGTCCCATCGAATCGTGTGCTCCAGCTTCGTGATTCGTGCCTGGAGCAGGTTGAACAGGGTGGCCGATTCGGTCGATCCGAGCCCGACGAAGTTCTTGACGAAGTGGCCGAGCAGCAGCACCCGCCGACCGGTCTCCGGATGCACGCGGACCACGGGATGCTCGGTCTGGTAGTAGTCGGAGACGAATTCATCGCGGTATGACCGCTGTTCGGCGGTGAGCGCCGCGCCCGGCTCGTCGTGCAGCGTGGCGTAGTCGTACTGGTTTGTGTGCACGGCCCACAGGTTCTCGGCCAGCGCACGCAACGGCGCCGGCAGACGGTCGTAGGCGGCCTCCGTGGATGCCCATGTCGTCGTGCCGCCGTACGGCGGCAGGGTGATGGCGCGCAGGATGGACGCTTTCGGGATCCGGTCGACGAACGTCACGTCGGTGTGCCAGCTGTTGGCCTTGTCGTAGCGGGAATCGATGGGCAGGAAGCGGTCCCCGCGCGAGGTAACCGTCGGGTGCGCGGCGGTCGGGGTGCCCAACGCCTGCGCGAAGGCGAGCTGACCGTCGTCGTCCAAACCGTGCTGGTCGCGGAAGAAGATCACCTTGTGTTCGAGCAGCACCGCGTTGATCGCCGACGCGGTGCTCGCGTCGACCCCGGCGCTGAGGTCGACGCCTTCGATCCGGGCGCCGATGTGAGCCCCGAGCTTGACCACCCGCAACGATGACGGCACGTGAGAACCTCCAGACGGTGCATGAACGTAGTGATCAGGTTGGCCTCAGGACCGTGTGACGAAAACCGTTCGACTCAGCGCGAATCGAACAGGGCAGGTGTTTCGGCTCAATCAAGATCGGGTAGCTCACCGCCGTGAGGGCACTGTGGGACTACATCTGGACCCACCAGGCGCAATTGGCGTTCGACTCCTACCAGCACGTCAGCGCGGTCGTCCAGAGTGTGCTCATCGCGACGATCGTCGGCGTGGTGATCGGTGTGCTGACCTACCGCAACCCGGTGGCCGCCAACCTCGCCACCTCGACATCCAGCGTGATCATGACCGTCCCGGCGTTCGCGCTGCTCGGTCTGCTGATCCCGTTGTTCGGGCTCGGCGTGGTTCCCAGCATCACGGCGCTGGTGCTGTACTCACTGCTTCCGATTGTGCGTAACACGATCGTCGGGCTCACCGCGGTGGACCCCGCGCTCACCGACGCGGCGCGGGGCATCGGGATGAGCAGGCTCGACACCTTGGCCCGGGTGGAACTGCGGCTGGTGTGGCCGTCGATCCTGTCGGCCATGCGGATCAGCACGCAGATGTCGATGGGCGTGCTCGCGATCGCCGCCTACGTCAAAGGACCGGGGCTGGGGAACCTGATCTTCACCGGGTTGGCGCGGGTGGGCAGCCCGACGGCCGTCCCGATGGCGCTGGCCGGGACGCTGCTCATCGTCATCTTCGCGCTCGCGCTCGATGCGGTGCTCGTCCTGATCGGCCGCCTCACCACGTCGAAAGGTATTCGATGACAGGGCATTCGAAGGCAGAGCACATCGCACCGGACGACACGGCCTCGAACGGTAGCACCGGCGTGCGCATCCTGCTCGACCACGTCTCCAAGGTCTATCCCGGCTCCGACCGCCCTGCGGTGGACGACGTGTCGCTCGAGATCCCCGCAGGCGAGATCGTCGTGTTCGTCGGCCCGTCGGGCTGCGGGAAGACCACGATGATGCGGATGATCAACCGGTTGTCGGAGCCGACGTCGGGCACGATCATGATCGGCGACAAGGACGCGTTGTCGATCCGCCCGACCGAACTTCGCCGCTCGATCGGCTACTCCATCCAGCAGGCCGGGCTGTTCCCGCATATGACGATCCGCCAGAACGTCGGCCTGGTGCCCGGGTTGCAGCGCTGGGACCGCACACGCATCGCCGAACGGGTCGACGAACTGCTCGACATGGTCGGGCTGGAGCCGAGCCAGTACGCCGACAGGTATCCACGCCAACTGTCCGGTGGGCAGCAGCAACGTGTGGGCGTCGCGCGCGCGTTGGCCGCGGACCCTCCGGTGTTGCTGATGGACGAACCCTTCGGCGCCGTCGACCCGATCACCCGCAGCACGCTGCAGGACGAACTGCTGCGGTTGCAGGGCGAATTGCGCAAGACCATCGTATTCGTCACCCATGACTTCGGTGAGGCCGTCAAGCTCGGTGACCGGATCACCGTGCTGGGCAACCAGTCCAAGGTGCTGCAGTACGACACGCCGCAGAACATCCTGGCCAACCCAGCCGACGACACCGTGGCCGGCTTCGTCGGCTCCGGCGCCTCGTTGCGCCAGCTGGGGCTGACGCGGATCAAGGATGTCGAGCTGCGGCCGCATCCCTCGGTGCGCCAGACGGCTTCGATCGACGATGTGCGGAAGACGTTGGCGGGCAGCGAGTTCGACTGGGTCGTTGTGCTCGACGACCGCGACCGGCCGGTCAGCTGGGTCCGGGGCGCCAAACTCGCGCACGCCACGACATTGGCCGATGTCGTCGAACCGCTCGATGTCGTCAGCACACATTCCACGCTCGAGGACGCGCTCGAGGCGATCCTCGCCGACCAGCACGCGTCGGCGGTGGTCGTGGGTGCCGGCAGCCGGTACGAGGGCGTCGTCACCCTGGACACACTGATCGACACGATCACCTGGCTGAGGGCGTCGGCAGAGGCGGACACGGACGGACAGCCATGACCGCGGTCGCGGATCCCGCTCAGTCGTCGGGTGCCAATTCGGGCGAGCGCACACGACTGCTCATCCAGCCGGTCCTGGTGCTGATCATCGCTGCCGCCGTGATCTTCTGGGCGTTCAACCGCGACCTGACCGCCACCCAGCAGGAGAACATCAACCCCGGCAACATCGCCACACTGATCTGGCAGCACCTGTTGATCACCGTGGCGGTGACCGCGATCGTGCTCGCCATCGGCGTTCCGCTGGGGGTACTGGTCACCCGCCCCGGCGCAAAACTGTTGCGCCCGTTGTTCATGGGCGTCGCCAACATCGGCCAGGCTGCGCCGGCCATCGGGCTGCTCGTGCTGCTGTTCCTGTGGTCGGGTAGGACCGGGTTCTGGATCGGCGTCCTTCCGATCGCGCTGTACTCACTGCTGCCCGTGCTGGCCAGCACCATCCTCGGCATCAATCAGGTGGACCGATCGCTGGTGGATGCGGGACTGGGACAGGGCATGTCGCGACGTTCGGTGCTGACGCGGGTCGAGATGCCGCTGGCGATCCCGTACATCCTGGCCGGACTGCGCACGTCGTTGGTGCTCGCCGTGGGAACCGCGACACTGAGCTTCCTCGTCAACGCCGGCGGTCTGGGCATCCTGATCGACACCGGATACAAGTTGCAGGACAACGTGACCCTGATCCTCGGCAGCGTGCTCGCGGTCTGCCTCGCCCTGCTGGTCGACTGGATGGGCGGATTGGCCGAGTTCTACCTCAATCCCAAGGGCCTTCGATGATCCGCCGCTCGATCGCCGCGCTGGCCTGCCTGCTGCTCGCCGGGTGCGGGCTGGGAGCGGGCAGCACCGTGCCGCTCAAGGTGGGCCCGGGCTCCATCCAGCCCGTCGCCGCACTCGAAGGAGTGCAAATCACGGTGGGCTCCAAGGAATACACCGAACAGGTGATCCTGGGATACATCCTGGAGTTCGCGTTGACCGCCGCCGGTGCCGACGTGCGTGACCTCACCGGCATCGTGGGCTCACGCAGCACCCGGGAAGCCCAGTTGTCGGGTCAGGTCGACGTCGCCTACGAGTTCACCGGCAACGCATGGATCAACTACCTCGGCCACGAGAAGCCGATTCCCGACAGCCGCAGACAGTTCGAGGCCGTCCGCGACGAGGACCTGGCCCGCAACGACATGGTGTGGTTGCCGCCCGCACCGATGGATGACACCTACGCGCTGGCGGCCAGCAGGGCGGTCGTCGAGCGGACCGGTGTGCGCACGCTTTCCCAGTACGCCGAGTTGGTCAAGCGCGATCCGGCGGCCGCGCGTACGTGCGTGGACACCGAGTTCCGGGCCCGCCAGGACGGCTTTCCCGGAATGGCGGCGGCCTACGGGTTCGATCCGGCGCGGGCGCAGACGCCGGTACTGCAGGTCGGGATCATCTATCAGGCCACCGCGGACGGTACGCAGTGCGACTTCGGCGAGGTGTTCACCACCGACGGCCGCATCTCCGCGCTCGACCTCGTGGTACTCGTCGACGACAAGCAGTTCTTCGCCCACTACAACCCGTCGGTGACCATGAAACATGCCTTCTACGAAGCACATCCGCAGATCGCCGAGGTAACGGCACCGGTGACGGCCGCACTGACCAACGAGGCGATCATGGAGATGAACAAGCAGGTCGACGTGGAGGGCCGCGACCCGAGCCAGGTCGCGCGGGACTGGATGGTGGCCGAAGGTTTCGTCACCGTGCCGTAGCCCCGATTGCCACGACAACCACGCTGGTCAGGCGTACCCTTCCGGTAGCCGGAGGGGGTTCGATGGCAGAGAAACGCGCAGTGCGTATCGCGATCGTCGGCGCAGGCATGTCGGGCATCTGCATGGCGGCCAGGCTCCAGGATGCGGGCATCGACACCTTCACGATCTTCGAGCAGGCCGACGAAGTCGGTGGCACCTGGCGCGACAACACCTATCCCGGACTCCACTGCGACGTGCCGTCGCGCTTCTACTCGTATACGTTCCGGTCCAATCCCGAATGGACGCGGCTACTGCCGCCGGGTGGCGAGGTGCAGTCCTACTTCATGCAGATCGCCACCGAGCGCAACATTCGACCCCACATCAGATTCGGCACAGCGGTGACATCGGCGCAGTACCGCGACGGCACGTGGTGGGTCAGCACCACCGGCGGCACAGAAGCGTTCGACATCGTCATCACCGCCACCGGAATCCTGCGCGTGCCACGCTATCCGGACATTCGCGGCCTGGACACGTTTGCGGGCCCGATGTTTCACTCATCGTGCTGGGACCACTCGGTGTCCTTGCAGGACAAGCGGATCGGGCTGATCGGGACGGGCTCGACCGGTGTCCAGATCACCGCTGAGCTCGGCGGGAACGTCCGCGGTCTGACGATCTTCCAACGCACCGCGCAATGGGTCTTCCCGTTCCCGAACCCGCGCTACTCACCGGTCACCAAAGCAGCACTTCGACGCTTCCCGGCGATGAGCCGTCTCGGCTACCGCTTCTGGCAGGCCGTGTACGAGAACTTCTTCGCCAAGGCCATGGTTTCGCCGGGATTCCGTCGCCGCCTGGTGTCGGCGATGTGCCGGTGGAATCTCAACCTCTCGGTGCGCGACCCAGAACTGCGGAGCAAACTGACGCCGAACTACCAGGCGCTGTGCAAGCGCATCATCGCGGCCGGGCACTACTACCAGTCCGTGCAGAGGCCGGGCGTCGACGTCGTCGTCGATCCGATCGACCACATCGAGCCCAAAGGTGTCGTCACTGCGGACGGGACACTGCACGAGGTGGACCTGCTCGTCGTCGCCACAGGCTTCGACGCCCACGCCTACGTGCGTCCGATGGAGATCGTCGGCGAGCACGGAGTGTCACTCAACGAGGCCTGGGCAGACGGGCCGCAGGCCTACCGGTCGGTCGCGGTGCCGGGATTCCCGAACCTGTTCATGCTGATGGGCCCGCACTCTCCGATAGGACAACAGTCGTTGGTGATCATCGCCGAGAACCAGGCCGACTACGCGATGTGGTGGATCGAACGCATCCGTAACGGCGACATCATCGCCGCATCCCCTACGGACGTCGCCACCAAGGATTACAACGAGGAGATGAAAGCCGCTATGCCGCAGACGGTTTGGACCACCGGCTGCAACAGCTGGTATCTCGACAAGAACGGTCTGCCGGAACTGTTCCCCTGGGAACCCGTTCGGCATCGTCGGCTGCTGGCTTCGCCGGTGCTGTCGGACTTCACCATCCACACCGCGCAAAAGTGACGGCCGTCACACTAGAACCTCTAGTGATCCGTGCCACACAAGTCGGTCTCAAATACCCGCTGACGTCGTAAGTTCCGGGTTACTGCACGCGTGTGCAGTAACCCGTCAGGAAGGAACGACGATGTTCGAACTCATCGTGTTCGGTGCGATTCTGGTCGTACTGATCGCCGCCCTCGGACTGCCTTATCCGCAGAGCACCTACGGCCGCTGGAACCGCCGCTAGACACCTCACCCTTCTTGCGCGAGCGTGCGCGTCTGCACACGACACGCCGCGAGAATTCAGCACGTTCCGCACGCTCGCGCCCGCCGACGGTGCGTGGCGTGCGCACACTACGCGGCGTGTCGTCGACAGACCCGCACGCTCGCGGAAAACGGGGGTGAGCGTGTGGGGTAGGAATGGGGGGTGCCGGAACCTGCCGTACTACTGCTGTCCACCTCTGACACCGACCTCATCACCGCCCGGTCCAGCGGCGCCAATTACCGGTGGGCCAACCCGTCCCGGCTGGTCGACGGTGAACTCGGTGAACTGCTGAGCGGCGTGGATGTCGTGGTGGTGCGGATTCTCGGCGGCTACCGCGCCTGGGAGGACGGCATCGACGAGGTGGTGGGCAGCGGCGTGCCCACCGTCGTGGTCAGCGGCGAACAGTCACCAGACGCGGAGTTGATGGGTCGCTCGACCACGCCCGCGGGGGTCGCGCTGCAGGCACACGTCTATCTCGCTCAGGGCGGCGTGACGAACCTGCGTCACCTGCACGCGTTCCTGTGCGACACCCTGCTGATGACCGGCTTCGGGTTCTCACCGCCCGAGAGCACACCGCTGTGGGGCGTCGTGCCCCGCGACGGCGGCGGCGACGGACCCACGGTCGCCGTGCTCTATTACCGCGCGCAACATCTCGCCGGCAACACCGCCTACGTCGACGCGCTGTGCGACGCGATCGAGGATGCCGGTGGCCGTGCGCTGCCCGTGTTCTGCGCGTCGCTGCGCACCGCCGACGCGGACCTGCTCGAACTGCTCGGGACGGCCGACGCGCTGATCACGACGGTGCTGGCGGCAGGCGGCGCCACCCCGTCGAGCGTGTCAGCCGGCGGCACGGATGACGCATGGAACGTCGCGCACCTCGCGGCGCTGGACGTTCCGATCCTGCAGGGGCTGTGCCTGACGAGCCCACGGGCGCAGTGGCAGAACAACGACGACGGGCTCTCGCCGCTGGACGTCGCTACCCAGGTCGCCGTGCCGGAGTTCGACGGGCGCATCATCACGGTTCCGTTCTCGTTCAAGGAGATCGACGACGAGGGCCTCACCTCGTACGTGCCCGATCGTGAACGGTGCGCCCGGGTCGCCGGGCTGGCCGTCCGCCATGCGCGGTTACGTGCAATCCCGGTGCAGGACAAGCGGATTGCGGTGGTGTTCTCCGCCTACCCGACCAAGCACGCCCGCATCGGCAACGCCGTCGGGCTCGACACGCCGGCCAGCGCGATCGCGCTGCTGCGCGCGATGCGCGAGCACGGCTACCGGATCGGCGACGGTGACGGCGACCTCGACACCATCATCGCCTCCGGTGACGGCGACGCACTCATTCACAATCTGATCGAACGCGGCGGCCAGGACCCCGACTGGCTTACCGAAGGTCAAGTCGAGGGGAACCCGATCCGGGTGTCGGCCAAGGAGTATCGCGACTGGTTCGCCACGCTGCCTGCCGAGCTCACCGACGCGATCGTCGAACACTGGGGTCCGCCGCCAGGAGAGATGTTCGTCGACCGCAGCGCCGACCCCGACGGTGAGATCGTCATCGCAGCCCTGCAGGCGGGCAACGTCGTGTTGATGGTGCAGCCGCCGCGCGGTTTCGGTGAGAACCCGGTCGCGATCTATCACGATCCGGATCTGCCGCCGAGCCACCACTATCTGGCTGCGTATCGGTGGATCGAGTCGGTGTTCGCCGCCGATGCGGTCGTGCACCTCGGCAAGCACGGCAACCTGGAGTGGCTGCCGGGAAAGACGCTGGGCATGTCGGCGGCCTGCGGATCCGATGCCGCGCTGGGCAATCTGCCGCTGATCTACCCGTTTCTGGTCAACGATCCCGGTGAGGGCACCCAGGCCAAGCGTCGCGCCCACGCCACGCTCGTCGACCATCTGATCCCGCCCATGGCACGCGCCGAAACCTACGGTGACATCGCGCGTTTGGAGCAGCTGCTCGATGAGCACGCCAACGTGTCGGCGCTTGACCCCGGCAAGCTGCCCGCGATCCGTCAGCAGATCTGGACGCTGATGCGCGCCGCGAAGATGGACCACGATCTCGGTCTCGAGGAAAGGCCCGAAGAGGACTCGTTCGACGACATGCTCCTGCACGTCGACGGCTGGCTCTGCGAGATCAAAGACGTCCAGATCCGCGACGGGTTGCACATCCTCGGCCAAACACCAAGCGGCGAAGACGAACTGGACCTGGTGCTCGCGGTGCTGCGGGCACGCCAACTCTTCGGCGGCGAGCAGACGGTGCCGGGCCTTCGCCAAGCGCTCGGCCTCGCCGAGGACGGCAACGACGAACGCGCCGCCGTCGACGCCGCCGAAGCACAAGCCCGGAAACTGGTCGCTGCGCTGCAGGATTCGGGGTGGAACCCCGAGGTGGTCGACACGCTGACCGACAACGCCGACGCCGCCGCGGTGCTTCGGTTCGCCGCGACCGAAGTGGTGCCGCGGCTCGCGGGCACGGCGGAGGAGATCACCCATATCCTTCGCGCGCTCGACGGTCGCTTCATCGCCGCCGGCCCGTCGGGATCGCCGCTGCGGGGGCTGGTCAACGTGCTGCCCACCGGGCGGAACTTCTACTCGGTCGACCCCAAGGCGGTGCCGTCACGGCTGGCCTGGGAAACCGGTGTGGCGATGGCCGATTCGCTGCTGGATCGGTACCGCAAGGATTACGGCGACTGGCCGCGCTCGGTTGGCCTGTCGGTGTGGGGCACATCGGCGATGCGCACCTCCGGCGACGACATCGCGGAGGTGCTCGCCCTGCTGGGTGTGCGACCCGTGTGGGACGAGGCGTCGCGGCGGGTCGTCGATCTCGAACCGATCGCGCTGGCCGACCTCGGACGGCCTCGCATCGACGTCACCGTGCGCATCTCCGGTTTCTTCCGGGACGCCTTCCCACACGTCGTCACGATGCTCGACGACGCCGTGGCCCTCGTCGCCGGCCTCGACGAACCGGCCGAGGACAACTACGTCCGCGCGCACGCCCAGGCCGACCTGACCGAGCACGGCGACGAGCGTCGCTCCACCACTAGGATTTTCGGCTCGAAACCGGGCACATACGGTGCCGGGCTGCTGCAGCTGATCGACAGCCGCAACTGGCGCGACGACGCCGACCTCGCCGAGGTGTACACGGCGTGGGGCGGATTCGCCTACGGCCGCGGTCTGGACGGCGCACCGGCCGCCGACGACATGAGCCGGCAGTACCGCCGAATCGCGGTGGCGGCCAAGAACACCGACACCCGCGAACACGACATCGCCGACTCCGACGACTACTTCCAGTACCACGGCGGCATGATCGCCACCGTTCGTGCGCTGACCGGGAAGGACCCCGCCGCCTACATCGGCGACAACACCCGCCCCGATGCCGTGCGAACCCGCACCCTGTCCGAAGAGACCACCCGGGTGTTCCGCGCCCGCGTGGTCAACCCGCGTTGGATCAACGCGATGCGCAGGCATGGTTACAAGGGTGCGTTCGAGATGGCCGCTACGGTCGACTACCTGTTCGGTTACGACGCCACGGCAGGCGTGATGGCCGACTGGATGTATGAGCGGCTGTCGGCGGAATACGTGCTCGACGACGAGAACCGCAAGTTCATGACCGAGTCCAATCCGTGGGCCCTGCACGGTATGGCCGAACGGTTGCTGGAGGCCGCCGACCGCGGAATGTGGGCGGCCCCGGAGCAGGCGACGCTCGACGGTTTGCGCAAGGTGCTGCTCGAGACCGAAGGCGACCTGGAGGGCTAGGTTGGGGAGGTGTCTGCCACCTTCGCCGATGTCGCCAAGTCCGAGTACATCCTGCTGACCACGTTCACCAAGGACGGCAGACCCAAGCCGACGCCGATCTGGGCGGTGCCCGAGGGCGACGGGCTGATCGCCATCACGCAGGAGTCCTCGTGGAAGGTCAAGCGGATCCGCAACACCGCGCGGGTGACCATCGCGCCGTGCGACATGCGCGGCAACCCCAAGGGGGAGGCGGTCGAAGCCGTCGCCGCGGTTCTCGACAAGTCCGCCAACGGCGCGACCTACGACGCGATCGGCAAACGCTACGGCCTGCTGGGCAAGACGTTCAACGTTTTCTCGAAGCTGCGCGGGGGAATGAAGAACAACGTGACCATCGAGATCAAGCCGGGTTGACCATGGCCGACACCTTCGACGACGTCGCCCGCTCGAAGTACATCCTGCTGACCACGTTCACCAAGGACGGCAGGCCCAAGCCCACCCCGATCTGGGGTGCACCCGAGGACGACAAGCTGCTCGTCATCACCGATGACGGGTCGTGGAAGACCAAGCGCATCAACAACACCCCGCGGGTGACGATTCAAAAGTCCACGGCGCTGGGCAAGCCGAAAGGCGACCCGGTCGAAGCGGTCGCCCGGGTGCTGCCCAAACAGGAGACCCGCCGCGTCTTCGACAAGGTCACCCGGCGCTACTGGTGGCATGCGTGGTGGTGGATCCCGCAGGCGCTCATCCGCGGTGGCATCGACAAGATCCACATCGGCATCGAGATCAAGCCCGCGGTCAACCCCGCGGGGTAGCCGTCAGGTGTTCGCCGAAGAACTCGAATACCCGCGCCCAGGCGTCGCTGGCCGCCGCCTCGTTGTAGCCGAAACCGGTGATCCGCAACAGCGGCTGCCCCGGCAACTTGTTCGCGAAGCTGTGCCCGGCATCCGGATACACCTTGATGTCGGCGGGAATCTGCTTGTCCGCAACCACTTTTCGTAACCGGTCCGCCGCCCCGATGCCGATCGGGTCGCGGCGGCCGAAGCTGGCGACGATCGGGCACGCCCCGGTCAACGTCTCGTCGAGTCGGCGGGGCAGCGGGGTGCCGTAGAACGGTGCGGACGCGCCGAACCCCTTCGGCGACATCACCAGCGCGAACTGCCCACCCATGCAGAATCCGGCGATGCCGACGGCGCCCGTGCACTCGGAAAGGCCCAGCACATGGTCGCGGGCGGCGAGGATGTCGTCGAGCGCGCGACCCCGCTTGCTGAGCAGTTCGCGAAACACCCGGGTGATACAGCGGGCCCTGCCACCGCGCGAGTACAGGTCGGGAGTGATGGCGATGTAGCCCGCCTCGGCGATGCGCGCCGATATCGCCGCGTTGTCCGGTCCGTAGCCGATCGCGTCGTGCACGACCACGATCGCCGGCCACGGGCCCTCGCCGGCCGGCGCTGAGAGCAGCGCGTCGATGGGACCGCCCGGCGTATCGATCTTGATCGTGGCCACACGTTTCTCCTATGTCAAGCCGCTGCCGCTTGGCAAGGCTTTTGACGATTGTTGTGGTCGGTGTGCAGGTGGCCGTAGACGACGCGGGCCAGGCGGCGTTTGAGGCAGCGCAGGGCTTCGGGTGTGGAGTCGCCGTTGGTGATGCGGTGGCGGTAATAGGTCTGTCCGAGGCCCTGGAGGCGGATTTGGGTGACGGCGATGCGGTGTAGGGCGGTGTTGAGTTGGCGGTTGCCCGAGCGGGTCATACGGACTCGTCCGCGGGTGTTGCCCGACCATACCGGCACCGGGGCCACCCCGGCGTGACGCGCGAAGGCCGCCTCGCTCTTGAATCGGGTCACCCCGGCGGTTTCGCCGACGAGTTTGGCCGCGGTCAGCTCGCCACATCCCGGCATGGCCAGCAACACCGGGGCGACCTGGCGGACACGGGCACCGATCCGTTTGGCCAACCCGTCGATGGTCTCGGTGAGGCGGCTGATGTCGGCCAGCTCGTCGCGGGCCAACTCGGCGACGATGCCGGTTTGGGTGTGCAGCCAGTCGCCGAGCAGTCTGCGGTGCTTGGCCAGATTCAACGAGCGCGCCTTGGGGGCATGGGCGGGATCGAGCTCGTGAACCCGCCACAGCAGCCGGTTAATCGTCGCAGTGCGTTGTGCCACAAGGTCTTCGCGTCGATCCACCAACAGCTTGAGTTCACGCGACACCTCGTCATGAGCGGCTACCGGCAGATCGGGCTCACGCAGGAAACCACGAGCGACTGCCAGCGCATCGATGGGATCGGACTTACCCCGGGTGCGGGCCGAGGCCCGGGTCTGGGCCATCAGCTTGGGCGGGACCCGCACCACTTTCTGCCCCAACGCGAACAGGTCGCGCTCTAGACGCGCTGACAGATGCCGGCAGTCTTCGATCGCCCAGATGACATCGGTTCCGAAATGCTCACGGGCCCACATCACCGCTTCGGTATGCCCGCCGGTGAGGGCCTTGACGGTCTTCTCGCCGAGCTTGCGGCCTACCTCGTCGACGGCGACGAAGGTATGCGTGCGCTTGTGTACATCGGCTCCAACAACAACCATGGTGGTTGCCTCCATTCACTGAGAGGTGACGGTTGGGCCGGTCGGCGGACATACCTCAGTTGGGGGCGGTGCCACGCTCCTATCAAGTCACGCCGGCCGGTCCTTCACACCTGATGCCGGCAAAACGCGTGAACGCCAACCAAAGGCGGCAGCCAATCTAAGAGCCAGACACCAGGTGAAAAGGATTCAACCACCGCACTACGCGGCACCTCACCTTCACACTGACGCCAATCTACGGAACCCTCGCGGCCGTCCGGACGTTTACCACGTATGGCGATGCGGCTGTTTGTCCTCTATGTGGTCATCGAGACCGCGGTCGTGGTGGCTCTGGTGTCGACGATCGGCATCGGCTGGACGCTACTGCTGCTGCTCACGACGTTCGTGCTGGGTTTCGCGCTGGCCGGATCGCAGATCAGGCGTCACGTCGGCAGGTTGCGTGCGGGCCTGACCCCGGCGACCCTGCACGGCACCGCCGCCGACAGTGTCCTGGTCGCGCTCGGCACAGTGCTCGTCGCGATCCCCGGGCTGGCCAGTTCGGTCGCGGGGGCGCTGCTCCTGCTGCCACCGACGCGGGCCGCGGGGCGCCCGCTGCTGACCGCGCTCGCCGCCCGCCGGGCGCCGCTGATCACCGCGGGAATGGCGGGGTGGGGAGCGGCTACCAAGCGGAATGACTACATCGACGGTGAGGTCGTCGACGTGGTCGACGTCGACCCGCCCGCCGTGGAGCGCCCGCGTCCGCCCGCCGACGGGCTGTGAGAACCTCCCCTAGGTGACGACCCTTCTGCTCAACGGGCGGGTGCACAGCCCCGCCATGCCCGACGCCACGGCGCTGGCCGTGCGCGACCGTGTGATCGCATGGTTGGGCAGCGACGACGTCGGCCGTAGCCAGTTTCCCGACGCGCGGATCATCGACCTCGACGGTGGCTTCGTCGCGCCCGCCTTCGTCGACTGTCACATCCATCTCACCGCCACCGGGCTCACGTTCTCCGGGCTCGACCTGCGGCCCGCCACCTCGCTACAGCACTGCCTGCAGTTGCTCGCAGACCACGCGCGCCGCTACCCCGACGGCCCGATCTGGGCCCACGGCTGGGACGAATCGGACTGGCCGCAGCACACCCCGCCTCGAGTCGATGACATCGACGCTGTCGTGGGGGACCGGCCGGCCTACCTCGCCAGGGTCGACGTGCACTCGGCGGCGGCCTCCACCGCGCTGCGCACGCTGTGCCCGGGCCTGGCCGACGCGACCGGATACGACCCGCAGCGGCCGCTGACCAGCGACGCTCACCACCTGGTCCGCGCCGCGGCCCGGGCCGGTCTGACCGCCCGACAGCGTGCCGACGCGCATGCCGCCGCGCTCGACGCAGTGGCAGCGCACGGCATCGTCGCGGTGCACGAATGCGCGGGCCCCGACATCGGCGGCCTCGACGACTGGGATGAGATCCGCGTCCTCGACCACGGCGTCGAGGTCGTCGGCTACTGGGGCGAAGCGGTCGCCACGGCCGACGAGGCACGCGCACTGATCGACCGCACCGGCGCCCGCGGCCTGGCGGGTGACCTCTTCGTCGACGGGGCACTGGGCTCGCGCACTGCGTGGCTGCAGGAGCCCTACGCCGACGCGCCCGGCTGTGTCGGAAACACCTACCTCGACCCCAGCGCCATCGCGGCCCACCTGCAGGCGTGCACGGAGGCGGGCATCACGGCCGGCTTCCACGTGATCGGCGACGCCGCCGTCACCGCAGTCGTCGACGCGTTCGAGTCCGTCGTCGCATCCTCGGGCGCCCCCGCGGTCGCCCGGTGCGGGCACCGACTCGAACATCTGGAGATGGTCACCTCAGAACAGGCGCACAAGCTCGGCGCCTGGGGCGTGCTCGCCAGCATGCAACCGAATTTCGATGCGCTCTGGGGCGGCGACACCGGCATGTACGCCCAACGTCTCGGGGCGCAGCGAGCCAGATCGCTGAACCCGTTCGCGCTGTTAGCATCCCAAGGCGTGCCCCTCGCGTTCGGCTCGGACAGCCCCGTCACCGGGATCGACCCCTGGGCGACGCTGCGCGCGGCGGCGCGACACCAGACGCCGGGCAGTGCACTCTCGGCGCGCGCGGCGTTCGCAGCACTCACCCGAGGTGCGTGGCGCGCCGCAGGTGTGCGAGACGGGTTGGCGGGCACCCTCGTTCCCGGTGCACCGGCGTCGTACGCGATATGGGAAGCCGACGAACTCGAGGTGAGCGCGCCCGCCGACGCGGTGCAACGGTGGTCCACCGACCGGCGGTCGCGGGTACCGCCGCTGCCGCGACTCGACGCCCCGTCTCCTCGCTGTCGGCAGACCGTCCATCGAGGTGTCGTTATACATGGCTGAAACTCTCTCGAGGGCAAGGCGATTCGGCCAGGGCCTGGTGGACCGGCTGCCGCAGCTGGGCGTGGCGATCGTCGCCGGGGTACTTCTGTGTCTGAGCTTTCCGCCCATTGGATGGTGGTATCTGGGCTTCCTCGCGTTCGCACTGCTGGCGTGGGTGCTGACACGCGAGACCACCACGGTGCTCGGCGGATTCGGCTACGGGTTCCTGTTCGGGGCCGCGTTCTACCTACCGTTGCTGCCGTGGGTCGGGGCGTTCGTCGGCCCCTTCCCGTGGATCGGACTGTCGCTCGCCGAGGCGGTGTTTCCGGCCCTCTTCGGCGCGGCCGCGGTGGTGGTTCGCCGACTGCCGGGCTGGCCGCTGTGGTTCGCCGGGTTGTGGGCCGCGCAGGAGTGGCTCAAGTCGACGCTGCCGTTCGGCGGATTCCCCTGGGGTGGCGTCGCGTACGGCCAGACGGAGAGCCCGCTGCGCTCGATCGCCCAACTCGGCGGGGCGCCGCTGCTGTCTTTCGCGGTGGTGCTCGTCGGGTTCAGCTTGGCGGCAATGGTATTCGAGGTGATCCAGTGGTGGCGTCGCGACGACGCGCAGACCACACCACCGGCCGTGGTGGTGCCCGGCCTGTGTATCAGCGCCGTGCTGCTGGCCACCGCGCTGACGTGGCCGCACGTGCGCCAGTCCGGCCTCGGCGCCGGTGACGAGCACTCGGTCACCGTCGCCGTTGTCCAAGGCAATGTGCCCCGGCTCGGATTGGATTTCAACGCCCAGCGTCGCGCCGTGCTCGACAACCATATCCGCGAGACGTTGCGGCTGGCCGAGGACGTGAGGGCGGGCCGCGCGCCGCAGCCGATGTTCGTCGTCTGGCCCGAGAACTCCTCCGACATCGATCCACTGGCCAATTCCGACGCTCACGAGCTGATCTCGTCGGCCGCCGCGGCCATCGACGCGCCGATCCTCGTCGGCGCGGTGGTCGAGGCTCCCGGCGCCACGGCCGAGGTGCCGACCACGACGAACTCGGTGATCGTGTGGAACCCGGAGAGCGGGCCCGGCGAGCGCCACGACAAGCAGATCGTGCAGCCGTTCGGCGAGTACCTGCCGTGGCGCGGGTTCTTCCGCAACTTCTCCGAGTACGCGGACCGCGCCGGCTACTTCGTACCCGGTGACGGAACGGGCGTCGTGCACCCGGCCGGCGTGCCGGTGGGGGTGGCCACCTGCTGGGAGGTGATCTTCGACCGTGCGCCGCGCGAGTCGGTGCGCAACGGCGCACAACTGCTGGTCGTGCCGTCCAACAACGCGACGTTCACCGAGTCCATGAGCGAACAGCAACTCGCGTTCGCCCGGCTGCGTGCTGTCGAACACGACCGCTACGTGGTCGTGGCGGGGACGACGGGGATCAGCGCGATTATCTCGCCGGACGGCCGTGAGCTGGCTCGCACCGCGTTCTACGAACCGGCCTACCTCGACTCCGCCGTGCGGCTGAAAACCCAGCTCACAGCCGCGACGCGGTTCGGGCCGCTGGTGGAGGGGCTGCTCATCGTCCTCGGCGTGGGCAGCCTGATCGTCGCGATGCTGCACAATGAAGGCTTTGTGCGTCGCCGAGTGGGCGGCCGCACCACAGACAGAGGAGCCACATGACGACGGGCCGGGACCCGGGGGAGCGACCCAGCCAGCGCGCGCTGGTCATCATCCCCACCTACAACGAGCGGGAGAACCTTCCGCTGATCGTCGAGCGCGTCCAGAACGCTCTGCCCGACATCCACCTCCTGATCGTCGACGACGGCAGCCCTGACGGCACCGGCAGGCTCGCCGACGAACTGGCCCTCGCGGACCCCGACCGCATCCACGTCATGCACCGCAATGCCAAGGGCGGCCTGGGCGCGGCGTACCTGGCCGGTTTCGCCTGGGGGCTGAGCCGCGAGTATTCCGTGCTGGTCGAGATGGACGCCGACGGCAGCCACCCGCCCGAGCAGCTGTACCGGTTGCTCGACGCCATCGACGGAGGCGCCGACCTGGTCATCGGCTCGCGCTACGTGCCCGGCGGAGAAGTCCGTAACTGGCCCCGGCGTCGCCTGCTGCTATCGCGTACCGCCAACGGTTACTCGCGCATCCTGCTCGGCGTCGACATCCATGACATCACCGCCGGTTACCGCGCCTACCGCCGCGAGGTGCTGGAGAAGATCGATCTGAGCGCGGTCGACTCCAAGGGTTACTGCTTCCAGATCGACCTGACCTGGCGCACGATCAACAACGGCTTCGTCGTCGTAGAAGTGCCCATCACCTTCACCGAACGCGAGTTCGGTCAGTCCAAGATGAGTGGATCCAACATCCGCGAGGCCCTGTTCAAGGTCGCGGAGTGGGGTCTGCGCGGCCGCATCGATCGCGGCCGTGGGGCCCGCGTCACGCGCTGACCCTCACATTCCGCGAGCGACCGCGTTTGCACCGCGACACGCCGTGCTTTCGTGGCACGAAGCGGTCGCTCGCCGAGGGCGGGGTCAGCCGCGGCGGCGGGCCTTGATGATGTCGAGCCGCTCCTTGAGCAGCTCTTCGAGCTCCTCGATCGACCGGCGCTCGAGCAGCATGTCCCAGTGCGTGCGCGGCGGCTTGGTCTTCTTCGGCTCGGGGGCGTCCCCCTCGATCAGGGTGCCTTCCATGCCGTTGCGGCACAGCCAGGTGTGCGGAATCTCGGCGTCGTCGGCGAACGGAACGTCGAACTCTTCACCGTTGTCGGTGCGGTACCGCGCGACCTGACGCGGCGCCAAGTCGTGGTTGCGGTCGGTCTCGTAGCTCACGGCTCCGAGGCGACTTCCCCTCAAGACGCGATCAGCCATCGTCAAACACTCCTCGATCAGCGCGTTATTGTCCGAATCATCAACGCCGCAGCATGCTGTGAAGTTCCCGACTCGACCCACCATGATACCGGGAAACCGATGACCGTCGGTTTACAGTCTGGCCTGTGACATCCGGGATCAAAAGGCGCCTCCGCCCTGCGGCCTGCCGCTGGTGCGGTCGTGAGGTCGGCGATGCGGGGCTGGGCAGACGGCGGCAGTACTGCAGGCAGTCCTGCCGCCAACGCGCATACGAGCAGCGCAGCGTGATCAAGGGCACGACGCTGGCCCCCGACGCGGTCGTCCTCACCCCGGACGAGGCCGCCGAGCTCTCCGACCGCATCTACCAGGTCAGATGCGCGGCCGAGGACGTCGCCACGGCGGTCGAGGAAGGCGCCGACACCGTCGAACTGCGGCAACTGTGCGGCGCGCTGATGACGGCGGCCAAGGCCGCCGACGGCTGGCGCTGACGCGCCCCGGTTTTCCGCTATTTCGCTGCGTCGTTGAACCACCATGGGTGCTGACTCGTCGTCTCGATGACCAGTCAGTTCTGCCCGATAGGACCACCATGACCAGGAAGAGATGGACCCGCGTTCTGTTCGTGGGTATCAGCGCGACGCTCGCGTTCACCACCCTGACCGCGTGCTCTGGCGGCTCAACCTCGGAGTCGACGACCACGGCGCGAGCCCAGCCGTTTCCGCAGTCGGCGCGCTACGTCGCGGACATGAAATCTCCCGACGGCAAGCCGATGACCATCGGTATCTCCGTGGACGGCGGCGAGCTCGCCGCGTACGCCTGCAACGACAGCGATGACGAAGCCTGGTTCTTCGGCAAGAACGCCGACGGCAAGATCGATCTCACGTCGAGGTTCCGCGACACGCTGACCGCGCAGTTCGACGGCGCGGACGTCGAAGGTGACCTGACCATGAACGGGGTCACCTACGAATTCACCGCGGCACCGGTGTCCGGTGAGGCCGGCGTCTATACCGCCGACCTCGACGGCGTACGAGCGGCCTGGGTGGTCCGCGAGGACGGCTCGGCCGTCGGCGTGCAGCTCAACGGGTTCAGCGGCACGCTCGACCAAGCCGACATTCAACAGCTCAACGACGCCCAGTTCCGCGCCGAGGTCCGCAACAAACGCCAGCTGCAGCAGGCCCAGCAGATCACCCGCCTGTCGAACGGGGCGATGAGCTCCAGGATCAACGGCGCGGACGTGACCCCGACCCCCGTCACGGGTGCGTTCCGTTTGAGCTGACAACACGATTCCACGGCCCGCCGGTTCGCCCGATCACCCGGCGGGCTCGTGTCTTTCGTTCACCCAGAATCAAAGCCTTCAGGCCCGGCGCGGCCGTCCGTAGCGTCAGACCACGTGACCGCCCCACCCGATCTCACCGCGCCCACCGCGCCGATCACGGCCGGACCGGCCACGAATCGCACTCGGCGGCAACACAAGTGGGCCGCTATCCGGTTGGCGTCCCCGGTGGTCCTGCTGGTGCTGTGGCAGCTTCTCAGCGCTGTCGGCGTCATTTCCCAGGACGTGCTGCCCGCCCCGTCGCTGATCCTCGAGGCGGGCGTGGAGCTGGTCCGTAACGGCCAACTCGCCGACGCGCTGAGCGTTTCCGGAATCCGGGTGGTCGAGGGCCTGGTTCTCGGCGGCGTTCTCGGTGTCGCGCTCGGCACGGCCGTCGGCCTGTCGCGGTGGGTGGAGGCCGGCATCGATCCGCCCATGCAGATGGTCAGGGCGCTGCCCCATCTCGGCCTGATCCCGTTGTTCATCCTGTGGTTCGGCATCGGCGAACTGCCCAAGGTGCTGCTGGTCGCGTTGGGTGTCAGTTTTCCGCTGTACCTGAACACGTTCTCGGCTATCCGCCAGGTCGACCCGAAACTTTTCGAAACCGCTCAGGTGCTCGGCTTTTCGTTCTGGCAGCGATTCTGGCGCATCATCGTGCCAAGCGCGGCGCCCCAGGTGCTCGTCGGGTTTCGGCAGTCGTTGGCGATCGCATGGCTGACGTTGATCGTCGCCGAGCAGATCAACGCCGACAGCGGGATCGGCTTCCTGATCAACAACGCGCGCGATTTCCTGCGCATCGACATCATCATCTTCGGCCTGATCGTGTACGCGTTGCTCGGTATCGGTACCGACGCGATCGTCCGCGTTCTCGAACGACGCGCATTGAGGTACCGCTCATGACATTGGCCACCGCACGGCAACTCCGCACCGCGGCCGAACTGCGGCACGTCGACAAGTGGTACGGCGAGCACCACGTGCTCGTCGACGTGTCGATGAGGATCGGCAGCGGCGAGATCGTCGCGCTGATCGGCCGCAGCGGATCCGGTAAGTCGACCGTGCTGCGGGTGCTCGCCGGCCTGTCGACCGAACACAGCGGGCAGCGTGTCGTGTTGGGCCCGCCCGCACTGGCCTTTCAGGAGCCGCGGCTGTTTCCGTGGCGTGACGTGCGCACGAACGTCGAGTACGGGCTCACTCGCAGCGGGTTGCGCAAGGATCAGGCCCGGATACGCGCCGAGCGGGCGCTTGCCGACGTCGGGCTCGCCGACCGTGCCGGCGCATGGCCGCTGACGCTGTCCGGCGGTCAGGCACAGCGGGTTTCGCTCGCTCGTGCACTGGTGGCCGAACCCGATCTGCTGCTGCTCGACGAGCCGTTCGGCGCGTTGGACGCGTTGACGCGGTTGAGCATGCGCGAGCTGCTGCTCGATCTCTGGCGCGAGCACGGGTTCGGCGTGCTGTTGGTCACGCACGACGTCGATGAGGCCGTCGCGCTCGCCGATCGTGTGCTCGTGCTCGACGACGGCCGCGTCACTCACACGCTCGATATCGCCGACCCACGCACCTCGATCGGCGCGGAGAACCACCGTGCCGAACTGCTCGCCCAGCTCGGCGTGCAGGGCTGAAACCGTAAGCAACCGAAGGGAATCGTCATGTCCAGGGTCGTCGCCGTTCTCGCGCTCATCGGCCTGTTGGTGAGCGGGTGCGTGTCGCGACAGGACAGCTCGGTGACCAAGGAGGCACCGGCCACCGTACCGTTGTCCGACCTCGCCGGCCTCACGCTCAACGTCGGCGACCAGAAGGGCGGCACCGAGGCGCTGCTGCGCGCATCGGGCGCTCTCGACGGCCTGCCGTACCAGATCAACTTCTCCACGTTCACGTCCGGTCCGCCCCAGATCGAGGCCGCCACCGCCGGCAAGATCGACTTCGCGATCACCGGCAACACACCGCCGATCTTCGGTGCCGCCTCCAACGCGAAGGTCAAGGTCGTCTCCGCCTTGGACGGTGGTGGGTTCGGCGATCAGATCCTGGTGCACGCCGATTCACCCATCCAGCGGGTCGCGGATCTGCGCGGCAAGAGCATTGCGCTCGCCAAAGGCAGTTCGGCACACGGTCATACGCTGGTTCAGCTGGATCGGGTGGGGTTGACCGCATCGGACGTGAAGCTGGTGTTCCTGCAACCCGCCGACGCGCTGTCGGCGTTCACCCAGCGCCGCGTCGACGTCTGGGCAGTATGGGACCCTTACACCGCCCAAGCCGAGACCGACCTGGCGGTGCGCAGTATCGCCCGTGCCACCGGTGTCACCAACGGTGCCGGGTTCGGAATCGCCTCCGACGCCGCGCTGGCCGACCCGAAACGCAACACCGCACTGACAGACCTGGTGCAGCGCTACGCCAAGGCCGTCCGGTGGGCCGATGACAACCGCGAGCAGTGGGCGAAGCGCTACGGCGAGGAAGTCGGTCTCGATCCCGCGGTCGCCGCACTCGCCCAAGGGCGCAGCCTGCGGTTGCCCACCGACCTGTCCGATGCACTGATCGCGTCCGAGCAGGAGATGGCTGATCTGTTCGCCGAGTCCGAACAGATCGCGGCGTCACCGGATTTCGCGCGCTGGGTCGACCGCCGCTATACCGACGTGCTCAAGCCCCTCTACCTGACTCGCGATTAGGAGCGACATGTCCTCGGGGAAGTTTTTCTGGTTCCTGCCCACCGCCGGAGACAGCCGCTCCATCGTCGGCTCCTCGCACGCGTCGTCACAGCAGACCGTGCCCGCCAATTACCGTCCGCCGACGCGGCGCTACCTCGCCGAGGTGGCCCGCGCCGCCGACCGCCTGGGCTACGAAGGGGTGCTCACCCCGACCGGAACCTGGTGTGAGGACGCGTGGTTGAGCGCATCGGCCCTTCTGGCGGAGACCGAGCGGCTGAAGTTCCTCGTCGCGTTCCGGCCGGGGCTGACGCCGCCCACACTCGCCGCGCAGCAGGCCGCGACGCTGCAGCGGTTCTCCGAGGGGCGTGTGCTGCTCAACATCGTCAGCGGGGGTGACGACCTCGAACAGCGCCGGTTCGGCGATTGGCTCGACCACGACCAGCGCTACGCGCGGACGGGGGAGTTCCTCCACATCGTCGACGCCATCTGGCGTCAGGAATCGCTGGACTTCGAGGGCGATTACTACAAGGTCGCCGACGCCCGGGTGTCGGAGCCGCCGGATCCGCTGCCGCAGATCTACTTCGGCGGATCCTCACCGGCCGCGCTGCCGATCGCCGCGAAGTACGTCGACGTGTACCTGACATGGGGCGAGCCCCCGCATGACGCCGCCGCGAAGATCGCGCGAGTTCGTGAACTCGCTGAACACCGCGGCCGCACGGTGCGGTTCGGCATCCGGCTGCACACCATCAGCCGCGACACCTCCGCGGCCGCCTGGGCGGTCGCCAACGAGATGCTATCGGGCCTCAGCGCCGACCAGATCGCCAAAGCCACTGCGCTGCACGCTCGGTCGCAATCCGAAGGGCAGCGTCGGATGACCGCACTGCACGGCGGCCGGACCGACCGGCTGGAGATCTACCCGAACCTGTGGGCGGGTGTCGGCTTGGTGCGCGGCGGCGCGGGCACGGCGCTCGTCGGCAGCCATGAGGAGGTCGCCAATCTGATCTACGAGTATTACTCGCTCGGCTTCGACGAGTTCATTCTGTCGGGCTACCCGCACCTGGAAGAGGCCTACTGGTTCGGCGAAGGCGTGCTACCGCTGCTGAAGCGTAAGGGCGTCGCCTAGCGCGGGTGGTCAGCAGCTGAACTTCTCGCCGGTCTGCGGGGGCGCGGCGACCGACTGCAGGCAGCCGAAGGGTTCGATGCCTGCATCGCTGAACTTGACCGCGGATTGGTAGGCGTGGTTGACGCAGAAGAGTCCGACGGTGTCGGTCCGGCAGCGGTAGTCCCCGAACGACAGCACCAGGCCGTACGGAAGTTCGGGCCCCTCACCGGCGGTGAACCGGCCGGGGTCTCCGTGCACGGAGCCGATGGTCACGCTGTTGCCGTCGTAGTCGACCCAGCCGCCCTTCCACTCGCCGTAGGCGTCCTCGGGCCGTGGCGGCGGGTCGACCAGGTCCACCAGGCAGGCCAACGCACCGTCGGCGTACTGGCTGTCGGTCATACAGCTGGTCTTGCCCGACGGCGTGGTGAACGCGACGTCCTCCCCGAGGTCCGTCGTCTGTCCCTCACGCGTGGCCACGTGGAACTGGGCGGCGTCAGCGGGTTCACCGGCTTCGACCCAGGCCACCACGTCGCCGATCGGTGCGCCGGGGGCCGGTGGGGCGGTCGGCTTCGGTTTGGTCGTGGTCGTGGTGGGCGAACTCGCCGGCGGCGCCGGCGGGATCGGTTCGATCCGTTCAGCCTGTCCGCCCGTGGTCGTCGAACACCCCGCTACCAGCACAGACGCGATCAGCACAGCCATTCGCATACCGGCCAGGCTAGCGGGCCGACACGCAATCTCTGGCCAGGCGCGGCGGGAGGCCATGCTCGAAAGGTCATTGCTAACGTCGGGTGATGCACGAACACACCGTCCGCGCGACCATCGCCTCCGGCACCATCGAGGGGTTCACCCGCGACGGCGTGCACCGTTGGCGTGGCATCCCCTACGCGCGCCCGCCGGTGGGTCCGCTGCGCCTGCGCGCGCCCCAGCCGGTGCAGCCGTGGCGCGGCGTCCGCTACTGCCACGGATACGGCAACTGCGCCCCGCAGCAACGCATGTACACGATGCTGGCGCCGGGCAAGTACCAACCGATGAGCGAGGACTGCCTGACCCTGAACGTGGTGAGCCCGAAGAAGAAGTCGGACTCCGCGCTGCCGGTCATGGTCTTCATCCACGGCGGCGGCTACTTCATGGGGACGTCGGCCACCCCGATCTATGACGGTGCGGCGCTGGCCCGCAAGGGATGTGTGTACGTCTCGGTCAACTACCGCCTGGGCGCGCTGGGGTGTCTGGACCTCTCGTCGCTGTCGAACCGGGACATCACGATCGACGACAACCTGTATCTGCGCGACCTGGTGATGGCCCTGCGCTGGGTACGCGAGAACATCGCGGTGTTCGGCGGCGATCCCGACAACGTCACGATCTTCGGTGAGAGCGCCGGAGCGCACGCCGTGGCCACGTTGCTCGCAGTTCCCGCAGCGAAAGGCCTTTTTGCGAAAGCGATCTCGGAGAGCCCGGCGGCGGGGATGGTGCGCACCCCTGAGGTGGCCGCGCAGTACGCGACGCGGTTCGCGGCGATGCTGGGCGCGGGGGAGGACGACGGCGCCGACGCGGTGATGGCGGCGCGGCCGGCCGACCTGGTCGAGGCGTTCGAAGAGCTCATCAAACAAGGCCAGCGTGAGATGCTCGGCGCCTTCGCGGCCGGTCCCACGAGCGGAACCGAATATCTGCCACAGGATCCGGTGGAGGCGATGCGCAGCGGTAAGGGCCACCGGCTTCCGCTCATCGTCGGGACCAATGCCGAAGAGGCCAACCTCTTCGGTCGCTTCCTCAAGCTGCTGCCCATGTCCGAGCCGATGATCGAGCGGCTGCTCGCCGAAGCCGAACCCGAAGAACGCGAACGCATCACCGCCGCGTACCCCGGCTATCCGAACCAGAGGGCATGTGTCCAGTTCGGCAGTGATTTCGCGTTCGGTTCGGCCGCCTGGCAGATCGCCGAGGCGCACAGCCGCCACGCGCCGACCTACCTCTACCGCTACGACTACGCACCGCGGCCGTTGCGGTGGTCGGGACTCGGCGCCACGCACGCCACCGAACTGTTGGCGGTGTTCGACGTGTACCGCACCGGGTTCGGTCGTCTGCTCACCGCAGTCGGTGACCGCCGAACCGCGTTGCGCGTCAGCGATGACGTCCAACGCCGCTGGCGCGAGTTCGCCCGCACCGGCGTGCCTTGCCCCGACTGGCCCACCTACACCGGCGCGGACCGCGCCGTGCGAGTGTTCGATCAGCGCCCGCGCATCGAGTTTGACCCGCACGCCGCCCGCAGGGAGGCATGGGCGAACTTCTCGCTAGTCTCGCGTTAACGGCGGCCCCTAGCCGCCAGGGTTCACACAGAGGAGAAAAGTGCCCACCATCAATGTCGTCGAGCGCCCCGCGGAACTGAACGCCCAGTGGCTCACGTCGGCGATCGGTTCACCTGTCGCGGACTTCTCCTACGAGCGCATCGGAACCGGCCAGATGAGCGAGTGCTACCGCGTCGCGTTGACGTATGCGGGTGAGGACACCGGCCCCGCGACCGTGGTGCTCAAGGTGGCCGCCACCGACCCGGTCAGCAGGCAGACCGGTTTGGCGCTGGGCCTGTACGAACGCGAGGTGCGGTTCTACACCGACATCGCGCCGCGGATCGGGGGGCCGGTGGCGCCGTGCTTCTCCTCGGCGTTCAACGCCGAAACCGGCGCCTTCCATCTGCTGCTCGGCGACGCGGGACCCGCGACCGTCGGCGACGAGATCCGCGGCGCTTCAGCTGAACAGGCCATGCTGGCGCTGTCCGAGCTCGGCCGGTTGCACGGGCCGCTGCTCTGCGATCCCGCTGTCGCGAGCGCCGAGTGGCTCAACCGAGAGGCGCCGGTCAACCAGGCGCTGATCGCCGGCTTGTACGCGGGCTTCGCCGAGCGGTACGCCGACTTGATCGCGCCCGCGCACCGTGACGTGTGCGAGCGACTGATCGCAAGCTTCGACGAGTATCTGGCAGCGGAATCCGCGCCCGATCGGGTCATGGGGCTCGTGCACGGCGATTACCGCCTCGACAACATGCTGTTCGGGCAGCCGGGCGCGGATCGTCCTTTGACGGTGGTGGATTGGCAGACGGTTACGTGGGGGCCTGCGATGACGGACGTCGCGTACTTCATGGGCTGTGCGCTTCCTGTCGAGGTGCGCCGCGAGCACTACGACGCGCTGCTTTCCGCATACCACTCCGCGCTTGGTCCGAACCCTCCGATCACCCTCCACGACGTGCGCGACGGGGTGCGTAGGCAGACTTTCTTCGGCGTGATGATGGCGATCATTTCGTCGATGCTCGTCGAGCGGACCGAGCGCGGCGACGAGATGTTCATGACGATGCTGGCTCGCCATTGCGAGCATGTGCTCGACGTCGACGCGCTGAGCGCGCTGCCAGAACCGACTGTGCCAGAACCGCTTACGCCCACCGCCGAGGACGATGGCGAACACCCGCCCGGTGACGAGCCGCTGTGGAATGAGAGCTGGTACTTCGACTTCGTCGACCCGCAGCAGGAGATCGGCGGGTGGGTGCGTCTGGGGTTGTACCCGAACATCGAGACGTCCTGGATCAACGGCCTGGTATGTGGTCCGGACATCCCGACCTACGCGCTGCTCGACTTCGAGGGCACCGATGCGATCGAACTGACGCTGACCCCCACCGAACCGCTCAAGACGTTCCGCGTCACGATGCGCGGTCGCGGCCAGGCGTACGACGATCCGGCCGGGCTGTTACGCAACGAATCCGGCCGTCCCGTCGACGTGTCGATGGAACTCGAGTGGACCACCACCGGCACTCCGTATCTGTACCGGGTGACCCCGCGATACGAGATTCCGTGTTCGGTGTCGGGCACGGTGTCCGTCGACGGTCGCGAGTTCACGTTCACCGACGTGCCGGGCCAGCGCGACCACTCCTGGGGTGTGCGCGACTGGTGGGCGATGGACTGGGTGTGGAGCGCACTGCACCTCGACGACGGCACCCACCTGCACGGGGTCGACATCCGTATCCCCGGCGCCCCGCCGCTCGGTATCGGTTATGTGCAACCGCCCGGCGAACCGCTGATCGAACTGCAGACCGTCACCGCGCGAGAGACGTTCGCCGACAACGCGTTACCGGTGGAGACCACGCTGACCCTCGCGCCCGGCGACGTCACCGTCACAGCCGAGGTGCGCGCCCATGCTCCCGTGCTGCTGACCTCCCCCGACGGGCGGATTAGTCACTTCCCGCGCGCATGGGCAACGGTCACGACCGCCGACGGCCGCAAGGGCGTGGGCTGGCTGGAGTGGAACCGCAACCAGCCGTAGCAACTCGCCTCTGTTGTGCGAGCGTGCGGGTCTGCACACGACACGCCGCGAAAAATCAGCGTCTCGTGCACGCTCGCACCGCAGCGAGCGTGCGCTACCGCGGGGCGTACATGATCAGGCCGACCCCGGCCAGACAGATCAGCGCACCCGTGACATCCCACCGGTCGGGCCGGAAGCCGTCGGCGACCATGCCCCACGCGAGTGAACCGGCGATGAAGACCCCGCCGTACGCCGCCAGAACCCGACCGAAATGGGCGTCGGGCTGAAACGCGGCGACGAAACCGTAAGCGCCGAGCGCCATCACGCCCGCCCCGATCCACCACCAACCGCGATGCTCACGCACGCCCTGCCACACCAGCCACGCGCCGCCGATTTCGAGCAGCGCGGCGAGGACGAACAGCATCACCGATTTGAGCACCATCACGACACTCAGCGTGCCGTGAGCGTGCGCAAAATGCTGGCGCACCGCGGCGTGTCGTGTGCAGACTCGCACGCTCGCGGCACAAAGGGCTAGGTGAGGTGGGCGCTGTCGTCGTCGAGGTCGGCGCGGTTAAGCCCCATCGGCGTCGCGGCGGGGAGGTCACCGCCTGCGACGACCTTGCGGGTGATCGGGGTCAGCGTGCGAAACAGCGTCTCGATCTCGTCGTTGCTCAACGCGTCGAGCACCGGCAACGCCAACCGGTCGGTGCCGTCCTCGATCTGCTGCTTGAGATCGCGGCCGGCGTCGGTGAGCTCGTCACCGTCGATCAGCCCGCGCTCGGCCAGCCGGTCCCGGTACAGGGCCCACTGTTCGTCGTCGTAATCACGGCTGCGCATGATCATCTCCTTGGGCACGCGGCCCGCAGCGGCGTGCAGGATGTTGCTCTCGCGACCGGAGATCCCGTGACTGATGAGCAGCGCGATGTGACCGTCGCCGCGCTGTTCCCGCAGCAGTGTCGTGGCGTGCCAGAGCCTGCCCAGCGGTTCGTCCGGCCATGGCAGCGCCGCGTTCGCGGCGAACAGGCATCGGCCGTCGAGTGCGGCGTTGCGGGCGGCCTTCGCCAACAAGTCGGCCGCGGTCGCCACCTCGTCGCCCTGTCCGACGCCGTAGCGCTCGAGCGCCGCCACCGCGGACTCCAGTCGCACCCGCAGCGCGTCGGCCGGGGGAGCGACCGACCACGCCGCCGGAAGGGCCTTGGCCACCCGCTGCGGGGCGAAGTTGTAGAACGCCGCCGTCACCACCTCGGGGGCCACCTCGCCCAGCGGTGCCGATCTGGCTGCGAAGTAGCCCATCCAAAATCCCGTGTAGCCAAGGCCGTCGAGGGCGGCGCGAGCTTCCGGGGCGAAGTAGGTGACGGCGTGCACGGGTTCGAGACGATCGAAGAAACGGCGCGCCAACGATGGTTGCCTGTCCACGTCGGCAGTTAATCACTGCGCTCGATCCGCATTCGCCGCGGCCCGATCAAGACGGGTCAACGCCCCGAGTCGTCCCCGGACACCGCCGAACTGGCTTCGTCGATGATCGCGCGCATGGCCTGTTCGGCCGCCGCTTCGTCGCGCATCCTGATCGCGCGCGCCACCTCGTCGTGCAGGTTGATCGCGGCCGGGTTCGGTGTCGAGGGCATCATCCCGTGGTGCGTCCGCCCCGCGAGCACCTCGGCGACCACGCCGTCGAGCGCGCGGAACATCTCGTTGCCGCTGGCTTCCAACATGGTCCGGTGAAACAGCTTGTCGGCCTCCAGATAAGCGTCGAGGTCACCCGCGCGGCCGTGTACGACCATGTCCGAAACGGCGGCCGCCATGATGCGGCACTGATCGGGACCGGCCCGCCGCGCAGCCAGCGCCGCCGCCGCCGGCTCGAACCCGCGGCGTAGCTCGGAAAGCGAGAGGAGTTGGGCGGCGCGGTCGCCGGCATCCAGGCGCCAGCGAATCAGTCTGGGATCGAAGACGTTCCACTTCTCTGCGGACTGAACCGTGATGCCCACCCGTCGTCGCGACTCCACCATGCCCATCGATTCGAGCACCCGGATCGCCTCGCGCGCCACGCTGCGCGACACCCCGTGACGCGCGCTGACCCCGTCGAGGGTCAACACCTGCCCGGCGGGATACTCACCGGAGACGATCGCGG
The DNA here is from genome assembly GCA_900637135.1 of Mycolicibacterium flavescens. Classification (NCBI taxonomy): domain Bacteria; kingdom Bacillati; phylum Actinomycetota; class Actinomycetes; order Mycobacteriales; family Mycobacteriaceae; genus Mycobacterium; species Mycolicibacterium flavescens. The sequence goes on from LR134353.1 coordinate 2,243,766, forward strand.
TGCCCAGCGCCTTGAGAAGATTGCCATGCAGCGCGCCGACGATTGGTTGAGACGCCACGCATACATCTTTTCATAGGATCACCAAACCCACTTAAAGACATATCAATACGTGACGCTATTGCAATCGTATGCCTATTACGGCATGCTGTGTGATGCCAAACACAACTGGGTAGGTGGAGGGAATGGCATCTCCGATCGTTGTCATGGGCGTTTCGGGCTCGGGCAAGTCGACGGTGGGTGCCGCGCTTGCGCAGCGTCTGCGCGTACCGTTCGCCGACGCGGACGACTTTCATCCGCCTGCCAACATCGCGAAGATGACGTCCGGCGAGGCGCTCAACGACGACGACCGCTATCCCTGGCTCGAGGCGATCGGGGAGTGGTTGGCCGAACGGTGCGAAACGGGCGGAGTGATGAGCTGCTCTGCGCTCAAGCGCAAGTACCGGGATCAACTGCGGCGTCACTGCCCTGAGATGACACTGCTGCATCTGGTCGGCACCCCCGAGGTCATCGGCAGGCGGCAGGCCAGCCGTCCCGGTCACTTCATGCCGGCATCGCTGCTGGTTTCGCAATTCGAGACACTCGAACCGCTGGGCTCCGATGAGCACGGCGTTGACATCGACGTCGACCAGAGCATCGATGCAATCATCGACAGCTACGTTTCGACAACGGCTTCGACCGACCGGTAAGCGCGTGACCGACATCCCGGATGAGCCAAAGACGATGCCAGTAGGGCACTTTGAGCATCCACCGATCGGCCTGAAATCGCACGGCATCGACAGTTCGGAGGCCTGATGGAAGCAATCGATCCCGCCTACGGAGCCACGACGCTCCTGCTGATCGCTGCGGGCGCGGTGGCGCTACTGCTGTTCCTGATCATGAAGGTCAAGCTGCACGCCTTCGTGGCGCTGGTGCTCGTCAGCGTGCTCACGGCGTTGGCCGCGGGCATTCCGGTCGGCGACGTTCCCGACGCCATCAGCTACGGATTCTCCGACACCCTGGGCTCGGTGGCTCTGCTCGTCGGCTTCGGCGTGATGCTCGGTCGGTTGCTCGAAGTCACCGGCGGCGCCCAGGTTCTGGCCGATACGCTCATCGCCCGGTTCGGCGAGAAACGGGCGCCCTTCGCGCTCGGCGTCGCCGCGCTGCTGTTCGGATTCCCGATCTTCTTCGACGCCGGTCTCGTCGTGTTCCTGCCCATCATCATGACCGTCGCCCGGCGCTTCGGTGGCTCGCTGCTGCTCTACGGTCTGCCCGCCGCGGGTGCGTTCGCCGCCATGCACGCCCTGGTGCCGCCCCATCCGGGGCCGGTGGCAGCGGCCGAGGCGCTCGGCGCCAGTATCGGCGTGACGCTTCTGGTCGGCGCTCCGGTCGCCATTCTGTCCTGGTACATCGGCGTGCTGCTGGTGTCGCGGGTGATCGGGCGCCGGGTACACGTCGACATCCCGACGACGTTGTTCGGCGAGATGAACGGCGGGACAACGAATCCCGACCCCAACGGTGCCGACGACGCCCCCGACGGGGCCGGCGCCGGAGGAGTGGCAACCGCGGCCCGGACCGCTCCGTCCTTCGCCGCGGTGCTCGGCGTTCTGCTTCTGCCGTTCGTGTTGATCTCGTTCAACACCGTTCTCGACACTCTGGTGACCGCCAGGATTCTGGACGACGACACGTGGGTGCGCTACCTCATGCTGCTCGGCGACACCAGCGTCGCGCTGCTGATCACGGTGATCGTCGCGGCGGTGGTGTTGGGTCTGCGGCGGGGTCGGTCGATGGATGACGTCAGCGCCCTCTACGACAAGGCCCTCGGACCCATCTGCTCGGTCATCTTGATCACTGGGGCCGGCGGCATGTTCGGCGGGGTACTGCGATTGAGCGGCATCGGCAGCGCGCTGAGCGACTCCCTGTCGGGTCTGGGGATATCGCTGATCGTTCAGGCCTTCATCATCGCGACGCTGCTGCGGGTGGCCCAGGGATCGGCAACAGTCGCGCTGACGACGACGGCCGGTCTGATCAGCGCCGCAGCGGCCGAGGCGAGCCTGAGCAGTCTCCACCTCACCCTGCTGGTCATCGCGATCGCCGCGGGAGCCACCGTGCTCTCACACGTCAACGACTCGGGCTTCTGGTTGGTCAGCCGCTTCTTCGGGATGGACGTGAAGACCACGCTGAAGACGTGGACGGTCATGGAGACCACGCTCGGCCTCACCGCATTCGGCTTCAGCCTCGTTGTGTGGCTGGTGATCTGACCCCCGGACCAAGTCGGGGTCAACGGCGTCGACCGGTCCGGCGGTCAGCCCTTGACGACCTGCGTTCCGCCCGCGAGTTCGTCGTGCTTGCCCTGCTTGGTCGGGCTGCCGCTGATGGTCACGGCGATGACGATGATCGCGATGACGCCGAGCAGTCCGCCGACGAACGGGATGATCGGGAGCAGCGTCCACGAGTTGCGAATGGCCGCCTGCGCGGCGGTCGGCTTGGCGGCCCCGCCGGGGCCGCGAACCGTCAGGCCGAGCAACTTCTTGCCCGGAGTCGAGCCCGTACCCGCTTCGAAGGCGAGGAAGTAGACGAACATCAGGCCGCCGGTAAAGAAACCGGTGACCATGATGTTGGAGGCGGAATCGGTGGCGAAGGCCAACAGCCAACTCACGATTCCGACGAGGATGCCGTCGATGAACCGCGCGAGCCAACGCAGAAGCAGGCCGCCCGGCTGACCGCCGCCCGCGGGATAGCCGCCGCCGTACTGTCCAGGCTGGGGTCCGCGATTTCCGCTAGTCATCCGAGTCAATGTACCGGCGACCCCGACCGATCAGGGGCGCTTTCCGATCGCTCGGTGGAACCTCAGCGAAGCTTGCGCTGCTGGCGCTTGGCCTCTTTGCGTGCCTGTTTGCGGGCCGTCTCGGCCTGTTTGCGTGCCGTGTCGGCTTGCTTGCGGGCCGTCTCGGCCAACTCCGTCGCACGTTCGCGCGCCGTCTCGGCCAGTTCGGGCGCGCGGTCGCGGGCGACGTCGGCCCACTCCGAGCTGCGTTCCCGCGCGACGTCGGCGAGTACCGATCCGCGCTTGCGCGCCACCTCAGCGAGTTCGGGCGCGCGGTCGCGAGCGACGTCGGCCAGTTCGGCACCCCGTTTGCGGGCCCGTTCGGCGAGTTCGGGTCCGCGTTCGCGGGCGACCTCGGCCAGTTCGGCGCCGCGCTCGCGGGCGACGTGGGCGAACTCGCGGCCGCGTTCGGCGCCGACCTGCAGGCCGTGACCGACCTTGTCGGCCAACGCGCTGTCGGCGAGAGTGCCACCGGCCGCCGCCCCGACGGGCAGCGCCGTGCTGACCGCTTCGGACACCTTGTGGGCCGCACGTCGACCGCGCCAACCGATCGAGGGTTTGCCCTCGGTGTCCACCGCGGCGATGATCAGCCCACCGATCAGGCTCACGTCGGTGATGAACGCACGCCGTTCTTGGGCCTTGCGCTCGGGGTCTGTCTCACTCCAGAACGTATGTCCGCCAAGGCTGCCCGGCACCACGCTCAGGGCGAGCGCGGCAGAGGCGAGCCGGGGGAGTTTGCCGGTGGCCAGCAGCAGGCCACCGCCGATCTGGACGGCGGCCGTGGCGCGGGCGACGGTCTCGGCGTTGGTCGGAACGTTGGTGCCGACCGGGTCCGGCAGTTTGCTCAGACCCTCCAGCGTCGGGCGTGCGGCATCGGCCGCGGGTTTCGGGCTGCGTAGGGCCTCGACGCCTCTGGCGATGAAGGCTGCTGACAGCATCGGGCGCGCGATACGTCGAATCAACATGCGCGAGGTGTTCCCAGGCGAACGGGGGCGCAAACGTCGTTACGAGGCATCGCGGGGAGTGCGGTGTCGCAGCGGCACGAGATACCAGAACACGATGAGCGCGACCAGCACGCCGCCCCCGGCGATCCATGCCGCCACCCGGTCGGCGACGGCGTCGAAGATGATCGTCGCCACGCCGGCGAGCGCGACGCCGAGGAGCAGCGTGCCGGTGATGGCGAAGGAGTGCGCCGTCGACACCAACGTGCGCATGCGGTGCCGACGGAACAACAGCCGGTGCATGCTCACCGGAGCGATCAGCAGGACCGTCGCCCCGATCGAGCAGGCCACCGTCACCAGGTAGACGGTCCGCATGACACCGTCGAGATCGGAGAAGTGGTCGGTGAACGGCAAGATCAGCAGGAAGCCCGTGAGCAGCTGGACACCCGTCTGAGCCACCCGTAGCTCCTGCAGCAAGCTGGACCAATTGCGGTCCAGCCGTTGGGCTTCCGTCTCGTCGCGGTGGTAGCCGTCAGGCCCTGCCAGGTCGGGGCGCTCCGAGTTCACACCTGATTCTGGCAGGCGGCGCCGCGGCTGGTCGACCGATCCGCGGTTGTGGGCGGCACAAACGGGGCGCGACGCCGGAGTAGGTTGGCGAAGGTGGCGCTCGTCGCGGGAATAGATTCATCCACTCAGTCCTGCAAGGTGATCGTCTGTGATGCCGACACCGGGTCGGTGGTCCGGTCGGGTTCGGCCCCGCACCCCGACGGCACCGAGGTCGATCCCCGGTCGTGGTGGTCGGCTCTGCAGGCCGCCGTCTCGGCGGCGGGCGGATTCGACGACGTGGCGGCGATCTCGGTGGGGGCCCAGCAGCACGGAATGATCTGCCTGGACGACGGCGGGCGGGTCGTGCGAGATGCACTGCTGTGGAACGACATTCGGTCGAGCGCGGCCGCGGTCGACCTGGTCGACGAGTTGGGCGGCCCGCAGGAGTGGGCCATGCGCGTGGGCGTGGTGCCGGTCGCGGCGATCACCGCGGCGAAGTTGCGCTGGCTTGCCGATGACGAACCCGCGCGCGCCGATGCGACCGCGGCGGTGTGTCTCCCACACGACTGGCTGACTTGGCGCCTCAGCGGATCTTCCGACCTCGGCGATCTCCGCACGGACCGCAGCGACGCCAGCGGGACGGGGTACTTCTCGTCGGCGACCAGCCACTACGACATCGACCTACTCGAGATGGCCATGCGCGGGAGGAGACCACTCGTTCCGCCGGTGCTCGGACCGTCCGCACCCGCCGGGCGCTCGACGACGGGCGCGTTGTTGGGCCCTGGCGCGGGCGACAACGCGGCAGCGGCGCTCGGGCTGAGCACCGGGCAGGGTGATTGCGTGGTGTCGTTGGGAACCTCGGGGGTGGTCAGCGCCGTCGGAACCGTCGCACCTCGGGACCCGGAAGGCATCGTCGCCGGTTTCGCGGACGCTACCGGGAACCAGTTGCCGTTGGTCTGCACGCTCAACGGCGCTCCTGTGCTCGCGGCCGTTGCCAGGATGTTGGCCGTGGAGTTCGACGAACTGGACCGCCTGGCGCTGTCGGCGCGGCCCGGCGCAGAAGGGCTCACGCTGGTGCCGTACCTGGAGGGGGAGCGGTCGCCGAACCTGCCCGCCGCCGCCGGCGCCCTACACGGCGTGACCACGCGAAACCTCCTGCCCGCCAATGTCGCCCGGGCGGCTGTCGAGGGCTTGTTGTGCTCGATGGCGTACTGCATCGACAAGATCAGGGCGCACGGTGTTCAAGTACAGCGCATCATGTTGACGGGCGGAGGGGCGCGTTCGGAGGCGGTGCGACAGATCGCGCCCGCGATTCTCGAGACGGCCGTGCAGGTGCCCGTGCCCGCGGAGTACGTGGCGCTGGGTGCGGCCAGGCAGGCCGCATGGACTTTGTCGCAGGCGGACGCAGCGCCGACGTGGAGGCTCGGTGGCACCGCGTCCTACCGCGCGGATCCGACACCGTCGGTGCTCGAACAGTATCGAGCCGCGCAGCCGCTTACGTTGGGGCAGTGAAATTTCGATGGGACCGGCTGGCTGACGGGGTGTTTCGCGCCCGGCTGCCGTTCCTCGATGTCACCGTCGGGTTGGTCGTCGGGCGCGGCGGCGCCATGCTGATCGATACGGGCAGCACCCTGGCCGAGGCGCGTGCCCTCAGGGCCGATGTCGCCGAACTCGCCGAACATCAGGTGCGGCACGTACTGCTGACGCACCACCACTTCGACCACGTCCTCGGATCGGGCGTGTTTGTCGGAGCGCATGTGTACTGCGCACCGCCGGTCGCCGACACCCTGATGACCGGCAAGGACCATCTGCGTGCCGACGCGTTACGACACGGCGCCGACGGTGATGAGGTGAACGCGGCCCTCGGTGCCCTGCGCGCGCCCGATCGACAGGTATGGGTGGCCGTCGTCGACCTCGGCGGACCGACGGTGTCGATCAGCCACCCCGGCCGCGGGCACACCGGCCACGACCTGGTCGCGGCGGTAACGGGTCTGAGCAGGCCGGTGGTGTTCTGCGGCGACCTCGTCGAGGAGTCTGGTGACCCGTGTGTCGGCGAGGATTCCGACCTCGACGCCTGGCCGGCGACGCTCGACCGGTTACTGAGGATCGGAGGCGAGGACGCGGTCTACGTCCCCGGTCACGGCGCCGTCGTCGACGCGTGTTTCCTCCGTCGACAACGCGAGTGGCTGGCCGACAGAAACCGGTGACGGCTCGGATACCTGACTCAGGCGAGGTGTCACGGAACTCGCGGATGGATGAAGACACCGTCGGCTTCGACGGTCACGCCGTCGGCGTCGGCGATATGCCCGACGGCGAACGTCTTCACGCCCTCGATCCGTTCGACCCAGGCCTGCGCGCGCAGCGGGTGCCCGAGCCGGGTACCGCGCCGGTAGCGCATGGTCAGCGTGCCCGTCACCGCCGGCTTGCCCGGTTTGTGCGCGGTAGCGCCGAGCACGTGGTCGAGCAACATCGCGCAGACTCCACCGTGGACATGTCCCGGGGGACCCTCGAATGCGGCGCCGAGCGTGAATTCGGCCCAGACTCGGCCGTCGGTGTCGTGATGGACGACCAGCGGCGGGGCGGCCGGGTTGCGCACCCCGATCACGACATTGCCCCAGACCATCGCCTCGCCGTCGCGGGTGTGTTGCACACCGAATGAGTCGGCAAGCAGCGATGCGCTGAGTTCGTCACTAGCGCAGTCGATCCGGTTCGTCACCGCTTCGACGGTCGCTGCATCCGCGCAGGTGCGGATCGTGACGTCGACGAGTCGGCGCACCGCTTGTGCCAAGGGTTCGTACACGGCGCGCAGATCGTCGAGTTCGGAGCCGGCCATGGGTTCAGGGTGCGTAAACCCCGCCGCCGCCGCAAGGCGCCGTCCCGGCCAGTGGTGCGTTAGACGAGCGGTTCGAGCTGTCGTTGTTAGGCTGACCGAATGGCGAAAAGCACGTCCGACGCGAAGCCGAATCTGGCTGCGACCAGTTGGGCGTTGCTCGGCATGCTGTCGTACGAACACGAATTGTCGGGCTATGACATCCGCAAGTGGATCGAATGGAGCATGCGGTTCTTCTACGGGAGCCCCGCCTACAGCCAGATCTACTCAGAGCTGAAAAAGCTGGAGCGGCTGGGACTGCTGTCATCGCGCGTCGAGAGCACCGGTGGCACCCGCAACCGTCGGCTGTACAGGATCACCCCGGCCGGTCTGGAGGCGGTGCGGAAGTGGGCCAACGAATCTCCGGTCGATCCGCCGGTGCTCAAGCACAACCCGTTGCTGCGCGTGACGTTCGGACATCTCACCGATCCGGCACGGCTCAAGGAGATTCTGCAGGAGCACGTCGCCTACGCCGATGACATGCAGCGCAAGGCCGCCAAGGACGCCAAGTGGGCAGGCGTGGAGCCGTCGTGGGCGTACGCGAAGGTCGCCTTGCAATGGGCCGAGAGGTACTACGCCGCCGAACGCGAACTCGCGTTGAAGATGCTCAAAGAACTGGACGAGGCCGAAGCCGCCTTCGCCGACGCCGGCATCGAACCCGGTACCCAGATTCCCTGGCCCGCAACCGAATACTGGTACGAGATCGAAAAGAAGGCCGAGGCTGACGACTGATCGGTCACCGGTCGGCGGCGTCCGCGGCGGCGATGTAGCCGTACACCAGACCCTGCGCGATCGTCGCGCCCGCTCCGGGATAGGTGGCACCGAACGCGTTGGCGGCGGTGTTACCGATCGCATACAACCCGTCGATCGTGCCGCCGTCCTCTCGTAGCACCCGGGCGCGGTCGTCGACGCGCAAGCCGCCACAGGTGCCGAGATCGCTCAGCACCATCTTGACGGCGTAGAAGGGTCCGCGATCCAGTGGGCGCAAGTTGGGGTTCGGCGTGACCGTCGGGTCGCCGTAGTAGCGGTCGTAGGCGCTGGCCCCACGCAGGAAGTCCGGGTCGACACCCGCGCCTGCGTTTTCGTTGAAGCGCTGGACGGTTGAGGTGAGGGCCGACCCGTCGAGGTTCATCTTGGGTGCGAGTTCGGCGATCGACTCGGCACGATGCGCGATGCCGGCGTCATACCAGCGCTTGGGTATAGCCATCCGTGGGAACAGTTCGGCGGCAAAGACATAGCTGTTGCGATAGCCCTGATCGAAGACGATCCACATCGACTCGACGGGGTTTCCCGCGCGTTCCCGCTCGAGGATCCGCTGTCCGAATGACATGTAGTCGGTCGCCTCGTTGACGAAGCGGTTCGCGCTCTGGTCGACGATGATCGATCCGGGAAGCGACCGCTCCGCCAGCATGACTTTCGGCTCCGCACCGGGCAGTGCGGCGACGGCGGGGAACCACCACGCTTGATCCATGAGATCGGTTGCAGCGCCGATGTCCTGGGCCAGGCGGATGGCATCGCCGGTGTTGGTGTCGGCGCCCAGGCTGGCATGCTCGCCGAGGAATTCCGATTGGAATTTCCACCGCATGTCCATCTGGTGGTCGAAACCGCCCGCCGCGAGCACGACCCCGCGGCGCGCGGACACGGTGATGTCGGCGCCGCCGTGGCTCAGCACCACGCCGCTTACCCGATCACCGTCGGCGACCAGCCGAAGCAGCGTGGTGTCGGTCCAGACGGGGATGCCCGCGCGCAGGACACCGGCGAAAAGACCGGCGGCCAGCGCCTGGCCCCCGGCGACGTATCGCCGCTTGAGCAGCAGACCCCCAACACCCTGGCCGAGGCGCTTGGCGACCACCGGCAGACCCTTGCGCGGCATCCGCGACATCAGGTTCAGCCATCGATAATCGGCGCCGGTGGTCGGTATCGGAACCTTGGCTTCCATCACGCCGGGTCGCAGTCGCGTTCGGTACGGGCCAAGAATCGCCGAATCGAGGGGACGGCATTCGCACGTGCGGCCGACGGCGGTGCCGCCGGGCGCCTCGGGGTGGTAGTCCGAGTACTCCTTCGCCCAGAACAGCCGCATCGGCGTTGTACGCCGCAGAAGCTCGACCGTCGCGCCGATGTGGGCCACGAATGCGTCCGAGCGCTGGGAGGTCGCGGTCCCGTCGACCACGGCGTCGAGGTACGTCTTCGCCCGCTCCGCGGTGTCGGCGCCGCCGTCGCCGTTGATCACAGTGCTGGCCGGCAGCCACAACGCCCCGCCGGACCTGGCGGTGGAACCTCCGACATAGGTCGATTTCTCGACGATGAGCACGGACAGGCCGCGCTCATGAGCGGCAAGGGCTGCCGCCATACCGGTGCCGGAACCGACCACCACCAGATCGACGGTCGTATCGGTTACGGGCAGGCCCTCCGGGATCGTTGCCGCGTGCGCGCTAGTCACAAGCCATCAACGTAGAGCGGATGGCAGCGGGCCGGTATCGATGTCCTGATGAGCGGAACAGAACCGTGAACAGGGCCGGTGAGGGCTGCTAGAACAGCGGTATGACGATGGACACCGACATCGAGGTCCGCCAGATCGAGGCCGAGGCCGCGCCGTCGCGGTTCGCCCGGGGCTGGCACTGCCTAGGTCTGGTCAGAGAGTTCGGTGACGGTAAGCCGCACCAGGTCTACGCATTCGGCAAGAAGCTGGTGGTGTTCCGCGGCGGCGACGGCCGCCTCAACGTCCTCGACGGGTACTGCCGCCACATGGGCGGCGACCTGAGCCAGGGCGAGGTCAAGGGCGACGAGATCGCGTGCCCGTTCCACGACTGGCGCTGGGGCGGTGACGGTCGGTGCAAGAAGGTGCCCTACAGCAAGCGAGTGCCGCGGCTGACCCGCACCGCGACCTGGACCACGCTCGAACAGGACGGCATGCTGTTCATCTGGAACGACCCGGAGGGCAACCCCCCGCCGCTGGAGGTCACGATCCCGCGCATCGAGGGCGCCACAAGCGATGACTGGACCGACTGGCACTGGTACACGACCGTGGTCAACACGAACTGCCGCGAGATCATCGACAACGTCGTCGACATGGCCCACTTCTTCTACATCCACGGCTCGCTGCCGACGCACTTCAAGAACATTTTCGAAGGCCATGTCGCGACCCAGTACATGAACAGCGCGGGCCGGCCCGATCTCGGCGAGCCGGGGCCGACGCAGATGCTCGGAACCACCTCGGTCGCATCGTATTTCGGGCCGTCCTTCATGATCGACGACCTGACGTATCACTACACCGACGTCGATCACAAGACGGTGCTGATCAACTGCCACTATCCGATCGACCAGGACTCGTTCGTGCTGCAGTACGGGATCATCGTCAAGAAGTCCGAAACATTGCCCGACGACCTCGCGATGCAGACCGCGATCGGTCTCGGCGACTTCGTCAAGATGGGTTTCGAACAGGACGTCGCGATTTGGAAGAACAAGGCCCGCATCGACAATCCGCTCCTGTGCGAGGAGGACGGGCCGGTCTACCAACTGCGTCGCTGGTATGAGCAATTCTATGTCGACGTCGCCGAGGTGACCCCCGACATGGTGGACCGTTTCGAGTACGAGATCGACACCACGCGACCACGCGAGGAGTGGATGAAGATCGTCGAGGCCAACATCGCCGCGCGGGACGCCGTCACGAGCGCGGGATGACCGTCCGCCAGGACAACCGACTCGCCGACGCACCGATGACCTCGGTGACATGCCGGCTCTGCGCGGCAAGCGTTCTGGTGCGCAAGAGCACCTGGGAACAGACCAGCGTGCAGTGGGACAGCGAGTCGACCGCTAGATGTCATCAGCGCCGAGACGCTGACGCCATTTACGCGCACGACGGCAGGCCGTTCCTCGTCTGCTTCGAGCTGCGCGATTCGATCGAGGAGGCTGCCCGCCGCGGCGCGCTACCGATCGTCGACGAAACAGCGTGACTTCGGTGCACTAGTGATCGCCACGCGATTGCTAGTGCACCGAAACCCCGGTCAGGTCAGCTGAAAGGCCGACAGGGGAGCCTCTTTCGGGTACTCGGCCGGGCCGCCCAGGTCGTAGACGGCGTTCAGGGCCCCGATGAACTCGGGATCGTGCAGAGGTTCGCTCGGCACATCGAGCTTGACGCCCTTCTTGTGCACATCATCGACGAGCATGTCGATCGCCTTCTCGACGGTCAGATCATCGCTGCCGTCCATGTTCTTCTTCAGCTCGGCGAAATCGGTGAACACCTCGGCCGACCAGTGCACCAGGAACCGCAGTTCATCGGTGTGGTGGCGGGCGATCACCTGATCGCCGTTCTTCAGCAGCCAGGAGTCGCGGTCCGACGGATCTCCGGTGAACACCGTGTCGAACGCCAACCCCGCGGGGGTCTGCTGGTCGAGCGGTCCGTTGGCCTCGCCGCGGTGCACCATCATCTCGTTCTGCACGAGCACACCGCGGTTGTACACCGGCGGCAGAAGGCGCCGCGGCGGCTTGAGGGGTCCGTCGGGCCAGTACGTGAAACCGCTTCCCTCGTCGAGGGAGAACCATGTGATGACCTGAGCCATCTTGACGAGATAGTCGCGGAACAGTCCTGATTTGCCCATCACGCTGGTCAGCCAGGTCGGGGCGTTCTCATGGCGGACACCGCGGAAGCTGGGCGAGTCCAGGTGACCCGGATCGCGGTTGGCGCAGGGCCCGTTGATGTTGAACAGCATCATCTCGGGCTTGGCGTACTCGGCGTTCCAGTAGCTCTTCGCGTACTCGACGAAGCGCTGGTTGTAGAAGCAGTCGTGCAACTCGGGGTAGAGCACCGTGCCGTAGTTGGCTAGATACCCGCGGAATGTCGCCGTCAGGAAAAGGTCCAGCGACGGGGTGAACCCCTCGGGGAACATGCCACTCATCGTGGCCATCAGTTCCTCGGCCGACGCGAAATGCTGGGCGATGATCAACTTCCACGGGCCCTGTGTCCGCACGATGTCGAGGAGGCGCTCACGCTGGTCGTCGGTGTAGACGTTGTCGATCTCGCGAGGCGGTGAAGCCGGCCGCAGAATGTCGGACAACTCCAAACGCTGCTCTTGGGTGAGCATGTTCTCTCCTACTCTCGAGGTCGGCGTATCACGCCGGTCGCGAAACCAATTCTGCTGTGGGGGCCTACCGGTGACTCGGCACATGTCCGGTCATCGGGACGTCAGTTTCCCGGCGGCCAAAGGGGAGTGGGTTGGCGAACTTGGCGCGCAGCAGCGCACCGATCTCGGCCACCGCGAGGCGCCCCCGCGCGGTCGCATCCGAGCGCATCAGGAACCCGTGGTAGATGCCGGGGTAGCGCGTCAGCGTCGTCTGTACTCCGGCCTCGCGCAGCCGATGCGCGTACCGCTCGCCCCAGTCGCGGATCGGATCGTATTCGGCGGTGACCACGATGGCCTCTGGGAGATGGGTCAGATCGGTTGCCATTGCGGGGAAACGGTATTGGTCCGGCGGTGTGGTGACTCCCTGATCCGCGAGCGCGTGCATGAAGTCGATGTCGTCGCGGTGCAGCATCGGCGCGTCGCGCATGGTCCGGATCGACTCGCAGGCCATATCGCGGTCCAGGCCCGGGTAGAGCAGCACCTGACAACGGATCGACGGGCCGCTGCGGTCCCGCGCGGCGAGCGCGACCGCCGCCGCCAGCGAGCCGCCTGCACTGTCACCGACGACCGCCAAGCGCTGAGAGTCGATCCCGAGCTCGTCGGCGTTGGCCGCGACGTAGAAGGTGGCCGCGTAGGCGTCCTCGAACTGGGCCGGCGCCGGGGCTTCGGGTGCGAGCCGATAGTCCACCGAAACCACGGCGGCCTCGGTGTGCGCGGCCAGTGTCCGGGCGAGCGGCTCGAACGAGTGATTGGAGCCCAACACCATTCCGCCGCCGTGGAAGTACACCAGAACGGGTGTGTCCCCGGCGGGGGTCGGCCGGTAGATCCGGATCGGAACGGATCCACCCGTCCCCGGCACGAACCGGTCTTCGATGTCGGCCATCGCCGGCATGTTCTCGGGGTGCGGTGCCGATTCGATCGCGCGACGTACCTCGGACAGACCGCGCTGACGCATCGGAGGAATTGGTCCGAAGGCCGCGACGCGCTCGGCTGCGTCTGAGTCCAGGTGATACTGCGTCACAGTGGATCCCGGTCGCTCGAGGCCGACCGGAGTGTGGCCGACGCGTGTGCTCCTGCGCGTCGTCCGCTGAAGATGCAGTCCGCGATGGACAGCCCGCTGACGTAGCTGTTGGAGCAGATACCGATCGCGTTGCGGCCCGCCGCATAGAGGCCGGGCACCGTCCCGCCGCCATGATGGGCGACCTCGCCGGTGCGTTCGTCGACGACGAGGCCGCCGAGTGTCAGCCCGGGGATCGGATAGAACATCGACGAGTCCGCGGAGATGTTGATCGAGAAGAACGGCGGAGTCGCCAGCGGCGGACACAGGTCGCGCTCCTTGTGTGCGGGATCGCCTGCGCCGTCGGCGATGCCGCGGTTGTAGTCGTTGACGGTGCGGCGCAGACCCGTGGGATCGATCCCGTTCTTGCCGGCGATGCCCTCGATCGTCGACGCCTTGCGGTGTCCGATCGTGAACAGATAGATCAGCTGCAGGCGTTGGAAGAGCTGTGTCTGCTCCCTGATCTGGGTCTTTACTTTCCGCCAGGTCGGGGCGTCGTAAATGGCCCAGCCGGCGCCCCCGAACTCGCGCATCATCACATTGCCGTGCGTTGCGCCGTAAAGGTCTTCGTTGGCGATGCGCCGGCCGTCCCGGCCCACGGTGAGGCCTTCGAGGAATGCGCTCGGCGGGGACAGGAAGCGCCAGGCCGTGATGTTGCCCATCTTGTCGGTCATGCCGCCGGCTTCGACTCCCAGGGCAATACCCGAGCCGTCATCACCGGGGGTGCCGAGCGGCGAGATCGTCATGAATTCCGGCGCATGTTCGGCCATCCACTCGCGGTTGTGGATGAAACCGCCGGCCGCCAATATCACTGCGGGGGCGCATGCTTCGCGGTCGGTGGCGGCGTCGGACCACAGTGTCTCGGCGCGCTGGACCGCACCCTTGACCAGCCCGGGCAGCCAGGTGCCGGTCTTTCCGCTGAGTTTGGTGAGTGTCCGGTGTTTGCGCGCGTCGGGATGGTTCGTCGGCATCGCGCGGTAGCGGACCCCGCGGACCCGGCCGTCGTCGTCCTGTATGAGTTCGTGCACTCGGCACAACGGAATGAACTCAACGCCTTTGGCTTTCGCCGAGCGGGCAAGGTGCTCGAACAACACCTTGCCCGAGCTCATACCCGGTGCCACCACGCGGTGCCCGCGCGGCACCGGCCGCGCGTGCCGCGCGTAGGGATGGGCTTTCTCGTTGCCGGAGTAGTACAGGTAGAAGTCGTCGGTCGGATAGGACGTCTTATACAACGACACCGGACCACCGCGGAACCCAACGCCTTGGCTCTTGAGCCATTCGATCAGGTCCGGGCTCTGCTCGCAGAACCTCTGGAGGGTTTCGCCGCTGACGGCGTCGCCCACCTCTTGTTCGAGATAGGCCCGCATGTCGGCGACGCTGTCGTCGTATCCGCCGGCCCGCTGTTCAGCCGTACCTGCGCCGGCGTAGACGATCCCACCCGATAACGCGGTCGCTCCGCCGCCGTACCCCCGATCGAGCACGAGGACGCGGGCCCCGCGGTCGGCAGCCTCGATGGCCGCGGCGGCACCGGCAGCGCCGAACCCGACAACGATGACGTCGTACTCAGATCCAGATGCCATCTTCACCCTTACAGAACCGACTTGATCTGCCTGGCGACCAACCGGGTGGCGCGCTTCGCCGACAGCCGGGCCAAGATGTCGAGCGCCAACGCGTCCGTGCCGATCAGGACGCGGAATTCATCACCGGCGATTCCGTCGACGATCTTCTGGCCCGCGGCTTCGACAGTGGTGGAACGGACCTTCCTGCCACCGGCGTCGAGCATGGCCACCCCGGAGTTGCCCGTCAGGTTGGTATCGATGTTTCCCGGAAATAGCGTCACCACGCGGACATTGGTCTCGCACAATTCGGCGTACAACGCCTCACTGAACTGTTTCACCGCGCCCTTACTTGCGCTGTACAGCGTTTGGCTGGCGAACGGCAACAACGCGGAAAGGCTCGACATGTTGGTGATGTTCGCCTCCGGGCGCGTAAGCAGAGTCGGCAGGAAGGCGCGGCACATCCGCACTGTGGCGTCGAAGTTGACGGCCATGATGCGGTCCGTCTCATCTGGGGACAGCTCGGAAAAGGGCGCGAACCGGTGGATGATGCCGGCGATGTTGACCAGCCCGTCGATCTGTCCGTGCGCCTCCGTCACCTGGTTAGGTAGTGCGGTGACCGCCTCGCCGTCGGTGACGTCGAGAACATGCGTGGACATCGGTACGCCGGTGGTGCTCGCGCGTTTCGCCGTACCGGCCAGGCCGACCGCATCGAGGTCAACTGCCGCAATTCGTGCGCCGCGGCGCAAAAGCCCGAGCGCGACCTGCCTGCCCATACCGTTGCCCGCGCCGGTCACCACGAACACCTTGTCGGCGATTTCCACCTCGACCTTCCTTCAATCGAATTCGGTCAATGTCGGGCAGGGTCGAATCGGCGTTTGGTGCGCAACACCGGAGCGCGGCGCTCTGCCAGGGTGGTGGCCCGCTCGGACATCGCATTGCCGACGTACTCGGGTTGGGTCAGCAAGTAGAAATCGCCCGAGGCAGCCTGTTCGAACACCACCCGTGCTGCCTCGACGGGATCCATTGCCTCGGCCTTGATGTCGAGCATCGCCGCCCGCTGCTCTTCGGCCGCCCCCACATCGCCGTCCTCGACTCCACCGGCGGCCTCGAAGATGTTCGACTTCACCGCGCCGGGCAGCACCGCCTGCACATGGATCCGGTCGGCATGCCCGGCCAGCTCCACCTCCAGACGCAGGCACTCGGTCAGCGCCAGCACCGCATGTTTGCTCATGATGTAGGGGGTCTGCAGCGGTACGGCGGCGACCCCGCCGATGGACGAGAGGTTCCACACCCACGACGGTTCATCGGCGGCGATCATGCGCGGTAAAAATGCCCGGAGCCCGTAGAAGACACCGCAGACGTTGATGTCCACCAGTCGATCCCAGTTGGCGACGGGGGTGTCCCACAGGTAGCCGAACTGTTCGACACCGGCGTTGTTGACCAGCAACCGCACCGGCCCGATATCCGAGTACACCTGTGCGGCAACGCTTTCGAGGGCATCGGGGTCGCGTACGTCGCACACGAGATCCACCGAGCCAGCAAGCTCCTCGCGGAGCGCCGCGATGGCGGAGGCGTCGACGTCGACCAGCACGACGGTCATGCCCAACGCGGCCGCGTGGCGAGCCAGGCCCGCGCCTATCCCGTGGCCGGCACCGGTGATGACCGCGACACCGCCGTCGAAGGTCGCCCGCGCGTCCACCCGTTACGAACCTGTCGAGGCCGTCGCGGCGCTCTTGGCCGCGTGCTCGGCGAACGGGATCGAGTCCTCGGCATCGAGGATCACGGTCATCGACGTGAAGACCAGACCGCTGTCCGAGCGCCGGATTCCGACGTCGACCACTCCGCTGGAGACGTCGAACGGGACGTTGTTGGTCACCTGGTTGACGTAGAGGTAGAACCGAGCGGTGGTGACGTTTCCGTCGACGCCGGTGCGGAAGATGTTGGTCGCGTGGTGACGCAGCGGATAGGGATTCTCGTTGCGGTGCTGGGCCAGCCACGCCAACGTCTGGTCTTTACCGTGCAGCTCGGCGGCCAGAAGATGCTCAAACGGGCAGTTGCCGGAATCGGATCGGCTCAGATATGCCATCTCCTCACCGAGCCGGGCACCGAGTTCGGCGAAGTGACCTTGGTCGTAGTGGTACCAGAAGGCGGCGATGAACTCCTGGACCTCAGACAGCGTGATCTCGTTGCTCATGACAGCGAGTCAACCGTCGGTGACGGGGAGTTGGCGCGCCGATGCCCGGTCAGTGGAACACCCGTGTGTCAGCAGCCGGATCACTCGGCGATCAGGCTCCACATCTCCGCTCCGGCCGCGACGGTCGCGTCCAGGACCTGTTCATCCCAGTAGCGCACGGTTCCGAACTCGGATCGCCACGCGAGTGCGGCGCGGGTGAACTCGTGCAACCGGTGCTCGTAGGTGGTTCCGATGGCGCCATGGACCTGGTGCGCGTTGCGCACCACGACCGAAGTGGCATGACCGACACAGGACCGTGCCGCCGCGATGCGGAAGTGCAGGTTGTCCGCCGACCAGTTGCTGGTGACCGCCGTCGTCAGCGCGGCTTCGGTGGCCGCGCGGGCCAGCGCGGCTTCGGCGGCCAGGTCCGCGATCAGATGCTGGACCGCTTGGAAGCGGGACAAGGGCCGGCCGAACTGCACCCGCGACGCGGCGTGTTCGACCGACGACGCGACGATCGTGTCGAGCGCCGCACATACCTGGACCGCCCGCACCAGTGCCGATTTCAGCCACAGCTCGGCCACCAGGTCCGAAGACACCGCCACCCCGTCGAGCGTGGCGATGTCGGCAACGACGCAGTCGCGTGGCTCGCCGATCAAGTTGGTTCCGGGGGTGATCGCTAGTGTCGAGGCCTCGACGTCGGCGATGCGGTGCTTGTGGCCGTCACGCCACACGACGACCACCCGGTCGCTGCGTGCGGCCCAGGGGACACCGCCGGCAGTTCCGTCGTCACCGAGCAGGCACGCTGTCCGCACCGCGCCGTCGCTGTCCATCCCATTGGCATCGAGCAGCCAGCAGGCCAGAAGGTCGTGTTCGGCCAACGGGATTCGCACCGCGTTGCGGGCCGCGGCAGCAAGCAGCTCGGCGGCCTCAAACCACCCCGCCCCGCTGCCGCCGGACTCTTCGGCGCCGGTCAGTCGGATCAGCCCCAGGTCGTCGAGGCGACGCCACAACCCGGTGTCCCGCTCGACGGTCCGCGCCGGTGGGTGGGCGTCGCGGTGCTCGGCGAAAACTGCCTCCATCATCTGCACCAGGGCGGGATCGACACCCGTCGGCGCGGTCTCAGAGGCGCTCATCGCAGCCCCAGCCCTCTCGCGATCACGCCGCGTAACACCTCGTTGGTTCCGCCGCGCAGGGTGAAGCCCGGCCGCTGGTCCACGGCTCTCGAAATCAACTGATCGAAAGTCGGATCCGTGGCCCCGTCGGCCAGTGTGTCCGCGAAGTCGGCGATGTCGCCTTCGGTGGTGGTGCCGAGCACCTTGACCACCGCCGCGGGCACGTCGGCAGGTTCGTGTCGCTCCAGCGCACCGGCGACCGCGGTCGACATCTGGTGCAGGCCGGCGATCCTGGCGACGAGGCGACCGACGCCGGCGTCGCGCGGAATCTCTTGGGCCGCCATCCTTTCGCCGCACGCCTTCAGTAGGACGAAGGTGGACAGGAACCGCTCGGGCCCGCTGCGCTCGAAGGCCAACTCCGAAGTGACCTGACGCCAGCCCGCGCCGATCTCGCCGAACACCATGTCGTCGGGCACGAAGGCGCCGTCGAGGATCACCTCGTTGAAGTGGTGCGCGCCGTTCATCGAGACGACCGGTCGGATGTCGACGCCGGGCCCGCGCAGATCGACGATGAACTGACTCAGTCCGGCGTGCCGGTTGTCCGGGTCGACGGGCGCGGTGCGGGCCAGCGCGATGAACGCGTGAGCGTGATGCGCTCCCGACGTCCACACCTTGGTTCCCGTCAGCGACCAACCTCCGTCGACCTGCACCGCTCTGGTGCGCACGCTGGCGAGGTCCGAGCCGGAATCGGGTTCGCTCATGCCGATACCGAAGTAGCACTCGCCACGCACGATCCGCGGAAGGAACTCGCTCTTCTGCAGTTCTGTGCCGTACTTGAGCAGCGACGGCACGATCTGCCGATCGGCGATCCAGTGGGCGGCGACCGGTGCACCCGCAGCGAGGAGTTCCTCGGTGACGGCGAAGCGTTCGACGAACGAGCGCCCGTGGCCGCCGTACTCGACGGGCACGGTCATTCCGAGATAGCCCTTGGCGGCAAGTGCTTTCGTGAAGTCGTCGTCCCATCCGGTCAGCCAGGCGTCGACCGACGGTGTGAAGGCGCCCGCGGCGCGCTGCTCGGCGAGGAAAGCGCGGACCTCGGCTCGCAGGGCCGCGGTCCCGGCAGCGTCGACGGCCGCGGGCGGCACCAAGCGGGGGAGCGTCATGGCCCGGTCCGCCAACGGCTGATGCGTTGTTCGTGCTCCGGGTCGCGGTGAGCCAGCGGCTGCATGGCCGCGGCCATGGCCAGCGTGGAGTCGAGCGAGCCGGCTCGCGACTCCTGCAGCAGACGTTTGGCCATCCGCAGGGCGTGCGCCGGATTCTTCGTGATCCGCTCGGCCAGCGCGAACGCCTGCGGAAGCAGGTCCTCGTGCGGTACCACGCGACTGACCATGCCCCACTCCAGGGCGGTGGCCGCGTCGATGCGGTCGCCGGTGAAGGTCATCTCGGCGGCGCGTTCGTAGCCGACCGCCCTCGGCAGGAACCACGTGCCGCCGTCGCCCGGGATGATGCCGATCTGCACGAAGCTCTCGGCGAATGAGGCGCGTTCGGAGGCCACCCGGATGTCGCACATCATGGCCAGGTCGCAGCCCGCGCCGACAGCGGGGCCGTTGACCGCCGCGATCAACGGAATTTCCAGGCGGCCCAGCGCACGGGGGATTCGCTGGATCCCGTCGATGTAGGCACGCCGCTGATCGAGCGCGTCGAGACCGAACATTCCGGTGCGATCGGCCATCTCCTTGACGTTGCCACCGGCCGAGAAGATCTTGCCCGCGCCCGTCAGGATCACCGCGCGCACGTCGATGTCGGCGTTGGCGGCTTCGACCGCAGCCTCGAACGCCGCGATGAAGCCCTTGTCGGTGATGGCGTTGCCCACCTCGGGAAGGTCGATGGTCCACGTCTGTGTCGCACCGTGAGCGGCGATGTTCAGCGGTGTGCTCATGACGGCAACTGTAGGGACTTGGTGTACCGGAGTTCCACGTGCATGGGTCTCCTTGAGTTCAGGGAACGATGCTGGCGCGGACGTCGCGCTTGTGCTCGGCGGCGGCGAAGGCCTCGTTGATGTCATCGAGCGGATACTGCGCTGCGGCCAGCCGGTGCAGGGGCAGGGTGTGCTGGTGCTGTTCGAGGAAGGTCAGCGCTCTGGAGAGCACCGACGGTTCGTAGAGCGACACGCCCACCATCGTCTTGTTGGCGAAGACGAAGCGTGACGGGTCGAACTCGAACGTCTTGCCGATGTTGATGTTGCCGATCTCGACGTAACGACCGAACTGACCCAGCATCTTGAGGCCCTCGTCGATGGCGGAGGGGTGACCGACCACCTCGACCACCACGTCGGCGCCGTGGCCGTCGGTCAGGTCACGGACCATCTTCATGCGGTCCTTGGCCGTCGCGGCCGTAGTGATGTCAATGATGGCGTCGGCCCCGAATGCCGTTGCCAACCCCAGTCGTTCGGACACACCGTCGATGGCGATGACGCGGGCGGCACCGCGGGCCTTGGCGACCGCGACCGCGTACAGTCCGAGCGCGCCAGCGCCCTGCACGACGACGGTTTCGCCGAGTTGCTGGTCGACGCGCTCGAGGCCGTACATCACTTGCGACAGCGCGCAGTTGGCGCCCGAGGCGATGTCGTCGGTGACCGCGTCGGGCACGGTGTACACCAGCGCTCCGGCCGGCAGCAGGAAGTAGTCGCCGTAGCCGCCGACGAAGAAGGGCGGCGCATCGGCGCGTCCGAGCATGGCCATCGCGAGATTCAGGCACGCGTTGCGCCTGCCCGCCAGGCAGTTTCGGCACCGGTGGCAGGGAAAGAAGTAGGGGAACACCACCCGGCTGCCCTTCTCCAGGGGCGCGCCGTTGGAGTCCGCCGTGACGCCGTCACCGAGTTCCTCGACCGCGCCCACCATCTCGTGACCGAGCACCGTGGGAAGCTGTCCTCCCAGCCCGCGGGTGGCGAAGGTGCCGTGCCATGCGTGCAGATCCGATCCGCAGATGTTGGTCCTGGTGACCTTGATCAGGATCTCGCCGGGGCCGACCTCTGCCAAGTCTACGGTTTCGATCTCGAATGGCTTTCCGGGCGCGTCGAAGCGTGCGATACGTCCTGTGAACAACAGACAGTTCCCTTCGGTGGCTCAGCGGCTCAGCGGTTTGGCCGCGAAGTGTTCGCGCAGTTGACGTTTCAGCAGCTTGCCGCTCGGGTTCTTCGGCAGTGCGTCGACAAAGTAGACGTGTTTGGGGGTCTTGAACCCCGCGAGATGCTGCCGGCAGTGCGCGATCAGGTCGTCCTCAGTCAGGTTGGCGCCCTCGCGGGAGACCACCGCGGCGACGACGGTCTCGACCCAGGTCGGATGCGGGAGACCGAAGACCGCGACCTCCTGAACCCCGTTGTGGCGGTAGATGACCTCCTCGACCTCGCGGCTGGCGACATTCTCGCCACCGGTCTTGATCATGTCCTTTTTGCGGTCGACCACGTGCAGCAGCCCGTGTTCGTCGTAGTAACCGAGGTCGCCGGAGTGGAACCAACCGCTGCGGAATGCCTCCGCCGTCTTCGCCGGGTCGTCGAGATAACCGAGCATCAAATGCGGGCTGCGGTGGGCGATCTCACCCACCACACCGGCGGCGACGGGCGTGTCGTTCTCGTCGAGGATCGTCGTCTCCACATTGACCACCGAACGTCCCGCCGCACCCGCGTGGGCATCCTGCTCGTCCGGCCCGAGCGCGGACGCCAGCGGCGCCAACTCGGTCTGGCCGTAGAAGTTCCACAGCCTCAGGTTGGGTAGCCGGTCGCGGATCTCGGTGAGGATTTCGGTCGGCATGGCCGATGCGCCGTAGTAGCCCTTGCGCAGGCTCGACAGATCGACCTCGTCGAACACCGGGCAACGCAACAGGCTGATCCATACCGTCGGAGGCGCGAAGTAGTTGGTCACGCGATAGCGGGCGATCGTGCGCAGCACCGTCTCGGGATCGGGCCCGGGCAGGATGATGCTGGTGGCACCGAGATAGATGTCGGTGGCCAGGAAGTTGTCCAGCTGCGCGCAGTGATACAGCGGCAGCGAGTGGATTTCGACGTCGTCACCGGCCATCGAGCCGGCGACGATGGTGCTGACGTACTGCCACATCAGGCTGCGGCTCGTGTGCATCGCGCCCTTCGGCCGCGACTCCGTACCGCTGGTGTACATCAACCGCAGCAGCTGGTCGTCCTCGATGCGCGGATTCGGCGCGGGGGTGGTGGTGGAAAGCCATTGAGCGAAGTCGTCCCAGCCGGGTGGAACGCTCTGTCCGGGCCGGACGATCGCGGCCCGGGTGCGCACCGCTTTGTCGATGCGCATCGCGTCCTCGGCGACGCCCGCCAGCTCGGCTTCGACGATGAATCCGCTGGCCCTACTGTGGCCCAGGACGTAGGCGACCTCTTCGGCCGTCAGCATGAAATTGATCGGCACGAGCACCACCGCGGCACGGGCGGTGGCGAACGCGAGCACCGCGTACTGCCAGCAGTTGTGGGCCAGCAGGGCCACCCGATCACCTGGCCGGAACCCGTTGTCCTGCAACGCGGCGGCGGCGCGATCCACGAGCCGGTCGAAGTCGGCGAACGTCAGCACCACATCGCCGTCGATGATCGCGGTCTTGTCGGGTTGCCTCCGGGCCGACCGACGCGGGATGTCGCCCAGCGTGTGGCTGCGTGCCTGGTCGACCACAGCGTCGAGATCCATGGCGCGCAGCGTATGCGCGGTCGGCGTGGCGAGAGCGACCGGTGTCCCGCTCAGTAGGCAGGGCGGTGCCCGGACTGCCGTGTCGCGCCGATACTCAGGTTCGTGACTGCTGATGCTCGTGCCCTTCCGCCACCGCATGTGGCGGTTGACGACCGTGACGAACTGCGGGCGAATCTCGTTCAGGCCGACGCCGGTGTCTTGGTCGCAGTGCTGGCGCAACTGGTGGGTGATCCGTCGGTGATCGAGCGGTTCGGACCGAGGATCACACACATACCCGATCCGCCCGAGCGCGTCGGAGTCACCGATGCCGACACCATGGCATCGCTCGTCGACGCGGTCGTCGAGGCGGTGACCTCACGGCAGCCCGAAGAGAGGGTGGCCGGCGACGACATCGATCTGTTCACCCGCGCGCTGCCGGTGGCGCTGGGCTCCGACGTCGACGACGAGTTCATCCCGCTTCTGCTCGAACAGGGCGGTTTTCATCTCTCCCAGCCCACGTTGCCGCGCACGGTGCCCATCCCGCAGACGACGACGGTCGCGATCGTCGGCGCGGGCATCGCCGGCATCATCACAGCGCTCGCCGCGGCCGACGCGGGGGTGAAGTACCAGATCTTCGACCGCAATGAGGAGGTCGGCGGCACCTGGCTGACGACGAGGTACCCCGGGATCGGTGTGGACACACCGTCGGCGTACTACTCGCTGTCGCGGGAGGTCAACCCGGACTGGTCGAGCTACTACCCGCAGGGCGCGGAGTACCAGAACTACCTGGTGTCCCTGGCGGACAAGTACGGACTGCGCGAGCACACCCGGTTCGGCACCGAGGTCGAAGCCCTGTGGTGGGACGACGAGCGCGGGCAGTGGCAGATCCACACGGTCGACCGCGACGGCAACCGCGACATCAGTCATGCCCGGGTGGTCATCACCGCGGCCGGCTACCTCAACCGGCCCCGGTGGCCGGACGTTGCAGGCCGGGACTCGTTCGAGGGCGTCAGCATTCACTCCGCGCAGTGGGACCCGTCGCTGGACCTCGCCGGTAAGCGGGTCGCCGTCATCGGCGCGGGCTGCACCGCCGTACAGATCGTCGACGCGTGTGTGGACGAGGTCGACCACCTGACCGTCTTTCAGCGTCAACCGCATTGGGTGGCGCCTCGCAAGCGGCTCTCCGATGACGTGCCCGACTACCGCCGGTACCTCGGTCGACACCTGCCGTACTACGCGAACTGGCACAGGGTGAAGTCCTACTGGGCGACGGCGGACAACAACTATCCGGTGATCCTGCGGGACCCCGAGTGGGCGAAGGACCACCTGTCGATCTCGCAGGCCAACGACGTCCTGCTGCAGATGTGTCTGGAGTACATCAACCGCACCTTCGGTGAGGGCTCGGAGCTGGCCAAGAAGGTCACACCCGACTTCGCGCCGTACGGCAAGCGCATTATCCGCGACCCGGGCGGCTACTACGCCGCGCTGACCCGCGAGCACGTCGACGTCGAAGCCAGCGAGCCCGCCGCTGTCAACGCCGCGGGCATCATCACGCAGGACGGCCGGCAGATCGACCTCGACGTGATCGTCTATGCCACCGGATATCACCTCGACTTCCTGTCCACGGTCGACATCCGGGGGCGCAACGGCAGGACACTGCGCGAGGAATGGGGCGACAGCCCGCGCGCGTACCGCGGTGGCACGGTGCCGGGCTTTCCGAACCTGTTCATCACGTCGGCGCCGAACTACAGCCCGGGCCACGGTGCGGGCGCCAACTTTTCGATGGAGGTGCTCGCCCACTACATCATGGAGTGCCTGCAACTGCTCGCGCTGCGGGGCGCCACCACCATGGAGGTGACGCGGGAGGCCTACGACGATTACGTGGCGCGGATCGACGACGCGATGTCGCGCACGGTGTGGTGTCACACCCCGAACGCGCACACCTACTATCGCTCCGGTTCGGGTCGCGTGGTCGTGGCTACGCCGTACCGTCTGGTCGACATGTGGCATCAGCATCGCGCGCCCGTCGAAGAACACTTCGTCCTCCGATGACGGGGCTTCTCGCCGGTAAGACGGCCCTGGTCACCGGCAGCAGCCGCGGCATCGGACGCGCTGTGGCGCAACGTCTTTCCGCGGAGGGCGCGACGGTGGTGGTGACCGCTCGGTCGTTCGAGCCGTCGGCATCGGTACGTGGGGGTGCGGTCACGGCCCTGCCAGGGACGATCGCCGAGACGATCGAGCTCATCGAGGGCGCGGGCGGTACGGCGATCGGCATCGCGGCCGACCTCGAGGATTCCGATCAACGGGCCCGGCTCGTCGACGAGGTCGTCGAACGCACCGGCGGCCTCGACATCCTCGTCAACAACGCCGGTTTCGCGGACTATGCCCGCGTCGAGGAGATGAGCCTGGACACCTTCGACCGCACAGTCGAGCACTATCTGCGCACCCCGTTCGTGCTGACGCAGGCCGCAGTGCCGCATATGCGGGAGCGGGGGGCCGGCTGGATCGTCAACATCGGGTCAGTGACGGGCGTCGCCCCGGTGCGGCCGTACCGCGAGTACAACAAGACGTCGGGTGACGTCGTCTACGCCTCCTGCAAGGCCGCCCTGCACCGTTTCACGCAGGGGGTGGCCGCCGAACTGGTCGACGCGAACATCGCGGTGAACTGTGTCGGTCCTTCCACTGCCATCCGTACTCCCGGTGCGGCACAACTCATCCCGGACAGCTTTCCCACCGAACCAGTGGAGTACCTCGCCGAGACCGTACTCGCGATGTGTCACCTGCCTGCCGCCGAGCGCACCGGCCTGGTCGCATTCAGCCTGCACTATCCGTGGTCGCAGGGACTGACCGTGCACTCTCTCGACGGCGTCACCGAGTTACCGCCCCTGGAGCCTCCCGCGACCGCCAACCCGAACATCCTGCCGGCCGGTCTTTAGCGCGAATTCTGCGGGAGGGTCGCGGATCGCGCGATTTCACAGCCCAGCTGCAGAATTCGACGCACAAGCCGCCAGATCACCCGATGGCGCAGAAGCTGTGGCAGACCCGGTCGCGGACGATCACCTCGGGACACTCGGGGTCGAACCACCGGTCCACGTACGCCCAGTGAATCGGATGCATGAGGTACGGACCGGTCAGACCGTCGAGATCGCGAAACTCCTGTTCGAACACGTGGGTCCACTCCGACACACCGACCGCCGACTCGACCCTGGCGAGCTGCCATGAGGCGATCGAATTGACATAGCGGGGGAGCAGCCGCAGATCGTCCTCGAACCGCGCCACTGCGGCGCCGTCGGTGTCCGGTTGCACACGCAGCAGCAGTGTCCGGTAAACGGTGGCCGAGATGTCCCTGGCGGCGACCACGTCGCCGGTATAGGTGGCGCCGTTGATGCGGCCGACCTCGGGGCGATCGAGGATCGAATTGAAAGTCGTTGCCACCGAGGACCACTCGTCTTCGTTGCGAAAGCGCAGATGCATGAGGATGTCGCCACCGTTGCGCACGCCGGGCAGTGTCGGCTGCACCAGGGCGTGGGCCGCATTGCTGGCCGCCGCGGCTTCGCGCAGCTCGTACAACAAGCGGTCACGTCCGGTGGCCTCGGCGGCATCGATCAGCCGGATGACGCTATACATCGCACAAGCCGTCGACATCACCTGCTGCGGCGGCGACGCTGCGGGTGCGCTCCACGACGAGGTCGGCGATGCCTTCCCACCACGGCCCCAGTGTGGCGTCGGGTCTGCCCTGCCATGTCATCTCCCACCACGCCTGAGGGCTCGGCAGGGACCACGTCACGGTGATCACGTTGGATTGGTCGTCGAACCATATCGGCGGGCTGACGAGGACCTCGCGAAGCGTCATCCCGCGATCTCGCGCCCCGGGCGCGTATTCGGCCAGGTACGTGTCGACGAATTGTCGTGCGCATCCCGGCCGGGTGATGACGCGGTCGATGACGAACACCTCACCGTCGGCCATGGCCCGACACTATGGCCACCGGGACGGCGGCACAGACGGCGCTCCCAGCCATCGGGACGACACCGTTGACCGTGGCGATCGGGCGGAGCACCGTGGTCCGATGACAGTAGAGACGCCGGACCCGTTCGCGCCGGCCAGGCTCGGCCCGGTGAAGCTGCGCAACCGCGTCATCAAGGCCGCGACCTCCGAGGGACGCTCGCCCGACGGTACGGTGACCGACGACCTGATCGACTTTCACGTCGCGTTCGCCAACGGCGGCGTCGGAATGACGACGGTCGCGTACTGCTGCGTTTCGAAGGAGGGCGCCAGCGCACCCGGTCAGATCGTGATGAGCAAGGCGGCGCTGCCCGGCCTGCGTCGGCTCACCGATGCGGTCCACGGGGCGGGCGCAGCGATCTCGGCGCAGCTCGGCCATGCGGGCGTCGTGGCACCGAAGAAGCTGACCGGCGTCACCGCGATCTCACCGAGCCGGTTCCTCAATCCGACCTCATTCGCCTACTGTCGCGAGATCACACCCGCCGAGATCCATGTGGTCATCGAACAATTCGCCGCGGCCACTCGCGTGGCGATCGATGCGGGCTTCGACGCCGTCGAACTCCATTTCGGCCATCTGTACCTGCCGAGCTCGTTCCTGAGCCCGCGCATCAACCGGCGCAAGGATGCCTACGGCGGCTCCATCGACAACCGGTCGCGGTTCGTGCGGGAGATCGCCGGTCGCGTCCGGGAAGTCGTGGGAGATCAGATCGCGGTCATCGCCAAGCTGGACATGGACGACGGTCTGCCCGGCAGCATCTGGATCGACGAGGCGCTACGGACCGCGCAACTACTCGACGCCGACGAGACGCTGGATGCGATCGAGCTGACGCAGGGCTCGTCGGTCTACAAGCCGATGTACCTCTTCCGGGGCGACGTCCCGGTCAAGGAGTTCGCCGAGGTGATGCCGGCGGCGCTGCGGCCCGGCGTCCGGCTGGCCGGCAAGCGCGTCATGGGCAGTTACCCGTATCGGGATCTCTACATGCTGGATGCGGCGCGTCAGTTCGTGCCGGTGGTGCGCCACACCAAGCTGATTCTGTTGGGCGGCATCACGAATCACGACCACCTTCAGACGGGTCTGCGCGAGGGGTTCGACTTCATGGCGATGGGCCGGGCGTTGTTGCGTGAGCCCGATCTGGTCAACGCGATGATCGCCGATCACAGCACCCGCAGTCGATGCAACCACAACAACAAGTGCATGGTCACGGTGTTCGGCCGGACCCACTGTGTTCTCGACCCGCATCAGCGCTATGGGCCGGTGGCGAAGGCCTGAACGCGAAGCCTCACAACAACGCTGCGAGCTGTCGCGTAACCTGCCGCCGCGCCTCGTGGGCGATGTCGAGCATCGGCATCGTCATGAAACCGTGGATCCCACCGTCGAAAACGCACCGCGTCACGGAAACACCCGCGGCTTCCAACGCCTCGGCATACGCGACGCCCTCGTCTCGCAGCGGATCGTGACCCGCGATCACCACCACGGCCGGTGGTAGGCCGTCGAGGCGCGCCTGCAGCGGCGACGCATACGGGTGGGCGCGGTCAGCGGGGGAGGGAACATACTGGTCCCAGTACCACTGCAGCGCCGGGCGCGGATTGTAGAAACCCTTGCCGTACAGGCGGTACGACTCGGTATCGAAATCTGCGGCGATCATCGGGTAGATCAGCATCTGGGCAGACAATGTCGGCCCGCCGCGGTCGCGCGCCATCAGGGCGGTCACAGCCGCGAGATTGCCGCCGGCGCTGTCGCCGGCCACCGTCAGACGGGTCGGGTCGCCACCGAATCCCGCCCAGTGCTCGGCGGTCCAGCACGTCGCGGCGTACACATCCTCAGCCGCAGCGGGCCACCGATTCTCGGGTGCGAGCCGGTAACCCACCGAAACGACCACGGCGGGAAGCAGGTTGGCCAGATTGCGGCACAGACCGTCATGGCTGTCGAGGTCGCAGAACACGAATCCACCGCCGTGCGCATACACCACGACGGGCAACGGCGCCTCCGAAGCCGGCCGATAAACCCGCACGGTGATGGGCCCGTCGCCTCCGGGGATGCTGACATCACCGACGGATTCGACGGCTTCGGGCTCTGCGGGCGGCACGAACCGCGATCGGATCGTGGCACGTGCCTGTGAACCGCTCATCGTGTGCACCGGCGGAAAGCCCGAGTCCAGCGCCTCGATCAGGTCGGCGATCTGCGGATCGAGGCTCACGCGTACTGCAGCACCGGCTCACGCGGCGATGTGGGCCGCGGCGCAGGCACATTCCGCAGCGGCCGAGCCTGCTGCAGCGTCGGCGCCACCCGGCGCGGGCCGTCCTCGGCGTTGCGCCAGATCGCCATGGCCGTCATCCGCACCGGTGCGACGAGACGCTGGTCGAACATCATGCGACTCATCGGACCGCAGACCGACACGGCCGCGACCGCCTCACCCTGACCACCGATCGGTGCTGCGACGCAACCGAATCCGCTCAGCGCCTCCTCACGGTCGAACGCGATTCCGTGCTCGCGTGCCTTGGCGAGCTCGGTGCGCAGCTGGGCGGGTGATCCGATGGAGTACTTTGTGCGGCGGTTCGTCAGGTCGATCGTGCCGTAGTCGAGGTCGGTCACGGACGCCAGCATGGCCTTGCCCAGCGCCGAGCAGTGAGCGGGCTGGCGCCCACCGACCCGACTGGGAATGGCTGCCCCCAGCCCGTCACCGATCTTCTCCAGATACACGACATCGGCGCCGTCGAGGACGGCGAGGTGGACGACGAGTCCGGTGGCGCGGTGCAGATCGTGCAGCAGAGGCACCGCCGCGCGGTGCAGGCGGTCCTGGTGCACCGCGAGTGACCCCAACTCGACCAGCCGCATACCCAGCTCGTAGTCGCGCCCGTTGCGTCGCAGCCACCGCAGTTGGACGAGGCGCTCGAGCATGCGGTGCGCGGAGGAGCGGGGCAGTCCGGTGCGGCGCACGATCTGCGCGAGTGTCAGCCGGCCCGGCCCATCGAAGGCGTCAAGAACCAGCGATACGCGGTCAAGGACTGCGCTGGGTGTTTCGACGGGCGTTGTCATGTGGCCTCCGGAGCACGAGCTGCAACACGCAGACATATTTCTAATAGGAATATGCCTATTTGTAGCACGGAGATGTGCAGAGTGTCACACAATCCCCGCGATTGGGCGTCGGTCACGTCTGCGACCTGCGGTTAATGGTTTCGGCGCAGCGGCGTGTGTCGCCTAGCAGGGTGATTTCGTGCAGCCAGTCCGTGGGATCAGCCATTTACGGTTCGGTGGCGCCGCTCTGCGGGTCGATGAGGATCTTGGCGTGCGCTTCGGCGGTACCCAGGATCTCGAAGGCGCGGTCCACGCCCGCCAAACCCACCGTGCCTGTGATGAGCGCCGAGGCATCCACCTTGCCCTCGGCGAGCAGGTGCAGGGTGTCGCGAAACTCCAGCGGCGTGTAACCGAAGACGAACCGCAGGTCGATGTCCTTGCCGTTGGCCACCGCCGGCCGGAAATGGTCGGTGCCCATGCACACACCCACCACGACAACCCGCGACTGCACGGGCGCCGCACGGATGATCCCGTCGATGATTCCCGGCACACCGACGCATTCAAAGACCACCGGTCGCTTGGGACCCGCGGCGCCCAGCGTGTCGGCGAACCGGTACAGATGCGACCAGCCCGGCAGGCGGCGCAACTTCTCCATGGATCCGACGGCGAGTTCGAACAACTGTTGCGCCTCGGAGATGGCCCCGGCCTGCCCGGCAGTCGTATACGGCGAATCGACGGCGGGGTCGATGACGACGTCGGCGCCGCACCGCGACGCCATCTCGCGCCGAGTCGTTGAGAAGTCGCTCGCGACGATCGTGTGTACGCCGAGCGACTTCAGATGACAGATCACCGCGAGCCCGACCGGGCCGCAACCGATGACGACCGCCACGTCACGCCTGCGAATCTCGCTGCGGCGCACCGCATGCAGGGCCACTGCCATCGGCTCGGTCAACGCTGCGGTATCGAGGTCCAGCCCGTTCGGGACGACGAAACTCATCGCGGCTTCGGCGAGGACGTGCTCGGCGTACGCGCCCGGCGCCAGCGGCGACAGGCCGGTCATGTGCACTCCGCCTGCCGCACGCACCATGGGAAACGACACCACGGGAGACCCGACCTTGAACTCCTTGGCCGTCCCTCGGCCACGCTCGGCGACTTCACCGACGAACTCGTGGCCCAACACCACGGGAGTGTCCTGGCGCATGAAGTCCGGATAACCCACCTCGTCCATTACGTCGGTCAGTTCATCGGCGTGGTCCTTCGCGTGCAGGTCGGATCCGCAGATACCGCAGCGACGCACCTCGAGCAGGAGCTGTCCGCGCGCCGGGGTGGGCGTCGGGAGATCGACGACGGAAAGAGTGCCTCGTTCACAGCTGACGGCCTTCATGCGGTCCATCCTGTACCACCGGGCAGGGACGGCCCGCCACCAGACAGCCAGGGCCTTAAGCGCGCGCCGCGTTGCGTCCGGCGCGCCGGCCGTAGAAGCTCCCGTCGCCCAATGAGATACCGCTTGCGTACCCCCACGCCGCGAGACCCGCGGTGCAGCGCCCCGCGGCGAACAAGCCGGGGATGGGTTCGCCGCTGACGTGCAACACCTCGGCATCCAATGACGTCAACAGCCCGCCCAGGGTGAAACCGCCGGTGCTCTCGCGCAGATCGATGGCGCCTACCGGGGTGCCGATCGGCCGCAGCCACTGAGACTTCTTGTGTAGCAGCCGATCCTCTCCCACGGCGGCCCCGGCGTTGTACGCCGACACGGTCGCCTGAAGCGAGCCCTGCGCCAAGCCCATCTCGGATTCGAGTTCGGCGACCGTCTCACACACCCAGGTCGGCTGGCGCATCATCAACTGCGGCGACAGCGATGCCATCGCCTCCTCCTGCGCCTTCTCGTCAATGATCAGGAACGCCGTGTTGTCCTGGTTATACAGCGTCAACTGCCCGACCCTGCCCGGATAGGTGTCCTCGGCGACATAGCGCTGGCCGCGGCCGTTGACCAGGATGCCCCGCACCAGTTGCTGCGGATCGATGAAGATGGCGACCTCGGTGGCGTCCATGTGCGCGAGGTCGGCGCCCAGCGCCTGCGCCATCCGGATGGCCTGCCCGTCATGCTGCTCGATGGCGGCGGCGGGCCGGCCCGCGATGCGGGGCGCGTACTGGGCCACCATGGCTTCGTTGTAGGCGAAGCTGCCCATCGCCAGCACCACACCGCGACGCGCACGCACGGCGATCTCCTCGCCGTATCGGCGCGCATGCACACCGGCCACCCGACCGTCGGGATCGACGATCAACCGCTGCACCCGAACGTCGTAGATCGCGCGGGCTCCGGCCGCGGTAGCCGTCTCCACGAGCGGTTTCATCAGCATGAACCCGGCGCTCGACTCGCCCTGCTTCTTGTCCGACATCTGCGGGACGTGCCCGCGGGGAGCAGGTGCGGCGATGGTGTTGAACGGATACGAGTTCTCCCCGCCGCTGAACATCAGACCCTGATCGCCCATCGGCTCCCAGCCGGGTTCGCCGAAGAACTCCGGCTTGAAAACCACGCCGCAGCCGACGAGCCAGTCGAAGTGCTCGAGGCTGCCGTCGCAGTAGTCGGCGATGCGCTTCTCGTCGGCACCGGGACCCATCGCGGCGTTCAGGTACGCAGCCATGTTCGCGACGGAATCGTCGAAACCGCATGCCTTTTGGATCGGAGTACCCCCACCGAGGTAGATGAAGCCGCCGGCCATGGACGCCGCACCGCCCCACGAGCCGGTGCGCTCCAGGACCAGGACGTCGGCGCCGGTGCGTGCGGCCTCCACGGCGGCGGCAGCACCCGCGATGCCGAAACCGGCTATGACGACGTCGGCCTCCTCATCCCACCGCGCGACACCCGCCGCGGGAAGGGGAGTGACGTCACCACTCACGGGCGCATCGCCGCTGGAAGGTCGGAGACCCACTCGTGACCCCAGTAGCTGTCGGCGGTGATCTCCTCTGCGGTGTAGTAGGTTTCGTCGACCCGCATACCGTCAGTGCCGAACTCGATATCCCAGTCGCCGGGCGCCCGAACGTAGAACGACACCATCTTGTCGTTGGTGTGCCTGCCAAGCGTCGAGGACAACTGGAAACCGTCCTTGTTCACCCGGTCGAGTGCCTGTCCGACGGCGTCGAGGCTGTCGACCTCCACCATCAAATGAATCAGGCCCGGGTCACGCAACGTCATCGCGGGGCAGATCGCCAGGCTGTGGTGGCGTGCGTTGATGCCGAGGAAGCGGACGCGCAGCGGCCCGAACTCCGGCGGCGTCGGAACCCGAAACGCTCCGCGCGACTTGAACCCCAGTACCTCGGTGTAGAACTGAAACAGTCCGGGCACATCGAGGGCCGGCAGCACCACATGGCCCAGCCCCTGATCGCCGGTGACGAATCGGGCGCCGAACGGCGTCACCACCGGACTGTGGTCGAGCACTGCGCCGTGGAAGACTTCGGTCGAGGTGCCCGCCGGGTCGTCGAAGGCGATGACCTCCTCGACGCGGCGGGCGTCTGCCTCCTGGAGCGAGAGTTCCTTGACCGCCACGCCCGCACCGTCGAGGGCCGCCTTCACCCGCGTCAGCGCCGCATGGTCACGGACTTCCCAGCCGACGGTGACGATCTTGTCGACGTCGCCGGGCACCACGATGATGCGTGCGGCGCGCTCGTCCATGCGCAGATACAGCGCATCGCCATCGGGGCCGGAGCCTTCGGCGAAGCCGAGCACCCCGAACGCGAAGTGGCGCCACCGGTCGATGTCGGTGGCCTGGATCTTGACGTAGCCGAGGCTCTTCAGATCGCTCATCAGATCATCGCCCGCAGCGGACCCTGCGGGTCCACACCCAACGAGCTCAGCGCTGAGGCGTGAAACACCGTGCCCGGCACATGGATCGCGTGTAGCTGGCCGACATGCACGTCGCGCCAATACCGCTGCAGCGGCTTGTCCATGCGGGCGGCGTTACCGCCCGAGCGGGCGAAGATCTCGTCCACGGCGGACACGGCGCGCCACACCGCGCGGATCTGCGTGCGACGACCCGCGGCCCGGTCCTCGAAGCTGACCTCCTTGCCCGCGGCGACCATGTCGTAGATGCGATCGGCATTGGCCAGCAGTTCTTGACGCGCGGCGTTGATGTCGGCGGCCGCCTCGCCGATGGCGTACATGACGTACGGGTCGTCCTTGATCGCCGTCCCGGTAGCGCCCACCCGCTCGCGTTGGTAGTCGAGGTGTGCGGCCAGCGCGCCCTCGGCGATGCCGATTGTCGCTGCCGAGATGCCGAGCGGGAACATCGTCGACCACGGCATCAGGTAAAGCGGCTCGGTCATGCCGGCTTCGCGCTGGGCGGTTCCGTCCATCACCTTCGTCGCGTCCATCGTCCGGTACTCCGGGACGAACGCGTCTTTGACGATGACGTCCTTGGAACCGGTGCCGCGCAGCCCGACCACGTCCCAGGAGTCCTCCACGATCTCGTAGTCGGACCGCGGCAAGATCATGTGCAGCATCTGCGGTGGCATCAGCGGTTTGCCGTCGGCGTCCCCGAGCATCGCGCCGAGGATGATCCAGTCGCACGCGTCGGTACCGGAACTGAACTGCCACCGGCCGTTGAAGATGTAGCCGCCGTCGACCGGCTTGGCCACGCCTTGGGGCGCGTACGGCGACGCCATCCACGTGTCGATGTCGTCGCCCCATACTTCCTCGCCGACCCGCGGATCGGCGTAGGCGAGCTGGTACGGGTGCACGCCGACCACACCGTTGATCCAGCCCGCCGCGGGGTCCAGGGCCGCCGTGGCCATCACGGTCTCGGCGAACTCGCGCGGATGCGCCTCGTAGCCGCCGTGTTTCTTGGGCTGCAGCAGGCGAATGGAGCCGACGGCCTTCATCGACTTGACCGTCGCATCGGTCAATCGCCCGACCTTCTCGGCTTCGGCGCCCTGCTCCTTGAACTGCTCGGCCAGTTCCATCACCCGGTCGAGTACGCGCTCGCTCATGCTGGTGTCCTCACTATGTGGCTGCACTTGATGGTCTACCGCACCGAAGCCGCGAACGGGACGGAATCCCGGTCAGCGGGCGGCGTTTCCGGCTCAGTACTCGATGTGGAGCTCGTCGCTGATCGGTCGGGCCTGGCATCCCAGGATGAGGCCCTCAACCAGGTCGGCCGGTTCGAGGATGTCGCAGGCAGCCATGTCGACCTCGCCGGACACCACGGTCGCGACGCAAGAACCGCAATGGCCTTCGCGGCACGAGTGGGGAGCATCGATCCCGGCGTCGAGCATCGCGTCGACCAGCGACTTGTCGCGAGGCCAGCGCAGGTTGTGCCGGGTTCCGTCCAGATCGACACAGACGGTGGCATCAACCCGGGCTTTTGTCGGTGGCATGCGCCGATCGTGACGGTTCGAACAGGCCGGGTCGAGCGACCCGTCCGATGGGCGGTACGGCGTTCGCTCGATTGCCCGGTCATCGGGAAACTCCGGGGGCACCGCGACCGCGACGCCCTACCGTGACGTCGTGGGTATCTCCGAGGAACGCTCAACGGTGGACGCGGTCGTCGTCGGCGCCGGCTTCGCCGGGCTGTACGCCTTGCACAAGCTGAGCTCGCAGGGCTTGTCGGTCCGCGTGTTCGAGGCGGCGCCCGAGATCGGGGGGACCTGGTACTACAACCGCTACCCAGGAGCGCGTTGCGACGTCGAGAGCGTCGACTACTGCTACTCGTTCGATCCGCAGCTCGAGCAGGAGTGGGACTGGTCGGAGAAGTACGCCACCCAGGCCGAGATTCTGCGCTACCTGAACTGGGTGGCCGACCGGCTCGACCTGCGTGACGGCATCACGTTCAACACCCGGGTCACCTCGGCGGTACTCGACGAGAGCGACCTGAAATGGACCGTGTCGACCGATGCGGGTGAAGTGGTGACCGCCCGCTTCTGCGTGATGGCGACCGGTCCGTTGTCGGCGGCCCTGACGCCCGACTTTCCCGGCCTGGACGGTTACGCGGGGGAGCTGTACCACACCGCGCACTGGCCGCACGAGTCCGTCGATTTCACCGGTAAGCGGGTCGCGGTGATCGGGACGGGTTCTTCGGGTATCCAGTCCATCCCGGTGATCGCCGACCAGGCCGATCGGCTCTACGTGTTCCAACGGACGCCGAATTACAGTGTGCCCGCTGGTAATCGGCCATTGACCGATGAGGACCGGGCCCAGATCAAGGCGACGTACGCCGAACGCCGCCGGTTGTCGTGGCGCAGCGGCGGCGGCTCACCGCATATCGCGCATCCGAAGCTGACGATGGAGGCCACGGCCGAGGAGCGCCGGGAGGCGTTCGAGAAGCGTTGGGAGCTCGGGGGAGTCCTGTTCTCGAAAACGTTCCGCGATCAGATGATCGACATGGCCGCCAACGAGGAGGCGCGCAAGTTCTACGAGGAGAAGATCCGCGCGGTGATCGACGACCCCGAGGTCGCCGAGCTTCTGATCCCGAACGACCATCCCATCGGGACGAAACGAATCTGCACCGACACCAATTACTTTCAGACGTTCAACAAACCGCATGTGAAGTTGGTGAGCGTGCGCAAGACGCCGATCCTGTCCGTCGACGCCGACGGCATCAACACCACCGACGCCCATTACGACGTCGACGCGATCGTGCTCGCCACCGGGTTCGACGCGATGACCGGTGCGCTGGGCAAGATCGACATCGTCGGTCGCGGTGGGCAGAAGCTGCGCGACGACTGGGCGCACGGACCGCGCACCTACCTCGGTCTCGGCGTGGACGGCTTCCCGAACCTGTTCCTGGTCTCGGGGCCGGGTGCGCCCGCGGTGCTCGCCAACATGGTGTTGCACGCTGAGGCGAACGTGAACTGGATCGCCGACGCGATCTCCCACCTCGACGAACACGGCTACACCGCAATCGAAGCCACCGGTGACGCCGTCGAGAACTGGATCGCGGAGTGCAATCGACGTGCAGACGCGACGTTGTTCCCGAAGGCCAACTCGTGGTACATGGGCGCCAACGTCCCGGGTAAACCGCGCGGATTCATGTTGTTCATCGGCGGTTTCGGCGTTTACCTGGATGTCTGTGCCGAGGTGGCCGCAGCCGGTTACAAGGGCTTCCGCCTGATCTAGGATCGTCGTCGTCAACTCAGTGTGATGACAACTTTATCGGCCATCCCTGGCGTGCCGACGCAGCGCAATGCCTCCTCGAGATCGTTGAAATCGAATGTATGACTGATGATTAAGCGATATTTCTCCCAATTGGCGACGATGTCTTTGGTCACCTCGAAAATCTCACTCGGATAACCCATCGACCCGACGATAGTCAGCTCGTTGCTCATGACGTTCATCATGTCCACGTTGACGGGCTCCTTGTGAACGGCGACGACGCCGAGCTTGGCCCCACGTTGGGCCACGCCCATGGCCGAGTCGATCACCTCGGGCACGCCCGCTGCATCGAGGAAAATGTTTGTGCCCGCCCTGTCGGGCCACATCGAATCACCGGGGCCGTGCAGGTCGATCAGCCGTGCCGCGAAATCCTCATCCTGGGAGTTTATGACCGCGTCGGCACCGATCTTCAAGGCCTTGTCGAGGCGGGACGGCAGAATGTCGGTCACAACGACGTGTTCGACTCCTCGCGACTTCAGCGCAAGGGTGATTCCCAGGCCGATGGGGCCTGCGCCGAACACCAGCACCTTGTCACCGTGTCGAGGCGCCACCTGGTTGACCGCGTGAAACGCGACCGCCATGGGTTCGTTAAGCGCCGCGACCTCGTACGGGATGTGGTCGGGAATGACCTCGAGGCTCCGACCCCGCACGGCGTCCTTGATGAGGAGGTAGTCGGCCAGTGCACCGGCCGACCCGCCGTTGCCGATGATGTCGTCAGCGAGGGCCATCGGATTGATTACCACGCGATCGCCGACCGATATATCGCGGACGTCGGTGCCGACCTCGACCACCTCGCCGGCGGGTTCGTGTCCGATCGGCATACTGCCTTGTCGCGGCGGCAGCCCACCGATGGAAATGTAGAGGGTGTCCGATCCGCAGATTCCGCACGCTCGGATCTTGACCAGTACATCGGTGGGGCCGACGGTCGGCGTTGGTACGTCGATGATCTCGGTCTTCTCAGGGGCGGTGATGATGGCTGATCGCACTGCCGTTTTCCTCCTTAGATGGGGCGCCGATGTGGTCAGAGCACGCTGTAGCCGCCGTCAACAACCAGCGCAGACCCGGTGCTGTAGGCCGCGTCGGCGCTGCATAGATAGAGGATGGGGCTGGCGATTTCAGCGGGCTCGGCGAACCGGCCAAGCAAGATGTGATCGATCTGCTCCTGCTTGATCTCCGGTACGTACTCCATCGGCGCAGTCATGCGGGTGGCGACGACACCGGGGACGACGGCGTTTATTCGTATGCCGTCCGCCGCCCACCTGGCGGCGAGGTTTCGCGTCAGGGCGAGAACACCCGCCTTCGCCGATCCGTACCCGGGCACCACCGGCACCGCACGGATGGCAGCCATGGAGGCGAGCATCACCACGCTCGCACCCCCAGCCGCCCTCGACGTTTTCAGAGCACCGTGCAGCCGTTCGGTCAACTGAAACGGTGCGAGCAGGTTCAATTGCACTGAAGCAGTGAAGCCTTGCGCCGTGGACTCGTCGAGGCCGCCGGGGAAGTTGGCTCCGGCGTTGTTGACGAGGATGTCGAGTTCGGTGAACTGTTGGGCGAAAGCCTCGATGGCGCGCGGGTCGGTGAGCTCCAACTGTCGATAACTCATTCCGGCCAGGTCGGTGTCGTACTCCTCGGGCGCGGCCCGCGTGCCGGTGATGGTGACGTGTGCCCCGCTGTCACGCAACATGGTCGCCGTCGCATGTCCGATGCCGCTCGTTCCTCCCGTCACCACCGCTGTCGCACCGGTGAAGTCGAAAAGTACACGGTTCGTCATGACAGTCCGGCAATCCGCGTACGCAGCCAAGCGGATTCCCAGAAATTGCCGCTGCGTTCCAGTAGGACGCGGTGCGCGCTGATCAACACGTCTTTGGCCTCCTCGTTCTCGGGTTGTGCGCGATTGACCATCTCGGCCAATTGGACCGCCCACACCGGTTCTCCGGCATCCAACAGGGTCCTGCACCGGTCCAGAACGGCTGCAGCACCTGCTATTTCGATGAGATCTGCTTCTGCCTGGTCGGGGCTATCGGCATAGAGTTCGGCCGTCGATCGATGGTGGAACCAGCCGGCATAGTTCTCCCAGATCGCGCGGACATTCCAGCGTACGGTTCCGTAACCCTGACCCACCTCCAACTCGGACGGCAGCACCACTTCGCGCATGAGTGTGTGAACGTCTTTGCCCTGGTTCATCCCTTCAACCGTGCGGTCGTGGATGTAGAGCACCGCGTCGCGGAGCCGGGTCAGCTCCCATTTGACGCGGTCTTTGCCGACGATCGGGCCGAAGTGACCGGTGAGCAGGGTCTCGACGCCCAGTGCGCGGACCCGGTCGATCGACTCAACCACGGTAAGCGCATCCCGGTAGCGATCGCCGCGCATGGTGACGAGGTTTGGGATGTGTCCAAACAGCGCGCCAAACAGGTTGCCGCACAGGCATACACCTTCGCTCGGCAGCCAGACCACCAGGCTGTCGGTAGTTTCACCGCCCGGTGTTGCGAGCAACTCCAGTCGACGACCGCCCAGCTCGATGGTCAATTCGTCGTCGACGACCATCGTCGGAGTCGGCACACTCTGCGGCCGTAGGGCACCAAATCTCGCTGTGGCGCCCTCGATGGTCGCCATGACCTTGTCGACCCACGCGAACGCGGAGTTCCTGGCCCGGAACTCTGCGAGCAACTCGTTGTCGCGCCGCCAAGTTTCCCAATTCGCCTGGGCGACGACGTCGGTCTGGGGGTCCGCCAGAGACCCGATACCGCCGACGTGGTCGACGTGTCCCTGCGTGAGGATGATGTAGCGGGTCGGCGCCGCGTCGATGGCGTCGTAGTTGGCGCGGTGCACGGGCCCCTCAAACCCCATCCCGGTGTTCAGCACGATCCGGCCATCGCCGGTCACCAGCATGTAGGAGTTCGACAGGCCGGGGGAGAGCCATATTCCAGCGCTGACCTCTTCGGCCGGTGCCCCCGCGCCGACTATGTCGTCGGCTCCCGGTCTGCCCAGATATGCAGGCTCGTAGTCGTTCACGTCTCCTCCCGCACATCAAAGCGGTCGAAGTAAAACCCGAATCGCGTCCGGACATCCTCCGGCGATCGCCCGAAGTGGCGTCTGAGGTCGTACCGCAGCCGCCCGTGTTTGCCGCGTGGATTGTCATCGAGGTAAGCGCGGAACCCTTGTCGTGCCTCGGGGCTCAACTCGGTGCCGTTGCAGGAATACAATTTGTCCAGGATCGTCATCTCGTTGCCGTTGAGTTCATGAAACGAGATGTCCATGCTCTGGCCGGATCCGACGAGTTCGCGGTCACGCACGCACGCTCGCAGCAGGTGCTCGACTCGGTCGATCCAATATTCGACGAGGCCCTGCGGGTCGATCTCCTTGCGCCGAACGCGATCACCGTATGCCAACATGGTCACGGCGGATGTGATCACCGCTACCGGGTCGCGATGGGTGAAGGCGACGGTGGCATCTGGGAATGTGCGCATCAGCGGCCCGAGTTGCTCGCAGTGCTGCGGCGACTTCAGCACCCACCGCCGTGGTCCTCGCAAGAAGGTCAGCGCTTGCAGAATCGTTCGCAGGTAAGCGTAGTGCGCGTCCTGATTCAACCCGAGATAGAAATCGCGCCATTGCGGAACCCGGGCGTGCCACTCCAGCACATAGCTCGCGAAGTCCAGATCGAGAAGCTCCACTTCCTCCTCAATCGCCTGCGGGAACCGGTCATGCATCGCCTGCAGCAGGGGGGTCATCATCTGTGCCGACTCGTGCTCGGCGACACTGCGCACGAACCGGGGATCCACGCCGTTGATGTCGGGCCCCTCACCGCGCATCGGGAACGGTTCTTGGCTTTCCCAGTACGGCAGGGCGCGGCGTCTGGTATCGGCCGCGACGAGATTCACCAGATGCGTTGTGCCCGAACGTGGTAGCCCGACCACGATGATCGGCTTCTCGATCTTGATTTCGTGGATCTCGGGGTACCGGCGCAGCAGATCGGTGAGCAGCAGCCGCTGTGAGAGCAGACGAACGATCCGATTATGCAAGATGAGGCGGTTGAGGTTGGTGTTGCCGGCGTCCGCATCGGCTGCCCCTGCGTATGCGTCGAGTCGTGGGCGAAAGTCACCGGGTCCGAAATCGTCCAACCCGGTCTTTGCGACCGCCTCGGCGATCAACGCAGTCGGCTCCAGGTCGATCGACACCCCGGCCAACTGGTCGAGGATTCCTCGCTGCACCGAGTCGAGTTTCGGGCAGGTCAAATCATCGATGTCCAGTACGGCATCAGGCATCCGGTCCTCCAAGTCCGCTACTCGTGTGACGAATATTCGTTATAGGCTCCGAATATATGAACATCAAGCTAGGGCCGCCTCGGGAACCGGGTCAAGACCCTTCGCCGCCGACCCGGCGCGTCGTCGCGATCGTGGAGCGCCTCGCGCAGGCTGGACCGGAACCGCTGACGTTGGCTGAAATCTGTCGCGACCTGCGGATCAGCCGATCCACCGCGCACGCCATCCTGGCCACGCTCTGCGCGTGCGACTGGGTTGTCCGCGACCCACTCAGCGGGAAATACGCACTCGGCAGTGGCATACCTAGGCCGCACCCGGGGAGCGTGCCAGTCTCGCGAATGCTGCGTGCACCGTTGGGTCGACTGTGCTCGGCGATCGGCATGGCAGCCTGTATCTCCGAAGTCAGGGACGGTTCCATCGCGGTCGTCGAATCGATCGCTCCGGACGCTGGGCGCCCCCAACTGCAGGCTGGGCAACGATTGCCTTTCGTTGCACCTTTTGGGCGCGAATTCGTCGCATGGGCACCGGCAGCGGTGCGTCAGCAGTGGTTGGACGCTGCCGGCCCGGTAAATGATGTCTATCGGGCACGAATGCCCAAAGTCCTCAACGAAATTCAGAAGCGCGGCTTCGGCATCGAGCGACTCAGCGACCCCCTCCTCAAGGTGTATACGGCGCTCTTGGCGCTAGAGGACGGTGATGTGGCCGGCCCCGTGGCGATGCGTCTGGCCGGCGCCGTCGCCGATCTGACCATCGTCGACTTCCTGCCCGCCGAACTGCCTCAGATCGAGCAGGTTTCACTCGCAACCATCTCTGCGCCGATCTTCGACGAGCACGGGAACGTGGTGATGTCGGTGTCCGCGCAGGTCTACAAGCACCTGTCTCTCGAGCAGGTACGCGACGTCGGCGAGCAGATCCTGGATTTCGCCGGTGATGCGAGTTCCGCGATCGCACAACATGTTTCCGAGACGATCAGACATCGCGCCGGCCAGGGTATGGACAACCGATGATCGACTGCGCGCCGAGCTGCCGTCCCAGCCAGTGGGCATGCTCGGCCCACCGGCGCGAGGGGGATTTACCGTGAGCGAAACAGCCGGTGGAGTCGGTTCTCTCAGCTCCTATGGGCTGCTGCGAATGGAGGGCCAAACGCGATGACCGGTTCACGAGTTCTCTACGACCCGGCCACACCGCAATTCCAGACCGAACTGTGGGATGTCTACCGCACCATGCGAGACGACCACCCGGTGTACTGCGACCCGGATGGTCAGTTCTACGCTCTGACCCGGTTTGCCGACGTCTGGACCGCCGCCGCTGACCATGAGACCTTCTCCAGCCACGTCGCGGAGGCCAATGAGCTGCTGCCGCAGCTCATCTACATCGATCCGCCGCGGCACGCGGCGCTGCGCAAGTTGATATCCCGGGCATTCACCGCGCGGCGAGTGGCCGCTATGGAGGATGAGATCAGGAAGAGCATCAGAGCGCTGATCGATGAAATTGCCGTAGGCAGCGTGTGTGAGTTCCAGCACGACTACGCTTCGGTGGTCCCCAGCGTCGTGGTGGGCGGCATGATCGGCCTCGATGAGCAGTACCTCGCGCCGATGCGCACTTGGACAGAGGCGTTCATAGGTTTGGCCGATAGCGGCGAACCCTTGGAAGCCGCGATGAACATCTACGCGATGTTCGCCGAGCTGCTCGAAGAGCGCCGCCGCAGCCCGCGCGACGATCTCATGACCGCACTCCTGAGTGCCGAGATTGATGGGGAGCGACTCACTGATCGAGAGCTGCTTGGCTTCTGCCTGCTCTTAGTTCTGGGTGGCAATGCCACGACAGCCAACTTGATCGGTTCGGGCACTGTACTTCTGTTGAGTCATCCCGACCAGCTTGATCTAGTTCGCAGGGACCAGTCGCTCTGGCCGACGGCGATCGAGGAGATGCTCCGCATCGAAGCGCCCACCCAGGCGCTGCCCCGAATGGCCACACGTGACGTCGAGTTGCACGGTGTCCGAATCCCCGCCGGATCGCGCGTGATGCTGGTGTGGGGCGCAGCCAATCACGACGACCGTGAGTTCCGGGAACCCGAGCGCTTCGATGTGACTCGTCGTGCGCAACGCCACGCCTCGTTCGGGCACGGCGTGCACTTCTGCATGGGGTCGGGATTGGCGCGGTTGGAGGCCCGTCTCGCGTTCGCCGAGTGGTTCCAGCGCTTTCCTGACTGTTCCCTCGCCGGCGAACCCGAGCGAATAGCGTCCATCTGGGCCCGCGCGTTCAACTCGATTCCGCTTCGTCTGGGTTGACCCTTTCGAGCCCAGGTCATTGCAGTCACCTGCCCGGTTCGGCCGGTCCGAACCCGACATCCTTGGCTGACTGTGTAGCGCACCGGCTCGAAAGCACCGAAGTGTCGCATGACCGCGGGAGGCCAGGCGGCGAGCGAGCCGTCTTCCAGCGTCAGGGTCTGTTGAGGAACGCCAAGACCGTGCTCTCGAACGCCGACTTAGCCTCGATCATCGCCCAGTGCCCGCAGTTCGGAAAGACGTGCAGCTCGGCATTGGGGATGGTGCGCATCGGGATCAGCGCCATGTCCAGCGGGCTGACCCGGTCGTCGCGCCCCCACGTCAACAGCGTGGGTGCGGCGACCTTGTGCATCTGCGCCCACGGCAGCGGCGCATCGCTGCCGCGCATGAACGCCATCATCTGCGTGAAGGCCTTCTTGCCGTACATGCGCCGGGCGGACTCCAGCGTCTCCGGATCGGTCGCCAACTGCCAGCGTTCCTCGATCAGTTGTTCGGTGACGAGCGACTGGTCGTACACCATCGAGTTGAGCCAGTCGACCAACCGCTGACGGGTGGGGTCCTCGGTGAACTCCTGGAGCAGCCGAATCCCCTCACTCGGGCCGGGACTGAAGATGTTGGTGCCGATGCCGCCGATCGTGACCAGCCGGCCGATGCGGTCCGGGTTGCTGATTGCGAAGTTGATCCCCACGCCGCCGCCCATCGAGTTGCCGACGATGTCGACGCGATCGATGCCCAGCGCGTCGAGGAAGGGGACGACAGCGCCCTGCGCGGTGATCATCGGATGGCCGCCGAAGTCGTCGCTGACCCCGAAACCCGGGAATTCCAGGA
The DNA here is from genome assembly GCA_900637135.1 of Mycolicibacterium flavescens. Taxonomy (NCBI): domain Bacteria; kingdom Bacillati; phylum Actinomycetota; class Actinomycetes; order Mycobacteriales; family Mycobacteriaceae; genus Mycobacterium; species Mycolicibacterium flavescens. The sequence continues at coordinate 2,288,172 of LR134353.1, forward strand.
TCACGCAACGGAAATGCTCGGCGAAGGTGGGCAGCACACCGCGGAAGTTGCGCCAGCCGGTGACGCCGGGCCCGGAGCCGTGAAGAAAGAGCAGAACAGGACCGTCACCGACGTCGTAGTAGCGCAGCACACCGGAGGGGGTGGGTGTCTCACGGAGGTCGCTCTCGACGCGGGCGATGAAGGCTGCGGTATCGGTCACGCCCACAGCCTGCCACGCGCTCGTCGCGCCGCGGGCGGGTGTTCCGTTCATCGGTCGTCCCGGTAAGCGGGACGCTCACTGTGCCGGTGCGCGTTTCACTGCGACGCTTTCCCGTCGAGACATGGCGCCCTTACCGCCCGCTGTCAGATGACGCAATCAGGAGGCGTGATGTCCCGCGATGCCGATGGTGCTTCGCAGTGACGTCGACGAACGAGGTTGCTGGCCATGACGACTAAGGCGCCCGAGCGGTGGTCTGCGGGTCTGCCGCCGTTGCGGAATCTGGCTGGGCCGATGCAGGCGGTCGGGGCGTTGTTCGCGATGTCGGCTGATGCGGTGCGGTTTGTGTTCCGCCGGCCGTTTCAGTGGCGGGAGTTTTTGGAGCAGTGTTGGTTCATCGCGCGGGTGTCGTTGGCGCCGACGTTGTTGGTGGCGATTCCGTTCACGGTCCTGGTGTCGTTCACGTTGAACATCTTGTTGCGGGAATTGGGTGCGGCTGACCTGTCGGGTGCGGGCGCGGCGTTCGGCGCGGTGACCCAGGTGGGCCCGATCGTGACGGTGTTGATCGTGGCCGGTGCCGGTGCGACGGCGATGTGTGCCGATCTTGGGTCGCGCACGATCCGCGAGGAAATCGATGCGATGGAGGTGCTGGGCATCAACCCGGTCCAGCGTTTGGTGACCCCGCGCATGTTGGCCTCGGGACTGGTGGCGTTGTTGCTCAACAGTTTGGTGGTGATCATCGGGATCCTGGGTGGTTACACGTTTTCGGTGTTCATCCAGGATGTGAACCCCGGCGCGTTCGCTGCGGGGATCACGCTGCTGACCGGGGTGCCCGAGGTGATCATCTCGTGTGTGAAGGCGGCATTGTTTGGTCTGATCGCCGGATTAGTGGCGTGTTTTCGCGGGTTGACGATCACCGGTGGCGGAGCCAAGGCGGTCGGTAACGCGGTCAACGAGACCGTGGTGTATGCGTTCATGGCGTTGTTCGTGATCAACGTGGTGGTGACCGCGATCGGCATCCGGATGACGACGGGCTGATCGGGAGCTATCGATGGGAACCGTACAAGTTCTGCGCAGCACCTATCCGCGCCTGACTCGGGGGGCGCGCAAGCCGGTCGACTTTTTCGGTCGCATCGGCGATCACATGCTGTTCTACCTGCGGGCGCTGGCCGGGGTGCCGCACGCGTCGGTGCATTTCCGCAAGGAGATCGTGCGGTTGATCGCCGAGATCTCCATGGGTGCGGGGACATTGGCGATGATCGGCGGCACGGTGGCCATTGTCGGCTTCCTGACGCTGGCTGCCGGCGGCACCTTGGCGGTGCAGGGGTATTCGTCGTTGGGCGACATCGGGATCGAGGCGCTGACCGGGTTTTTGGCGGCATTTATCAATGTGCGTATCGCGGCCCCGACGGTGGCCGGGATCGGGTTGGCCGCCACGTTCGGGGCCGGGGTGACCGCGCAGCTGGGTGCGATGCGCATCAACGAGGAGATCGACGCGCTGGAGTCGATGGCGATTAGGCCGATCGAGTATCTGGTGTCGACCCGGCTGATCGCGGGGATGGTGGCGATCACCCCGCTGTACTCGATCGCGGTGATCTTGTCGTTTGTTGCCAGCCAATTCACCACCGTGGTGTTGTTCGGCCAGTCCGGCGGGCTGTATGACCATTACTTCGACACGTTCTTAAATCCGATCGACCTGTTGTGGTCATTTTTGCAGGCGGTGCTGATGGCCATCACGATCCTGTTGGTACACACCTATTTCGGCTACTTCGCCTCCGGCGGCCCATCGGGGGTGGGCGTTGCCGTCGGTAACGCGGTGCGCACCTCGCTGGTGATCGTCGTGTCGGTCACCCTGCTGGTATCCCTGGCCGTCTACGGTTCCAACGGCAACTTCAACCTGTCCGGGTAGTGGCACCTTGACGACCAACCAGCAGACGTCGGCGCCCGCGCAGCCACGTGAATACGCAAGACCGGCAGCGGGACTCATCGCTGTCCTCGCGGTCGTCGCGGTCGTCGCCATCGCCGTCGCGCTCTTCCGCGGCGACTTCACCAAAACCGAACCGGTCACCGTCGTCACCGACCGCGCCGGCCTGGTGATGAACCCCGACGCCAGGGTCAAGCTGCACGGCGCTCAAGTGGGCACTGTCGCGTCGGTAGAGCCTCTGCCCGACGGCCGTGCCGCGATCCACCTCGCCATGGACCCCTCCGCGATGGAGCTGATACCGGCCAACGTGCGTGTCGACATCTCGTCGTCGACGGTGTTCGGCGCGAAATCCGTTGCACTGGTGCCGCCCGCGGACCCGTCCCCGCAGGGGCTCCGTGCGGGTCAGGTGCTCGACGCCGACCACGTCACCGTCGAGATCAACACCATCTTCGAACAACTCGTCTCGGTGTTGAACCGCATCGAGCCCGCCAAGCTCAACGAGACGCTCGGGACGCTGGCCTCGGGTCTGAGCGGGCGGGGCGAGAAGTTCGGGCAGACGCTGTCCGATCTGGACGCAATGCTCGCGAAGATCGATCCCAGCCTGGGGAATCTGAGTCACGACATCGCGGTCATGCCACAGGTTCTCGAGGCCTACGCCGACGCCAGCCCCGACCTGCTGGCCATCGTCGACAACGCCACCAGCATCAGCGACACGATCGTCGACAAACAGCAGGACCTCGACACCCTGCTGCTCAGCACGATCGGGTTGGCCGACATCGGCGACGAAGTGCTCACCGGCAACCGCAAGGCGATCACCGACGTCGTCCACCTTCTGGTGCCCACGACCGACCTGACCAACCAGTACCACCCGGCACTGAATTGCGTTCTGGCAGGTATGGTCCCGCTGGCCACCGCTGCACCCTCGCCGGTCCCCGGAGTGCTGCTGCTCGACTCCTTCGTGTTGGGCTCCGAACGCTACCGCTATCCTCAGAACCTGCCCAAGGTCGCGGCCAAGGGAGGACCCCAGTGCGCGGGACTGCCCGACGTCGGCTACGAAACGCGGGCGCCCTATGTCGTCAGCGACATCGACGCCAGCCGCGCGCAGTACGGCAACCAGGGGATCCTGCTGAACTCCGATGCGCTCAAGCAGGCGCTGTTCGGCCCGATCGACGGTCCGCCCCGCAACACCTCGCAGATCGGACAACCGGGATGAGCGGCGGCAGAACAGCCATCAAACTGAGCGTCTTCGGCGCGGTGATGCTGCTGTTGACCGGAGCGCTGTTCGCGATCTTCGGCCAGTACCGCACCGGGTCCGCACACGACTACTCCGCGGTGTTCACCGATGTCTCCGACCTCAAACCCGGGGATTCGGTGCGGGTTTCGGGTATCCGCGTCGGCACCGTCCACGACGTCTCCCTGCAACCGGACAACACCGTCGTGGTCACCTTCGACACCGCGCCCGACATCGTGCTCACCACCGGGACCAAAGCCGCGGTGCGCTACCTCAACCTGGTCGGCGATCGGTACCTCGAACTCCTCGACGGGCCCGGCTCTACGAGGGTTGCCGGCCCCGGCTCGCAGATCCCCGCCGACCGCACCGAGCCGGCCCTGGATCTGGACCTCCTTCTCGGCGGGCTGAAGCCCGTGATCCGCGGCCTGAACCCCGACGACGTCAACGCGTTGACCCGCTCGCTGATCCAGATCCTGCAGGGGCAGGGCGGAAACCTCGAATCGCTGTTCGCCAAGACCGCATCCTTCACGAACTCGATCGCCGACAACGGCCAGACCGTGCGGAACCTGATTGACAACCTCAACGCGGTACTGGCCACCATCGCCAAGGACGGGAACAAGTTCTCCGGCGCGGTGGACCGTCTCGAGAAGCTGATCACCGGCCTGGCCGCCGACCGCGACCCGATCGGGGAGGCGATCACCGCACTGGACAGCGGGACCGCATCGCTCGCCGATCTGATGAGCCAGGCCCGGCCACCACTTGCCGGCAGCGTCGATCAGCTCAACCGCGTCGCTCCGCTGCTCGAGAAGGACATACCGCTCCTGGATGTCTCCCTGCAGAAGACGCCGCAGAACTACAAGAAGCTCGTGCGTCTCGGCGCATACGGAAGCTTCCTGAACCAATACCTGTGCGGAATATCGGTAAGGGTCACCGACCTCCAGGGCCGCACCGCGCACTTCCCGTGGATCCTGCAGAACAACGGAAGATGCGGGGAGCCCTGATGCTGAAATACCGTGCCCCCTCGCTGATTCGAGCCGGATTCATCGGCGTTGTGGTTATCGTCCTGATCATCGCCGTGGGGCTGCAACCGGAGCGGCTGTGGTCGTGGGCCACCGCCGTCAGATATCAGGCGCTGTTCACCGAGGCCGGCGGTCTGACACCGGGCAACGACGTGAAGGTCTCGGGTATGACGGTCGGCTCGGTGTCCGATGTGTCCCTGGACAAGGGCAAGGCGCTCGTGACGTTCACCGTCGACGGAAAGGTCCGCGTCGGATCCCAGACCACCGCGCACATCCGCACCGGCACTCTGCTGGGGGAGCGCACGCTGGCCCTGGAACCGGCGGGCGATGACCGGGTGAAGCCGCTGTACGTCATCCCGCTGTCGAGGACCTCTTCGCCGTACTCGCTGACCGAGGCGGTCAGCGAGTTCACCGCGAACACGACCGACACCGACACCGCGTCGGTGAACCAGGCCCTCGACACGCTGGCCGACACGATCGACCGGATCGCGCCGCAACTCGGACCAACCTTCGACGGGCTGAGCCGGCTGTCACGCTCACTGAACGGACGCGACGAGTCGCTGGGCCGGCTACTCAAGAGCGCCGCCGACGTCACGGGTGTGCTGTCCGAGCGCAGCGAGCAGCTGAACACCTTGATCCTCAACGCCAACGACCTGATGGGTGTTCTCGAGAACCGTCGGTACGCGATCGTCAGCCTGCTCGCCAACACCTCGGCCGTCGCCCAGCAGTTGACCGGTCTGGTGCACGACAACGAGCAGGAACTGGCGCCGACGTTGCAGAAGCTCAACGCGGTCTATGAGATGCTCGAGCGCAACCGCGACAACATCGCCAAGGCCCTGTCCGGCTTGGCCAAGTACCAGGTGACTCAGGGTGAGGCCGTCAACAACGGGTTCTACTACAACGCGTTTGTCGGCAACCTCCTGCCCGCGCAGTCGCTGCAACCGTTCCTCGACTATGCGCTCGGCTATCGCCGCGGGGTGAACGCCGGTCAGCCGCCGGACAATGCGGGGCCACGAGCCGAATTCCCGTTCCCGTACAACGGTATTCCGGGAGGGTCGCGATGATCGGTCGCAAACCCCTGACCACTACGCTGCTGGTGGTCCTGGTGGGCCTGCTCGTCGCCGGAACCGGTGTGGTGGTTCGGCAGTCGTATTTCGGTCCCAGGACCATCACCGCGTACTTCGCCTCCGCGACCGCGATCTATCCGGGTGACGAGGTACGCGTCGCGGGGGTGCGGGTGGGCACCATCGAGTCGATCGAGCCCGACGGAGCACAAGCCCGTATGCGGCTGTCCGTCGACCGTGACGTGCCGATCCCGGCCGAGGCCAAGGCGGTGATAGTCGCGCAGAACCTGGTGTCGGCGCGCTACGTTCAGCTCGCCCCCGCCTACGAGACCAGCGGCCCGACGCTCCCCGATGACGCCGTCATCGGCGTCGACCGGACCGCGGTGCCCGTCGAGTGGGACGAGGTCAAGGAGCAACTGACGCGGCTTGCAACGGATCTCGGCCCCAGCGGCGACATCTCGACGACCTCGGTCAGCCGCTTCATCGACAGCGCGGCCAACGCTATGGACGGCAACGGCGACAAGCTCCGCGAGACCATCACCCAGCTGGCACAGGTCGGCCGGATCCTCGCCGATGGCAGCGGCGACATCGTCGATGTGATCGTGAACCTCCAGACCTTCGTCAACGCACTGCGCGACAGCAACGCGCAGATCGTGCAGTTCCAGGACCGCCTCGCCACGGTGAGCAGCGTCGTCGATTCGAGCAGGTCCGATCTCGACGCCGCTCTCACCTATCTCGCCGAAGCCGTCGGCGAGGTGCAGCGGTTCATCGCGGGAAGCAGAGATCAGACCGCCGAACAGATCCAGCGCCTCGGCGCCGTCACACAGAATCTCGCCGACAATCGACTGGCCCTGGAGAACGTGCTCCACGTCGCGCCCAACGCGATCGGCAACGGATACAACATCTACAACCCCGACACCGGCACCATGATCGGCGGCTTCGCGTTGGCGAACTTCGCCAACCCGGTGCAACTGGTGTGCTCGGCGATCGGGGCGGTCAAGAACGCCACGGCGCCCGAGGCGTCGAAGGCATGCGCGGAATACCTCGGGCCCGCACTGCGATTGCTCAATTTCAACTATCTGCCGATGCCCTTCAACGCCTACCTGCAGAAGTCGCCGAGCCCGGACAACCTGATCTATTCGGATCCCGCGCTGGCACCCGGGGGAGCCGGCGGCGCTCCGGTACCCCCAGAAGCCGCGCCGGCGGTATCGGCGTACACCGGCGCCGGTGACGTGCCGCCGCCGGCGGGGTGGGCCACTCCGCCGGGCCTGCCCGGCGCCTACGCACCGCACGGACTGCCGGCCGCGCCGCAACCCGCCCTGTTCCCGGGTGCGCCGGTTCCTCCGGGCCCACCCACGACGGCCTCGCAGCCGACGACTCTCGAGGAGATGTTGATGCCCGCCGAGGCACCGGCGCCGCCGGCGACCCCGATGGGGCCGTCATGACGCGCCGCTCGATCCGTCGCCTCGTCGTGGCGTGTTGCGTCGCCCTCGCGATGACCGGGTGCACGTTCGAAGGCGTGAACTCGCTGCCGCTCCCGGGCACGGTGGGACGGGGTGAGGACGCCGCCGTGTATCACGTCCAGATCGCCAATGTCGGATCCCTGGAACCCAATTCACCGGTCATGCTCGGCGACGTCGTCGTCGGCAGCATCGGCAAGATGAAGGTGACGAACTGGCACGCCGACATCGAGGTGTCGGTGCGGCCCGACGTCGTGATACCGGCGAATGCGGTGGCGACTGTGGGGCAGACCAGCCTCCTCGGGTCGATGCACCTGGCGCTGGATCCCCCTCTGGGACAGGCGCCCAGCGGCACACTGAAACCCGGATCGACCATCGGACTCGACAGGTCGTCGACGTACCCGTCCACCGAGCAGACGCTGTCCTCGCTGTCGGTCGTGGTCAACGGCGGCGGCCTCGGGCAGATGGGTGACATCGTCCGCGAGTTCAACGCCGCACTCAACGGACGCGAAGACCAGATCAGGGACCTGCTGGTCCGCCTGAACGATTTCATCGGGATGCTCGACACCCAACGCGACGACATCAACGCCTCCATCACCGCGATGGATCGCATGTCCGGCACGTTCGCCGCCGAACGCGACGTCATCACCAATGCACTGCAACGCATTCCGCCCGCTCTCGATGTCCTGATCAAGGAACGGCCGCGCATCACCGAGGCACTGGAGCGCCTGGGACGGTTCAGTGACACGGCGACCGGGCTGATCAACGACACGAAAGACGACATCGTGCGCAACCTCGCCAACCTCGAACCTACGTTGCACGCACTCGCCGACGTCGGCCCGAGTCTGGGCACCGTCCTCGCCTACGCGCCGACGTTCCCCTACACGCAGAGTTTCATCGACCGTGCGATCCGCGGCGATTACATGAACCAGTTCATCATTTTCGACTTCACCATTCCGCGGCTCAAGCGGGGGTTGTTCCTCGGCACCCGATGGGGGCAGGAGGGCGCGCCGATGGTGCCCGCCCCGGGCGATCCCTGGTATCTGACCTACACTCTGGACCCGTTGAACGCGCCGATCACGCCGGCGCCCACCGAGGTCGCCGAGCCACCGCTGCTGTTCGAAAGCGTTGACGGGCAAGACGATTCCGACCAAACCGTCGAACACGGATCAGGTCTCGCGACGGACGGCGCAGCGGTCGCCGGCGGAGGCGACAACTGATGTTGACGCGCGTCGTTCGTAATCAGCTCATCATCTTCACCATCGCCTCGGTGATCGGCATCGCGTCGATGGTGTTCGGCTACATGCAGGTGCCGACGCTGTTGGGCATCGGCCGCATCACAGTGCAGCTCGAACTGCCCGGCACCGGAGGTCTGTACCGGTTCTCGAACGTGACCTACCGCGGTGTCCAGATGGGCAAGGTCCTCGACGTGCGCGCCACCCGCGAGGGCGCCGTCGCGACGCTGTCTCTGAACACCGCGCCGAAGGTTCCTGCTGATACCCGGGCGGCGGTACGCAGCGTGTCCGCGGTCGGAGAACAGTACGTCGACCTGGTTCCCGATGACACGAACGGACCGTTCCTGCAAGACGGCTCGGTGATTTCCCGAGAGAAGGCTTCGGTACCGCAAGCCGTCGGCCCGATGCTCGATCAGGTCAGCGCACTGGTCGACAGCATTCCGAAGGACAAGATCAGCGGTCTGCTCGACGAGTCGTTCAAGGCGTTGGACGGGGCCGGATACGACTTCGGTTCGCTGATGGACTCGTCGGCGAAAATCGTCGGTGACGGCAACGCGATCGCCGACAGGACGCGGGCGTTGATCGACGACAGCCTCCCGCTGCTCGACGGTCAGGCGCAATCGGCCGACGCCATCCGCAGTTGGGCGCGCAGCGTGGCGGGTATCACCGGTCAACTGGAGGCCGATGACGCGCAGATGCGCACGATCCTGGAGACCGGTCCCGGCGCGGCGGACGAGGCCTCGCGGTTGTTCAACGACGTTAAGGCCACATTGCCCGTGCTGTTGGCCAACCTGACATCGGTCGGCGAGGTCGGTGTGACGTATCATGCTGCGCTGGAACAACTTCTGGTACTGTTCCCCCCTTACGTGGCGGCCACGCAGACCGTCGGCGTGGCGCGCAACAACCCCACCGGCATGGCGCTGGGGGATTTCACGCTGGTGATCAGCGACCCGCCCGCGTGTACGGTCGGATTCCTACCGCCGAACCAGTGGCGCTCACCAGAGGACGAGACGATCGTCGACACACCCGACGGCCTGTACTGCAAACTGCCGCAGGATTCGCCGATCGGGGTGCGCGGTGCGCGTAACTATCCGTGCCTGGCGCAACCGGGCAAGCGCGCGCCGACCGTCGAAATGTGCCAGAGCGACAAGCCGTTCGCGCCGTTGGCGATGCGCCAGCATCCGCTGGGCCCGTACCCGATCGATCCGGGCCTGATCGCCCAGGGCGTCGCGCCCGACGACCGCGTCGACTTCGACGAGCGGATCTACGGTCCGGTGCAGGGCACGCCGATGCCGCCCGCCCAACCAGGCGAAGCTGCGCCGCCGCTGTCCGGCGGTCCAGGTCCCGCCGCGGCCCCGAGTTCCTCGAGCTCCGGTGGCGGGCCGTCCGTCGCCTTCGCCCCCTACGACCCGCAGACGGGTCAGTACGCGACACCCGACGGGCAGGTGTTCCGGCAAGCCGATCTGGTGGCGCCCGCCGGTGCGCGGAAGTGGCAGGACCTCCTGGTCCCGAGTGGGTGATTCGGTCAGTCGCCGTTCTTGACGAGCTTGAACGGCATGGTGATGAACACCGGTTTGCTGACGCCGCACGCGCCGCTCGGGCCGGTCGTCTGATCCTCACCGGCCAACGTCGTCGACGCGGGGTCGGTCATGCTGCCGTCCTCGTTGACGGGGACGAACCGGAATACCTGGAGGCCCGGGGCCGTGGTGCCGTCAGGACATGGAATCCAGTCCTGGACCGTGTGCTTGACGTACCAGACGCCACCCGTCTTGTAGATCGGCGCCGTCCAACCGAAATCGCTGAGGACGGTGCCCGTGCACTCGGTCGGGTAGCTGCACGTCGTCGTTATGGTCCACGTGCTTCGCAAGCTGGCTTCGTCGCGAAACACCTCGTTGGTCTTGGCGTATTCACCGTTCGAGGTGGCGGTATAGCTGCCGTTGAGTCCCCACTGGTCCTCGGTGGCGTTGGCGTCACCGGCGCACCCGATCCCTGTCACAGCGACAATGACGACACATCCCGCGACACCGGGTATCCGCATCGCCGACTCCTTCACGATCGTGGCGAGGTCAACCTAAATCGGTTCTGGCACCGAGATCGGGTAACGCCCGCTCAGTGGAACAGGCGATCCCGCTGAGTGGCACCGCCGCGGCCCGCCGTCGCCGACATCACGTATCAAGGAGACGTGCCTGCGCAACGTCGCTCCGGGGTCAGCGTTCGCGCCGCGCTGGTGGTGGTGATGCTGGCCCTCCCGCTGCTGACCGTCCCCGGAGTCGGTCGGGCCGAAACCGTGTACGGAAACTTCCATCTGGTGATCGAGGGTCGTTACGACTTCCACACCTGGCTGTGGGCGATCTCGCGCTGCCCCGACGGATGTGTGCACGTACAGGCCATCCCGCAACCCATCGCGAAGGCGTTCGCGTACAGCGGGGACGCCCAGTTGGCAGCCGGCCGGTACACCCTTACCGTCGACGTTCCGGACGGGCTGCGCTGCGGCAACGTCTACTACGGTCCGGTGATCCCGACCCGCGACGTCTACTCATGGGACGCCGTGACCCGATCGGGCATCCTCGAGTCCTCGTTCGCGACCGGCTGTGACGGCGCGCCGGGCGGGACCATCACCTACCCGTTCAGCCTCGCTCGCCTGTAGCAGAGCCACGGCTGGCTGCCGAACGAAATACCGTGGACGCGACCGCTCCACATCCCGTTCAATGCAGGAATGGTGAGCCGTACCCGCAGCGGGGTGCTGATGGCGGTTGCGGCGATGCTGTCCGTGCAGACTGGCGCGGCGGTCGCGGTGACGCTGATCGACCGTATCGGCGCCGAAGGCGCGGCCTGGCTGCGGCTGGCATGGGCAGGTGTGCTGATGCTCGTCATCGTGCGGCCGCGACCAAGCGCGTTCACCTGGGCGACTTTTCGGATGTGCGTGCTGCTCGGTGTCGTCACTGCCGCCATCACCTTATTGTTCATGGCGGCGCTCGCCCGCATTCCCTTGGGCACTGCCAGCGCGATCGAGTTCCTCGGTCCCTTGGCCGTCGCGGTCGCGCACGGGACCGGAAGGACCCGCCTCCTGTGGCCGGGGTTGGCCGCGGCGGGGGTCGTGCTGCTCACACAACCGTGGGCCGGCGAGATCGATCCGGTCGGCGTCCTTTACGCGCTGGCGTCGGCCGCCTGCTGGGCGGCGTACATCCTGTTGACCCAGCGGGTCGGTGACGAGGTGGTGGGCATGTCCGGTTTGGCGGTGTCGATGCCGGTCGCTGGTTTGGTGGCGACGCTCGCCGTCGGCCATCTGGTGCTGCCTCGAATGTCTCCTGAGATCCTGCTGATCGGTATCGGACTGGCGATCCTGCTGCCGGTCGTGCCGTTCGCGTTGGAACTCCTGGCGTTGCGCAGACTCACGACCGCGGCGTTCGGCACGCTGATGGCTCTCGAACCCGGCTTCGCAATGGCCATCGGCCTCATCATCCTGCATCAGGTGCCCAGGCCACTCGGAGTGCTCGGGATGTGCTTCGTCGTGGCCGCCGGCATGGGCGCCGCCCGCGCCGGGGCTCGCGAGCCCTCGCTGCCCGCCGAGGTCGGCGCGTGAGTTCGCGCCGAGTTCTGCACGAGGGTCGTGATTCCGCCGGATTCGCAGCCCTGGTGCAGAACCCGGCGCACCCGGGCGCGTAGCGTGCGCTAGACGTCGATCCGCTTGCGCCGGTACAGGGTTCCCGCTGCCAGCAGGATGAGGCTGATCACCAGGATCGCCGTGGCGAGAACGTTGATCTGCGGTGGCACCGCGGCCTTCACCGCGGCGTTGACATACAGCGGATACGTCACCGTCGAACCGCTGACGAAGTAGGTGATGATGAAGTCGTCGAGCGACAACGCGAACGACAGCATCCCCGCGGCAACGATGCCTGGGACTATCAGCGGCAGCGTCACCCGGAAGAAGGTCCGCGTCGGACTGGCGCCGAGGTCCATCGACGCGTCCTCGAGCGTCCAGTCGAATCCGCGCACCCGCGCGCGAACTGTCATCGCGATGAAGCTGACCTCGAACGCGATGTGCGCCAGCACGATCGTCACATAACCGGTGGCCCAGCCGAGGTCGAGGAACAGCACCAGCAGCGCCGCACCCATGACCACCTCGGGTGCCGTCAGCGGCAGCACGAGAAATGTGTCGACCGCGCGCTGGCCCCGCCACCGTTGGCGCACAAGGGCTATCGCCACCAGCGAGCCCAGCACCAATGCAACCGCGGTGGAGACAGCGGCGACGTTGATGCTCAGCTTCAGCGCCTCGGTCAGCGCGGGATACTTGAACGGATCGGCCCAGTTGTCCAGGGTGAAACCCTGCCAGCTGTAGTTGAACTTGCCCTTCGGGTCGTTGAACGAGAACAGTACGATCACGAAGATGGGCAGGAACAGGTACAGCAGCACCAGTCCCGCGACGGCCCGCAGCAGCCAATCACCCCATCGCGGCGATCCCTTGACTTTCTTGGCCGGCGTGAGGCTGGTCGCGGCGTCCATCGCCTGGACGGTCATACGAGTTCCTCCGTGCCCAATGCCCGGGTGTAAAGGAGGACACCGACGAGGATGATGCCCATCAGCACCATGCTCAGCGCCGCCGCTGCCGGGTAGTCCTTGACGACCAGGAACTGCTGCTGAATCACGTTGCCGATCATCGTCGTTTGGGTGCTGCCCAGATACTCGGCGTTGATGAAGTCACCCGCGGCCGGGATGAAGACGAGCAGGCTGCCGGCCAGCAGCCCGGGAAGCGACAGCGGCAGGATGACTTTGGTGAAGCTGCGGGTGTTGGACGAGTACAGGTCCTTGGAGGCCTCGATGAGTCGGGGATCGATCTTCTCCAAGCTGACGTACAGCGGCAGGATCATGAAGATGATCCAGTTGTAGGTGAGGCCCCCGATGACGGCCCAACTGGTCGACAACAGCCGCCCGTCGGCGGGCAGCAGCCCGATCGCGTCCAGCGCGCCGACCACCCAACCGTTGTCGGCCAGAATGGTTTTCCACGCGATGGTGCGGATCAGGAACGTCACGAAGAACGGCAGGATCACCAGTCCGAGGATGAGGTTCTTGAAACGCCCGGCCTTGAAAGCGATCACATACGCCAAGGGGAACGAGAGCAGCACGCACAGCACCGTCGCGGTGGTCGCGTAGCCGAACGACCGCAGTATCTGCTCCTGATACTTGCTGAACGCCTCGGCGTAGTTCCCGAAGTCCCATGAGAACGTCAGTGTCGGAAGGAAAATCGAGCCGCTGGCCTTCGACAGAGACATCCGCGCCAGGGAGATGAACGGAATGACGAAGAACACCGCCAAGTACGCCATCGCCGGCAGGATCATCAGATACGGTGCGATCCTGCTGCGCTGTCGGCCGCTACTGGCGACTCCCGCCATCTATCAACCGCCGGTGACTTCGGCGTACATCGTGGCGTACTGCTGCTTCTGCTCGTCCTCGAGCGGAGCCCAGGCCTTGATCCGGTCGAGGGTGGATCGCGGGGGATTGATCAGCTCGTTCTTGCCCAGATTCGGGTCGATCCGGTCGAGTTCTGCCGTCATGTCCGAGAGCACCGGAACGAACTGCGTGAAGGCGATGAGTTTGGCGTAGTTGGCCCGGTCGTAGACGAAGTCGATCCACGCTTCGGCGGCCTTCTGGTTCTGCGTGGTGTAGGGGATGACCATCGTGTCGAGGAAGTCGGTGCCACCGGTCTCCGGTACCACGAACTGCAGGTCGGGGTTGTCGGCCTGTAGCTGCACCACATCGCCCGAATAGGCTTGCGCGACCACGACATTGCCCGCAGCCAGGTCGTCGGCATAGTCGTTGCCGGTGAACCGGCGGATCTGGCCTCGGTCGTTCTGGTCGCGGACGAGGTTCACCGCATTCTGCACCGATTCGGTGTTGGGCGATGCGGGGTCTCCGCCCTGGGACTGCATGATCATGCCCAGGCCGTCCTGGAAGTCGGAAAGCATACTGACGCGGCCCTTGAACGCCGGATCCCACAGATCGTCGATCGTGGTGATGTCACGTCCGGTGGCGGCGCGGTTGTAGGCCAGGCCGACCATGCCGGTCATGTAGGGCGCGCTCCACTTGCGGCCCGGATCCATCTGCGCGTCGAGCAGGTCGGGTCGCAGATTCTTCTTGTTCGGAATGCCGTCTTCGCTGAAGTCGTTGACCCAGTTCAGCTTCCGGATCTGTGACGCCATGAAGGAGGTGGGCACCACGAGGTCGGTGCCGATGTCCTGCTTGCGCGACAACGGTTCCTTGACCTTGGCGAACCATTCCTCGTTGTCGTTGAAGTCTTCCTTGTAGTCGACGGTGATACCCGAGCCCTGCTGGAAGGCGGCGATGAACCCCTCGGCCATGTACAGCGGCCAGTTCGAGATCCGCAGTGTGCCGCTCGCCGGTCCGCCCTCTTGGGTGGTGGTGTCGGAAGTGCTGCTGTCTGATCCACACGCCGCGAGGAACGACGGGCCGAGCACCACGGCGGCGGCCGCAGCGGCGCCTCCACCGATGAAGCGGCGGCGCGACGTGCGGTTGGCGGCGAAGCGGGAGAGGCGGGGATCCATCTCGTAGGGCATGGGCGGCTGTGCCTTTCGTCGGAGGGAGGGGAGGGGCCGACAACTTCCGAGTCGCCGCTCGGGGCGGTGCCGGATCGCCACGGGTGACGATCAGGAATCGTCGAGCATCTCCTCGAGATCCTCGGCGGTGGGAATGTCGGCTGCAGGCAACACGAGTGAGGCGTCCGGTGTCCAGCAGACGTGGACCTCGTCGCCGGGGCGCAGCAGCGGCAGATCCTCCTCGGGGCCGATGTGGGCGATCATCGCCGAGTCATCCGGCGCAGCCAACGACAGCCGAACCACCGGACCCTGGAAGGTCAGATCGGTGACCGTCGCGCGCACGCCGACGAGATCACCGGTGGGAGCATCCATGCACACGCGGATCCGTTCGGGCCGCACCATCAGCGTCGCGTGGCCTCCGGGTTCGATCGTCGTCTCGCCCGGCCGCGCTTTCAGCGTCGAGCCCAGCACCTCGATCTCGACGTAATCCCGGTTGGCCCTTCCGGTCTGGCGGCCCGCCCAAAGGTTGGCCTGCCCGATGAAGCTCGCGACGAACACGGTGGCGGGTCGGTCGTAGATCTCCGTCGGCGTACCGATCTGGTCGACGTTGCCGGCGTTCATGACCGCGATGCGGTCGCTCATGGTCAGCGCTTCCTCCTGGTCGTGGGTCACGTAGATGAACGTGATCCCCACTTCGCGCTGAATGCGTTTGAGCTCGAACTGCATCACCTGACGCAGCTTGAGATCCAGCGCGCCGAGCGGTTCGTCGAGTAGCAGCGCGCTCGGATAGTTCACCAGAGCCCGCGCCAGCGCGACGCGTTGTTGCTGCCCGCCCGAGAGCTGGCCCGGACGGCGATCGGCGAAATCGGTTAACCGGACGATCTCGAGGAGCTCGTCGACCCGCTTACGGATCTCACTTTTGGCCAGCTTCTTGCTTCGGGGACCGTATGCGACGTTGTCCCACACCGACATGTGCGGAAACAGCGCATAGTGCTGGAACACCGTGTTGACGTTGCGTTTGTGAGGCGGAACTTTCGAAACATCGACACCTTCGAGCCGGATCGCACCGTCGGTCGGGCTTTCGAAGCCGGCGATCATGCGCAGGGTGGTGGTCTTGCCGCACCCCGACGGTCCCAGCATCGAAAAGAATTCGCCGGAGGCGATGGAGAAGTCCGCGTCGGCCACGGCGACGAAGTCGCCGAAGCGTTTGGTGACGTGGTCGATCTCGATGACCGGGGCGCCCGACGGGCGGGCCGCCTCGCTGTGTCCCGATGATCGGTCGACGGCGGTGGTGTGTGTGCCGGTCAGTGCGGATCCTCCTACGGGCAGCCCCCTGAGCTGTGGGTAAAACAATCGCGGATCGAGCGGTCGTTCGCAAGCGATTCCGCAGGGAATTTACATATTCACAATGGAATCCTTCGTCTGATGTGATGCCGGGCACCAGATTCGCGTCACCGGTGCAGTCGTCGGCCCGCCCGGCAGACCGCAGGCGGTGCCGACGCTGAACCGGTGTCGTGATCAGTTTCGCAGTCGGCGCCGCCATGATCGGGCGAAACGCCGTTTACCTGCCCCGGTTCGGGGGGTACGGCACTAGTCATGGCAGCAGTGGACGTTGCGGTGTCGTCGGACCTGGCCCCGCACAAGGCGTGGGAGTTGGCCTCGGACCTGAGCCGGTTCGACGAGTGGCTGACGATCTTCGGCGGGTGGCGCAGCGAGGTGCCCGCCAACATCGAGGTCGGGACATGCGTCTCGTCGCTGATCAAGGTCAAGGGATTCCGCAACACCATCCATTGGCAAGTCACGCGCTACGACGAGCCCAAGGTCGTCGAGATGGTCGGCCGGGGCCGCCCGGGCATTCGCATCGGGTTGACGCTGTGCGTCCGCGCCGACAATCCAGGGTCGACGTTTCAGGTGGTCGCTGACCTGTCTGGCGGGCTGTTGAACACGCGCATCGGCAATCTGGTCGCCAAGGTGATCGAATCCGACGTGCGCAAGTCGGTCAGCAATCTGGCCGCGCTGCACTGACCAACGGACGTCGCTGGCTGGGCGGCGTCAGCCCCATTCGTGGTTCATGGCACGCGTTTCGTAGCGGGCCTCCACGGAATCGATCGGCCGTGACGACGGACGCGACATGGCGATCAGCACCAGCGCGAGCATCGACGTGATCGCGCCGCCCAGGAAGATCGCGAAGAAGCTGTTCTCCATCGGCACGCCCGTTCCCGGCACCGACCGGCTGAGCAACATGGCGACGACCGCGGCCGCGATCGAACTACCGATGGTGCGGGCTATCGCGTTCATGCTCGTGGCCACGCCCGTCTCACCGGCGTCCACCTCGCTGACGACCAACGCGGGCAGCGCGCCGTAGCCGAGGCTGATGTAGGCGTTGGCGAGGATGCTCGCGACGATGATCTGCCACGTGTGCGAGTGCACCAGCGCGACGAACAGGAAGCCGGCGATACCGGCGACCGCCGCCACGAGGAGCACCGGCCGGGCGCCGAAACGGTCGATGAACCTACCGCTGACCAACGCGACGATAAACCCGGTGAACGCACCCGGAAGCAGATAGACGACGCTGGCCTCCAGTACCGTCGCGCCGAAGCCGTAACCCGCTGCCTCACGCGGTATTTGAACGAAGAGCGTCAACCCGAGGAACGCGAAGTACAGGCCCATGCCGACGAAGATCGTGGCGACGTTGGTGAGCAGGATCGGGCGCCGGGTGAGCATCGCCGTCGATACCAGCGGGCGGTTGATGTGACGCTCCCACCACCACCAGCCCGCCAGCACCGCCACTGCACCGAGAACGCAGCCGACGGTGGCAGGCGATGCCCAACCCCACGTCTGGCCCTGGCTGATCGCCAACAGCAGCGCCGACAACCCCACCGCCAAACCCACCGCTCCCAGCCAGTCGATCGATCCGGCGACGTGGCGCGGCCGTCGCGGCACCACCAGGAGCACGATCGCGATCACCACGACCGTGAACGCGGTCGTCAACCAGAACACCCGGTGATAGCCCGCGTCACCGGTCATCAGCAGGCCCACCACGACGAGGCCGGTTCCGCCGCCGAAGCCCAACGTCCCGGACAACACCGCCATCGCCGACATCAGACGGTCGGGGGGCAGTTCCTCGCGCAGGATCGCGATGCTGATCGGGTAGAGGGCGAAGGAGGCGGCCTGGAGCACGCGGGCGACGATGAGCAGTTCGAGGGACGACGTGACGGCCGCGAGCAGTGATCCGGCCAGCACGACGACGAGCACGCCGAGCAGGACGCGATGCTTGCTGTGAAGGTCGGCAAGCCGGCCGAGCAGCGGCGTGGCCGCGACGGCGGCCAGCAGGTTCGCGGTGACCGCCCAGCTCACGCCGACAATGGATGCGTCGAGTTGGTCGGCGATGATGCCCAGCACCGGGACGACGGCCGTCTGCAGCACCGCGACGGTCAGCACGACGATGGACAGCCCGGCGACCAGGACGCGAGGGGAGCGTTCGCGACCGATCGCTGGCGACTGCGCCGCGCCGGTCCCGACCACAGCCCGCTCCGATCCTTAGATGACCTTCCGTTTCGTCGATTATGTCTGCGCGTTCCGGAGCCGCCCGTACCGGGCGGTGCAGGCGACGCGGCTACGGCTCGCTGTGGGTGACGGGTTGCCCGGCCGGCTGCGCGGTCGTGGTGATGAAATCGTCGAGCAGGTCCACCACCTCACTGGGGCGTTCCACGTGCGCAAAGTGCCCGACGCCTTCGAGCACTTCGAGCCGGCATTCGGGCCGTGCCTCTTGCGCCACGTACGCGTGACCGACCGGAATGATGCGATCCTGGTCACCCCAGATGGCCATGATGGGCATCTCCGATGCGACGTGCAGCCGGTTCAGGGCGCTGACGGCTTGGCCGCGATAGTCGACGACCGAGCGCAGCGTCCGAAGGAAGGCGTGGCGTGTCTGGGCGTCGGCCAGCGAGGAATAAGCACTCCACATCTCCGCGCCGCGTGGCGATTGGATGCCCGCGGTGGAGAACCAGTTGCGCAGCCGGTTACCCGCGGCCAAGACGGCTCGGGGTGCGATGAGCGGAAGCAGGAATTCCGAACCCGGCGCTGAGAGCAGGCGAAGCGTCCAGCCGACGTCGGGTCCCAGCCCGCCGCTGCTGATCAGCACGAGGCGCTGGCAGTAGTCGGGATGCTGGTAGACGAACTGCATGGCCACCCCGCCGCCCAGCGATTGGCCGACGACGGTGGCCTTGGACACGCCGAGTTCATCGAGCAGGTCGCGCAGCCACACCGCGAACGCGCCCAGCGAGTAGTCGCCGCGGGGCTTGTCCGACTGACCGTGCCCCAACAGGTCGGGCGCGATGACGCGATATCGCCGCGACAGCTGGGGGATCACCGCCCGCCACGTTTCGGAGCTTCCGGCCATACCGTGGATCAGCAGCAGCGCTTCTTCACCGCTGCCGACGTCTCGGTACGCGACGCGGTCGCCGTGCAACTCCAGATAGTTCATCTCAGTCATGATCGTGGTCCCTCCCCGGTACGGCCTCATATACCCGGATCGAGCCGCACGTATTGCTCGCACGGTCAGGGATCGGCGTGTTCGGCGGCAAGTTGCTCGACCGACGCGCCGTCGACCAGCCGGTCCAACGCCCCGGTCATCGTCGGGCATTGGCGGGCGGGGTGGTCGGTGGGGCAGTGCAGCGCATGCGTGAGGAACTGCTGAGCCCCGCGCGCCTGGGCGATCACCTCGTCGAGCTCGCCGATCTGCTGGCGCACGAGTTCGCGCCACTGGGGGCTGGGGGCGTCGAGGACGGCCGCAGCGGTGTCCAGCGGCAGCCCCAGTTTGTTGAAGATCTTCAGCAGCGCCAGGCGGCGCAGTTCGTCGTTGCCGTACATGCGCCGACCGGCCAGCCGCTTCTGAGGACGAACCAGACCGCGCTCGTCGTAGTAGCGCAACGTCGATGAGGCCATCTGCAACCGGGCGGCCGCTTCGCCGATGGGAATCGCGTCCATGCCGCCATTTGACTTCAAGCCGACTTGAAGCGGCAAGCTAGTGGTCGTGAGCGCCGCCGAGAATCTGCCCGTCAACCACCACGCCGACCATCCCGGCTTCGCAGGCCCGATGGGCGCGCTGGTCGGGCTGGTCTTGATGCTCATGGGGCGGCCGACTGCCCGCCTGGCGGCGGACCTCACCGGTGTGTCGGCCGCGGACACCGTCGTCGACATCGGGTGTGGGCCCGGGTCCGCGGTCCGGGAGGCCGTCCGTCGCGGTGCGGCCGCGACCGGCGTTGATCCGGCGCCCGTGATGCTGCGGCTCGCCCGCATGTTCACCCCCGACGGTTCCGTTGCGTGGACGACAGGCACCGCCGAGCGCGTGCCCCTCTCGGACCAGTCGGCGACCGTGGTGTGGTCGCTGGCGACCGTGCACCACTGGCAAGACGTGGATGCGGGGCTGAACGAGGCGGCCCGACTGCTGGTCCCCGGTGGCCGCCTGCTCGCTGTCGAGCGACAGACGAAGCCGGGTGCGACGGGCCTGGCCAGCCACGGGTGGACACGCCAGCAGGCTGACGCGTTCGCGGAGCTGTGTCGGTCTTCGGGCTTTGCGGACGTGACGGTCGGCGCGCACAAGGCGGGACGGCGCGACGTGTGGGCGGTCTTGGGCCGTCGTCCCTGAGGCCGCGGTCGACCTCCGGCGCCGAGTGCGCGTCTGCTAGACCTTTAGGACGCGCGTCAGAACTCCTTGGTCTGCGGATGCTCCACTGATCGGCATAACGCGTTCTCTGACAAGAGATTACGAAAGGATAAGTGAATGAAGACAGCGGTCGTCACCGGCGGCGGCTCGGGGATCGGACGCGCGATCGTGAAGCGCTTGCGCGCCGACGGCTTTCGCGTCGCCACGCTCGACCTGGCGCCGAGCGACGAGGAGTCCACCTTCACCGCCGACGTCACTGATCGCGGTCAGGTCGACGCCGCGCTTTCGACCGTCCGTAGCCAGCTCGGACCGGTGGCGATTCTGGTCAATGCTGCGGGCCTGGACGGCTTCTCGCGGTTCGGCGACATCACGTTCGAGCAGTGGCAGCGCGTGGTCGACGTCAACCTCAACGGCGTCTTTCACTGTGTGCAGGCGGTACTGCCCGACATGGTGGACGCCGGCTGGGGTCGGATCGTCAACATCTCGTCGTCGAGCACACACTCCGGTGCGCCGTACATGTCGCACTACGTGGCGGCGAAATCGGCGGTGAACGGGCTGACGAAGACGCTGGCGCTCGAATACGGTCCGGCAGGCATCACCGTGAACGCCGTGCCGCCGGGCTTCATCGACACGCCGATGCTGCGAGCGGCAGAGGCGCGGGGCTACCTCGGCGACGTTCAGGCCACCATCGACGCGACCCCTGTGCGCCGCATGGGTAAGCCCGAGGACATCGCGGCCACGTGCGCGTTTCTCGTCTCGGAGGAAGCCGGCTACATCACCGGTCAGATCATCGGCGTCAACGGCGGTCGCAACACCTAGCCGAAGCGCCATTGGCGTCCTGTGCGAAGATCCGCAGATGAGCACTGACCCCGCGTATTTCACGCCGACGGCGGACGGCGCATTCATGCCGTCGATCTTCGCCCAGAGCCATTGGGGTGATGATCATCTCAACGGACCGGCCATCGTCGGGTTGGCGGCGCAGGCGCTCGAAAAGGAGTGCGGTTCGCCGGACTTCATGCCGACGCGGATCACCGTCGACTTGTTCCGGGCGGCGCGCAACCTGCCGACGACCGTTGAGGTGCGGGTGATCCGTGACGGTCGGCGCGTACGCAATGCGGAATGCGAAGTGGTGCAGGATGGTCGGCCGGTCGCACGTGCCACGCTGGTGCAGTACCGACGATCGGCTGCGCCGCCCGGTGAGGAGTGGATCGCGCCGGTCGATGCACCGCAGTTGCCGACCCCGGATGGGGATCTCGTACCGTTCATCGGCAGCGATGATGGCGGTTGGACGCGGTCGCCGGAGGCTCACCAAAACACTTCCCGCAAACGGTTCTTCTATACGAGCCCGAATATCATTGCAGGAGAGCCGGTCTCACCCTTCATCAGAGCCGTCAACGTAGCAGAGTCGACGAGCTTGGTGACCAATTTGGGCACCGAGGGGATCGGCTATATCAACGGTGACCTCACGGTATCGTTGTCGCGCTTGCCGCTCGACGAGTGGATTCTCGTGCAGGGGGACTCGCACTGGGTGGCTGACGGAATCTCGGTCGGTACAGCGACGCTGTTCGACCGGCAGGGCGCCTTCGGGTCCGGCATGGTGACCGCGGTGGCGAACCCGACCGCGCAGATCGACTTCCGAGGGCGGCCGTTTCCGCGCGGTGAAGTCAACTACGAGTGATCACTCGGCGGCTTGCGTCAGGGTTTCTTGCGGGTGCGTCCACCGGAGGGCTTCTTGTCTGCCGGCGGGTTCGAGGTCCGAGACGCGAACCGGCCCACCGTCGCAACGCCGGGGATTCGGCCTACGGCGTTGTAGACGTCGTTGCCGGTGGCGATCAGCGCCTCAAGTTGGGGCACGATCGCGTCCATGGTCCGGATCATCGGATCGGCCAGTGCGAGATAGCGTTCCGCACGGTCGATCGCCGCATTGAGGCGCTCCGTCGCCGCGGCCATGTTCTCGATGAGGTCCGGCACTTGGGCCATCATCTGTAGCGATGCGGGTGGGATGCGCATCGCCTCAGTGGCGACCGTCTGGGCGGTCTCGGCGGCCGCCTGCGCCGCTTCTCTGATTTCTTTAGGGGTGGGAACCTTGGGGCTCATGTGACAACGATCCCGCACGGTGACCGCATTGTCCGGTATTTGCCACGAACGATTCGCGCGATGGACAGGCGGGGAGTGCGCAAATCGTCACGTGACATAACGATGGTCGTTCCGCGGGGAGAGGCGGGGAGGGCCCAGGGGGCGAGGTCGCTGTTTTGGTGGCGCCGGCGACAGCACGAGCCTGATGACGCGCGCCCTTCTGGATGTGTGCCGATGGCCGACTTTTTGGTTGCTATCAGTCTGGCGGGTCGCATGCTCGAAATCGCCTCGGAGCGAGTGCTTTCCAGGTCCGGCTAGGCGGCATGAAATCGTCACAGTGACGAAATGACATCGCGCGGCGGGGAAGCCGGGAGACACCCGATGGAGGTCCGAGCCGTCCTATCTGTCCGTTCTCATTGATTCTGGGGCATTCTCATTGAATCTGGGGTAAGTGCGTGTCTTTCTCATTGAATCTGGGGCACGAGGCTTAGCGTTTATGTGTGCTGACGTCGGCTGTTTCGGCTGGGCCAGGTGTAGCGAGTGCAGTGGACTTGGAGTTCAACACCCGCGAGGGATGCACGCGGCAATCGCTGGACCGATGTGCTGCAACCCGGTTTGAGTTGGACTGTTCACCAGTGCGGAATTTCCCCTCGTTTCGAGGTCAGCGTAACTTTCCCGGGCTGTGGTGGTTCGCCACAACCGGCGCACATGTAGGTCACGAGTCCTGGGTAGAACGTGACCAGTTGATGGCGTTGGATGCCGATCCGGATGTTGTTGGTGTTCTGTCGCAACCATTTTGGATTCATTGGCGTGACGGCACGCGGCATGCTCCTGACTACTTCGTGCGGCGCCGCGATGGATCTGTCGTCGTAGTCGACGTTCGTGAGGACGACCGGATCTCTGACGCTGATCGGGACGTGTTCGATCGGTCTGCCGCCACGTGCGCGATGGTCGGTTGGGATTACCTGCGTGTCGGTTCCCTCGATCCAGTGCTGCGGGCGAATCTACGTTGGTTGTCGGGTTATCGGCATCCGCGAGTATTGAAGATCGGTTTGGCTGATCAACTGGCGGAGGTCTTCGCTCGGGTCCGTCCGTTGATGGCTGGTGTGCACGCGGTCGGGACTCCTTTGGTGGTGCTGCCCGTACTGTTTCATCTGCTCTGGCACGGCCGTTTAGTTGCCGATCTGCAAGGAGCGGCACTTGGCGACGACACGGCGATTGGCCTCGGGACCGGGTGGTGACCTGACGTGCGAACGGGTGTCGTCCGAGAGGGAGACGAAATCCGTTTATCAGCAGGTGTTTTCACCGTCGTAACCCTGTCGGGCGGATCAGCTCGACTGGTTGACGCTGTCGGCGAGCAGATTGTGGTGCCGCTCTCGCAGCTGATGGTTGATCCGGCATTGGAATTGGTGTCGGGGTCGCGACCGCCACTGTGTTCTGAGGAAATGCTGGCTGGCATTCCCGAGGCAGCCGTCGAGCAAGCACGGTGGTGGGAGCGCCACATCGTGGAGATCCTCAGCGGCCGCCCGCCTGGGACGGCCGCGGGCATTCGTCCCCGCCCAGAGTTCGACACGGCGAAACGATCTCTGCGGCAGCGTGAGCTGGCCAAGTTGGACGAGCTGCGTGCCGCCGGCCACGACGTGAGTCGGAATGCGTTGCAGCGTCGCCGATTTGCCTACGAACGGGACGGGCTCCTGGGAGTGGTTGACGGGCGCCATAATCGGCGGCGCGCGGTATTCGGCCGTGTGGACGACCGTGTCGTCGCCGCGGTGCGGGATGCGATCGAGGGCGAGACCGACCTGTCAACGGGAACGGTGCAGCGTCTGCAACGGCGGGTCGCCAAGACGCTGGTGGCCACCTATGGTGCCGACGACGCGCCCGCGATGCCGTCGCAGCCCACCTTCTACCGGCTGGTCAAGCGCCTCGCGGAAGGACGGCACACGTTCGGGTCAGCACGGACGCGGCGATCGCTGTCCAAGCAGCCCGATGGCCCATTCGGGTCGATCACCGTGGTGCGCCCCGGCGAGATGGTGGAAATCGATTCAACCCTTCTGGATGTACGGGTAGTGCTCGATGACGGCATGGTAGACCGAGTCGAGCTGACTGCGATGGTCGACAACGCTACGCGGTCCATCCCGGCCGCGGTGCTGCGACCGACGACCAAAGCAGTGGACGCGTCACTGCTCTTGGCGCGGGCATTGACGCCCGAACCGATGCGCCCGGGATGGGCCGATGCGCTGCGGATGTCCCGGTCGGTACTTCCGCACCACAGCCTGACCAGTGTCGATCAGCGCCTGGCCGATGCTGCGGCCAGGCCGGTGATCGCTCCCGAGACGATCGTCTGCGATCACGGGAAAGCGTATCTGTCCCAAACATTTCGGCAAGCGTGCTGCACATTGGGGATCAATCTGCAGCCGGCTCATCCCGACTGCCCGACCGATAAGCCGAAGATCGAGCGGACATTGCAGTCGGTGGGCACCCTGTTCGCACAGTACGTGGCCGGTTACGTCGGTTCATCGGTGGAGCGGCGTGGGAAAAACGCCGAGGACGACGCGGTGTGGTCGATGATTGAGCTGCAGGCGCTGCTGGACGAGTGGATCATCGCGGTGTGGCAGAACCGCCCCCACGATGGCCTGCGGGATCCGGTGACGCCGGGGAAAGCGTTGTCTCCCAACGAGAAATACACTGCCCTCGTTGAGGTGGCTGGCTATGTACCGGTCCCACTGGACGCCGACGACTATATCGAATTGCTTCCCGTGCAGTGGCGCACAATCAACAGTTACGGGGTCCGGATCAACCATCGCACCTATGACGCCAAGGCGCTCAACCCATACCGGCGCCAGCATTCCGGGGTCGATGCCCGTAACGGACAGTGGGAAGTGCACTACGACCCGTATGACGTGTCGAGGATTTGGGTGCGCAATCACCACGAAGACGGATGGCTGGCCGCGACGTGGACGCACCTTCGGTCCTCGCCGGTGCCGTTCGGCGAGACACTGTGGCGCCACGCCCGCTCCGTAGCCGACCGCAGAGGGGCCCAGAAGACCCAGGAAGCGGAGATTGCGGCCATCGCGGAGGACTTGCTGGACCGCGCCGCCGCTGGGCCGCAGCAGCAGACGAAAGCCGAGCGCCGAGTGACTGGACGGACCAGCGCCGCGAGCGCCGGCCGGGACTGGCCGGACCCGACGGAATCATCCGAACATCATGGCCCGTCACCGTCGGAACGGGCCGCCGACAACGAGACTTTCGACGATGACGGCGAGATGGCGGAGGTCATACCCCTGCCGGTGTTTGATGCACGCAAGGAGGCCCAAACGTGGCGACTGTGACCGAGATTGCGGCGGTGGGTCAGTTAGAGGATCGCCGCCAGCCGACCACGACGCTGGAGGGCTGGCGGCGTTTTGTTGATGCCGATCCGCCGGAGTTCACGTTGCTCGCCGACGACGAGTGGGCCAGCCTCGGTGAGGACGAGCGGACGGCCTACAACGAGGCCCGGGTTGCGCATCATTCGGAGCTGGTGGTGGTCACCACGTCGGCGATCGAAGCGATCACCCATCAGGGCCGGCTGTTGACATTGCTCAACCAGCGCGAGATCGGGGCCCGGCGCGGGCTGATCATCTCCGGCGGGGCAGCGACGGGGAAAACTACGGCGATCAAGCAACTGGGTCGGTTTCACGAATTGCGCACCCGTGCACGGTTTCCCGGCGATGAGAGCCGGATTCCGGTGGTGTATGTGACGGCCCCGCCGAAAGGGTCGCCCCGCAAGTTGGCGATGGAGTTCGCACGGTTTCTGGGGCTTCCCACGCTCAATCAGCGGATGAACGTGACCGATATTTCCGATGCCGTGTGCCAGGTGCTCATCGATGCCCGTACCGACATCGTGGTGGTCGATGAAATCCACAACCTCAACCTCGACACCCGCGCCGGCGAAGAACTGTCCGACCACCTCAAATACTTCACCGAGCATCTGCCTGCGACATTCGTTTACGCCGGGATCGAAGTGGAACGCTCGGGGCTGTTCACCGGCACGCGGGGACGGCAGTTGGCCGGCCGTTGCGGGGTGATCCACACCAGCGCATTCCCCCGACGCCAAGGAGTGGCGACAACTCGTCGCCGCCATGGAAGGTACCTTGCGTCTGCATCGACACGAACCGGGAAGCCTTGTCGCCCAGGCCCGTTACCTGCACCGCCGCACCGGCGGGATGATCGGCAGCCTGGCCCACTTGATCCGGGCTTCAGCAATCCAAGCGATGCTCGACGGCACCGAGCACATCACCCGCGAGGCCATGGACGATATTTTGATCGACTACGCCGCCCACACGGCCGCGGCCCGCACGGCCAGCTGACGTGGCAACTGTCAGGCCGTGGCCGCGCGGACCACGCCAGCGGCTCCCGCGAACGATCGCACCGTTCCGTTGGGAAGCCGTATCGTCCTACATCGACAGGCTGGCCCGCGCCAACCATATCGGCGTCTCCACACTGCGCGGCCATGTCGCCGAATCATGCGCAGCCCGGCCGCGACCGGACTGGTTGGCCGTCGTCAGCGGCCAACCTGAGCAGGTAATCCGGTCCCGTCTCTGCGGGCTTGCTGGCGACCCCACCGCGCTCAAGCAATATCTCCGCCGCCCTTTGTGTCAAAGATGTATGGCACGCAAGGGAATACACGAACCCGTCTACTGCTACCTGCCTGCACATGTCTCCGTATGCCACCGTCACCGACGCTGGATCGGTTCACCAACGCGCGTTCTTGACGACCAGGTGGATCTTCGTGACCGGCCCACGGTGCTCAGTGCCGGGCGCACGCATCGGCGCTTGGCCCGTCAGTATTCAGAGGTCGACCTTCATGACGCCTTGGGCGACGCCCGCCACATCCTGGTCTTCTGGGCTCACGCAGAGCGTCACGTGGCGGCGGGGATTCTGCAGAATGGCCTAGAAGCGCACGTGGTGGCCTACCCCGATGTGATCGCCGTAGCCGCAACATTGCTCACAGCTCGCCCTCGGGTTGAACAGCCCAGGACGCCAACGGAACCCGCCTGGCCGACGCTACTGCTCGACCGCATCAACGAACGCACCGGCGCCCACCATGCCGACGCCACCCCCGTCGAGCAATGGGCGCAGTACCGACGCCTATTCGCCACTGCCGTATTGACGACACGCTCAGACGGCGCAGAACTGGCGTGTCGCGCTTAGGGGTCGGCAGTCTTGAATGTGCCTTATCAGTAAGGCACTTGTGGTGTGCATCTGACTGTGTCCGACGGTTGTATCTATCGGCTTTCTAATCGTTAGGGACAGTGGTATCTGGCTGGGTGTATCGGCCGGTGAATCATCACCGGCGGCGCTGCTTGCCGGTGATTGGCCGGCGGTGGGTGGTCCAGTACGCGGCCACCGCGCTGACCACCACAGCGAAGGCGGCAATGACGCTGGCCGGGAGGGCGTGGTCCTGCAGCCATCCGGTCGCGGTGGCCGACCAGCCGGTGAGCAGGTTGCCGCCGCTGGCGGTGTGCCCGGTGGCCGCGGGCAGCCAGTACCACGCGAGGTAGGCGCCGGTGGCGATGAGGACAACGGCGGTGACGCGGGTCCCGTGGCGGGCGAGGATACCCAGATGCCGGGTCAGGGCCGTGCCGGCGATGGCGGTGCCGACGCTGACCAGCATCAAGATGGTGGCGGCACCGGCTGTGTATGCGGTGAACACTGCCAGCAGACCGCCCCATCCGCTGGTGGCCTGGGCCTGGGCGATCACCGCGAGCAGTACCCCGAAGGTGCAGGACAGTGACGCCAGGGCGTAGCCGATTCCGGCCGCGAGCACACCACCGGCTGTTGGGGAGTCCGGCCGATGACGGCGTCCGGGCAGGCATACGCAGACCGATGGTGCGGCCGGTGAGCATGAAGCCGCCCAAGATGGCCAGGGTGAGCCCGATCGTGATCCCGAGCCAGGGAGCAGCCGTCACCAGGGTCCGGGCACCGGCACTGATCGCGATACCGGCGAGGGTGAGGGTGCCGGTGAACCCGATGGTCAGGACGGCCCCGGTGCGCAGTGCCCGGGCCAGCCGCACGAGCACCGCATCGGTGCCGCCGGTGGCGATGGTGCCGGTGATCCACGCCGGTAGCAGCGCGAACCCGCAGGGGTTGACCGGGGCGAGCATGCCAGCGGTAAACGCGAGCGCGAGCAGGTTCACCGTGCGGCGCTGCTGCCGAGGGCGGCCAGGATCTGATCCTGGGACGGGGCGTGGCCGCGGTAGCTGATCTGCCCGGACGGGTCGATGACGAGGGCGGTGGTCGGCGCGGTCACCTGGTAGCGGCTGGTCAGGGCCCCGTTAGTATCGACGACCGCGGGCAGGCTGGTGCCGCCGATCTGGTCCAGGAAGTGGCGAACATCGGCGGGTTTCTCGGTGGGGACGATGTCGACGGCTAGGAACTTGGCGCTGCCTCCGGCTTCCTCCACGGCCGCCCGAGCAGCGGCCAGGGATTACCGCCGCCGACGCATTCGCCGCACCCGTAGGAGAAGAACAGGATCGCGGTCGGGGCGGCAGCGGGCAGTTCGACGGTTTTGCCGTCCACCGTGGTCAGTGTCGCCGCCGTCGCCTGGGTTGTGGCGTTGGCGTGTGGCGGTGAGGTCGGATTGCTGGTTGTGGCCGATTGGCCGCACGCGGTCAGCGCGCCCGCTGCCAGCATCACAGCCGTAACGCCCGCCCACCTGTGGGGTGTAAACGAACGCGTTTCAGACATTGTCGATGCTTCCTTTCGTCAGGTCGTCGAGCGTGTGCGTCGCGGGTGAATGGCTGTCGGCGGGACAGCAGTGATCGCCGCGTTGACCGCGGCGGGCGAAGGCGACCACAGCCGCCAGCAGCAGCGCGACGGCTGCCCGATGACCCATGGATTCTCGAGCAGTCCACACACGGCGGCGAGCGCGCCGCCGGCGATCAGGACTGGCGCGGCGCAACACAGGGCCGTCACCAGCACCGCTGCCGCACCCAGCAGCACGGGATTTCTTCGTGGACGTTGATTCATTGATTTCTCCTCATCAGGTTGGGTGCGGCTGGTCAGCTGCAGCAGCCGGGGTGGGCAGTTGGCGGGGTATGGAGCTGGGTAAGGATTTGTGTGGTCAGGGCTGCGCCGAGTTGGTGGGCCTCAGCGACGCTGACGATCTGACCTTCGGGGTGCTCGGCGAGCCACGGCGCGGCGTCCTGCGCGCAGGTGAAGTAGTGCACCTGGTTGCAGAATGAGGACCGGATCGAGGTGAGGTCGTCGGGGTTGACCAGCGAGACCACCGCGGTCTCGGGCTGCACGCTGGTGACACCGTTTTCGCCGACCGAGACCCTGATCGGGTGCCCGCTGACGGGTGATTCGGATTCGATGCTGGCGGGCCGGTCCAGGATGGTGGGAAAGATGAGGGTGTCCAGGGCGCACCAGGTGTAGAGCTCTTGGCCGGCCACGGTGAATCGGTGGCGGGTCGGGCGCAGGGTCAGGCCCTGGCCGACGATGCGGCCCTGCTCGTCGTATTCGGTGTCGGGTACCGCGGCCAGACGCCGGGTCACCTCGTCAACCGGGAGGCCGACGGCCGCGGCGAGCGCCTCCACGGTGACCGGCTCGCCGGCGGCGAGCAGCCGCAGCAACGGCACCAGCATCGTCGGGTCGAGCCCGGACTCTTCCGGAATGGTCAGGCGGTCAAGGAAATTGGGCATCAGGAACCTTTCGAGTGAGCCATGCGTCAGGATGCGCAGCAGGACAGTCGGGACATATCGGCGCTGAAGGACTGGGCGGCGATTTTGATGCCTTCGGCCATGGTCAGATACGGGGCCCAGGACCCGGCGACCTGGTCGACGGTCATCGCGGCGTCGAGGATGTAGACCGCGGCGGCGGCGATCTCGCCAGCATCCTTGGCGACGGCGGTGATGCCGTGGATGCGGCCGGTGCCGGCGTCGGCGACGAGTTTGATGAAACCGCGGGTGTCTCGGTTGACCACCGCACGCGGCACATGTTTTAGCGGCAGCACCCGGCAGTCGCACCGTGTCCCGGCGGCGAGGAGCTCGGCCTCGGTCGTCCCGGCCGCACCGACCGCGGGGCTGGTGAACGTCACGCGGGGCAGATGGCGGTAGTCGACCCTGCGGCCGGCGTCGGTGAAGATGTTGTCGGCGACCATCGCGCCGTGATGGGCGGCGACGTAGACGAACTCGCGGTGCCCGGTCACGTCGCCGGCCGCCCAGATCCGTGGGTTCGACGACTGCAGCCCGTCGCTCACCACGACCTCGTTGTTCTCGCCGGTTTTGACCTGCACCGCTTCGAGATTCAGGCCGTCGGTGTTCGGACGGCGGCCGGTGGCGACGAGGACTTTCGCGGCACGGAACTGCTGCGTTCCGCCGGTGATGGTCGCGGTGACCGTGACCTGATCGTCGGCCTGCTCGACCTCGCTCACCGTGGCGCGGCGCACCACCCGGATGCCGTCGTCGGCGAACACCTCCAGCAGCGCCATGCCGACTTCCGGCTCTTCCTTCGATGCCAGCGTGGAGCGGACCAGCACCGTCACCGTTGACCCGAGCCGGGCGAACAGTTGCGCCTGCTCCAACGCGACGTAGCCGCCGCCGATCACCAGCAGCGACTCCGGGACCTCGGTGACTTCCATCGCGGTGGTCGAGGTCAGGTAGGCGACGCCCTCGAATGCGGGCGGGATGACTGGGTTCGCGCCGGTGGCGATCAGGTAGTGCTCGGCCTCGATGGTGGCATCGCCGACCTCGATGACGGGCGCGTCCGGGGTTCCGGCGAACCGCGCTTGGCCCTGAATGCGCTGCCAGCCATACGATTCGGCCACGTTGAGGTACTTCTCTGAGCGCAGCGACTCCACCAGATCGTGCGTGCC
Source organism: Mycolicibacterium flavescens (assembly GCA_900637135.1). Classification (NCBI taxonomy): domain Bacteria; kingdom Bacillati; phylum Actinomycetota; class Actinomycetes; order Mycobacteriales; family Mycobacteriaceae; genus Mycobacterium; species Mycolicibacterium flavescens. The sequence continues at coordinate 2,319,450 of LR134353.1, forward strand.
GGCGATCAGGGCCGCCATGTCCACCGGGCCGGCCGTGGTGGCGATCCCCGGGAACCGGGCAGTGTCGGCTGCGGTATGCCGGGCCTCGGCCGCTGCGATCAGGGCCTTTGACGGCACGCAGCCGGTGTTGACACACGTGCCACCGAAGATGCCGCGCTCGATCATGACGACGGACTTACCGAGCGCGGTAGCGCGGATCGCCGCGGCCATCGCCGCGCCGCCGGAACCGATGACCGCGAGGTCCAATCCCTGACTCATGCACCCATCCTTGACCTTCAAGTAGGCTTGAAGGTCAAGTGTTCTGAGGAGACATCGTGAGAATCGGGAAGCTCGCCGAGGCGACCGGGGCCACCACCGCGACGCTGCGCTACTACGAAGACGAAGGCCTGCTCCCGCCCGCCGAACGTTCCCCGGCGGGGTATCGCGACTATGCCGCCGACACGATCGCCCGGGTCGGCTTCATCCGACGGGGACAGGCCGCCGGGTTCAGCCTCGCCCAGATTCGGCAGATCCTCGACATCCGTGACAGCGGCCACGCGCCGTGCACGCACGTGCGCGACCTGCTCGACATCCGACTGACCGACCTCGACGAGCAGATCAGCGCACTGGTGGCACTGCGCGAGACCATCGCCCGGCTGCGGCAGGGCGCCGAAAGCGTCGACCCGGAATCATGCAGCGCCGATGACGTATGTCGATACCTCTAGGAGCCACCTCCGTGGCACCGGAGGCATGTATTTCGTCAAGTCCGTTGACCCCGGCAGTCGTCATGAATTTCCGCCCCACTGGAGGTCGTTGGTGCGCGGGAGCGCGGGGCCTGCTGAGCAGTAGGCTCACCCGATGCGGTGGGATTTCACTCGAAGCTGGTCGCATTGGCCGTGCTGAGCCCAGCCACACTCGTTCAGGCGATCGCCACCTTCGCCATCACCAATATCGACGACATCGTGGTCCTCGCGGTGATGTTCGGCCAGGCGCCCGGTCATCGTGGCGCAGCCATCCGAGTGACCGCCGGTCAGTACCTCGGCTTCACCGCCATCTTGGCAGTTTCGGTCGGCGGCGCACTCCTGGGTGCCACGCTGCTTCCTCCAGCCGCACTGCCGTACTTCGGGCTGCTGCCCATCGTGTTGGGGCTGCGGGCGGCATGGCTGGCCTGGCGGGATCGCCGCACCCAACCGGCGCCGACCGATGATCCCGCAACACTGTTGACGCCTGGCACCTGGCAGGTCGCAGTCATCACCTTCGCCAACGGCGGCGACAACATCGGCGTGTACGTTCCGATCTTCGCCGTCTCAACGATCGCCACCATCGGTGTTTACATCATCGTGTTCCTCATCGGTGTGGCCATCTGGTGCGCGGCCGGCCGATATTTCGCCTCCCACCCGATCATCGCCAAAGCACTCTCACGCTGGGGCCACATCGTTCTGCCCGTTGCACTGATCACAATCGGGGCCCTCATCCTCATCAAAGGCGGAGCGTTCGCCCTCTAGCTCGGAGCAACTTCACCACTCAGGGCCAGGAGGCGCTCCTGCATCGGCATGTGTTGGCGTTCAACCACTTTGGTGATGTCCCGGCCCGTATCCGCTATGACAATCTAAAACGGGCGGTGGCCAAGGTGCTCAAAGGCCGCAGCCGGCACCCGAACTACCAACACGAGCGAGCGCACCACAGAATCATGATCGTGTGTCACGAGAGACACGATCACAGTAGTTATACCGAAGACGTACCCGAGCCAACGGAATCGACAGGAGACCATTCCGGCTACCCTGCTGCGCTCGCAGCCGGGCGCGGAAGCAGGGTTGCCCCAGATTCAATGAGAAACGTCGCGATCGAAATTCTCATCCAATCTGGGGCAATGCAGGTCAGACTAGTAAATGTGCCCCAGATTCAATGAGAACGGACATCTCGTGACGCTGCTTCCGGCGCCGGCGCCGGCGGTGGTCGTGATCAGCTTTCGTCGTCGGTAGCCCTCAGTCAGGTCTGCAGCGCACCGCCGTCCCTGTTCGGTGCAGACCATTGGCCCGACACATCCGTCACTGTGACGTATTGGTCGGTCCGGCTTTCCCGTAGGCCCCCTCGTGTGGCGGCTGCGATCCGCACTCATTGCTGTCTTGGATCCTGCGCGCATGGCGATCCCAGGCGGCACGCCTTTCCGTGTCAGCAGGGAGATTAGAGGACCTAGCGACGATTCGCGGACTAGCCCGGATATTGTCGGGGAGGTCGACTAGCGTGGGTCAGCTATCTACCGGGGAGGACAAGTAGTGCTGCTGGAAGAGTTGAAGCCTGGCCTGCGGATCGACGGGTTGATCCCAGCGCAGGTGATCACGGTGATCTTTGCCCAGTGGCACGGCACCGACGCTCTGGAGCTGACCTACAAGACCAACGACGGTACGCTCGGCCAGCAGGTGGTGTTCCGCAAGGACCAGGACAACCTCACCGTCGCCCAGACCGGCAGCCGGGCGTTCGATGCCAACGCCACCGACTTCAAGATGGTCGCCGAGGCCCAACGGATCACCCTGGCCGGATTGTTCGACCCGATGTTGGCCGTGGCCACCAGCGACGTCAGGCCACTCCCCCATCAGATCAGAGCCGTCTACGGCGAGCTTCTCCCCCGAACTCCACTGAGATTTCTGCTCGCCGACGACCCCGGCGCCGGCAAGACCATCATGGCCGGCCTGTACATCAAAGAGCTGCTGTTGCGCGACGACGTGCGCCAATGCCTGATCGTCGCACCCGGCGGGTTGGTCGAGCAGTGGCAAGACGAACTGTTCTTCAAGTTCGGGCTGCGCTTCGACCTGCTGACCAACCAGCTCATCGACGCCAACGTCAACCTCAACGTCTTCGAAAGCAACCCACTGCTGATCGCGCGGATGGATCAGCTGTCGCGCAACGAGGAGCTGCAAGCCCAGCTCAAGGAGACCGAGTGGGACCTGATCATCGTCGACGAAGCCCACCGGATGGGCGCCCACTACTTCGGCGGCAAGCTGGAAAAGACAAAGCGCTTCCTGCTCGGTGAGATGCTCGGCCGCATCACCCGCCACCTGTTGCTGATGACCGCCACTCCCCACTCCGGCAAGGAAGAAGACTTCCAGCTCTTCCTCACCCTGCTGGACCGCGACCGGTTCGAAGGCAAGAACACCAAGACCGCCAACACTGACGGCATCATGCGCCGCATGGTCAAAGAAGACCTGCTGACCTTTGACGGGAAGAAGCTCTTCCCCGAGCGCCGCGCCGAGACCGTGCCGTACGAACTCACCGAACTGGAGTACTCGCTCTACGAACAGGTCACCGCCTACGTCCGCGAGGGCATGAATCGTGCCGACCGGGTGGGCGGCAAACGCAAGAACACCGTCGGCTTCGCACTGACCGTGCTGCAGCGCCGCCTGGCATCGAGCCCCGAGGCCATCTACAAGAGCCTCGTGCGCCGTACCGAACGGCTCGAACGCAAGAAGCTCGAAATTCTCAACGGCACCTACACCGACAGGGAGCTGACCGTCGACGTCGAAGGACTCGATGCCGATGACTACAGCTCCGAGCAGATCGAGGAACTCGAAGAGGAGCTGCTCGACGCCGCCACCGCCGCGCAGACAGTCGAGGAACTTGATGCCGAACTGCTCGAACTGGCCGAGCTGACGACAGTCGCCAAGCAGGTTCGCGATTCCGGCACCGACCGCAAGTGGACCGAGTTGAGCCACATCCTCCAGGACGAGGCGCTGACCGTCGACGCGAACGGCTGGCCGCGCAAGCTGATCATCTTCACTGAGCACCGCGACACCCTCGACTACCTAGCCGGTCGCATCCGGACCCTGATCGGCAAGCCCAACGCCGTGCAGGCGATCCACGGCGGCGTGCGCCGCAAAGAGCGCCGTATGATCACCGAGGAATTCACCAAGAACAGGGACTGCCAGATCCTGCTGGCCACCGATGCCGCCGGCGAAGGCCTGAACCTGCAAGCTGCCCACCTGATGGTCAACTACGACCTGCCGTGGAACCCCAACCGGATCGAGCAGCGCTTCGGCCGTATCCACCGCATCGGCCAGGAGGAAGTCTGCCGCCTCTGGAACATCGTCGCCAGCAACACCCGCGAAGGTGACGTCTTCGTACGATTGCTCGCCAAAATCGAAGAACAGCGAAAAGCCTATGGCGGCAAAGTCTTCGACGTCCTCGGCGAAGCATTCTCGGAGACTCCCCTGCGGGAACTGCTTCTGGACGCGATCCGCTACGGCGAACTTCCCGAAGTTCGCGCCAAGATGCACGAAGTCATCGACCACAAAGTGTCCGACGGGCTCAAGGAACTGCTCGACGAACGAGCACTCGCCTCTGACCATCTCGCCGACGCTGACCTCGCCAAGCTCCGCGCCGCCATGGACGAGGCCCGCGCACGCCGACTCCAGCCGCACTACATCGAGTTGGCATTCAAGGCAGCGTTCACCCGACTCGGCGGCCGCATCGCCAAACGCGAGCGAGGCCGCTACGAAATCGCCAACGTGCCAGCACAAATCAGAGCCAGCAAGCACCAGCCGATCGCGACAAAATATGACCGTGTCACCTTCGACCTCGAACATGTGCACTCCGAAGAATTGGCCCGCGCCGACCTGCTCGCACCGGGACACCCGCTGCACGACGCAGTAATGGACGAAGCGATACGACACTTTGGCGGCACCCTCAACAGCGGCACCGTGCTGGTGTCAGCGACGCTGGAGGAGCCTCACCTGCTCGTCGGCGTTGTCGAAGAGGTCGCCGATGCCACCGGCGCTGCGGTGTCCCGACGTTTCGGCTACGCCTATGTCGACAGCCTCGGCACCGTTACGCCTGCGGGTCCGGCACCCTATCTCGATTGCGTCGCCGCACCCGACACACCAGCCGTCGCCACCGCGCGCCAACTCCCCTGGCTGGCCGACGCCGAAGATCGCGCCAACAGCTGGATCATCACGACCCAACTCCCTGAATACCTATCCGAGGTGCAACCGCGTCGTGCCGCAGAGCTCGCGAAGTGTCGCGATCTAGTGGTGAAACGCCTTGAAGGTGAACGCGATCGGATGCTTCTCGACGCTGCTGTGGCCGCCGAAAAGGAGCAGGCAGGCGAAAAGCCGAAGGAGTCCGCCGAGAGCCTCAACCGCAAGGCAGTCGAGCTCGACGCGCGCCTACACAACCGGCTAGAACTGCTCGACAAGCAGGCACTGATGTCGACCAAGCCACCGCGCATCGTCACCGCGGCGCTGATCTTGCCCGTCGCCATGGTTGACGGTGAACTTCCCGCGTCGGCGCCGATCCATGCCAAGGAAACCAAAGAGGTTGAGCGCCGAGGCGTCGATCTAGTGATGTCGACGGAGCGAGCACTGGGCCGTACACCTGTCGAACAACCCTTCAACAACAAGGGATTCGACATCCTCTCCTCGGACTCAGGCGGCGACACCTACCGCATCGAGGTAAAAGCCAGACTCGACGGAGCCAAGGACTTCTTCGTCACCCACAACGAGGTGATGGTCGGCAAGAACGCGGTCCCGCGATACCGGCTGGCATTGGTCAGGGTTGATCCGCGAGGGTCGGACCATGATGAGGTTCGCTACCTCGACAACCCCTTCGCATCAACGGATCTGGGTGATTTTCACTCGACCGGCATCCGCGGTGATTGGGCGAAGATGTGGGCGAAGGGGACTCAGCCATTTTGAGGCAGCCGCACAACGACAACCCCTGCCACATCGTCGGGCATGTTCGACGACACTTCACCGACGTCGAACTCCCGCGACTCGATTTCGAGGACGTAATCGGGTGGAACGTGACGCAGAGGTTTGAGCACGTGCTGGAAGTAGGGGACACCCCAGTGGCCGGTCTCCGAGGGCAGGTCCGGGAAGACGGGTCCGAGGCGGTCATGGTTACCGCCGTGCATCGTGCTCGGCGCAGAGGGCGAATCTGCGCTGAACTGCCCCGCACGCACCCTCAGGATCCGGTCGATGGTCGACTTCGCCACTGCCCGGACACCTCGCTGAGGTGTCAGCAGGAAGTTGAGGAGTTCGGGATCGAGCTGTCGACTCAACCCGGGTATGAACAATTGACTGGTCGGGCTGGGCATCCACATTTCTTCGAGCGCAACCGAGCGTTCGTACGTGGTCGCGGAATCGTTGACGATGGCCGGGTCGGCCAGCAGAGCCGGCATCAGGGAAATAGAGCGTTTCACACACGATGTGCAGCGCCTCACTCTGTGATCGTCGGGGCACGGCTCCCAGTTCCGGTAGCCGCCTGTGCCGAGGTAGACCGCGTACACCGGCACCAGGTTCAGACTCGCCGCTGTCGCCCTCAGGATCGACTGCTGACCGCCCGCGGTGGTGCAGTATCCGAAATCGAATCGCCAGTTGCTTCCGTGCACCGTCAGACGCTTTGCCTGCACGAGCATCCCGTAGGCGGAGTCGGTGTCCACCCACCACCAGATCCAGTCGGCCCCACTGGTGGCCTCTGCGGGCTGAGTGAACGGAACGACGTTCACGGCTGTAGCGGCGCGGGAGATCACGATCTCGGTGACAGCCGTTTCACCCCACCGCAGAAACGCTCGCTCACAGGCCGCCATGTGCTGCACGGAATGCTCTCGCGCCCGCCTGAACGCCGTCTGCACCGTCGCCACGGCCGAATACTCGCATATGCGATAGGTCGAGCCTGCGGGATGAGCCAGGTGTCGTCACGCACTGTCGATGGGTTTCAGCAGGCAGTGGCGCCGCGGCGCCGCGTGGTCATGCCCGAGAGCTGGGCAGAAGGGTCGATGTGGTTCAGAAGCGCAAGTTGATCGAGGTGGCACTTCCTCTCGAGGTGATCAACCGAGAGTCGGCCCGTGAGAAGTCGATTCGGCACGGTCATCCCTCCACGCTGCACCTGTGGTGGGCCCGACGCCCCCTCGCTGCTGCCCGTGCGGTGCTGTTCGCGCAGCTCGTCGACGACCCGTCGTCGAATCTCGAGGAGTTCCCGACTGAGGAGTTGCAACGCAAGGAGCGCGAACGGCTACACAAGCTTATCGAGCGGCTCGTCGTCTGGGAGAACATCCGCGACGAGAAGCTGTTCGCTGAAGCCCACGCCGAGATCCTCAAATCCACCGGCGGCAATCCACCGCCGATCCTCGACCCCTTCGCCGGCGGTGGCACCATCCCGCTGGAGGCACAGCGCCTCGGGTTGGAGGCGCACGCATCGGACCTGAATCCTGTTGCAGTACTAATCAATAAGGCGTTGATCGAGATTCCGCCGAAGTTCGCCGGGAGGGCGCCGGTGTCCCCCGACGTCGCCAAGGACCAACTCTCCCATCCGTGGCGGGCTGCGACCGGAATGGCCGAGGACGTCCGCCGCTACGGCCAATGGATGCGACACGAAGCCGAAAAACGCATCGGACACCTCTACCCCAAGGCCACCTTGTCAGACGGCTCGCAGGCGACCGTGATCGCCTGGATCTGGGCGCGCACAGTCACCTGCCCCAACCCCGCCTGCGGCATCGCGATGCCGCTCGTACGCTCCTGGTCGCTCGGCAAGAAGAAGGGGAAGGAAGCCTATGTGGTGCCGTCCGTAGTCGACAGCACCGTTCGCTTTACGATCGGACATGACCCCAAGCGCGCTCCTACCGCAGCCAACGACGGAACTGTGGGCCGCACCGGCGCTACGTGCATCGGATGTGGATCGGCCGTGGAGCTGAAGTACATCCGCACCGAGGGACGGGCCGGACGTTTGGGTGCTCAACTCATGGCAACTGTCGCCGAAGGCAATCGCGCGCGCATCTACCTGGAGCCCACAGTCGAGCACGAATCGGCCGCTTCGGTCACGCGCCCTGACAGTGTGCCAAGTGGTGACCTCGCGGACAATCCACGAGACTTCAAGACACCGAATTACGGCATGACGACGTTCGCTGACCTGTTTACTGCGCGGCAACTCACCGCGCTCACCACATTCAGCGACCTCGTCGCGGAGGTCCGTGAACGAGTGCTGTCCGACGCCCTCGCCGCCGGCACGCCCGAAGGCGTTCGTCTCGAAGCCGGCGGCACAGGTGCTGCGGCGTACGCCGATGCCGTTGCGACATATCTCGGCTTCGCGATCAGCCGTATGACCAACAAGGCGAGCACCATATGCTCGTGGGACTCCAGCACGAAGATGGAGGCGGTGCGAAGCGTATTCGCGCGCCAAGCACTTCCCATGAGTTGGGATTATGCCGAGTCGAACCCCTGGGGCGGCTCAGGCGGAGATTTCGAGGAAGATCTTCTATGGATTAGCCGTGTGCTAGATAAGTCGTCCGGTGGTGTTCCTGGAGTCGTCGGTCAGGCCTCAGCAGCGGAGCGCGGATACAGCGGTTATCTCGTATCAACCGATCCGCCGTACTACGACAACATCGGTTATTCAGATCTGTCCGACTTCTTCTATGTCTGGCTGCGCCGATCGCTGCGTTCCATTCACCCCCAACTGCTCAGCACAATGTTGGTTCCCAAAACCGAGGAACTCGTGGCCAATCCATATCGTCACGGCGGCAGGAGCGGCGCACATCAGTTCTTCGAGGATGGCTTTCGCAAGGTCTTTTTTAAAGCGCGCGAGTCTGCCTTTAACGACCTGCCGATCACCGTCTACTACGCCTTTAAGCAATCAGAAGCCACCGCTGTCGGGGAATCATCTACGGGCTGGGAAACACTCCTCGAAGGAATGATCCGGTCGGGGTGGGCGGTCACTGCCACGTGGCCCGTGCGTAGTGAACTAGGCAACCGGATGATCGGTTCCGGGACTAACGCCCTTGCTTCATCGATTGTTTTAGCGTTGCGGCCGCGTCCACTCTTAGCCCCGAGCACCGACCGACGCGAGTTCGTAGAGGCTCTCAAAGCTGAACTCCCGCAAGCGCTCAAGGAGCTTCAGCACGGCGCGATCGCACCGGTTGACCTACCGCAAGCCGCCATTGGGCCGGGCATGGCTGTGTTCTCCCGCTATTCGACGGTGCTGGAGCCTGACGGGTCGAAGATGTCGGTGCGTTCTGCCTTAGCTCGGATCAACGAGATCCTGGATCAAGTGCTCAACGAGCAGGAAGGCGACTTCGACTCGACGACGCGGTTCGCGATTGCCTGGTATCGCCAACACAGTTACAGCACAGGAACTTTCGGTGACGCCAACAACCTCGCCAACGCCCGCAATACCACCGTGGACGCGATGGACCGCGGCGGCATTCTGACCAGCCGGGCCGGAAAGGTCCAACTAACCAAGCCGTCAGAGCTGAGCGCGGACTACAACATTCTGACCGACCAACAGGCCAGCAACTGGGAGGCCATGCACCATCTGATCGGGATCCTGGAGGGCGAAGGAATTACGCCCGCTGGTGAGTTCCTGCGATCAGCATTGCGTCGTCCCGACGGTGCCGTCGACGCTGATCTGGTCAAGGAGCTTGCGCACCTGCTGTTCCGGGTCGCGGAGGCAAGCGGCTGGACCAAAGACGCGCTGAGCTTCAACAGTCTCGTCACCAGCTGGCCGGAGATTGTCGATGTTGCACGGTCCGACCCATCGGCGGCGAGCTCGCAGAGTGCGTTCGACTTCACCGAGGAGGACTGACGTGGGATTCCTGACGCCGATGCATGAGTTGGGTGAGCACCTGGCGTGGACTTTCGGCTTTGTCAGTTGGTCGAGTCAGCGATCGGCAAGGCCGTCCAACGCGATATCGACCAAGGCTTCGCCAGTGAAGACTCTGCACAGTTCGAGCCCGACGACCTGGACGACGATATGAGCTTGGGGGACGATTGATATGGCTTTGAGTAACCGCGACCGCATTAACCGAATGTTTGAGGTGATGGCCCCGGCGCTAGATGACTTCATCGCATCGGTGATCGGTCAAGGCGACCCTGCGCTCGGCGCCGCGTGGACCAAGCTTGTTCAAATCAAAGACGGCAAGAAGGGCGCCCCAGCAGATAAGACCTACAATCCCCACGATCCCCAAGTGCAGTTCCGCATCCTCACTGAGAGCAGCATCACCAGCAGTTTCAAGGCCGGCTGGTATCCGTTCAACAAGTCCTTCGGCAAGGCCGGCGAGTCCTTCGCGATCGAACTGCGCGAGGTCCGAAACAACTGGGCGCACAACGGAACCTTCTCCGACGACGACGCCTATCGCGCACTGGACACCGGCGAGCGACTGCTCAAGCTGGTTGGTGCCACCAAAGAAGCCGACGAGGTGCACGCGATCCGGCTCAACCTGCGTCGCGTCACCGCCGACAAGGAGGACAAAAAGACTCTGAAGGCGGCGGTCGACAACCCGGAGGCGTCCGGTCTCAAGCCTTGGCGAGATGTGCTTCCGCCCCACGATGACGTCGCCACCGGGAACTTCGCCGCCTCCGAATTCGCCGCCGACTTGTACAAAGTCGCATTCGGCGGCGAACAGGATTCTGGCTACGCGGATGCGGTCGAGTTCTTCCGACGCACCTACCTCACCGAGGGGTTGACCGATCTCGTCGGCCGCGCTGTCCGTCGTATCTCCGGCGACGATAACGCGCCACCGGTGATCAACCTGCAGACCAATTTTGGTGGCGGCAAGACCCACTCCATGCTGGCGCTGTGGCACGTCGCCGCCGGAATGCCCATCGGCGAGTTTCCTCAAGACACCCAGGAGCTACTGTCCGCCAACGGATACTCCGGCGCGAAGGTAAATCGCGTCGCAATCGTCGGCAACCACTTCAGCCCCGCCGGTGAAACCAAGGACGACGGCACGCACGTCAACACCCTGTGGGGCGAGCTGGCCTGGCAACTCGGCGGGCCCGAAGCCTACGCACTGGTCGCCAAGGCCGACGCCGGACGCACCACCCCCGGCGAAGCGTTGCACGACCTGCTGCAGGAGCACTCCCCTGCCGTCATTCTGATCGACGAATGGGTGGCCTACGCACGCTCGCTCGTTGGCCGTGACGACCTTGCTGGCGGCACCTTTGACGACCAGTTCACCTTCGCTCAGTCGCTGACCGAGGCAGCCAAGGGCACTTCGGGTGTGCTGCTTGTGATCTCGATTCCCGCCTCCGAGACCGGAGACGCCCCCGACAAGATCGCCGCCGGTAACGCTGAGGAAGTTGGTGGTGCCCACGGCCTGGAGGCGCTCAAGCGGTTGCAGAACGTCGTGCGTCGTGTCGCTGACCAATGGCGACCCGCTTCATCGGTCGAGGCTTACCAGATCGTGCGGCAGCGGCTATTCAAGCAACCCGATGCGGCGGCCCTCGCATCGATCAGTGCAACCGCGCGCGGTTACGTCGAGATGTATCGCAAGTACAGCGACGACTTTCCCCGCGAAGCCCGCGACGGCGCCTACGAAGACCGGATCAAGCGGACCTACCCCATTCACCCCGAACTGTTCGACCGGCTATACGAAGAATGGTCGTCCCTGGAAAGGTTCCAACGCACCCGCGGCGTGCTGCGCCTGATGAGTACGGTGATCCACGCCCTATGGACCGGTGAAGACGCCTCACCGCTGATCATGCCAGGCTCGGTCCCGCTGGCGACTGCCAACGTCAATTCCGAACTTACGCAATACCTTCAGGATTCGTGGAAGGCGATCATAGACGCCGATGTGGACGGCCCAACCTCCGAACCCGCACGCATCGACAAGGATAAACCGCTATTTGGTCAGCGCTCGCTGACCAAACGCCTTGCCCGCACCGTCTTCTTTGGCGCGGCACCTACCATCGGCTCGGCCCACAAGGGCCTCGAAACCCAGCGGGTGTTCTTGGGCACCGCGGTACCCGGTGATGTGCCCGGCAACTTTCACTCCGCGCTCACCCAGCTCGGCGATCGGGCCACCTACTTCTACTCCGGTTCCGGCAAGTACTGGTACGACCTACAAGCCAACATCACCCGCACCGCCAAGGACCAGGCCGAGCGTCTGCATAAAGAGGATGTGTGGGCCGAGATCGTCCGCCGCCTACAGGCCCAAGCCCGCACACGCGGCGACTTCGCCGGAGTCCACGTCTGCCCCGAAACGAACGCGGACATCCCCGACACAGACGAAGCACGCCTGGTGATCCTGCACCCGAAGGTCGCTCACAAGCGCGGAACCGACTCTATTGCTAAGGAGTTCGCCCGACAGTCCACCGAGCAGCGCGGCACCGCCAACCGCGCCAACCGCAACATGCTGGTGTATCTCGCCGCAGACGAAGCCCGGCTCGAAGAACTCGACAACGCCACCCGCGACTATCTGGGTTGGACGCACGTTTTGGCAAACGAGGCCGACCTGGACCTCACTCAGAATCAAAAGAACCAGGCCACCCAACGACAGTTGCAAGCCGACCAAACCGTCATCTCCCGGCTGCTGCAAACCTTCACGTGGGCTCTGGTCCCGGCCCAACCTGACGCAGGCGCTCCGTTCATCGTTCGCGAAACCAAGGTGGAAGGACAGTCCGAATCGTTGGCGGAGCGGGTTTCGCGCCGACTTGGCAACGACGGTGACCTGTCCATCCGGCAGGCCGCCGTCAATGTCCGACTCGCCATCAACAAGGTGCCGCAAATCTGGAACGGCGGGCACGTCACGCTCGGTGCGTTGTGGTCGCTGTACTGCCAGTACCCGTACATGCCGCGCTTACGTGACCGAAAGGTGTTGCAGGACGGGGTACTCGATCTGCCGATGATTTGGCAGACCGATGCCTTCGCACTTGCCACAGGCTTCGACGAGGCCACCGACCGGTACATCGGGCTATGGATTCCGACCGACACAAACGACGCGCCATCAGCCACCGACGCACTTCTGCTCGTACGGCCCGACATCGCTGTTAAGCAGCGCGACGAGGAGACGCCATCCGATGCGCCGCTGCAGGAGGCCAAGCCCAATATTCCAGCTGATTCTCCCAAAGTGGATGTCGGATGTCCCCCATCAAAGACGCGCTTCTACGGGGTGAAGACCCTCAGTTCGGACAAGATCGCGCTCGACTTCAAAAACGTCGCCGATGAGATCATCGCTAACCTGCGGGAGCAGGGCATCAACCTCGTCGTCAAGATTGAGATTGAGGCGGTTGACACAAATGGGTTCGACGAGAACACGATTCGGACACTTACTGAGAACGCCAAAACGCTAAAGTTCGATCAGTCCGGGTTTGAGGACAGTTAGTCGGATTTGCTGCTCACGATAGGTGATCAGATATTGAGTGATCAGGCGACATACCTGATGACGAGTTCTTTCAGGGACGCGCACAATGGGTGACATGGTTGCAACGATGGACGCTCGGACCCAGGCTGAGATCTCTGCCAGCCCGTGGTACGTCGCCGCTCACCGCGGCCGGGACGCGATCAATGTCCAGGAGTTCTCGAAGCTGCGGACCGGCCGGCGCCTGATCTCACGCTCTTGGAACGGCTTCCGTCTGTTTGAGGAGCCTGCCTACATGGTGAATTTCGGCTACGCCCACCTGTACCTGCCGTGGGAGGTCTGGCAGGTAACCCCGATACGCGTACGGGGGTACGAGCCGATGCTGCACCACGAGGCACGCCAGATCCGTGCACGCGGGCTCCAGGTGGTGCGGCGCATGCCACCCGGGTTTGAGTTCGGACCTAATGGGTCGAACGTCCGTAGGCTCGTCGAGCAGCTCGCCCAGGCTCACCCGCCGAGCGACCGGCGACCGCCCGCGGACTACGAGATCGCCATGACTTTCCTCGAAGATCAGCGTCACCCGGGCAGCTGGCTGCACGATGCCCGAGTGTCGCTGGCCCACACCTATCTTGACGTTCTTACGTCGGGCTCTGCCACCGGTCCGATCGGGCGCTGGGACCGCCACACCCCGGCGAACCTCCCTGCGCACACGCTGATCGACGCAGCTGTCGCCGGCCTCTCAATACCTGAGGCGGTCACCCGGCACTGGGGCCTGGACCAGGGTGGTGAGGCAGGCTCTGCTGCTCGACGATTCGAGCGGTAGGCGTCACGCCCTACGGTGCAGAATCCGCGCGAGCATCCCCCGCGATGCCGGTGCGCCCACCGTAGGGCGAAATTCCTCGATCGTCGCCTGGAGCTGTGCCACAGTGAGCGGCTCCCGTACTGCGACCTGCACATAGTGGTGGCGGATTCCGCTGTCCAACAGTAGTTTTGCGACCTTGGCGCGCCAGAGCCCGGTTTCGTCGTAGACCTTGGCGGCTGAGTGATACGGCCCGCTCGCATCGACCGTTGGCGCGAGCGGTATGAGTGCTGAGACTAGCGGGCCTGCCAGCCCCGACGCAGCGGCCACTTGATCCCCGCTGAGCAATTCAGCTCCTCCCGGTGTCATGGCTTCGAACGTAAACGGTGCGCTGCCTGCCAGTCCATCGGCATAGCCGAATCGGCATGTAAAGCGCCGCCGACTCGACCGCGCCTGGCGCACCCCGCCCTGTCATCACTGTGGGGGTGGATCCCGCCACCGGCCGCCGTTGTCGATCAGTTGCAGAGCTATGGCGCGATCGAGCCATCGGGGCGGCACGGGCTTTCCGAGCGAGGCCTTGACGGCATCGATGGCCGGGCGGGAGAAGTCAACTTCGTTGAGTTTGAGAGTGATCCGAGGGGCTCGCAGCAGGTCCTTCTGGCGTTGATTGTCCGAGAGCTTGCCGTTGGTTCGGTCCATCGGGTCGAACATGTCTATCAGTCCGAACTCCTGCAGTTCGTGGCGCGCCGAGAATGCCTCAGGCGAGAGCCCGTACCACTGCCAGCGCACCAGTTGAGGCAGAGCGACCCCTGCCTCGTCGGCGTCCTTGCGGCTGCGCGGCCGTTCGGTCTGCGCCGCGACGGCTAGCAGTGTGGCCATCTTCGTTGGTGAGAACCAGGTGCCAGCCCGCCATGAAGAAGCCCGCCGGCAGGGTCAGCGAGTCCGCAGCTGACGGGACGAAGTAGCGGGACCGCGACCGGTTCTCCTGGTAGAGGGTGAACCGGTCGAACCTGCGCTCGCTCTTGCGGGCACCCACGCGTACGAGGTCATGCTCGGCGAGTTTGGTCAGGGCCCGGGTCATGCGCAGGTTGAGTTCACGATTCGATGTGTCCGGCGCCAGCAAGCCGGACAGCTCGCTCCAGCCGCCGACTCCGTTGTTGGGGCGCCCGTTCTTCCATCGTGTACCGGGCTCGAATTCCAGGTGAGCGATGTAGAGCAGGCTCAGATACACCTGCAGGGCGTTACTGGGCCGGTGGATCAGCTGAGTCAGTGGCGGCCTGGTGTCGACATCTCCCCTGACCGTCTTGAGCCGGGGATCGGTTTCCCGGCGCGCCCGGGCTGTGCCGAGCCGTACGAAGCGCCGGCGGATCCGGATGTCGGGTTGATCGCCGTCGTCCAGCGTTGCGTACTTGTCGGTGGCACGCCTGATGGCGTCCGTCCGTTGGTCAAGGTGTTCCTGGCGCCGTATCCGCACGCTGCGGGCCTCTGCGATGGCCACCGTGGTCTCCTGGTCCAGCTTCGCCATCTTCTTGGTGGCGGGGTCAAGTCCAGGGACGTGGTGTACGACGTCGTCGGGTGATTCTTCGAGGTGATGGTTCAGGCGGTCAGTGCCGCCGGCGTGGCCTCCTGTTCGCTCGGGGTGTCGTTGACGGCACGTGATTTGCTCAGCGCGTCGAGGCCGAGGTAGCGCCGAGACTCGGCCCATTCGTCGTGTTGTTCGGCCAATACGGCCCCGACGAGGCGGATCAGGGCGTCGCGGTCGGGGAAGATGCCCACGACGTCGGTGCGCCGGCGGATCTCCTTATTGAGCCGTTCCTGGGGATTGTTCGACCAGATCTGACGCCAAATCTGCTTGGGGAAGTTAGTGAAGGCGAGCAAATCCGGGCGAGCGGATTCCAGGTGGTCGGCGACCTTGGGGAGCTTATCGGCGAGAGCATCGATGATCCGATCGTATTGCGCTGCAACCGATTCCTTGTCAGGCTGGTCGAACACCGAATGCAGCAGGGTGCGTACCCACGGCCACGACGCTTTCGGGGTGATCGCCATCAGGTTGGTCGTGTAGTGGGTGCGGCAGCGCTGCCAGGCCGCGCCGGGCAGCGTGGCGCCGATCGCGGCCACCAAGCCGGCGTGCGCGTCGCTGGTGACGAGCTTGACCCCGGACAGGCCGCGGGCGGTCAGCGACCGCCAGAACGTCAACCAGCCCGCCCCGTCCTCGGCGGTGCTGACGTCGATGCCCAGGATTTCGCGGTAGCCCTCGGCGTTGACGCCGGTTGCGATCAGCGCGTGCACGTTGACCACCCGGCCGCCCTCGCGGACTTTGAGGACCAGGGCATCTGCAGCGACGAACGTGTACGGGCCGGCATCCAGGGGGCGGGTCCGAAAGGACTCGACGGCGGTGTCGAGTTCCTTGGCCATCACCGATACCTGCGATTTCGACAGGCTGGTGATGCCCAGGGTCTCCACCAGCTTGTCCATCCGCCGTGTCGAGACCCCGAGCAGGTAGCAGGTCGCCACCACGGTGGTCAGGGCTCGCTCGGCGCGCTTGCGGCGCTCCAGCAGCCATTCCGGGAAGTACGAGCCGTGGCGCAACTTGGGGATCGCCAGATCCAATGTGCCTGCCCGAGTGTCGAACTCGCGGTGACGATACCCATTGCGGGAATTCGTCCGGTCGGAGCTGCGCTGGCCGTAGCCCGCACCGCACAGGGCGTCGGCTTCAGCACCCATCAGCGTGTGGATGAAGGTGGCCAGCAGCTCGCGCAGCACATCGGGATGGCAGCTGGTGAGTCGTTCGGCCAACACGGCGGGCAGGTCGATATCGTGGGCAGTGGTCATCGCGTTGATTCCTTTGCTCGAGTGACTTTGGACGGTCCCTCGAAGAATCACGCGATGACCTTCAATCACTCGGCTACGACACGCCGGTACCGCCGATCAGGTCCGACTCGTACACCACTCTGCTGGACGCAACCGGTGGCGGCTCGCACGGCGTCCATGCCGATGCCGAGCTGGAGGCGTCGAGAACTCATAGGGTATGTCCTGGCGGGGTCTGTGCTGGCGGATAGTACATGGACATGTAAAAGGTTAATGTACGAGCCGCCACTGGCTACCCTGACACCCGCCAGCAGCTACCCTCTCCTGGGGAGAATTTCGGTGTCGATTCGGCGCAGCATGCGTGCATGGCGAAGCATGACAACGAGCCGAGCGAGTTCGAGCGGGTGGCTCGCGCGGGCTGGATGGTGACACTGCGGTACCGGCTGCTGCTGGCGACCCAGCCGCCGTACCGTCCGGCTAAATGGCGGTGGGCAGCAGGTGGCGCTTCGGCCGCCATGGCCGCCGCGGGCGTCATCACCAAACTTGGGTGGTTCTAGTGCCCGACAGATGCACCGTAGGTGGAGGTGGAACGGATCGCTCGGCGGCCGACTGGCACGACCGGGCGCCGGTACGCTATCTGCACACATGTCCTCTGCTCGGCCGCTGCGATTGCCCGACCCGATGCTGGCCACCCTGGGGCCTCCGCCATCGGGCGACGGCTGGGCTGTGGAATACAAGTGGGACGGGTTCCGCGGCCGCTGCATCATCGAGCCATTCGCAGTAAAAGTGTTCTCCCGCAACGCAGCCGACATCACCTCCACCTTTCCCGAACTCGCCAAAATCACTGAGGTGACCGGTGGGCAACGTCTGCTGCTCGACGGCGAAATAGTCGCCCTGGACCAGCTCGGCCGCCCGTCGTTCTCCAGGCTCCAGCAGCGGTGGCCGATGCGTCGACGTCCCACCCGCAGCCTGTTGGAGCAGGTGCCGGTGATGTTCTTCGCTTTCGATTTACTCGCCAGCGGCAACGACGACCTCACCGACCGTCCCTATGTTGAGCGCCGCCAGATGCTGAGTGCGCTGCCCCAGGGATACCCGTTGATGATCCCCCCGTACTGGGACGATGCAAAGCCCGTCGACATGCTCGCGGCGGCCGCTGAAAATGGCGTCGAGGGAGTCGTCGCCAAACGCCTGAATTCGCCATATGTCTCAGGACGATCCTCTGCGTGGATCAAGTCGCCGGTACGGCGCAGTTGCGAGCTGGTGATCGTCGGCTGGTGGCCGCCCACTGGACCGACTCGATCGGGGCGCGTCGGATCCCTTTTGCTCGCCGGCCGCCGCGAGGATGGTCAACTCGTTCTCGTAGGCCAGGTCGGCTCCGGGTTCAGCGACACCGAGCGCCGGCGCCTCTATAGCCTTCTCGACGGCCTTGCCCAGGAAGCCGCTCCGGTGCCGGATGCACCCGCGATCGGAGGGGTCACCTGGGTTCGTCCCCGGTATGTCGGTGAAGTGGCTTTCCGGGAGTACAACAGCCCCGGAGGCTTGCGGCATGCCTCCTGGAAAGGATTGCGCGAGAGCCGTATTGCCGATGTCGGCATGCCCGACCAACTGCAATAGGGAGTCGGCTACCACGCGGTAGGGCGAGTCACCAGTATGCCGGAATCTGTTCAAAAACCCTGGCATGCAGTGAAATGCGGGCGAGGTCGGCAGCCGTCCGGTCTTCCCAGGACGCGATCCGCTCTTCGAACCACGACCGCCAGTCGACTTCCATTCCGGTGGTCGCCAGCGCAGCAAGGTAGGAGGCAAGGAGGGTGTCTCGTTTGACGATGAACTCTGATTCGAGTTCCCGCAATGCTTTTCCCTGCACATCGTCGACTATGGGGACATCCATTCGGAGTGCTGGTGCTGGGTCTTGCGCTCGGAGGCTGCAGCTGAGCAGCTTCAAGTTCTGCACCTGGATGCCGATCGCGGCGGTGCGGGCATGTGTGCGGAGGCGGTGTTCATAGGACTTGCCGAGTTCGTCCGACGCGTCGTGATACCACCGATCCAGAGCTGACCGAGTTTCCGAGTTGACTCCGGGTTCCCAGGCGGCCAGTGGCATCGCTTGGATGGTGGCAATGACTGCACCGTGGACCCCCTGAAAATCGGGCGCATCCGCTAAGGCGCCGTTCTCTTCCAAGGTGTCGCGCCACTGCGGGGAGAGAATCCCGTCCCGCGCTTGCTGCAGGGCCCGGATGAGCACCTCGTTCTCCAGGAGCCGGCGCATGCTCCGCCGATCGTCCTTCGTGTACTGAATGTTCATACCTGTTCCCTTCTTTGCGATATTTCGTTGATAAGTAACGATTTAACGGATGACCGGCGCTGGGCGTCAGGCGGCGGCTTCGCCCTTTCCTGCGCGGTCGTTGTCGGATCCGACGCGGCTGTTCGAGGGCTTCTGCGAGTTCGACGCGGAGGACGGCGAGTCACTGCGGTGCCGTCCGGTAGCCGTGCCCGAAGAATCCGATGCGGTCTCGCCGGAGGCATGCCGGCCATGCGTGTCGGCCCGGTCACCGGGCGAGGCATTGTCGGCGTCTTTCGCAGGCCGGGCTGTCGGGCGGGTCGTGGCGGCATCATCACCCTCGGACGCTGCGCTGTGTGCGGTCGGCCGGGTCAGCGCCTCGCCGTCACTGGTGTCTGGGTCCAGCGCGGCGCTGCCCTGAGGCGATGGGTCTCCGGCCGAGGATGTGCCGGTAAGAGACGTCAACTGCCCCGTGTCCGCGTCGCCGAGCTCTTGCTCCACTTCCACGGGTGTACCGTCCACCGCCGGCAACGAGACGGCCATGTCCGCGTGCGGTGCTTCCGGCGCACCTGCGCTGGCAAGAGGTGCTTCCTCCGCGACCGTCGCAGGGTGTCCCTCCCCCGCCATCGGTGAGGGCGCGGTGTCGGCTTCCGGGCTTGGCTCCTCCGCCCCGGCGGTCGGTCCCGCACTGCTGGCGGTGAGGGTTGGGACGTCGATGAGCACGCGGCTAGACGCTTCGCGCGACAGCGTAGGAGTCGAGGAGCCCGCTATCGCCGAGCCGATGTCGAGCACGGCAGCGACGGCGTTGAGTCCCGTTGAGACTCCGAAGCTCACAGCGCGCACGGTGATGTTGATGGTCGTCGCCAGGGCGTGCGGCAGCGAGGAGACGAAGGACGGTAGACCCGCTGCGTGCAGGATGCCTGATGCGGCTGTGGCCACCCCGTCAGTGAACCGGGTGATCATGGCTGAAGCCGTTGACGTGAGGTCTGCGCCTGCGGTGAATGGCACCGACAGCAGGCTGGCTCCGGCGCTCGCGACCGACCGCACGGAGCTGATCCCAGCGCTGACCACCACGCCGAGCGCACGGGTGTAGCTCGCCGCACTCAGTGGAGCTGCGCCGATCGCGTTGATCGCCTCCTGGAGGGCTCCGCTGGCCGTGCCATCCCCGAGCCAGGCTGCGCCGATCTCAGATGCGCCACCGGCGAGCTTGCTCAGAACGCGGGATGCGGCGGAAGTAAGCGTGCCGGCCACGCCGTCGACCCCCGCCAGCGCTGCGGTCACCGGCGCTGACACGATCCCCTGCACTGCGGTCAGTACGCCGTCGAGCAGTGCCACGCCGGGCACCGCGCCCTTGGCCGCGTCAATCAGTCCGTTCACGCCGCGGAGAATGTTGTCGATCTGGAACGTCACCCCGGTAACCAGGGTGCTAGTCACCGACAGCGCGCCCGATCCCACGCTGTCGACCAGCGACAGTCCGTTGTTCACGACCAGTCCTGCGATGTCGAGGGGCGCGTTGAGAAGGCCGGTGTAGCTTGCCAGCGCCAGCGGATTGTTCACAATGGTGGCGACCGCGTGCAATGCGGTGCTCAGAGAGCCGGTCAGCGCCGAGGCCAGCAAGTCGGTGACTTCCCCGGTCGTGAGCACCACAGCGGCCCCGGTATCGCCCACTGTGGTCGACAGCCGGGACAGGCTCCCCGAGGACGTCGCCCGCAATGCGTTGAGCAGGTCAACGAGGGACCGGTTATCGGTGGCATCGATCAGGCCGTCCCACAGCGAATTGTTCACCGAGACAGCGGAGTCCAGTACCGAGGTCAGACTGTTGGCGGGCATCGCCACCGCGGCGGTAACGGTCGAGGACACCGAGGCGAGGGCCGAGTTCAACCTGTCGACCAGGTTGTCGATGTCGGTCGGGCTGATGACGGCCGCGAGCTGTACCTGCGACACGGATACCGCCGGTGGTAGTGATATGGGCAGGGTCGGGGCGTGCAGAGCGGAGGGCCCTGCAATCAGCGGGGCGAGGGTGATGGCCGCTGCGGTCACCGCGGTCCCTGCTGTCCAGTGCGGGCGAGTGGAGATTTCCATGGATGGTGGTCAGCTTCCTGTGCCTGTGGTGAGTGATTTGCCGATGCGAATCGTTGCGTCGCCCGAAGTGGGCGACGGTCGCTGACGGCGCGGCGGAGAAAGCCGCAGAGCTGGTGTGCCATGAGATGGGACGCCGTCAGGCATGCCGGGGTGGCCGCATCGCGCGTGTCGCGTGTGTTGCATGCCGCCCCCGGCCTCCGATGCAGCACGCTCCCCAGCGTGTTGCAGGACCTATCAAGCTATTTCAGCCCGGACCGTATAAACGCGGAGTGTGAGGCGTCCACCACCGCAGCGGCATTGACCTCCAAAGTGTCCACATCGTGAGATGGCGGCGATAATCGGGTGGCCGAGTGGCAGCTAAGGTGCCGCGTAGCCGCCGCGGCGCAGCAGCGGGCTGCCGGTCGGACTGAGAAACGAGCGCTTGAGGTCGGCAATCGACCATTGCAGGTAGTGCGACAGTGGCACCAGCGCGAGCAGGCTCAAGGTGGGATCCGGTGCCGCGGCGACCGGTCCCCCACCCACCCGTTTGAGCGTGCGGTAGCCCCGCTCCATCTCGCTGACCTCGTAGCCTCTGGCCAAATCGTCGACAGTCCAGCCTATTTCGAGGAGCGGCAAGTCGAGATCCTCGCGGATGTCATCGGCGAACAGGCCGATCAAATGTCTTTCCAGCACTTCGGTGTCGGCCACGAACAGCAGCGGGTGCTCGGCGTCGTCGTCGAGCTGGGTGAGTTCGAGTCGGTCCGGTCCGCGGCGCCGGATGAAGTACCGCGTAGGGGCACCCGCCTCCGAGCGCAGCTGAACATCGCCATCCTCAGCCACGGTGGTCACGTAGTGGGCAGTGCGAGCCCAGCCCACGCACTCAGCGGTGAGGCGTACCGGAAACCGCGGGTGCGGCGTCGCTTCGATGTCCCTGCTCACGCGGGCGAGCGTACGCACCGCCCTGATGTGGCCGCGCGGCCCGGACCGCGCTTAGATCGCGATGCCGGGTTGTTCCTGCTCACGCTCCACGCGCTGCTGGCGCCGCACCGAAGCGCCCACCGTTGTTGCGAGCATCCGTCCGTGGCCGATGATCTGTCGAGCCTCGGCGCGCTCGTCCTCGGTGGCATCGCGGTGACGGGCGACCTGACGGGCCTTACTCACGGCCGACCGTGCCAGTTCTCGCCGGCGCTGCGGGTCAGCGTGGCCGCGCGCATCTGCAAGCGTCGACTGCGCTTCGCGCAGCAGGCTGCGCGCTGCCAGCGCGAGGGCGGTGTCCATCACCGCCACAGCCCGGGCCCGGTCGGCGTCGCTGGTCGTGCTGTCGACGGCCACTTGCGCGGCAGTGTCGGCAGCCGAGCGGGCGTACTGGCCCTGCCGGTGCCAGTCGGTCTCAAACTGCGCTGTGCGCAAATCGTTTTCGGCGTCGTCTAGGCCGCCGGAGAGTGAAGCTGTCATGTGACGGACCGTACGGAGCAACGTGAAGCGGAGTCCACCACCGCGAGCAACTTCGCCGAAAAATGGTTCCGGCGGGGGCCAGGCTTCCAGGTTCGCCGGCGGCCGCTCACGTGCACCGGGGTCTGGTTGCATGCAGGCCCGGCTCAGCTCGGGTCACGACTTGCCGCCACCTCGGTCTGGGCAGCTCCCCTTTGCTCCGCGGCAGCGGATGTCGAGGGGCAGGAAACGAAAGGCCCTGATCAGAGCGGTGATTGGAGCAAGCCAACACGCGCATGCTGGTTCATCAAACATGTTGCACGACAACGGATTACACGATAGACTGTTGCTTATAAGCAACATCAACCGAAAGGCAGTCCGATGAAGTCTCGCGCCACCGACACCCATGTCACCCCCGCCGCGCTGCTAACCCACACGATGGTCCGCATCCAAGGCGACCAGAGCGGAGACGTCGCTGTCTTCCACGCCTGCTCCCCAGAGGCCCGCCTGCGGTTGCAGTGGGGCGGCCTGCTGATGACGATGTTCTCGGCCCAGGCCGTCCAGCGGGTGCTGGAAGGGTTCTGCGCAGCCCGGGCGGCGATGACGCTCATCCCGCGTTCGATCCCGGCGCCGGTACCGGCGGACGAGCCCTTCGCCGTGCCGACCGTTTCCGTCGACTGGATGCGCCGCCCCGCCTACGCCGTGGTGCCCCGCCAGGAGCTATCGCGTGACCGTTCGCGCCAACTGCGGTGGCTCGATCTGCATATGGGACCGATTACTTTCCAGGTGCTCGATCAGGCCGGAGCCGTCAGCACCGTGGACCTGCTGACGACAGCGCACCGCACCGGTGTGCAGATCTTCTTGGATGGGCCCGACTTCGCCGCCGATCCCCGTGACCGGGACTACGCCCCGCCCAGCGGCTAAGGGTTATCCACAGCCTGCCAAGAGCCGGGTCTGTTTATCCACAGCAGTGGAAGGCAGACCCGGTTTTTGCTGTTTGGTAGCGCACACTGTGGCCGAGGTATCCCCCACGCAAGGAGGCAGCGCCATGACCGCGCACTGGACCCTGACGACCACGACCGCGCGCAGAGTCGACACGATGATCGGGTCGGCCCAGGACCACGAAGTCGCCGTGACGGCGGTCTTGGCCGCCACGCTGGACGCCATCGACGATGCACGGACGGTTGAGACATCCGACTTGCCGCGCTATGAGCTTCGCGCCAGCGGAGAACTGGTCGCTCTCATCCAGACCGGCACCGACAACGCTGGTCGCCCCGATCACGCCGACACCGCCGAGTTGATTCAGCGCATCGAGGCCTCACGCACCTTCGGCGTATCGCCTTACTGAGCCGCACCCTGGGTCTGTAGGAGGGCCGCGGGGTCGACGCCCAGGCCGCGAGCGAGGTGAACCAGCACCACGACAGTCGGGCTCTTACGCCCACCCTCGATGTGATTGAGATGCGGCCGGCCGATACCCGCCCGTTCGGCGAGCTGCGCCTGCGTCAGACCCGCCGCGGTCCGGTGCTCTCGGATCGCGGCACCCAGCGCCGCCAGGATCGCGGAACCGTCGTCTGCGGACGTGTCGGCGTCCATGGCCAGCTCCCTCCGGTGACGTTGCCCATAGGCTACACCGTCGCGGTGGGGTGAGTTGAGCTCAGAACAGAACAGCATCGCTGGTCGCCTCCTGCCACCATTCGTCGAAGCCGGGCCGCGCTTTGTCCTCCACCACTGCCGGGCAGACGACGTAGAAGTGTTCCAGGGAGGGCAATTCGGTACCGCGGGCCCGCAATACGTGACGCGTGATGCCGTCCGGCCCGTCGTGGCGGTCGCCGGGCTGAGCCGCCAGCTGCCTCGTCATCTGCTCCCGCGTACCGTGCGCCACCGCGCGTACCGAACGCGCGGTGATGCCGCGACCATCGGTCCGCTTGGACGAACGGCGCGTCAGCCGGCGAACCTCGTAGACGGCGTGAGGCTTGTCAGCCAACAGTGCCTCGTAGTGCGCCTGAACCTCGGTCAGACCGGCGGCGTCCACCAGTTCGGCCGCCGACCCACCGGCGATGAGGGTCTGTCGTTCGTTCAGGCTGCGGGCAACGAACTCGAGGAACAGCGCCTGGGCGCCGGCATGTGGTTCGCGGCGGTAGCGCTCGACGAGGGCGTGCCGACCTGAGGCCGTGGCCATTGCGAAGGGGCAGAAGCCACACGCCGATTTTGACCACCGGCGCCCGGTCACCTCAGCGATGAAGTCTGTGCACCGGGTCCGATCCCAACCCCACTCCAGGAGCGGGTACCACCCTGTCCGGCGTTCGGTGTTGAACACCGCATCCTTGGTAGCGCGGGCCCGCTCACCGGCTTCGAATCCCAGCACGTGGCGATACCGACGACCTGCGGTCACCGACGCGATGATCGGATCCAGGCAGTTCCCCTTGGCGTGGACCGAGCACATGCGGGCTCCCCCGAGTTGGGGAAGCGTTCCGGCCGAGAGCATTTCGTCCGAGAGCTTGTAGCCATCGACGTACAGCCGCTGCGGTGTGGTGGAGTCGTCGAGCACAACGACCCCCTCCCCGCCGGCGGTCGTCTTGCGCTGCGTGCGGCGACCTGGATGAACCGCACACCATGGCGGCGGAGCGCGGGCAGCACGACCTCTTCGACATCGCGCAGAGTCTGCTCGAACTCATCCCCAGTGTGGGCGGTGATGACGATCAAATCGCTGAGAGCGAAGTCCCGACTTGACGGGTCGGTCAGCCAGCGCAGCAAGATCGCCGTGCTTATGTAAACAGTCAAGCTGTCGCAGAAGGAACGGTGTCGCAGGGCGGCGGCGCCTCGGTGGAACCTACCTCGGGATTCTCCAAGGGCGGGCCTGGTGTGAATGGCGATTTTCCAGCCGGCCCCTGGTGATCGCTGCGGAGTCGGAGCTCTGTTCGTCGGACTGATGCCAGTGGCCGAGCGTCGTCGCCGGCGCCGAAGTCCTCGCGTCAGCGCCTCTTCTCTTGGTGGTGGCGATGGTCGGTCAGACCGGCTCGGCCGATCAGAGCGGCAGCGACGAGCAGTGCAGCCCCTGCGGCGTAGACGGCGGTGATCCCTGCCGCATCAGCCAGCCACCCACCCAGCCCGAGGGAGGCCAGGCGGCCGAGTTGCCAGATCAGATCGAAGGCGGCGAAGACCCGGCCGCGTGCGGCGGGTGGGGTTTCGGCCTGCAGCAGCGAGTTGAAGGTGACTGCGCCGGCAGAGGTGCCCCCGCCGTAGCCGGCCAGGCTGCCCAACGCCACCACCGGGACGCGGACACTCGCAAGGACGGCATCTACGGCGGCGCGCAACAGATAGGGTCCGAAAATGAACGCGGGTTTGCGAGGATCGGTGATCAGCCGGGTCAGCAGTAACGGGCCTGCTGCGGCGCCCACGCCGATGCAGGCCAGCGCGATTCCGTATCCGGCGGGGCCCCTGCCCAGGCGCTCGCGGATCAACACAACCAGCAGGGCACTGGTCGCTCCGGCCGACAACGCCGCCAGGGCCTGACCAGCGGCCAAGGCTCGCAGCACCCGGTGCCCGGCCAGCACCCTGATGCCGTCTCGGGCCTGATGCCACCAGGCGGCACGGGCCGCATCGGCTGCCGGGCGCAGCAGGTGCAGGCGGGACAGCAGCAGCGCCGAGACGGCGAAGCTCGCTGCGTTCACCCAGAACGCCAGGCCATAGCCGACGGTCGCGACCACGGCACCCGCAGCCGGGGCGAGCACGATCTGGGAGAGCACCGCGGCGGTCCAGATCCCCGAGTTCCCGGCGATCAACTCCTCCTCGTTCACCAGCGCGGGCAGCGCGGCACTGGCGGCCGGATTGAACAACGCCGACGCTGCGGACATGGCGAACGCCACCGCGTAGATGCCCGGCACCGAGCCGGCGACCAGCGGTAGCCCCGCAGCCACCAGCACGCGCGCCAAGTCGGCAACCACCATGACCCGCACCGGCGAGAACCAGTCGACTGCCACCCCAGCGAACGGTGCCAGCAGCAGCACCGGGACGATCTCCGCGACGATCACCCCGGCCACACCGAGCCCGGAGCCGGTGCGGTCCCACACCAGCAGGCCCAACGCCACGGTGGCGAACGCGTCACCCCAGGCAGAAGCGGTGCGCGCCGCCCACAACCGGCGGTAACCAGGATGGGAGAACACCTGGCGCAGCCCGGTGCCCGCACGTCCTGGCTGGCCGCGGCTCAGCGGACTTTCTCCATGGTGTGCCCGCAGCAACAGGTGGGGTTGCGGTCGCGACCGTGGCCTGGGACGGCGCCCTTGGTGACGGTCATCTCACATCCGCGCTCCGGGTCCGGGCGCCGGTACACCTCGCACTCGACTATTGCCATGACCTGCGCCTCCCTTCGGTTTCCGGTCCTACACTGGAGACGCTAAAACCTTCACCCCAGGTGAAGGTCAAGGCGAGCGGCCGGGACGCGAAGGAGGCAGACGATGGCCCAGGCGATGACCGTCGGGCGGGCCGCCCAGGCGGCCGGGCTCACCCGTAAGGCCGTGCGCTTGTATGAGGAGCGCGGCCTGCTGCCGCCCGCCCAGCGCACTGCGGCCGGGTACCGCCTTTACAACCAGGACGACGTCGACACCCTCACCTTCATCCGCCGCGCCCGCGACCTGGACCTCCCCCTGGACGACATCGGCACCATCCTCACCCTCCGCCGCGCCGGTCCCACCCCGTGCGGAGCCGTACGGGATCTACTCGACGCCCGGATCGCGGAGATCGACAACACCATTACCGAATTGCTGGCGCTGCGTGCGAGCCTCACCGCCAGTCGGGACACCGCCGTGGCAGCCGATACCGAGTCGGAACCGAACAGATCGATCTGCCCGATCATCGAACGGTGAAGTAGCCGCTCAAGGACCCTCATGTCTCACTGAACTCTTGATGGCCGCGTTGCGAACTGGCGGTAGCCGAGCCTTTGCGGAATGGCCACTCGTTGCGGCAAATGTCCAGTCAGACTGGGCCGACCGATCATCGGACGGCTGAGCGGCGTTCGATAAAAGACTGTGTTGTGCCAGACGCCGCCCCGCTGGGCGATGCGTTCGCGGATGCCGACGGTTCAGCAACCGGCGGCGTGGTGCGGGGCGATGCTTGCGCAATTCTCCGTGAAGATGGAGGCATGCAGAGTCCGCAGCCCTGCGTCGTCGACTGTGGTGGTTTGCTTCTACAGCAAGGCTTTGCCGCCTGCCGGACTCCCATGGGGACAATCCGGCCGCCTCGGGCTCGCATCGTAGAGGCCCGCGTGCCAGTTGGATCCCGGCAGGCAGGTCACCTGCTGCCGGGTCCTCCTACCTGGTCCGCATTTTCTTCGGGCTGTGGCCTGGGTGCGCAGCAGTCGTCGGCGGTGTCGGTGGTGGTGTGGCGGCGTTCGCGGCGGGTGAGGGTGGCGATCGCGGTGACGAGGATGAGGCCGAGTGCGGTGATGGCGATCGCAAGTTGGTGTCCGGTGATCCAGGCTGACACGGTGCCGACGACGCCGGTGAGTGCGCCGATGCCGGGGTGCCCGCCGAGTAGTTGTGGCAGCCAGTAAAGGAGTAGGTAGCCGCCGGAAAGGGCAAGCACGGCGCCGGTGATGCGGTTCATGTGGGGCAGCAGCCGTCGGAGGAACCGGTTGATCAGGCCGCTGGCGAATGCGGCGAATAGCGCGAGGGACAGCAGCAGGGTGGCGGAGCCGGCGGCGTAGGCGGCGAATACGACCAGGACGCCGGAGATGTTGGTGCTGGCCAGGGCTTGGGTGACGACCGCGAGCAGCACCGCGAGCGTGCAGGAGGCGGAGGCCAGTGCGTACCCGGCGCCGAAGGCCACCATGCCTCTGGGCCCCTGCCGCGGGGTGCCGGAACGGCGGGTGGGTAGCCGCAGCGGCAGGTGTCCGCCGGCGACCATGGCCAGGCCGCCCACGGCCAGGATCGCGCCGAGCGCGGCGGCCAGCCACGGGATGACACCGGTCAGGGAACGCAAGCCGAGGGCCAGTAGTAGTCCGATGGCGGTGAAGGTGCCGGCGAACCCGGCGGTCAGCGCGAGCCCGGCGCGCAGGCCACCGGCCAGCCGGGACAAAGCGCCGGGCCGCGCGTCCGCCTGGCCGTCGCCGGTGTCGACGGCGTAGGCGAGGAAGGCGGGCAGTACGGCGAAGCCGCAGGGGTTGACCGGGGCGAGCATCCCGGCGCCGAAGGCGAGCGCCAACAGCGGGCCGATCACGCGCTCACCTTGGCCAGTTCGGCACGGATCTGATCGGCGGTGGGCTCGACAGCGCGGAACACCGGTTTGCCGGAGGCGTCCAGCACGACGGCGGTGGACAGCTGAGTGACCTGGTAGGCGCTGATCAGGGTGGCGTTGCTGTCGCTGGCGTAGGCAAGGCTGGTGGCCTGGTTGGCGGTGAGGAAGTCTGTGATGTCCTGCTCGGTTTCGCCGGGGCCGATGTCGACGGCGACGAAGTTCGCCTTCGTGCCGACCGCCTGCTGGACCTGGGCGAGGGTGTGGGTGGCCGGACCGCAACCGCCGCACCCGACGGAGAAGAAGAACAGCACGCTGGGCCGCGAGCCGGGCACCGCGACCTGCACGCCCTGCAGGGTTCGGGCGGTGAACGCTCCCGCAGCGGCAGTGGTCCCGGCCTTTGCGCTGCCGTCGGCAGCGGGTGGGGACGCGGTCTGCTTGCTCGACGGGGAAAACGCCGAATACAGCACGACGGAGATCCCGACGACGGCGATAACGGTCAGCGCGATCGTGACGAGTCGTCGACGAGAGCGCGGCGCGGCAGGTCCGGTCGGGGCGGGTGCGTCAGGCATGGGTCAGGACTCCTGGTTGGGGTGGGAGGACTCGTGTGGCCGATCGGGCTGGTCGCGGGCGGGTGGCACGGGCGGGCAGCACGAGTTGTCTCGGGTGGCGCCGTGTCGGGTGACGCGCCGGCGCGCGAACCGCGTCACCGCGGCGAGGACCACCACGACGGCGGTGCCGATGACCCAGGGGTTGCCCAGTACCGAGCCCACCGCGCCAAGGGCTCCGGCGGCGATCAGCACCGGCAGGCCGCAACACACGATGGGGACCAGGAGGAAACCGGCGGCGGCGAGCGCGGTGCGCTTGCTCTCGGAGCCGGGGTTGGTCGACATGGAGGCGGTCTCCTCGGCTGGTCAGGCGTTCGGGGCGGTGATGCGCATGCACGCGGCGAGGGCGGCGGCGTTGTCCGCGGCCAGCGAGCGCGCCAGCAGCACCAGTTCCGCGACGCGGGGGTCGGTGACCCGGTAGTAGGCGAAGCGGCCTTGGCGGCGCAGCTGCACGTAGCCGCAGTCGGACAGGCAGGCCAAGTGACTGGACACCCGGCCCTGGGACAGGCCGATGTGCGTGACGCATTCGCCCACGGCGTGTTCCTCGTGCAGCAGGAACTCCAGCAGCCGCAGCCGGGCGGGGTCGCCGAGGGCGCGGAAGAATTTCGCCATCATCTCCACCCCGTTCGGCTCGGTGGGCAGCAGCGTGCTGCTGCGTTCGGAAGCGTCGGCCACGGTCGCCGTCCTCACATCGAGTGTCTGTCGTATCCGGATGTACGAATCTTAGGTTAGCATCTATGCATCCGGGAAGACGAATATGTCAGTGGGAGGAGATCGCTGGTGCGGTACGACTTGGCGGTGATCGGTTCGGGTGGGGGTGCGTTCGCGGCGGCGATCGCGGCCCGCGGCAAGGGCAAGAGCGTGGTGATGATCGAGCGCGGCACCGTTGGCGGGACGTGCGTCAACGTCGGCTGTGTGCCGTCGAAGGCACTGCTGGCCGCGGCCGAGGCCCGCCATGTGGCGCTGGACCAGCACTTTCCGGGGATTTCCACCAGCGCGGGCCCGGTGGACGCCGCCGCGCTGATCGGTGGCAAGGACACGCTGGTGGCAGGGTTGCGGGCGGAGAAGTACGTCGACCTGGCCGCCGAGTACGGGTGGGAGATCCTGCCCGGCGAGGCCCGGTTCATCGAGGGACCGGCGCTGGAGGTGAACCTGCATGACGGCGGCCACGTCCGGGTCGAGGCCGAGCACTACCTGATCGCCACCGGCTCCACCCCGCGTACCGACGGCCTCGACGGAGCCGACCGGGTGGACTACCTGACCTCGACCACCGCGATGGAGCAGACCGAACTGCCCGAGTCGTTGGTCGTCGTCGGCGGCGGCTACGTCGGGCTGGAGCAGGCGCAACTGTTCGCCCACCTCGGCGTCCGAGTGAGCATCGTGGGCCGATTCGCCCCGCACACCGAACCGGAACTCGCCGGCCTGCTGGCCGGGGTGTTCGCTGACGACGGCATCGCCGTGATCGCCGAGCGCGCCACTGAGGTTGAGGCCGATGGTTCGGGCGTCGTCGTCACCGCCGGTGGGCAGCGGGTGACTGGGCAGCGGCTGCTGCTCGCGACTGGGCGGAACCCGGTCACCGCCGGGCTCAATCTCGACGCGGTGGGCGTGAAGACCGGGCATCGCGGGGAGGTGGTCGTCGACGAGTATCTGCGCACCGACAACCCGCGCGTCTGGGCGGCCGGGGACGTCACCGGGCACCCGCAGTACGTCTACGTCGCCGGGGCCCATGGCAGCGTCGTGGTCGACAACGCCTTCGGCGACGCCGGGCGCACCCTGGACTACCATCACCTGCCCGCGGTCACCTTCACCACGCCCAGTCTCGCCTCCGCCGGGCTGACCGACGTCCAAGCGGTGGAGCAGGGCTACGCCTGTAAGTGCCGGGTGCTGCCGCTGGAGTACGTGCCGCGGGCGCTGGTCAACCGCGACACCCGCGGCGCGATCAAGCTCGTCGCCGAACAAGGCTCCGGGCGGCTGCTCGGCGCGCACGTGCTCGCCGCGGGCGCCGGGGACGTCATCGCCACCGCTGTCTATGCGCTGGCAAACCAGATGACGGTGCACGAGATGGCCGACCTGTGGTGCCCCTATCTGACGATGGCGGAGGGCATCAAACTCGCCGCCCAAACCTTCACCCGCGACGTGTCCAAACTCTCCTGCTGCGCCTCCTGAAACCCTGCTCTCGGAAGGACAATCCCGATGACGAATGACCTGGACACCGTGGTGTCCACTATGGATAGTGTCTTCTCCCGCCAGGACAGCCCGGCCGGATGGCTATGGCAGCCGCTGTTGCGGCAACTGGCCCGCGGCGAACCCCTCACGATTGCCGACCTCGCGGCCGCCACCGGCCGCGCCGGTGACGAGGTTGCGCAGGCGGTGGGCCGACTGCGCGACACCGAATACGACGACGCCGGACGGATCGTCGGCTACGGCATCACGCTGCGCCCGACCCCGCACCGTTTCACCGTCGACGGCCACCAGCTCTACACCTGGTGTGCCCTGGACACCCTCATCTTCCCCGCCACCCTCGGCCAATCCGCCCAGGTTGAATCCCCCTGCCACAGCACCGGTGCCCCGATACGGCTCACCGTCGAGCCCGACCGAGTCAGGGATGTCGAGCCCCAGACCGCGATGGTCTCCATCGTCACGCCTGACGACTTGGTCTCCGTACGGGCTTCCTTCTGCAACCACGTGCACTTCTTCGCCGACGCCGACGCCGCGGCGCCCTGGCTCGCTGAGCACCCCGGCGGATCGGTCCTCCCAGTCGCCGACGCTTATCAACTCGGCCGGCAGCTGGACGCCGCTCAATCCGAGGAGCCCGAGCCCGGCGGGTGCTGCTGACGCCCACCTGCGCCGCCCGAACCGCCATCACCGAGAAGGGACAGCCACTGTGAGTACGGACTTCGATGTAATCGTGATCGGCGCCGGACCGGGCGGCGAGACCGCCGCCTCGCGCCTGCACGCGGGCGGACGGCGGGTCGCGTTGATCGAGCAGGAACTGATCGGCGGGGAGTGCGCCTACTGGGCGTGTATCCCGTCCAAAACCTTGCTGCGCCCACCCGAGGCCCGCGCCGAAGCCGCCCACGCGGCCGGCCTGTCCACTCCGGCGCAGAACTGGGCGGCACTGCGAGACTACCGCGACTACATGATCCGCCACCTCGACGACACAGAGCAGGTCACCGGATACGAGAAGCAGGGCGTCACGGTTATCAAGGCCACCGCAGCCCTGGTGGGCCGGGACCCGTGGCGGGTACGGGCCGGTGGCCGGGAACTCACCGCCGAGCACGTGGTGATCGCCACCGGCTCCGACGCGATCCACCCACCCATCGAGGGCCTGGACGAGGTCAGCGTATGGACCAACCGGGAAGCTACCACCCTGCGCGAGATCCCCGAGCGGATCGTGATGATCGGCGGCAGCGCCGTCGGGATCGAACTCGGCCAATTCCTCGCTCGCATGGGCGCTCGGGTCACCCTGATCCAGCGCGGCGACCGGCTGCTGGACCGGGAAGACCCCCGTGTCGGGGACATCGTCGCCACCCACCTGCGCGCCGACGGCATCGACGTCCGTCTCGGCCGGCAGGCCACCGCCGCGCGCCGCGACGGCGCCGATACGGTGATCGACCTCGACGACGGCACCACCGTGCGCACCGACGTCGTCGTGCTCGGCACCGGACGCCGCCCCCGCACCCACGGGCTCGGCCTGGAGACTGTCGGGGTCACACCGGACCCGCGCGGCGCGCTGGAGGTCGACGAGCACTGCCGCGTCACCGCCGGCCTCTGGGCGCTCGGCGACGTCACCGGGGTCGCGCTGTTCACCCACGTCGCCATGTACCAAGGACGGGTCGTGGCCGACAACATCCTCGGCACACCCCGCCAAACCACCTACAGCGGCATCCCCCGCGTCGTGTTCGCCCAACCCGAGATCGCCGCTGTCGGCCTGACCACCGACCAAGCCCGCCAGCGTGGCCTCGACATCGCCACCACCGAACTCGACCTCGCCGACTCGATCGCGCGACCCTGGACTTACGAAACCGACCCCGACGGCACCCTCGGTCTCATCGCCGACCGCACCCAGCGGACGCTCATCGGGGCCTGGGCCATCGCACCCCAAGCCGGGGAATGGATCCACACCGCCGCCCTCGCCATCCGCGCCCAGATCTCCATCGACACCCTGCTCGACGGCGTCGCCCAATTCCCGACCTACACCGAGGCGTACCTCGCCGCCCTCGAACAGCTCGCCATCTAGAAACCGCCCGGCCGCTCTCGGTGTCACAGCGTCGGTGGACGGGGGTCACCTCCGGGTGTGAAGCGAGATCACGTCGGGATCGTGGTGCGCCAGATGTCGGATCTGGTCCTCCAACTCCGAGTTGCGCAGGGCGAGGACCTGGATCTGGTTGGCGTAGACCCTGATCGTCTCCTCCAGTTCCCGCACGGTGGCGGCGTGGTCGCTGGCGGTCTGTTTGCGTTCCCGCTTGAGGGCGGTGATCTCCTCGCGCAGCGCGACGAGTTCAGGTTGCTGGGCTTCTCGATTCGCTTGTGCCGCAACAACGGCGTCCTTGAACTCCGGAGGCGAGCGGTAGAACGAGTCGCGGCCCACACCGGCTTCCCGGCACAGGTTGGAGACCGTCAGCTCGCCGTCGGTCACAGTCGGCTGACCGGCGAGCAGCCGGGTCAGCGCCTGCTCCAGGCGGACTTGGGTAGCGACGCGGGTCACGCCTGCGCCTCCTCGCTGTCGAGATCACCGATGAGCTGGTCGAGCTCGGTGATGTAGCCGGTGAGCGCGACCTGCTGGAGTTTCGGGACCGGACCGGCTTTCTCGCAGGACGCCTGGAGATCCAGGGCCTGATTGCGGGCGGCGGCCAGCCGGGGCCGGTGCACTGTGGACCGTCGGGCGTTCGGACAGCGCAGGCACATGTTGTGCTGCGGAACGGGCTGCCCGACGACCTTGGCTCGCTTGACACAGACCGCGGTCGCCGCGTTGAAGAAGCAGTCGTTGAGCACGCCGGGATGCAGCGTCTTGGTGAGATGCCGAAGCATCGTCCGCAGCCGCAGCTCGTCGGACACGACGCCGGGGAGATCACCCAGCTCGCGCCGAATGCGCTGGAACTCGGCGTTGATCCGCTCGGCCGCCCCACCGCCGGACTGGGCGCCGGTGTTCCAATCCCGGTAAAGATCCTCCACGTAGTCGAGCATGGCGACCGCCTCCTCGGCGGCGACCTCGGCGGCGAACCCAGAGGCTGAGGTCCCGGCATAGCCCTCGAACATGGTCACCTTGGCGTGGTGGTACTGCCGGGCACCGGCGACCACACCGAAGGGCTGGTGTGCGATATGCCAGGCCAGACTCCGCCGGAACTGCCGGGTGGTGAACACCCACTGCTGTTCCCCGTCGGCGGGGACGAACGGTTCGGCCACCCCGTCGGACGATTGGGTACCGAACAGCTCGTTGACGTGGTCCCGGAAACCACCGAGGCGCTCGGTGAGCTTGTTCGCCAGCCGTGGCTTGCTGGCGGGCCAGAGCCGGTAACCGAACAGATGCGTGGGGTCGTCGTTGATCTGCAGCAGGACGTCGATCGCCTCGTGAACGGCGTCGAGCACGACCCACTCGGCCTCGTCACCGGTGAGCTTGCGGCCCTTGAAGACCCGGCCGCGCAGCTTGTAGCGGGTCCGGCCGTCAACGGCGGTGGTGGTGGTGACAGCGCAGTCCCGCGCCAGCTCCAGGACTTCCATGTCCCGAAGTCCTGACAAGTAAGCCACCAGCACCCAGCAGGCGGTGCGCAGGTGGTGCAGTTCGTCATGCAGGCTGCGGTGATTCAGCCGCCCTCGCCAGGGTCGCCCGGTGTCCGGCCACGTCGAGATCGGCGTGTCCAGACCACCCTCTTCGTAGCCGATCTCGGCGCCGATCTGCTCCATCAGCCGTGTCGGATGCCCCTGGAAGCTGTTGGTTCCGCTCATCAGGGCGACGAGAGCGGCGTTCGGGGCTTGCACGACGCCGTCGACAACCGGCGCGGTCGGGCGCTGGGCCAGGCAGTACAGCGGCAGTGCGGGAACACCTCGCCCCTCCTGACGGCGGCGGTCCAGGAACGCCTCGATCTTGGTGACAGCCTCGCCATGCCGGCACCGGCCGCCTGCTCGGGCCTGCTCCAGGTCGGCGATTTCCCGCTGGGCGGCCAGGAGGTCCCGGCTGGCGGTCTGGACGTAGAACAGGGCGGCGCGCAGCAGTGGAGCCATGATCGGCTCGGGGATGCGCGGGGTGCTGTTCTCCTCGTCCGGTCGCCGCCCGGCGACCTGGGTGGCCGGGCGGCCCTTCCAGGGCACGACGGTGAGGCGGTCCGCGGTCAGGTACGGGCTGTGCGCCTCCAGGTGCTGGATGACGCCGATCCGGACAGCCAGCGTGTTTGGCACACAGGTCTCACGCCAGACGCGTGCGGTCGCGTCCAGGTGGGATTGGCGGGCCTGCGCCAAGCGCGTCACGCCCTGCTTGCCGAGCTCGGTAAACAGTTGACGCACGATAATGAAGTCCTTGTAGGTGTTGGTGATTTTCATCGGTCGGGCGGTCCGCGATCCGTAGGACAGCGGGACCACGCGGTGGATGCGGGAGTAGATGAACTCCTTGGCCGTGAGCATCGCGATCTCGTCGGGCAGCTCGGTGAAGTCCAGCCGGAGGTAGCCGTTGCTGCGGGGCGCGAACGGTCGGAAATCCCAGATGTCGTCGCTGAACCGGGGGCCGCGGCCAGTTGTCTCGGTGGTCAAGGACTCGGGCAGCACCCAGGGATCGGCCGATGGCTCCGGCGCGGCGGACGGGCGCGGTGCGGGGGCGCGGGTCACGCGACGGCCTCCCAGAACTCGGGCGGCAGCAGCAACCGTGCCCCACCGCTTTCGGCGATCGTCTGGGCGGTGGTGATCTGCTCGTCTCGGAACTTGGCCCGGATGCCGCGCACGATCCGGTCCCACGCCAGGCCGTAGCGCACGTTCCACTCGCTGACGGGGTACTCCTCCCGCTGGCGCTCGATGAAGTCCAGGAAGGTCAGAACCTGCGGCAGGTGCCGGGTGGTGAACACCGCGTTCGGGCACTCCAGGCAGCCCCACAACGACACCGGGCACGGCTTGCCCTTCGCCCCGAAAGGCGAGTCGTAGAAGTCGCGGCAGGAGGCCAGGAACACGTCGCTCTCGCGCGACAGCAGCGCCTGCACCTGCTCGGGTGGCAGGTCCCCTTCTCCGGCATCGAGGCGGGTGCCGTCCTCGTCGAGTACCACCGGCGGCGGCAGCGCGACGTCCAGCGCTTCGCGCAGGCCGTTCTCCACGGCTTGGTCGTGCAGCTCGTCGTGGGCGGGGATGTTTGCGTAGTGGTTTGCGGCGACGTCGGCGGTGTGGCCCTGGGTGAAGTCGGCGAGCACGCCGGTGGCTTTGAGGTATTGCTGGGACTTGTAGGTCTTGCGCAGCCGCCGCAGATCCAGCCGCACCGGCGTTCCGTCAGCGTCGGTCATCTGGTCGATGCCGTGTCGTTTCTGCCAGTTGTCCACGTGACCCCAAGGACCCTGCCCGCCGAGCGGGAAGGAGTCCCGCAGGCCCTTGTCTCCGTAGTCGACCCACAAATCGGTGCTGCCACTAAACTCGCGGGCTCGCGCGGTGAGCCGCAGCGCCAGTCGGATCAGACCGCCGGGATGGTGCAGGGCACCGCCATCGCTGACCCGCATGGACTTAGAGATCCGGCGACCGTGCGCGCGCCGCTTGACATAGTTGACACTCACGAACCCGCGGGCCGGGTTGGTCAAGCAGTCGGCCTGCAACCGCTTGGCGCACTCCGGCTCAAGCCCGGTCATGCAGATCAGCAGGATCAGGAACACGACGTTGTCCTCCCGAGTGAGGATGAGCGCCGCGTTGAGCGGGCGCCCGTTGCCCAGCCTCTTGCCGACCAGGGGCCGCAGGAACTGCATCGTGACAGGCCCGTGACGGGCGATGTGCCACAGCACGTTCTCGATCACATCCCAACCGCCGACGTTCGGGTCCTGGCCCGTCGCGGCTCGGGCTTCGCCATCCTGTATTCGGCGCGCGATCGCGCGGACATCCGCCAGCGCGGCGTTCCTGATCGCCTCGAACACGTTCTGCGGGTAGGCATCCAAGGGTCTCGTCTGACGGGCACGGGTTTCCCGTCCGAGGAACCTCAGCCGGATAGCCAGGTCGGGATCGAACGTCGTGGGGCTGGCGTCGAACGCCACGCGGAGCAGCCGGACCACCACACCGATGCTGATGCGCGGCTGGTCACTGTCCGGTCCGTACTCGGCGATCAGCGCCTGCTCGAACGCGTCGATGTGCTCGGCCTCCAGGTCACTGAACTCGACCTCGGTGGCGTTCTGCGGTTCGGCTCCAGTGATGAACCGCACGAACTTCCGCACCGAGAACAGGTTCACCTTGAACGCCTGGTAACTCGATTCGGGTCCGTCGGCGGCCACCGTGCGCAGCGTCGCGGCAAGCTGGCGGGTCAACCGCGGGCATGGCCACGCGGACATGTCGAACGTGCGGTCGGCGCCATCCAGGTGCAGCCGGAGCACCAGCGGACCGATGTCCGGGACAGGAGCGGGTTGCGCGGGCATCTGCTCCTCGGTCGGGAAAGCCGCCCAGCGGCCACGGCGACCGGAGCCGGCACCCTCGGTGCGGTTCACGCGGCAGCACCATCCTCAAGCCGGACCCTGCTCAGCGCTTCGGCTTGTTCATCCCATTCGCGCAGCGCGGACAGCACGATCTCCTGCGCCTCGTCCAGGACGTCGAGGTAGACGAAGACCGTCTCGCGCTGGCGATGGCCGAGCAGTAGCTGCAACTTGCGCAGCGGGTCGCCGACCAGCAGCCGTTTCACCTGCTGGCTCATCAGGGTCTCGCCGGGCTCCATGCGCAACGCGCGGACGGTCTGGCGCAGCAGCAGCCCGAGCATGTGCACGGCGAATGTGTGACGCAGGGCGTGCGGATGGACCACCAGGTCCAGGCCGAACCGGGCGCACCGTTCGTTGGCTCGCCGAAACACCGCCTGCCACGTCGACCGCGACAGCGGCAAGCCGTCCTCACCGAGCCACAGCCACAACGGACCACCCGGACCGTCGTCGCCGACCCGGCACAGTCGCTGCCGTTCCTCGATCGTCACCCGCGAGTACGGCCGCGAGCGGCCATCCTCGACGAGCGTCAGCGCAGTCTTGCCGGCGGAGCGAACTCCCATCCAGGCGTCCGTACACCCGTAAGCCCCGGCCGCCCGGCGGCGCTCGACCAGTTCGTCGCGTTCGATGTCGACGTAGTGGTGCAGGTCGCGCAGCACGCGGCGCGACACGAAAACCGTCCTCGGCCGGCTGCGCTTGGTGATCGTCGCGGGCAGGTTCAGGTCTCCGGTCAGCCGCCGCTGCGCCAGCGGCGGTACCTCGGTGACCAGGAGGCTCGACGCCTCTCTCAGCCGCATCCCGGTGCAGACCAACAGGTCGGCGAACACCGCGTTGCGCTCGCCGTGCCGACCGCGCCAACTCGGGTCCGGCGAGCCGTCGGGTAGTTGGCCACGCAACCCGACGTCCCGCCACACCAGGTAGTCCTCGTAGGCCAGGAACCGCACCGGCCCGGCGCTGTCCTCGACCTCGCGCTCGGCATTGAACAGCACCCGTACCAGCCCGCGGGGCGTCAACACCGTCTTCTCCACCATGCGGAACGGCTGGGCCTCGATCAGCTCCTCGTGTATCGCCCACTTGACCCACTTGTCTAGCGCCGCGATGAACCTGTTCCAGGTCGACGCGGACACCGTGAAGCCCTTGGTCCGCCGCCGCGCCCGCTTGTAGGCGCGCAGATCGTCCTGGCCGGCGTCCCAGATGGACCGTCCACCACGGTGCTCGTGGAGGAA
The DNA here is from genome assembly GCA_900637135.1 of Mycolicibacterium flavescens. Taxonomy (NCBI): domain Bacteria; kingdom Bacillati; phylum Actinomycetota; class Actinomycetes; order Mycobacteriales; family Mycobacteriaceae; genus Mycobacterium; species Mycolicibacterium flavescens. The sequence goes on from LR134353.1 coordinate 2,358,564, forward strand.
GCGGCCGAACAACATCAGATCACGCGCGTACGCCTCTCTCGTGTGTTCCGAGCGCACACCCCACCCGTCCAACTCGCGCACGAACCGGTTCAACTCCAGGTCGTACGAGCCGTCGGGGCCGAGTAGGAACGGCAGCCCGTCGCCTACACCGGCACGACGCAGCACCTGGGCTTCGTCACCGCCGAGCCCAGGTGCGCCGAGCGCTCTCACCGGTGACGTCTTGTACATGAGCAAGGTTGAGATCCTCCGGGATCTGAACACGCCAAACACAGCGAAGCTGGCGTTGGCTAGGGACCTCTGCGACAGCAGTGAAGTGTCACCATAACGGTCGAGTCGACGCCCATGCCGTAGCTCATCACAGTCGTTGTCTCGCAGTCAGTTTCGATGATGCCGGGTAGCTGGTCGTCGTTCAGGGCCATCGGATTTCAGTGCTCCTCGTCGAACCAATATGTTGCCTATAGGCTACATCATGGTGTAGCCTATAGGCAACAGGTTCGAAAAACCGAGAAAGGGCACCTGATGACAACCACCACCACTCCCGAGCTGCTTCACCTGGACCCGACCACCATCGAAATCGGCGAGAACGTTCGCCTAGATCCCCGTCTGGATCGCGATTTCCTGGCCTCCATCGAGGCGCACGGAGTTCTCGCGCCGGTGACGGCGGTGCGCCTGGCAGACGGCAGTGTGGCCCTGCGAGATGGGCAGCGCCGCACGCAAGCTGCGCGCCAGCTGGGCGTGCCCACCATCCCCGTGTACGTCCACCCCGCCGAAGGCGACGAGGCCGCACTGCGCACCCACCGCGTCATCGAGCAGATCGTGCTCAACGACCACCGCGCCAAACTGACCGAGGCCGAACGGGCGCGGGGCATCAACCAGCTTCTCCTGGAGGGGGTCTCCCCCACCAAGGTTGCCAAGGAACTGTCGACCACCAAAGACGCTGTGGCCGCTGCCAAGGTCGCTATCGACTCTCAGACGGCCATGAGCGCCCTGGACACCGGGCAGCTCAACTTGATGGAGGCCACCAGTTTCGTGGAGTTCGACGGGGATGACGCTGCCCAGGCCGAGCTGATCAAGGTCGCCGGTACCGATCAGTTCGACCACAGGGTTGCTCAGCTGCGCGCCGAGCGGGAGGACCGGCGGCGCTACGAGGAGACGGCAGCGCTGTTCACCGCGAAGGGCTACACCGTGCTCGACCGCCGTCCCGGCTGGGGCGATAAGGCCTACATTCCGACCAACTACCTGCGGGATGCCCAGGGCGAGCACCTCACCCGCGAGACGATCGCGGCGATGGAGCCCCAGCACTGGGCCGTCGTGCTCGACAGCGAGGAGGTTTTCCTCGACGTCGAAACTGGCGAACCGGTCGATGAGCGCGACATCGACTTCGCCACCGCCGACGATCCCAGCCTGGAGCCGGACGAGGGCTACCGGCACATCCGGACAGTCACCGAGACCACCGCGTGGAGCCCCGAGTACTACTGCTGCAACCCGCGCGGAGCCGGGGTCACCATGCCCGACTGGGCGGCACGCCAGTACGGCTTCGACGCCGACCGCCTGGCCGATGCCAGCGACCCCGAGGGAGCGGTCGAGCGGGAGCGAGCCCGCCAGGAGGAGGCCGAAAAGGAGCGCGCCGAGCGACGCAAATTGATCGCGCTCAACAAGCTCGGCGAAGCTGCGGCGATCGTGCGCCGCGAGTGGGTGCGCGACAAGCTCCTGTCCCGCAAGACCGCCCCCAAAGGCGCGGCCCTCTACCTCGCCGAAGCGCTCGTCACCCGACCGGATCTGTTCAACGACTACCACGGACAGAAGCTCGCCCCCGAGCTGCTCGGCCTGGCCGACAACGAGACCCCGAAGATGGCGGTCGCCAAACTCCCCGCCACCGGCGACGGCCGCGCACAGATCATCCTGCTCGGCATGGTCCTCGCCACCACCGAGGCCCGGACCGCCAAGGACGCCTGGCGCGGCCCCCAGGACATCACCAAGACCTACCTGCGATTCCTGGAGGACAACGGCTACACCCTCAGTGACATCGAGCAGGTGATCCTCGGCAAGCGCAAAGCCGACGCGGTGTACCGACAGGCGTGCAAGGAGGACTAACAGCCGACGAATGGCCCCGAGGAGTTCTGCTCCCCGGGGCCATTCGCGTTCCTGTCCAGAAGCAAAATGCCGAGAAAAGGGAAATGCGGGAATGGCCCCTAGTGCAATAAATGCGCCGCCCCTAGTGCCATTATCAACGCGGTTACTGAAACGCCAGATTGGCGCCATAATTGACCGCATTAATATTGCTTATTCCGTTGCCGAAAAGGCCCGCAGCAATTAGAATGAGTGGTATAGAAAGAACCCGAAATTGCCCACCAATTAGGAGCGCGAAATGAGCACCACCGCCACGGTCACCGTCTACACCAAGCCCGCCTGCGTCCAGTGCAGCGCCACCTACAAGGCGCTCGACAAGCAGGGCATCGCCTACGACGTTGTGGACATCAGCACCGACCCCGAAGCCCGTGACTTCGTGATGGCCCTGGGTTACCTCCAGGCCCCCGTCGTCGTGGCCGGCGACGACCACTGGTCGGGCTTCCGGCCCGATCGGGTCAAGGCCCTCGCCCGCGCCGCCGCATAGCCCACACCGACCCCCAGCCATCCTCGCCCGCTCAGGAGCCCCCATGTACACGCTGACCATCGACGAGCACGGCCGCGACGTAAGCACCCAGCACGACACCCCAGAAGCCGCCCAGGCCGCCTTACACGCGTACCTGGTGCTCGCGGACTACTACCACCGGCCGACACAGCTCAGCGCCACCCACACGGCGTTCGAACTGCTGTCCCTCGCCGAGGCGCGGCCCCGCATCGTCGGCGTTGCCACCATCGAGCCCTACTCCGAACTCGATGCCCGCCGCGACCTCAAGACCGTCTTCGCCGCCGCCCGCCCCATCCACGCGCTCGCCTCGTAGACGACCCACCATGGCAACCGTCTTCCTCGCCAACGTCCGGACCGCCGTCGAGGCGACCGCCATCGCCGCAACCGCCGACCAAGCCGCCCGCCTCGCCTGTGAGAAGGCCATGGAGTACCTGCAGAGCGTGCACGGTGATCTCGGGTACGACGACCCCATGTTGGTCGGGAAGTACTTCGGCGTTGACGTGCTGCCGTTCGAAGTTGGCGGCCCGGCACAGTTCACGCGCCGCTCCACGCTGCTGGCGCCCTAGCCCAGGTACCGAGTCGTGCCCTACTACCTGACCCCCGTCGTCGAGCTGCCCTATCCGCACACCATGGGAGAGCGGCCCCACCACGACGGCACGCGCTCCAACTGCCCCCTCGCACTGGAGTCGGTCATCCGCACCTTCGGCGAGCACCCCGGGCAAGACGGTTACCGCGCACTGTTCACCAGCGACGCCATCTCCGCGCGCCGTCGACTCTGTGATGTCCACTCGGGAGACTGGACCACGGTGCTACCCGCAGTCACCACCTTCCTCGAGCCCTTCCCCGCCAGCGCCGACACCGCCACCATCGCGCACGCCGCCCGCAGCCACGCGGCCTTCGCCAACCTTGTTCCCGCCGACCGGCGTCTGACATTGGCGCTGCTGAGCTACAGCGACTCGCTGCGCATCTACGTCAACGGTCACGGCCACCGAGAAACGATCGGGCAGCACCGCATCTGCTGGGCCCGCACAGCCGGCGTCTCTGCGCTGCCGCTGTGGTTCGACGCCAACACGGTGCGACCGTCACGCGACGCGGTACTGCTGCAGCGCGGCTAAGCGCCCGCGCGCGACACCACCGCCGCACACCCTTTGCGCCCTCCAGCTCGGCGCTGCGACACCGCGCGCCAGGCCGCCCAGCTCGCCACACCCGGCCCCACGCGCACCGGGCCCGAGGGGGCTTGGGCAGACATCACCACAGCGTCGCCTGATCACCAAGGAGCGCCGCCTGCACCGCATCCGCATCCCAACCGTGGCGCACCGCTTCCCGCAGCGCCACCGACCGTTCCCGTCGAATACCGCGACTATCGAAGCGTCGCACCGCATACCGGCCGCCGCCACGACGCATCCGCGCCATGCGCTCCATGTTGTCTCCTTGGGAGCCGGACACGACGTGCTGATGGGGATCTGTCGCCGCCGCGATCTTGACGCACACCGGGTTGTCGCATTCGTGGAGCCCAAGCACGCCAGCGGCCACCACACCGGACACGATCGCCAACGCGTAGCGGTGCGGGCGAACGCACAGCCCTGATCCCTCGCGAGTCAAGTAGAACCGGCCGTAGCCATCGGCGCCGATCGCGCCGGTCCAGATGTTGCAATCCGAAGCCGTTGGCCCGCAGACAACATGGCTGTGAAAGCGCGCGATCTCGGCAGCGTGCACACGCCGCTCAACCACCAGCTGTCCCGCGCTTCTCATGGCCGTTGAACCTATCCGCCGGCACTGACATTCAGCGCAGCCGCCGCGGCCCGCTCCACTCGTGCTGTCACCCTGCGCCCGGGTGTTCCCGTTACCGCTGCGCAGCCCCCGCCACGTCGAGCGCTCCCCACCGTGCTGGGCAGACCTGGTGTAGCCGGACACACAGGCCGGCGCGCAGCACCAGGGGCGCGACCGGCGTGTGCGTCAGCGGCCCAACCGCCGTCACGGCGAACCTCCATGACGGCCCACGCACCCGCCGACCCACGCGGCCTGGCCGCGCACACCGGCGTGCACAGCCGCCTTCGTCGCACCGTTGCGCAGTGCATCACGCCGATGCTGCGTCCACCGGAGGCTGACCGGCGTAGGGGTCAACCCCCTGGGCGGTCGGGTCAGACACAGCCTCCAGACCTAGTGCATGCGAACCATTCCCGGCAGTCCGCTTCTCGGATTTCGGAGCATGCCGTGCCATGGTGCGAACGATCCCGATTCCGACGTCGGTCCGTGCGGCGATGGTCGTCAGCGTCTCACCACGGCCCTGCATACGTGCAACCGCCGCGCCGGCCTTGGCCCGATGACCGGCCACCCGCTTGGCCGCTTCTGCGTCGACCTGCGCGCGCAGCTGGGCCAGGCGCTCCTTCTTCCACGTTTCGACTTCGGCGACCTTGCCGACCGCGACGAGAAAGTCCGCGGCGTCATCGATGTTCGCCTTATCCCGCGCGGCGCGTTCCTCGTTGGCGCGTCGGGTCGCTTCGCGTGCCCGGCGCCGGGCTTCCACCTTGGACGTTGCTGCTGTCATGGTCGCCGACAGTAGAAGGTTCACCGGCGACCGGCCACCACCGCAGCCACATTCGCCTCCCACCAATTTTTTCGCCTTCACCACATCCGTCCACCACCACTCACTTCCTCCGCGCCCACAGCCCGCGTCCCTCACCACCGCGCACCGCCCACTCAGCTCCCAGCCCCATGACCCCCTTCCGTAGCCCCACCACAGACCACACACCTCTTGCACTCAGGTCCAGAAGATCGCCAATCAACTTAAAGTTGACGCACGCGGGTGGCGCTTGGGGCGAGAGCCGCCAAGCCGCCATTGAACCATTTCCCGTTTGTGCTGATGAGCGATTTCGGCCCAGATCGTGGTAACTTGCCGTTGACATTGACAACTGTGAGTTGACCGTCTGGAGGCCTTCAGTTGAGCGTTCCAGGTTCGGCGCACCTCGTTCTCGCCGCGGGCGTGGTCCATCTTGATGAACCGTCCGCGGTCTTTGAAGCGATGCTGTCGGGGTGGCGACGCCAGCAGAAGTCCCGGCTGCTTGCCGAGGCCACGATCGAATCGCGATTGGCGTTCGTGCGACGGTTCGCTGCGTTCGCCGAGACGCATCCGTGGGATTGGACGGCCGGCGATGTCGAGGACTTCACGGCGGCTCTGATGTCGGGAAACAACCGCAAGGCGCCCTCGACAATTCGCGGCTACCACATGACGCTGCGGTTGTTTTGTGACTACCTACTCGATGGCCGTTATGGCTGGATCTCGCAGTGCGAGCAGCGGTTCGAAAGGATCCCGTCGCAGGTCTGCCATGACTTCAACACCGCGGCGCATCTGGTCGAATACGAGGGCAAGCCCGCCCGCCGGCCGTTCACCTACGACGAGGTGGAAACGTTGTTCGCGTTCCTTGCCGATCGAGTGGACATCATTGCGCGTTCGGGTCGCAAAGGCGCGTTGGCGGCGTTGCGCGACGCGCAGATGATCAAGACGGCCTACGCCTTCGGGTTACGCCGTCGAGAGCTGTGCTACCTCGACGTGGCCGACCTGCGTCCCAACCCGCGGATGCCGGCGTGGGGAACGTTCGGCGCCGTCCACGTCCGGTATGCCAAGTCCAGCCGCGGCAGCGCCCCTCGGCGTCGCACGGTGCTGGCCGTTCCCGAGTTCGACTGGGTGATCGACGGACTGCGCCAATGGGTCGATCAAGCCCGGCCGCTTCTGAGTCCCGGCAGCCGTCAAGAGTTGTGGCTGACTGAGCGTCGGCAGCGGGTGGCGACCAAGCAAATGGACAAGCGATTCGCCTACTTGCGGGCGCAGGCCGGTCTGCCTCAAGACCTCACCCTGCACTGCCTGCGGCACTCCTATGTGACCCACCTGATCGAGTTCGGTTACCCGGAACGGTTCGTTACCGAGCAGGTCGGACATTCTTACGCCTCGACCACCGCGATTTACACCTCGGTGTCCAACGACTTCAAGACCAAAACGTTGCAGGCGGCGCTGCGCCGCGTCTACGGATCCGCGACGACTGAAGGGAGCCAGGATGAGCACTAGAACCGTCCTCCGGTGGAACCTGCGCCGCCTGATGGCCGAGAACGGCATGTTCGCCACCACCGACCTCGTCGCACCGCTGCACGAACGTGGCGTGGAGATCTCCCGACAGATGGTTCACCGGATCGCTACCAAGCCTCCACAGCGCATCAATCTCGACCTGCTGGCGGCGCTGTGCGACATCCTGGCGTGCACCCCCAACGATCTGTTCGAGCTCGCCCAAGAACAGATCCGCGAGGCACCCGCAGTCAACGACAGCGGGTCCGGGATCGGCGACCTGCGGCCGATCCGCGCCAGGATCCGCCGCCCCGGCGACAACGAGTGAATCGACGAGCCTGCTGGGAGTGCGCAAGCACCAACTACCTGACCCGGCTGACGCATGGGTGTCGCATTTGTGTCGGCTGCCGTCGCAGGCGGCACTACCACCCCGAAACCTGTCCGGGCTGCCATGTCGTGCGGCCGCTGGCATGGCGACGCGGCGAGACGGTGGTGTGCGCGTCATGTGCCGGTGTCGAGTCGATCTTCGGGTGCCGCGAATGCGGGCGCGAAGACCATCCCTACGGGCACAATCGGTGCGCGCGATGCTTCCTGCGTGAACGCCTCAGCGACTTGCTCGCCGACCCGACGACCGGCCAGATTCACCGCCAATTGCGGCCGGTCTTCGACGAGCTGGTGAACTCCGAACGCCCACAAACAGGGCTGTGGTGGCTGCGCAAGAAACCTGGCATCGGCCCCCAACTTCTCGGGCAGATGGCTTGCGGCGCGGTCGACATCAGCCACGACACCTTCCGCACCCTGCCCTCGGATCGTGCCCACGACTACCTTCGCAGTCTTCTCGTCGCGGTCGGTGTCCTGGAACCGTTCGACATCCGCATCGAACGGATGCTGCCCTGGATCGAAGACATCGTCGCCGAACTGCCCGCCGAGGACGCCGCCTTGATTCGCCGATTCGCGCACTGGCAGGTGCTGCGAGGAATGCGCAAGGCCGCCCGTGAAGACCGGTTGACCAAGTCGATGGCCGATGCGTGTCGACGGCGCATCCGCGTCGCGATCGAGTTCGTGGGCTTCCTCGCCCGCCATGACGCCAGTGCGGCGACCGCGACCCAGGATCTGTTGGAGCGCTACCAAGAACACGTCGGCAGGATGCTGAACCATGAGTACGCCTTCATCGTCTGGCTACGCCAATCCCGCACCAACACCAAACTCCGAGTCCCCGACGTCCCGCAGTCACCGCCCTCAGTAACCGTCTCCGATACGCAGCGGTGGGCGGCCGTAGAGCGTCTGCTGCACGACACGACCGTGCGCCGTTATACACGAATTGCGGGCCTGCTCACATTGCTGTTCGCACAGCCGCTTTCACGCATCGTCGCCATGCGCACCAGTCAGGTCGCGATCACCGACGACCGGGCCGTGCACGTCACCTTCAGCAAGATTCCAGTCCAGATGCCGCCGCTCCTCGACGACCTCATCCGTGAGCACCTCGAGCACCGCGGCAAAAGCCTCTACGCCTCACGCGGAACCGGCTGGCTGTTCCGCGGCGGCAACCCTGCAGCGCACCTCGCCACCGAGAACATCCGCTCCCAGCTCGTCGCCATCGGGATCAAGCCCTACGAGAACCGCAAAGCGACCCTCTTCCACCTCTCCGGCGACATGCCCGCACCAGTCCTGGCCGAACTGCTCGGGCTCACCGACAAAAACGCCGCCGACTGGGCCAGACTTGCTGCCCGCGACTGGACCGCCTACATCGCCGAAAGAGCCCGCTGACCGTATCGCTGTGCCTCAGATGGATTTCGCGGCGGCGGTTCCAGCGCTTGAGTTCTCGCGAGTGATTGTTCACTGCGTGGCGTCGACGCTGTCGAGCCTGCACTTCTCCACCCAAGTCGCCAGAAGGCTTAAAGCGGCGAGCCTCTCGGCGGCCTCCTGCGCCGATAGCTGCGTCCGGTCGTGGGTGGTTGGGTTTCGGATCGCAGCATGGACGCCCGTCGAGAAACTCAACAAGCCGCGGTTCATCGATATGACGGTCTGGTCTTGATTACCTCCGAGCCAGCGCAATCGCGGAGCACCAGCCTTGGGTGGACTCTGCGAGAAGGCCTGCGTGAAAACGTCCTTGTCGTCGAGGTCAGTCCTTCCGGTGAGCTGGCGGACGTGGTCGATGACAGCGCCCACGGCGGATGACACCGCTTCGCGGTACAACTCGATGCGCCATTGGCCTCGAGCCGCGCCCCAGACCAAAGGGTGCATATCCTCGATGCTGATGTCGCCGGTGACATCGACACGGTCGACCATCGATTCAAGGATGCCGATGGTGTGTTCGGACGCGGCGAGGATGTCGTCCGGCTGTACGAGCGAGTGCGGCTGGGTGACAGTTATCCACATCTCGAACGGGTTAACCGGACCGCCGAATCCCGGGCGGGATATCCGCACACCGGTGATGTCGGGAAGATGCGCAATACGGCCAGCTGTCCGTGAGCAGCGGCCCTTCGCCGCCACCCATTCGTCGTCTGACACATCAGATCTCGGTGTCACGGCGGGCAGACTGGCGTAGCCGGCAAGTACCTCGTCAGGCAGGTCGGGACCAGCCATCGCCCGAAGCCCAGCGGTGAACTGACACAGCTCGAGCAGGGCGCTGAACGCCCGCTCAAAGTCGCGCACCTGTTCCGCTGCTCGCCGCAGGAACCGTGGATTCAACTTCAGATCGTCATTGTCACCCATGTACGCAGCTCAGGGCCCAGTCGCATACGGCGCGTTCGCCCGCACGTTCTCGGCGGCGCGCTCCGCGTTGTAAGAGCTGGCGAACGACTCACCTGAGGCGGCAACTTTGTCACTCGACCGCCATGCGCGCCACCGCCAGCTTCCGCCGACGTCCTGGAATGTCTCATACCGTGCTGCGGACCCGCCGGACTTGAAGGCATTTGCCGCTCTGGTGGCGTTGGCTTGCGATTCGAAGCCTTCGCCTGCCCAGGCGACCATCTCATGGTTGTCGCCGTACAAGGCCCACGTGGGATAGCGGTTGGCGTCACCAGTGACCGTGACCTTGAAGTACATCGGATCCTCCTGCCTGTTGACCACAGGTACGCAGTCAGCTCGCAACAGTCTTATCAAGAGACACCGACAGCCAGCGCTTGCGACGCAGCGAACAAACTCGCCCTCGAACAGACCTCTGATTTGGGCATTCACCCCACTCGGAATTCGACCCCTCTGCCAATAAGCACGATCACTTAACGACGGACGATATCCGGATAAAGATCCGCGGCGCAGACACCCCGCGTCCCAAGGATTGCGAGACCGCGGATGCGAGGGGTTGCCCGCGAGACACCTCACGGACGTAGGGGGAAGAGTTCTCAACGCGGGAAACGGCGGTCCGAACACTGAGGTGGTGCACTCACTTTGCCGGCACGAATCGTCACGCGGATGCCCATGGAATCTGCGCGCACGGCCTCGCCGATGATGGCGACGAACGGTCCTTCGATGCCATCGCCGACGCGATTTGCGAGAAGGCGAAAAGGGCCCGAAGACCAGCCGGCTGGACGCTGTGATTTCGTTGTGCCTAGCGAGCTAAGCGCGCGGGGCGGCCCGTCTTCTTGGTGGCGATCTTCGACTCTTTGGCGTCGCTATCGGTCTTGCGGTGGGCGGCGAGGAAGTCATCGACGATGTTCGCGCAGTCATTGTGAGTGATGGTGCGAAGCCCGGTCATTCGGGCGAAGGCGAGTGGTCCGACGAGTTGGCAGAGGGCCAGTTCCCGGTCGAAGTCGTCGAGTTCGGCTTGTGCTCTCGGGCTGGTGAGTATGGCGTCAAATGGTTGACGGTACTGGTCAACGACTCGGGCCCGTAGCGCCCCGGATGTGTGGCGCTCATCCGCTTCGTTAGTGGAGCCGGTGGGCCCCAATGAGAGCCACGCGAGTGTCGTGACATGCAGCGGTGCGTCGTTGAAGAGTGCGGCTTGGCGGCTGAGCAATTCGATCAGCTGCTCACGGAGGGGTCCGCTGGTCGGTGCCGGAGTGGTCACTTGCGGAAGTAGGCGTTCGAACGTGGCTGCGAGCAGATGCGACGAACTGTGGAAGTGGCGGTACAGCGTGGTTCGGGCCACTTTGGATGCTTTGGTGACGGCATCGATAGTGACCGCTTCCACCCCACCGGTGCTCAGTAGCGTTGCCGCAGCATCCAGCAGCCGGGTGCGTGACCGGATGCGCCGCGGGTCCACGTCATCGTCAGGGACTGGCGCTGACTGACTGTTGCTCACTCATTCACCTCGGGCGGTCGATTTTCACGCGATGTTGTCCTGGCAGTCTAGCAGTGTGGTACTAACGGTAGCGCAGCGAAACCGATCGTATTGGGGGGTGATGGTGCCCAAAAGCGTGTTGCCGCCGGAGCGGCTGCCCTCGCACACCACGACCTGCATGGGTTGCGGCCCGGACAACCCTCACGGACTGCGGCTAGTGGTGCATCGCAGCGGCGACGCGGTGTACACCGATGTGAGGTTCGACGAGCGGCATATCGGGGCCCCGGGCCTGGCTCACGGCGGGGCAGTGGCCGCCGCATGTGATGACGTCCTGGGCTTCACGTTGTGGATCGCCGGCACCCCGGCGGTGACCCGCACCCTGACGGTCGAATATTTGCGGCCGGTGCCGCTGCATCAGACCCACCGGATTACTGCCCACATCGTCTCTCGTGAAGGGCGGGCGCTGCATGTCACGGCGACAGGCACGGGTGAGGGTGGGATCGCCCGCTTCACCGCCAGTGCAGTGTTCATTGTCGTCAGCCCTGAGCACTTCGCCGCACACGGCGATGTCAGCGCTTTCGGCGATCTTCTGGAGCAGTTCTCGCGCCGCGGCGGTCTGGACCCGGGGCCGTCATGACTTTCCCTCAGGCGCGCAGCCGCGGGAAAACCCTGCCTTCGGAAGCGAACTCGGTCGCTGCAGAGAAGCGGGCCGCTAACGCGTCGCGTTCACGCGCCTCCGCACGGCGCCGGGAAACGATTCTGGATGCAGCTTTGGCCGTGGCCGCGGCCGGTGGTTACGAGGCGGTTCAGATGCGGACGGTTGCCGAGCGGGTCGGCATCGCCGTCGGCACGCTTTACCGCTATTTCCCGGCGAAAACCCACTTGCTGGTAGCAGCGCTGACGCGCGAGTTCCGTCGACTCGACTCGGCCGGCGACTGGGCGGGTGGTGAGGGCACACCGCTGGAACGGCTCGAACGGCTCACCGCACATCTGCATGACCGCTGGCAGCGCGACCCATGGCTGACGACGGCCATGACACGGGCCTTCGCCGTCGCAGACACCCGCGCCGCCGCGGAACTCGACCGCGCGGCCGATGAGATCCAGATCCTGCTAGCCCGCACGCTCAGGGGCGGCGAACCCACCCCCGCCGATCTGCACGTCGCTGGGGTCATCTCCGACATCTGGTTGGCCAACCTCGTGGCCTTCAGCGGCGACCGCGCGACAGCCGCCGACACCCGCGAGCGCATTGACCGAGCCACCAGGCGCGTCGTGACCAACGCTGCTCGGCCCACCGCCAACCGATAACGATACTACTGGTATCGCAGCGCTACTTAGCGTACTCTTTGGGGATACGGCTCAACGATGCGTCGAAAAGAGACTGCCATGTACACCCAATGGATCGAAAACCTTGTCGTACAACGCCTCTCGCTGCATGGCGGCCTGGTTCTGGATTTCGATGACTACAACGAAATCGTCATCTCCTGCCCCCTGCTATTGACCCTTCCGGCCGTCGGCACCTACCCCATCGAGGCGGTGCGCATTGACCCCCTCAGGATCGCGACCCACGAACGCCCACTGCTGAACCTCGCCGGCGCAGTGTGCACCCAGGCCTGTTCTAGCGACGATGGAGGACTACACCTGAGCTTCTCGCGCGGACATCGCATCGATGTCGATCCCGACACTGAACAGACAGCGTGGGAGCTCTATGGCATGCGCCACGGCTACATGGCCTGCCTACCTCAAGGACGGGTTCGCGTGGTCCGCCATGACCTCCCCGACACCGACGACGCCAACATCGTCAACAGCGCCACGCAATCATCGGCGGGGTCGGCGCGGCAGAGCCACTGATGCGGCCGCGGACGCGGCGACGGGTCGACGTGGGCGGCAATGCGTGGATCAGGTTGAACGTGGACCGGACTGCCCTGGCGACATCGAGGCGGGCGAGCATTCCCCGATGATGCTGTCGAGGTTTTGCTGCACGCGTTCCGCAGCGATGCCGACCGATGGTGAATACAGCATGATGTGGTCGAGGACGCCGTCGTAGCGTCTCAGTTGTTCACGGACTTCGTGTGCCGTCCCGGCGACGCCCATGGTGTCGATCATCTCGTCGGACACCGCGGCGAACATCGCCGGGAAATCGCGCTGGGCGAATGCTTCCCGGATGGTTCGGCCTTCGCTGGCGAATCCGTTCACATCGAGTACCGTCTCGTAGGATTTGACCGAGGAGTAGAACGCAATCTGCTGCGCCAGTTCGCGCCTGGCGACCTCGGCGTCGTCGTGGATGGCGCACATCACCATGGAAATGATTTCCACGTCATTGGGGTCGCGGCCGGTGTGCGCGGCACCCCGGGCGATAGCGGGCCGGACGATCTCCTCGACGTAGGTGGTGGTGAACAGGGGATGTCCGGCCAGGCCGTCGGCCACCCGCCCGGCCGCCTCGCACATCCGGGGCCGGACACCGGCAGTGACGATCGGGATCGGCCGGCTGGGGGGTCCCACGTCGCCGGTCGGGGTGAGATTCATTCTGTAGAAACGGCCCTCGTGATGGATCGGCCCTTCATGCAGGTTCCAGATCCGGCGCAGCAGCATCACGAGTTCTTCCATCCGCAGCGCGGGCGCGGAGGTGTCGGGCACGCCGTGCCAGTCGCTCATCATCCGTTTGGTGCCGTTGCCGATTCCGAGTACCAGCCGTCCGTTGGAGAGTTCGTCGAGATCACGCGCCTCGGTGGCCAGCACCAGGGGGCTTCGGCCGACGCCGTAGAGAATGGAGGAACCGATCCGGCAGTTCTGTGTGCTGTTGGCCATCGCGGCCATGGAGATCGATCCGGACCGGGAGTAGAACTCCGAGGCCCATACGGCGTCGAACCCGGCCGCGTCGGCGGCCTGGGCGGTCTGGGCCAGTGACTTCAAATCCGCGCCGAGAACCGACAGGCCGTAGGTGCTCATGACTGGTCTCCTGTGCGCGGGCGCAGGCCGTCGAACATGACGGCGCTGAGGGTGCTGGCGACCACCGTCTCGTCGAGGTGGTTCTCGGTGACCAGGTACATGAGTGCATTGATGGTGACCGCGCCGAACAGCGCAATGGACGTCGATCGTGCATCGGGCTGGGCGACGAGGGATCCGTCGCGGGCTCCTTCGATGAGCAGAGTTTCAACGGGTTGTTGGTAGGCGGTATTGATCATCTCGGCGATGGCAGGCATGCGGGCCGCTCGTCCCAGTTCGCCGATGAGTGCCCGGCATACCGCTGGCCGCTGCGCCATTGCCCGCAGTTGTGCGCGGATGACAAGTGCGAGGCGTTCGGCACCGGAGCCGTCGGTGTGCACGATCGCGGTCACGGCATCGGAGATGTCCTTGAGGAGGTCTTCGAGCAGGAAGGCAAGGATGTCCTCTTTGCCGGCGAAGTAGTAGTACAGCGTCGCTTTCGGCACACCGGTCACCGCGGCGACGTCTTCGATCTTGGAGTCGTTGAGCCCCTTCTCGGCGAACAAGTCCGCCGCGGCGGGAAGCCGGTCAGAGATCTGACGTGGAATCTTGCGCATTTGCCCCACCTGTCCCGTTCGGCCGGTTTAGACTGCCAGTCTAAACCGTCGTTACTTTGGTGGTAGGAGGTCTTGTGGTCTCGGTGCAGATTCGTTACGACCCGTTCGACGCCTCGATCCTCAACGACCCCTATCCGACGTATCGGTTATTGCGTGACGCGGCTCCGGTGTACCGCGCCGAGGAATCCCATACCTGGGTGTTGAGCCGCCACGCCGATGTCCAGGCCGCAGCACTGGATCACGGCACGTACTCCTCGGTGGACGGCATCTTCCCCACCCCGCCGGGATCGGACTTCATCGGTTCGTTCCTGCCGATGATGATCGTGATGGACCCTCCGCGCCACGACCAGTTGCGTGCCCTGGTCAGCCGGGCGTTCACTCCCCGGCGGGTGGCCGGGCTGCAGGGCGCCATCACACAGATGGCCGCGGAGTTGTTCGAGCGCCTCGACGAGGGTTCCGGATCGGCGGACTTCGTGACCGACTTCGCCGCGATCCTGCCCGCCGCGGTGATCGCCGATCTGCTGGGCGTTCCCGCCACCGATCGTGATCAGTTCCGATTGTGGTCGAGCCAACTGGTCCAGGTCGACGTCAACCACGGACAAACCACCGACGCACTGACCGCCGCCGCCGCGATCTACGCCTACTTCACCGACTTCCTCGCCGACCGCCGCAAGAACCCCCGCGAGGACCTGATGTCGGCGTTGGCCAACGCCACAGTCGACGGGATCGGACTGACCGACGAGGAAGTCCTCGGCTTCTGCGCGCTGCTGCTCGTCGCGGGCTACGAGACCACCACCAATCTGCTGGGGAACTCCGCGGTCGTGCTGGCCCAGCATCGGCAAACCCGCCGACGCCTAGCCGCCGATCGAACACTGTTGGGGCCTGCGGTGGAAGAGTTGCTGCGTTACGACTCACCTGCACAGGGACTTTCACGAACCCTGACCCGCGACGTCACCCTGCACGACACGACGATGCGTCAAGGTGAGAAGGTGCTGCTGTTGTTCGGGTCGGCCAACCGCGACGAGCGTGCCTTCCCCGATCCGGACGTGTTCGACATCGAGCGCACCAGTGAGCACCAGGTCGCCTTCGGTCGCGGCATTCACTTCTGTCTGGGTGCGGCGCTGGCGCGGATGGAGGCCCGCATCGCTCTGGATGCATTGTTGGACCGGGTGCCTGACTGGGAGGTCGATCTTGAATCGGCGCGGCGGCTGCGGTCCGGGCCGATCCGGGGCTACACATCGCTGCCCATCACTTGGACCACACCGGTCTAGCCCGTGCCCCTCTTCGACGACGCGTCGTGTGCTTCACCGCGACGGCCAGGTTCATCGCCGTCGATGTCGAGCACTCCGCCGCGCCGTCGACCTCGGCGCATTCGGCGACATGCTCAAACGATTCGCAGGCTCGAACGGTGATTGAACCCATGGCCGGACAGGAGAAAGGGGCATGGTGGTGGCAATGACATTCGCGCACTTCGATGAGCAGATCGCCGACCAGCTGCTCAGATCGGCGACCACAGCCGGTGGACTGTCGACGTTCCTGAACTTTCGGCACACCGAACTCGCCGCCGGTCGGCTGGTGGCAGAGATGGAAACCCGCGCCGAACTGCTCACACCCTTTGGCACCCTGCACGGCGGATGTCTATCGGCGATGGTCGACCACTGTCTCGGAGTCGTGTTCTACCCCGTCATTCCGGCCGGATCATGGGTCGCCACCACCGAATTCAAGCTGAACCTGCTGCGACCCGTGTCCACCGGTGTGTGTGTCGCCGTCACCGACATCGTGTCACTGGGCAAGCGCAGCGGAGTAGCGCGCATCGACATCAGCAACGGCGACAAAGCCGTCTGCGTAGCCCAGGGCACGGTCACGATCGTGAACGCCGCGGGCAACGCACAATGAAGGCGCTTGTAGCCGGTCGCACACTTCGGGCGGACTCCGATCTCGCCAGGAATTTGTCATGACCTCCGCCGTGCAGCATCGGGTCCGAACCCAGGACGGGATCACCCTGGCCGCCGACTGCTACGACCACGATGACGCCCGTCCCGTCGTGCTGCTCCTGCACGGCGGCGGCCAGAACCGGCACGCGTGGAGCACTTCAGCGCGTCGCCTCCACGCATGCGGATACACAGTCGTCGCCTACGACACCCGCGGTCACGGCGACAGCGACTGGGACCCCGCCGGCAGGTACGACCTCGAGCGACTCGCGACCGATCTGCTCGCCGTGCGTGAGCACTTCAGCGCGGATATCGCCCCTGCCGTCGTAGGTGCATCCCTTGGGGGCATGACCGTGCTCGGCACGCATCTGTTGACATCCGGGGCGTTGTGGGCGGCGGTTGTCCTGGTCGACGTCACCCCGCGGCTTGAATTCCAGGGCGCTCGTCGCGTAGTGACGTTCATGGCCGCACATCCCGACGGCTTTGGCACCCTCACCGACGCCGCCGAGGTGATCGCCGCGTACAACCCCCATCGCTCGCGCCCGGCCAACGTCGACGGCCTGCGCAAGGTGCTACGGCAGCGTCACGACGGCCGCTGGATCTGGCGGTGGGACCCGGCATTCATTCACTCCAACTTCGACTTCCTCCGCGACGAATCGACCACGGGAACGGAGCAATTCGACGCGATCAGCCACCTGCTGATCGACGGAGCCCGACGGGTCAGCGCCCCAACACTTCTCGTAAGGGGCCTGTTGTCCGACGTGGTCTCCCAAGCCACCGTCGACGAGTTCCAGCAACTGGTTCCCCACGCCGAGACCGTCGACGTATCCGGTACCGGACACATGATCGCCGGCGACGACAACGACGCCTTCAGCTCCGCCGTCACCGAGTTCCTCGGCCGAAGCATCCTCCAGCCCCCGCCGTGATCGGGCAGCGTCGAGCGGCCAGTAAAAGTGGGCCCCACCAAGGTTATTGAAACGCTGCCTATGACTAAGAGGAGGCCCTCACAACGCCTTTCGGCACGCCGAATAGACCGCGACAGGCTCTGGTCGAGCTAGACGCTGCTACGCACTTGTTGGCCACCATCGGCGTCGAAGAGTTCCTTGGTCCAGCGTTCGAGGATTTCTGCGCTGTCCCAGTCGTCGGGATGAAATCCGCCGCGGGTGTAGGAACGAAAGCGCTCAATTGCTGCTGAGCTGAATAGCGGGTTATGCCGGAAGGCTCGAAGGCTGCGCAGCAACCGCACCGGGTTGTAGGCGGCACGGTCACCGGCCAGAGAGCGGGTGGTCTGGATGACCAACTCGCTGAACAAGAGGAGGCTGGCGATCCGCATCCCCCAGACCCTGGTGCGTTCGCTTCCACCGACCGTCTCATAGACATCGAAAGCGACGGCCTTGTGCTCGCATTCTTCCAGTGCGTGCCAGAGCAGAATAGGCCGCACTTCGGTGTAGCCGATGAGTTCTTGAGCTTCGTCGCTGGTGAGAATGATTTCGGCGAATGTCGCCGTATAGTGCTCCAGGGCGGCCGTCACAGCCAGGCGCATCGTGGGAGAAAAACGCTTCTCAAGTCGGCCAACCAACTTCTTGATATGCCGATCGATCCCCTCGGTGGGATAGCCCATCGCTTGGAGCCGATCGTTGAGCAGCTGATGCTGGTGTCGGTGGGTGGCCTCTTGTGCAATGAATCCCTTGACCGCCTCCTTGAGGTCAGCGTCGCTGATGTGGTCCCGGTACTCGCGGACTGACCGGATGAAGAAGTCTTCCCCTTCGGGGAACGTGGCCGACAAGGTGGACACAAAGTGGCTCATCACCAAGTCGCCATCGACGAAGTGCTGCCGACTGGTCCCGGCAGGCATGTCGAATCGAACACGGCGGGGCTTCGGGACGACCCGCGTGGTGGGCCGTGTGGACGAATCGTCGCTCATGTTGTTCTCCCGTTCGTCAAAGGCACGCTGGCAATCTGACTCTAAGCCTTGTCAGAATTAGATGGCAAGCTATCCACGTGGTTTCGGCGCGGGTGTATAGCGGGATGTCCGCCGAGGAGCGTCACCGGAACCGGCGCACCCGTCTCATCGAGGCCGCAACCGAGTTGATCGGCACGCGCGGTGTTGCCGCCGCCACTGTGACTGCCGTCTGCGCTGAATCAGGCGTCACGTCACGCTACTTCTACCAGCACTTCTCCGGCCGAGACGCCCTCCTGCGGGCTGTCTACCAGCAGCTCTATGCCACCTTCCAGGAGGTGATAGTCGACGCGATCCCCGATGCCGGCGAGCCACCGGAGGTGCTGGCGTACGCGCCGATCCGCAGGCTGGTCAGCATGATCGACAACGACCCTCGGCTGGGTCGGATCCTGTTCGTGGAATCTGCAACCGAGCCGCTGCTCCGAGAGCTACGCAGCGAACTGATGGCGGGTTTCACCGACCTCGTCTTGCGCGAAGCCAGACTCCACCTCGACATCGCCGACTCCGCCGTTGGGGTTGCCCATTTGGCTTCGACCTTGGGCGTGGGAGGGCTATTCGAAGTCTTGCGCCGCCGACTCGACGGAGAACTCGAGTTCACCACCGATGAACTCGTTCAGCACTGCGCAGGTTTCCTGGGCAGCCTCGGCGATTACGTGCTGCTGCAGAACTCGGACCAGTCGGCCACAACCGAAGCCCGACCCCACAGGTAGCGGCCCGCGGCCCCGCTACGCGATGTGGCCGTCCGTGCATTCGATGTCAACGTCGAGGACCAGCAACAGCAAGGCCCTGAACGACATCCAAGGCCAGTGTCGTCGACTGAACAGCGTCGGCCTTGGCTTCCAGAAGCCAATTGAGTGTTCGACCATTCCTCTGCCTACTGTGACCGCGGCCGCGGGCCTACTCGATAGCGGCCGCCACCACGTGCACTACATGCGGTAGCGTAGCGATACCGACAGTATCGCTACCATTCGCGACCAGTGGAGGTCTAGTGACCGACGGCACTGCAGATTCCCCAAGCCAGGCCACGCGTTCTGGTCGGCGCGCCAACGGATCCCCCGACCCGGCCGACACTCGCGAGTACAGCGAACGGTTGGCAGCGCTAGCCCGATTCACCCTCCGGCACAAAGCGCTGGTCATCGGGGTATGGCTGGGCGCCGCGGTGGTTCTCGCGCTGCTGTTTCCCCAGCTGGAAACCGTGGTGCGCCAACAGTCGGTGGACCTCATTCCTCGCGATGCGCCGTCCTTGCAGACGGTTGACCGCATGAGCGCCGCGTTCGGCGAAGAAGGCTCGAAAACCATGGTGTTTGTCGCCATGGAAGACCCCAATGGCTTGACTCCGACTGCACGGCAGCGCTACGGCGAACTCGTGAGCCGGTTGCAGACCGAAGGCGACCACGTCCTGCTGGTGCAGGACCTACTGGCCGATCCGATTACCGAAGCCCAGGCGGTCAGCGTCGACCGCAAAGCCTGGTACCTGCCCGTCGGCGTCGCCGGCACCCTCGGAGACCCCACGGCCGCAGAATCCGTCAACGCGGTGCGCGACATCGCCGCGGAGGTGTTCACCGGCTCGACCACGACCGTGCAAGTGACGGGACCACCGGCGACCTTCAGCGACATGATCGCCTCGGCCGAGCACGACCTGCTGCTGATCTCAATCGCTACCGCGGGCGTGATCGCCCTGATCCTGCTGATCGTCTACCGGTCGGTGTTCACCGCGCTGTTACCGCTGCTGGTAATCGGGTTGAGCCTGGCGGTCGGGCGCGGCGTGCTGTCCGCCCTCGGCGAGATGGGCATGCCGGTCTCCCAGTTCACCGTCGCCTTCATGACGGCGATCCTGCTCGGCGCCGGAACCGACTACACCGTGTTCCTGATCAGCCGATACCACGAGCAGCGCCGCGCCCAAGTACCCGCCGATCAGGCCATCATCCACGCCACCGCCAGCATCGGGCGTGTCATCCTCGCCTCCGCCGCCACCGTCGCACTCGCGTTCCTGGCCATGGTCTTCGCGCGGCTCAGCGTCTTCGCCGCCCTAGGCCCCGCGTGCGCCATCGCCGTGCTGTTCGGATTTCTGGCCACCGTCACCCTGCTGCCACCCGTGCTGTCGCTAGCCGCCAAACGCGGCATCGGTGAACCCAAACCCGACCGCACCCGCCGCTACTGGAACAGCGTCGCCGTCGCCGTGGTCCGCCGTCCCGTGCCACTACTGATCGTCAGCCTGGTCATCCTGCTCGCCCTATCAGCAGCCGCTGCAACCATCAAAATCAGCTACGACGACCGCAAGGGACAACCAGACACCACGGCCAGCAACCAGGGCTACCACCTGCTGGACCGCCACTTCCGCAAAGACGTCGTCATCAGCGAATTCCTCGTCGTGGAAAACCCGACCGACATGCGGACCGGGAAAGGACTGGCCGACCTCGACGAGATGGCCTCCCGCGTCTCCCAGATCCCCGGCGTCACCAAAGTTTCCGGAGTCACCCGCCCCACCGGAGAGCGCCTCGACCAAGCAGAACTGGCCTGGCAGAACGGCCAGATCGGCGACAAAATGGCCGGCGCGGTCGCCGAGGGCAACTCACGCAAAGACGACCTCGCCAAACTCACCGGCGGCGCCGACCAGCTCGCCGACGGCCTCGCCCAACTCGACAGCACCGTGCGCACCGCCCTCACACCACTGGCCGGAATCCTCACCCAAGCCCAATCCGCAGGAACTCAGGTCAACCAATTCCGGCCACTGCTGCAACAGCTTTCCGCCACTGCCCCCGCCGTCGACCAAGCCATCCAATCCGGCCCAGGACTACGACCGCTGGCCAACCAAGCCCAAAACGCAATCACCCAGCTCGACCCACTCGTCGGCGCCCTCAACACCTCACCGTGGTGTGCCACCACCCCGCAATGCGCCCAAATCCGCGACCAGGTGAAGATCCTGGTCACTCTGCGCGACAGCGGATTCTTCACCCAGATCGCCGACCTCGGGGACCGCTACGATCCCGCCACCAATGCCACAGTCGGTGGCACCCTCGCCAACGTCGAGAACGCAGTCGCCTCGCTGGACAAGGCATTCGGAGCCCTCGGTGACCCCGCCGACCTGGCCACCAACCTCCGCCGATTGCAGGACGGAATCGGACAGCTGGCCTCCGGCGCCCAAGCACTCGCCACCGGCGTCCGCACCCTCGCCGACAGCAACATCGAAATGCTGTCCGGCATGAGCCAGATTGCCACCCAACTGCAAAACTCTTCACGCGCAGCGGCCGACTCCGACTCCTCGAGCGGTTTCTACCTGCCCGCCAACGCATTCGAGAACCGGCAATTCACCGACGTCGCCGAACAATTCCTCTCACCGGACGGCAAAACAGCGCGGTTCATGATCGAAAGCAGCCACGACCCATACAGCGTTGAGGCGATGGACCTCGCCAGCCGCATCACCGACACCGCCAACACCGCACGACCCAACACGTCACTCGCCGACGCCACCGTGTCCGTCGCCGGCTTCCCCGCCGTCAACTCCGATATCCAACGACTCCTATGGGCCGACTTCGCACAACTGGCCATCGCCACCATAATCATCGTCGGCGTCATCCTGGTCCTACTGCTGCGCGCACTCCTGGCACCCCTCTACCTACTAGGCACCGTCGTGCTGAACTACCTCGCCTCGCTCGGCATCGGCGTTGTGGTCTTCCAATGGGGACTGGGCCACGAAATCGCCTGGCCCGTACCGCTGCTGGCGTTCATCATCCTCGTCGCCGTCGGCGCCGACTACAACATGCTGCTCGTCTCACGGCTCCGCGAAGAATCCGGAACCAACATCCGCGTCGGCGTCCTGCGCACCGTGGCAAACACCGGAGCCGTCATCACCTCCGCTGGCCTGATATTCGCCGCCAGCATGTTCGGCCTCATGGTCGGCTCAGTCGCCATCATGATCCAAGCCGGCCTCATCATCGGCTTCGGGCTGCTGCTCGACACCTTCCTCGTGCGCACCCTCACCGTGCCCGCCATCGCCACACTCCTACGCGAAGCCAGCTGGTGGCCCACCAAAGCAACAAACCCGCGACGTGGTCAGACCAACGCAGGAGGCATGAAGGACGCACCTCACGTGCTGGTCCAGGAGAGGTGAGAAGCGAACAGAGCAATACCCGGCGCTACATGCCGACCAGCGTGAGGGCGTATTCACCCCGAATGAATACGACCCCTGCGCCAGTACCTCGAATCTAAGACTTTTCTAAGAACCCCCGGGATGGTCGTGGAATTTTCCGCAGGAAACTTCGTACTGTCCGGGCCATGCGGACCCCTGTGTGCGCGTCATGGTGATGACGCTGCACAAGCTGACCGCCGGGGACGGATACCTGTACCTGGTGCGGCAGGTCGCTGCCGCCGACAGCACCGAGCGGGGCCGCTCCACGCTGGCCGACTACTACTCGGCCAAAGGCGAATCGCCCGGTCGGTGGATGGGGCGCGGCCTGGCCGGCCTCTCTGATACCGGCCGCTGCGAAGTCACACCCGCAGTGCGCGAGGAGATTTGGACTGTTGACGAGGGATCCGGCGTCAGTGAGGCGCAGATGCGCGCCCTCTATGGGGAAGGTCTGCACCCCAACGCCGAGCGCATCGACAGCTACGTCGCCGGCCGAAGCATGGGCACTCAGCATGCGGCCAGCCGCCTTGGGCGCAAGTTTCTGGTCCGCGACGGCGAGCCGGAGTTCGCGCGCCGTTTGGCGGTGGCCTTCCGCGATCACAACGCCGAAACCGGCGCGCATTGGAACGCCACGATCGCCCCCGACATTCGCGCCCAGATCCGCACCCGCGTGGCCCTGGAGCTGTTCGGCGAGGAGTACGGCCGCCCGCCCGCTGATGACCGGGAACTGTCGGGGTTCATCGCGCGTAACACCCGTGCGCGCACGACCGCTGTCGCCGGATATGACCTGACGTTCTCACCGGTGAAATCCGTGTCCGCACTATGGGCCATCGCTCCGCTGCCGGTGGCTGAGCAGATTGAGGCCGCCCACGATGCAGCGGTCGCCGACGTGCTGGAGTGGCTGCAAGATCAAGCCACTTTCACCCGCACCGGCGCTGGCGGAGTCGCCCAGGTCGACACCGAAGGGCTCATCGCCGCAGCGTTCACCCACCGCGATTCTCGTGCCGGTGACCCCGACCTGCATACCCACGTCGCGATCTCGAACAAGGTGTCCCACATCGACGCCAACGGCGTGCGTCGATGGCTCGCCCTGGATGGCCAACCGCTGCACCGTGTGACCGTCGCAGCGTCGGAGTTGTACAACACCCGCCTGGAAGCGCACATGATCGCCACCCTGGGCGTGCCGTTCGTCGAACAGTCCCGCGGACGAGGGAAACGGCCGGTCCGAGAGATCGACGGAATGTCAGCAGAACTGATGTCCCGGTGGTCGAGCCGGCGGGCCGCAATCAAGGCGCGCACCGCCGAGCTGTCCAAGCAGTTTCAGGCCGATCACGGACGCGAACCGACCAACACCGAAATCATCGCGTTGGCCCAGCAGGCGACGCTCGAATCGCGCGAAGCAAAGCACGAACCGCGCTCGCTGGCCGAGCAGCGCGACGTGTGGCGCACGCAAGCCGTGGAGGTCCTTGGACGCGACGGGCTGCACAGCATGCTGGCCGGTGTCCTGGCCGGCCCCAACCGAACCCGCACCGCACCCGTCATCGACGAGGAATGGGTGGCGTCGCGTGCTGGCGAACTCGTCGCCACGGTGTCAGAAGCCCGCTCCACCTGGCAGCGGCACCACGTGCGCGCCGAGGCGCTGCGCATCGCTCGAAACCACGACGTGGCGCACGATGTCGCACTGATCGAACGGCTCACCGATACCGCGCTCGGTGAGGCCTTTTCGGTGCCCCACGCTCGCGTCACCGACGCCGAGTTGAGCGAGCCTGTCGCGCTGCGTCGCCGCGACGGTGCCAGCGTCTACTCCCGCCACGGTGTGGCGCTCTACACCAGTCGCGACACCCTCGCTGCCGAGCGGCGCATTCTGGACGCGGTGCAGCGCTGCGACGGACGCGCCACCACCGCCGCCGATGTCGAACTGGCGCTCGCAGATTCAGCCGCGCGAGGACGCACGCTCAACCCCGGCCAGGCAGCCTTGGTATCAGAGATGGCGACCTCCGGACGCCGTGTCGCACTGGCGCTGGCGCCAGCGGGAACCGGCAAGACCACGGCCATGGCGGCGTTGGCCCATGCGTGGCGCAGCTCGGGCGGACACGTGATCGGCTTGGCCCCCACCGCCGACGCGGCCATCGTGCTTGGAGAAGACCTGGGCGCCACCACCGACACGCTCGACAAGTACGTCTGGTCCGCCGATCCAAACAAGGCCGCGATATCCGGTGTGCCCGACTGGTTCACCCACGTAGGCCCCGTCACTCTCATCGTCGTTGACGAGGCCGGCAAGGCCGCCACCGCGGGCCTGGACGCCATGATTGCCGACGCGCTACGTAAAGGCGCGAGCGTGCGTCTGGTCGGTGACGACGGGCAGCTGTCGTCCATCTCCGCCGGCGGTGTTCTGCGTGACATCGCCGAAGCCACCGACGCGCTCACCTTAAGCGAAGTCGTGCGATTCAAGTCCCCCGCCGAAGCCGCCGCCGGGCTCGCGCTGCACGACGCCGACCCGGCCGGCATCGGCTTCTACATCGACCACCATCGCATCCATGTCGGCACCGACGAGACTGCCGCCGACATGGCCTATCAGGCATGGCGGGCCGACCTCGCGGCGGGCGGGGACTCCATCCTGCTCGCCCCGACCAACGACGTCATCAACGAACTCAACGCCCGCGCCCGCGCCGACCGCTTGGCCGCCGATCCCGAGGCTGCCGACTCGGCCAGCGTGATGCTGGCCGATCACCTGCACGCCAACGTCGGAGACACCATCCGCACCCGCAAAAACAACCGCCGGATCACCATCGGGCGCAACGATTTCGTGCGCAACGGTTACCGCTACACCATCACCGAAGTTCTCACCGATGGCAGCGTAAAAGCACGCCACCTACGCAGCGGACGCATCGTCACGCTGCCCGCCGACTACATCGCCGAACACGTCACGCTGGGCTACGCCGCCACCATTGACTCCGCCCAAGGCCTGACCGCAGGACGGCGCGACACCAAGGGCACCTGCCACATCGTCGGCTCCGACATGCTGACCCGCCAGCACCTCTACGTCGCGATGACGCGCGCCACCGACGAAAACCACCTGTACCTGTCCACTGCCGAAGGCGATCCGCACCGACTGCTCTCCCCCAAGGCAACCCACCCTGACACCGCCGTCGACGTCCTGACCCGCACCCTGGCCCGCGACGGCGCACAGGTGTCGGCCACCACCGAAGCCCGCCGCGCCGAGGACCCGGCGACCCGACTGCAGGCTGCGGCCGACATGTTCTACGACGCCTTGGGTGTCGCGGCCGAAAATCAACTGGGCGCCGGTGCTCGGGACCGGTTGGATGCCATCGCCGACGACGTGATCCCCCGGCTCAGCCAGCGCGAAGCCTGGCCGGTGCTACGGCGCAACCTCTCCGTCCTGGCCATCGGTGGCGCCGATCCTCGCCAACTGCTGACCGACGCGTTGGCCAAAGGCAGCGTCGACGACGCCGCTGACCCCGCCGCGGTTCTCGATCACCGCATCGACCCCGCCGGTACACATTCCGCCGGCATCGGGGTGCTGCGCTGGCTTCCCGGCATCCCGCCCGCGCTGGCCAATGACCCGCATTGGGGCGCGTACCTGACCCGCCGTGAACAGCTGGTCGAGGGGTTGGCCGACCAGATCCGCGACCGCGCACGGGCCTGGACCAACGCGACCGCCCCCGCCTGGGCACGCCCCTTGATCACCGTCAATCCGGCACTGACCGCTGAAATCGCCGTCTTCCGCGCCGCCACGGGCGTCGAGGACACCGACACCCGCCTCACCGGTGCGCGCCAATACCCCGTGCGGACCCGCGACATGCAGGCCACCCTGCAGCGCTACGCCGCCGCCGACATCGGCCGCCGCAGTGCAGACACCACCCGCTGGAACGACCTCATCGACGCCATCGACCCCCGCCTACGCGCCGATGCCTACTGGCCACAACTGGCCGCCCAGCTCGCCCAGGCCACCCGCACCACCCCCGACCTACGCCAGATCATCACCACCGCCGCCCGCCAGGGACCACTGCCCGACGAGCTGCCCGCCGCCGCGCTGTGGTGGCGCATCGCGGGAGCCCTGTCCCCGACCGCGACCCTGGCCACCACGCACTCGCGGCTACGCCCACCGTGGGTCACAGATATCGATGTCGTATTCGGAACGGCGCTGGCTGAAACCATCACCTCAGATCCGGCCTGGCCCGGCCTCGTCGCCGCCATCAGCGCCGCCGACCCGAACACCTGGACCCCACGCGACCTGCTCCATGTCGCTGCCGAACACCTCGCCGACGCCACCGACGCCGACCACCGGATCCCGCCGGGCGACTACGCCCGCCTGATCACCTACACCGTCGACGCCTTCACCCACCGGCTGCAAGCGCGTCTAGGCATCGACGTCGACGACCTACCCACGCCGCAGGACGCTCCGCTCCACCCCGACGAGGAAGCACTCTTTCCGCCCGACCCGGAAAGCCCCTTCGCCGAGGTCGACGAGGCCCCGCCCTTCGACGACTACTTCGACATCGCCCCGCCCGAGGACCTATCTGAATACGCGTCCGAGGAATTCGGAGACCTGCAATTCGAAGACCTCACAGCAAACCGCCCCATACCGGAATTGGGCATCACCATGGAATGGATTACCACCCTGCAAGAGGAATACCGCGACGTCAGCGCCGCCATCAAATCCCTCGACGCAGAAATTCGAGCAGGAAACGGCCCGGCTCTGCGCGGCGCAGCCGACGAGCTGTTAAGGATGCGCCGCCAGGTCGACGCCGACCGACCCTATGCCCACGCAGTGACCGCGGTGATGGAGCAGTGGTCCGACGCCGATGCCGTCTACAACGACAAACTGCGCATGGTCGAGCATGCCCGCACTCAGCTCGCACTCCTGCAGGCCAACCCCGACGCCGACGCGCTCGACATTGCCTCTGCCCGACAAGATGTCGCATTCTACACCGAGCTACTGCCGGACGAGCCGCCCTCGATGCAATTCCAGCAGGCCCTCGCCCAGGCGCAGGCCGCGCGCACCGCGGCCGCCGGCGGACACAAGATCGTCACCGAGCACGACATCGCCAAAGCGCGAGGCGACGCCGAGCGCGCGGACCTGGCCGCCCGCGCGCAGCTGCGCGACCGGCGGCAGGTGCTGCGCCGCGACCTCGAGCGCGCTGAGCGCGACGTCGCGACCGCCTTCGCCGCCGCCCAGACCGCGACCTCCGACACACTCGACCGCTTGCTCGAAACGGCGCGCTCGGAGGTGGCCCTACTCCAAGTCGCAAGCGACGTCGACCCCAGCCGCACGCCCCTCGTCATCCCCGCGGCGGCCTTGGCAGGCCACGAGCCGCACAACGCGGAGCGACTCAAAGCGCTTGCCGCACAGCCTTATCGGATCAGCGTCGTCCGGGCCGACATCACCGACGGCGAAACCGCGGCGTCGCTCTACACACTGCGCAACACCGCTAACGCTAACGACCGCAAGGTGCTGTGGCTCTCGACCACGGACACCGGAGCGGCACCCGCTCGCGACGCGGAGTTGGCCGACACCATCACCACGGTCAGCCACGCGCACCAGCACGTCAGCGGCCAGCAGTGGGCACTACCACCGGGAGCCATCGTCGTCGTCGATGACCCAGCCGCTGCAGACCCCCAGCAGCTCGCAGATATCGCCCGTCACGCCGCCGCGTCCAACGCTCGGGTCATCCTGCTCGACCCGGAAGCCAGCCGCGGCGCAGGCTCCTCAGCGCTGCGGCTGCTCACCCATGCGTTGCCGTGGAGCACCACCCTCACGACCGCGCCGTCCGCACCTGCCGACCCGCTGCTTGACCCGGTGCCGGCGGTCACGCTGGCCGACCGTCTCGGCCGCACCCAACTAGGCGACGAGTGGCGCCAGGTCCTCACCCAGTACGACAACGCCGCGCGCGCCGTTCGAGCGGCTCAGCGCCGTCAGATCGCATTGGGCTGGAACGTGCCGGCCAACACGATCGACGAGCGCGGACAGCAAGCTCTCGATCACGACGAGCGCGGGCAGGCCTTCCATCACGGCGAGCGCGGGCAGGCTCTCGATGACGACGACCTAAGCCTCTAAACCAGCTATCCCCGTGGACCGCTCAATCTTCGGGCAGCAGGTCGTCTGGAAGGAAGTAGGTCGGCGCGACCCCAAAAAGCACCGCCAGCTCGTAGACCAGAGGCACACTCGGTCTGGCCTCACCGTGCACGTAGCGGTACATGTGCGTCTGCGAAACCGCCAACTCAGGTGCCTGCTCATGCAGCAGCTGCTGCAACCGTCGTACTGTCAGCTTGCGCGTCCGGCCGGTCTCCAGACTGCGGACAGCCAGCCCGTCCATCAGCTCACGCAGTCGCGCCGCGAAGTAGAGCGTTGCCGGGTGAGGTGTCGGCTGCCCGCCTGCATCGGTGCCGTTCTCCTCGGCCGGAACTAAGGCGCCCAGCGCCCCCGCGCTCTTTTCGCGGACCGCTGTCCCACGATGGCTGCTCATCTGGCGTCACTCCTTCTTGCTGCTGTCATCCAACTTAGGGGCCAATCCGGCTCTGGTGGTGGACTGGCGCGCACGATCCCCGCGACGATGAACCGCATGAGCAAGCACCCCGAGCCGTACAGCCCCTACTGCGGACTTGTCGTCAACGACAACGAACAGTACGAAAAGGTTCAGGGCGCTCCACATCTGGCGATCAGCGCACCCACTCGAACCGGTAAGACACGGCGCCTGCTGGCCCCGGCCGCGGTGCTGCACCCCGGCCCGCTCGTCTCCGTCTCCAGTAAGGAGGACCTCGCCGAGCTGGTGTTGATGCGCCGCGGCCTGGGGCCCACCGGCGTCATCGACTTGCGGCCGGAAAAGACCCTCGTCTGGCCCGAGGGCGTGCGCTCCATGGTCAGTGACCCCACCATGTCCATCACGTCCGCCGATGAAGCGCTGACCGTCGCGGAAACCATGCTCGCGACCTCCGGTGTGGGGTTCGGCGGTGCGTCAAGCGGACAAACGGTAGCCGCCGGCGGACTGTGGGAGTCCACTGCCAGCCGCCCCTTGGCCTGCCTGCTCTATGCGGCCAGCCCGCAGGGCAACAGCCAGGGCATGCCCTGGGTGCTCGAAGCCGTCGAGAACCTCGGCATCGAGGACGACGAAGACGGCGGTGCCACCACACAGTTGTCGCTGCACGCCACTCCATCGTGGATGACCGCCGCCGCGCTGTGCCCGCACCCGATGCTGTCCGACCCAATGCAGCGCGTGCTGACCTTCAACAGCCGCATGCGGGACAGTGTGGCGATCACCGTGTCCAAAGCGGTGACGCCGTGGGTGCGTCTCGGGCTGAGCACCACCGAGCATCTAGACCGCCTTAGCGGTGTCGACGAACTCAGCATCGAATCGTTCGATGTCTCGATGCTGGATGACCCTGACGCGAGCTTGTTTGTCATCGCCCCCAACACCGGCACCGTTGCTGGCGCAGCCGTGGCACTTATCGACTCCATCATCCGACACTTCCGCAAGCGCACGGCCCAGCACCAGCTCGAACACCGGCTGCTGCTCCAACTCGACGAAGTGTGCAACTCCTGCCCGCTGCCGGCGCTGCTCAACTACGTCGGCGAGTCCGCCGGTTTGGGCGTCAACATCATGGCCACCGTGCAGGCCTCCAGCCACTTCGACGTTGTGTTTGGCCCGAAATACGCCGACGCGCTGCGCGACATCTTCCCGGGCACCGTGGTGATGTACGGCGCTCACGAACGCCATCTCCTCGAACAGGCTTCACACTGGCAGGGCTTGGGGACGCGGCGCACCGAGTCGTATGAGCCCAACGGCGGAAGTCGTTCGCAGTCCTCACAACTGGGCTCGATCATCGACTGGCAGGAGTTGCTCCCCCAGAGTCTCGAAGAGGCCCAGCTGCTGCTGCGCGGCACCGCCGGGCGGCGAGTCCAGATCCCCGACTGGAGTGTCTTCCTCGAAATCTACGACGGAGCGATTGAGACTCGCAGGCGGCGCCAGCGGACGTCAAAGGCGTCGGCATAGGTAACAGCACGGGTCGTGTTCAAGTGAGGATTCTGCCCAGTTGAACACCGCCGAGAGCACCGCTAAGAGTGCGAGGACCACCAGGCGTAGAGCCCTTCTAGGGTGGCCCCAGGCGTCTCGGCTCGAACAACACTGAGTAACAGCTCGTCGTCCTCGGTCCAGACCACGACAGGCTGGTTGGCCTGGAGCCCGCAGAAGACCGTGCCGCGCACCACCGTGGGACTGTCGTTGCGCCGCCATGGCCCCGGAGACTGAATGTTGGGCGGACAGATCCGGGGAGTAGACCGATTCACGGTGTCGGTGAAAGACGCTTCCAGAGCAGCGGCATCCCCGCTGAGCGTGTAGCTCGACGTGGTAGGGCCGCCAGGATCGGTGTTGGGGCCGCACGACATCGCCGCGGTCACGTCCGCGTCAGTCGGCGCAGGTGTACACCTGCCGGGCGGATAACCCGGCGGAAGCAGCTCAGCAAGCGCCGCCGCCGCGGCGGTCGCTGACGACGTGGCCGGGGTCGACGTCGCCGGGGCCGCCGCCTCCGGCGCATCCGATCCCGTCCAGCGCGAAATCAGAATCGTCCACAGCACGGCGGCGATCGTGACTACCACGGCGACGATCGACCACAGGATGACCAGCGGACGCTGCACGCGAGGCTTGCGTGGCGTAGGCGTCACCCGTATTGCCTCGTCGAAGCTTCTCGCCAGTTCAGGTCTGTTGGGCTGCAATCGATTCGATGGAGAGGCGGGCCGGGCCGCCGGCAGCACGGGGCGCTCGGTGAGCGAGCCCGCGGCCGCCGCCGCGGCCGCGGCGAACTCGCGTGCCGAGTTGAAACGGTCGGCCGGATTCTTGGCCAGCGCCCTGGCCATGACCACATCCATTTGGCGGGTCGCCTCTGGCAGATGATCGGAGATCCGGGGCGGGGGCTGGTGCAGGTGCGCGAGCGCCAGGGCGGTTGTTCCCTCAGCGTTGTAAAACGGCTGCTTGCCGGTCAGCAGACGGAACAGCGTGCAGGCCAGTGAGTAGATGTCAGCTCGGCCGTCGATCGCGTCGCCGGTGATGACCTCAGGAGCGGCATAGGCCAGTGTCACCGCCAGCGTTGAGTCGTCGCTGCCATCGTCTGGGCCACCTGCTGCCCTCGCCACCCCGAAATCACTGAGCAGCACCTGCTCATCGTCCGGCGACCCGTGAGCGAGCAGTACGTTCCCCGGTTTGACGTCGTGATGAACCACGTTGCGCTGGTGGGCGTAGTCCAGTGCCTTGGCGACCTCGCCGGCGATGCGGACAGCGCGTGCAGCGGTCATGGTCCCGGCCTGCAGCGCAGCCTCCGCATCGGTGCCGGCGACGTACTGCATTGCGATCCACAGCTGGCCGTTCTCGGCTTCGCCGCGGTTATGGATCGACACGATGTTCGGGTGGTCCAGCAGCGAGGCGATATCGGCTTCGCGCACGAACCGCTCACGGAAGGCCTCGTCACCGGAGAGGTCGGCGCTGAGCACCTTGAGCGCGTCGCGCCGCGGCAAGGTCGGATTCTTCGCCACATACACCGTCCCCGTGGCGCCGGTGGCCAGGACCTGCTCAATCCGATACCCCGCCACCAGCGAGCCCACCGCAAACATAGACACAGCATCGCCTACTGATGGGGTGGCCCGGCCGGTGAGGCGGGGCGTGTCCGGTGCTGCCTTCCCAATCATCCGTGGCCCTCAGCGCCTTCTGTGAGGCCCGAACAGTGCGTGCAAACGCGCTCGCGCCCCGCGTTTGGGCGCGCCGGAGGCCTCGCTTGACCGGTCCGGCTCGAACATCACGTGTGCTGACTGAACCAGCTCGCCGTCAGAGCCGGTGGTCAGCGATTCGGCGACGCGGTGCCCCTGGGCGGTCAGCGAGTCGACAAGCTGTTCATGCAGCCGATCGGCAGCAAAGCCCCACCAATCGTTCACTGCGGCCAAGACTCTGCTGCGTTCCGGCGAGGTGGGCCGGGCCGGCGGCGGGCTGTCGGTCTTCGGCATCCATCTGCCGATGTCTGCCAGCCAGGACTGCCACTGGTGGGTCAGCTCCACCAAGGCCTGATCGAGACCAGGTTGGTTCCCCACATGGTGAAGAGCCTGGACGAAGGCTGCGCCGGGCAGCCCGTCGACATCGGGCCCGGCCTGGGCACACGTGCGGGCGAAAGCGGCCACCGCGCGGGTCACGGCGAGCTGGGCGTTGAAATCGGCGCGCAATGACTCCACCGGTGCGCCGGCGTGACGCTCGGCGGCTTCGCCGACCTCCCGGTGCAGCTGATCACTAATGACCGTCCACCGTTGGTAGGCGTCCTCGACGGCCCTCAGCGCGGCAACTTCCGCATCGCGTGCCACGGTTACCCTTGCTCGCGGGTCTGGATTCCTGCACTGATGAGGACCTCGCGCAGAGCGTCGGTCATATCGGCCTCCACGACGGTCCGCAGCAGATCCGAGTCAGCGGTAGCCAAGTCGATCGACGGGTCGGAAACGATCCGCGCCTTCATCCTCTCCACCGCCTCGGACACCACGTTGCGCACGTAGCGGCCGTTGCCCGCGATGTCGACGAGCATTTCCGCCGGGTTCTCGGGATTGTTGGTCGAGGTTGCGGTGAGCCAGCTCGTGTACCGGTCAAAGGCGGCGGCCGCGCCGGGATGCACCAGTACCCGGAAGTTCTCGGCGAACATCGCCGCGATCTGGCCCAACTCCTCAGCGCTGTAGGAGCTGAACTCCAGTTGGGTGGGAAACCGCGACCGCAGACCGGGGTTGGCCGAGAGCAGCCGGTTCATACCGTTGGCGTAGCCGGCCAGGGCGATCATGGTGTCGTCGCGGTGGTCCTCGGCGAACTTCATGATGATGTCGAGTGCGATACGCCCGAAATCACGCTCGTTGTCGGCTTTGTACAGGTCAGGGGCCTCATCGACGAACAAGACGCGGCCCTTGGCCTTCTCCAAATACTGGCGGGTCTTGACCTCGGTTTCGCCGATGACGCCGCCAACGAGGTCCGGACGGGAGACTTCGATGAAGTCTGGAGAGTCCAGGATGCCCAGGCCGAAATACATCTCACCCATGACCCGCGCGATAGAAGTCTTGGCCGTTCCCGGGGGACCGACGAGGGTCATGTGCAGCGCGTTGCGCTGCCCGACTCCCTCGCCGCGCGCGGCCATCGCCCGGTCGTAAATCTGCACGTTCTTAAGCTTGTAGACGTGGGCCTTCACCTTGCCCAGGCCGATGAAGGACTGTAGGTCCCGCTCGGCCTTCTCGAGGACGGCTTCAGCAGCCTGAGCCTGCTCGGCTTGGCGCAGCTCCTCGGTGGTCGGCCCGGACTCCGGATCCCAGCGGCTGGTCCGGGCAGTGATGGCCTGCGCGGTGGTGGTCCTGGGTCCGAAGGTGGGGTCGGCCAGAGCCGAGGAGGCCTCGGGGAGAATGCGCCCGCCGACGCTGGCCCTGCCAAACTCGACGCGGGCGTCGTCCTCCCGGCCCAACAGACGCAGCGCGAAGCCGCGGTAGAGGGCCGCCAGGGCGGCGGCGTGCGGGCTGACTTGATCGGCGGGGACGCCCTTGAGCACGACTAGGCCGGCATCGAACTCGCCGAGACTGACGTGAGCGAGCCCGGCCATCAGGTCGGTGGCGGCGTCCACGGCCCTCAGGGTCCCGGCAACCGGCCGGTCGGCCCAGTCCAGCACGTCGGTCCAGCGCTGGGTGACGTAGTGCAAGGTGGTGCCCAGGCAGCGCCAGATGGGCGTCTGCGTGGGTTCGCGGGCGGTGTCGTAGGACTCCAGCAGCTTCTCGGCGGCGTCGTAGTCCTTCTCGCTCAGCAGCGCCGCGATGTAGGCCAGGGTGATCGTCGCCGCGGTGTAGGGGAACACCTCGATGAAGCCCGGCGAGGGCACCGAGGCCTCCAGAGCAGTGTCCTGCAGACCCAGGCGCCGCGTCTCGCGGTGCACGGTGGCGCTGGTTTCGTGGGCGTGGCGCAGTGTCTGGCTGGAGTGATCGCCGGTGGCGATGAGCCCCAGCCAGGCGTCGCACATCCCGGGGTCCATGCTGACCGCCTGGCGGAACCGCTCCCGCGCGGTAGCGGGGTCTGCTGGATTGCCGAGCAGGCCCAAAGCATCGAATCCGGCGTCGAGAAAGTCGCGCGCAGTGCTCATCGTCTATGACCCAATCTCTCGGGGTGGTCGCGGCGGTCGGGCGGCGCGAGGCGCCGCGGTGTCGTTCTGGCGGCGCTCGTCGATGTCTATTGTCCCTGCTGGGGCACCGTTGCCGCGCGGAGGTTGAGAGCCCGCATCTGCGGGCCGCCCGGGTGTCTGCGCCGTGCTGCGACTGGCCAGGGTGGTCAAGTCCAGGGACGTGGTGTACGACGTCGTCGGGTGATTCTTCGAGGTGATGGTTCAGGCGGTCAGTGCCGCCGGCGTGGCCTCCTGTTCGCTCGGGGTGTCGTTGACGGCACGTGATTTGCTCAGCGCGTCGAGGCCGAGGTAGCGCCGAGACTCGGCCCATTCGTCGTGTTGTTCGGCCAATACGGCCCCGACGAGGCGGATCAGGGCGTCGCGGTCGGGGAAGATGCCCACGACGTCGGTGCGCCGGCGGATCTCCTTATTGAGCCGTTCCTGGGGATTGTTCGACCAGATCTGACGCCAAATCTGCTTGGGGAAGTTAGTGAAGGCGAGCAAATCCGGGCGAGCGGATTCCAGGTGGTCGGCGACCTTGGGGAGCTTATCGGCGAGAGCATCGATGATCCGATCGTATTGCGCTGCAACCGATTCCTTGTCAGGCTGGTCGAACACCGAATGCAGCAGGGTGCGTACCCACGGCCACGACGCTTTCGGGGTGATCGCCATCAGGTTGGTCGTGTAGTGGGTGCGGCAGCGCTGCCAGGCCGCGCCGGGCAGCGTGGCGCCGATCGCGGCCACCAAGCCGGCGTGCGCGTCGCTGGTGACGAGCTTGACCCCGGACAGGCCGCGGGCGGTCAGCGACCGCCAGAACGTCAACCAGCCCGCCCCGTCCTCGGCGGTGCTGACGTCGATGCCCAGGATTTCGCGGTAGCCCTCGGCGTTGACGCCGGTTGCGATCAGCGCGTGCACGTTGACCACCCGGCCGCCCTCGCGGACTTTGAGGACCAGGGCATCTGCAGCGACGAACGTGTACGGGCCGGCATCCAGGGGGCGGGTCCGAAAGGACTCGACGGCGGTGTCGAGTTCCTTGGCCATCACCGATACCTGCGATTTCGACAGGCTGGTGATGCCCAGGGTCTCCACCAGCTTGTCCATCCGCCGTGTCGAGACCCCGAGCAGGTAGCAGGTCGCCACCACGGTGGTCAGGGCTCGCTCGGCGCGCTTGCGGCGCTCCAGCAGCCATTCCGGGAAGTACGAGCCGTGGCGCAACTTGGGGATCGCCAGATCC
The DNA here is from genome assembly GCA_900637135.1 of Mycolicibacterium flavescens. Lineage (NCBI taxonomy): Bacteria > Bacillati > Actinomycetota > Actinomycetes > Mycobacteriales > Mycobacteriaceae > Mycobacterium > Mycolicibacterium flavescens. The sequence goes on from LR134353.1 coordinate 2,394,433, forward strand.
AATGTGCCTGCCCGAGTGTCGAACTCGCGGTGACGATACCCATTGCGGGAATTCGTCCGGTCGGAGCTGCGCTGGCCGTAGCCCGCACCGCACAGGGCGTCGGCTTCAGCACCCATCAGCGTGTGGATGAAGGTGGCCAGCAGCTCGCGCAGCACATCGGGATGGCAGCTGGTGAGTCGTTCGGCCAACACGGCGGGCAGGTCGATATCGTGGGCAGTGGTCATCGCGTTGATTCCTTTGCTCGAGTGACTTTGGACGGTCCCTCGAAGAATCACGCGATGACCTTCAATCACTCGGCTACGACACGCCGGTACCGCCGATCAGGTCCGACTCGTACACCACTCTGCTGGACGCAACCGCCAGGGTCGGCGCCTGTGCGGGTTCACGAGAAGGCGCGGAGCCACCAGTGGTGTCCGGGCGTGGCTGGCGCAGCGGGGCCGGTGAAGCCTCACCCCCCGCCCCCTGGGCGGCGCGGGACGCCGAGTTGCTGGTGTTCTTCGCGCTCTTGAGCACGTGCCCGGCGGTGCTTGCGACACCGGCCGCCTTGGCCGCGGCCGCGACCGGGACGGCCACCTCGGGGGCGGCGACCTTCACCGCGCTCATTGCGGCGGTCGCGGCCGCCGATTTCACAGCAGACTTCGCCGGCGACGCGTCGTTGCCGGTCCCGGCTCCGCTACCGGTGACAACGGTGCGCCCCGTGCTCGACGAGCGCGGCTTGAACCACTCCATGCCGGGTGTGCGCCGTGCCGACGAGGAGCCAGAGCCATCGTCTTGGCCGCCTGCGGTGTCGTTACCGCCGCCCCGTCCCAGACGCGCACTCGCGGACTGCGCCTTGTCGCGGTACGAGCCCGCTTCGTTGCGGACGGCGCCGGTGCCGGCATGCCACGCGCCGGTGACCTGACGGCCGATGGTGCCCATGCTGTCGGCGTGGAAGGAGCGGTCGACGAACCGGAAACCCAGCCAGAGAACGCCGGCGGCCACGGCCATGATGAGCACCCGAGGAATCGCTGTCGCCGTGGATGCGCCGAAGGCGTCCGTGGTCAGCACCCAGGTAATGCCGATTGCGGAAACGGCGAGGTAGACCTCGAACACCATCAGTTGGATGACATGCATGAAAAGCTCTGTGCCGCAGTGCTTGGCGAACGCCAGAGCCCGTCCGAAACCCAGCATGCCGATGAGGAAGGACGGCCCGACCAGGATGCCGAAGTACAGCGACTTGATGCCGACCAGCATCGCCGACAGGCCGACGTAGAAGTAAAAGAAGGCCACCACGATCGCGACCAGGACCAGCAGGAGACCAATGGTGGCGTCCGAGCCCCCGAGGCGCTGGGCATAGGCCAGAGCCTGCGGGGCGCCGCAGTTGGCCATGGCGTGCGCCGGGCCGGGACCATCAACGCCGCCCGCGCTGGTGATGGCCGAGTTCCATGCCTGCCGGCATCCGCCGACGTCATCGACGACCATGCCGAAGTTGAGGACCTGCAGCGGATGGCGCACGCCCGCCGTCACGACGTCGGCCATCAGGGCATCCAGCTTGGCGTCCAGCGAGGTGCCCGAGGCGAACGGTGCCCCGGTGGCGGCCTGGGCGATCTCCAGCCCGGTGCCACGCCCCAGCGCCAGCAGACCGTGCTCGCTGTACAGGTCGCCAATGGGGTCGGAGAACACCGTGGCCAGCAATACCGTCAGGACAAGGGCGGTGCCCAGCATGGCCCAACCCCGGCCGGGGTGGCCACGCAGGATGTGGTAGCCCGCCACGGTGACGCAGACCGTAATCGCGATGGGGGCCAGCATCATTGAGCTGACCAGCGAGGCGACCGCGTTGTAGAGCGGCAGGCCGAAGGTTGCGATGGCGACCAGCCAGCCGGTGGAGAGCGCGAAGCGCAGAAACCACAGCGCAGCGGCCATGATGAAGATGAACGTCCCGGCGATCATGCCCAGCCACCATGCCGCCGTCGCGTTGTCGACCGCGCGTTCCATGGCCGCGGCCATCCACGGCATCCAGGTGCTCGGATCGATCATCGAGATGTCTTGACCGTTGTTGGTCGCGGCCTCCCGCGCCGACACCATCGACAGGAAGTAGAACGCGATCGGCACACCGTCGTTGTCGCGCAGTCCTGTCCAGCCCAGCGCTGCGGAGCCGCCCGCGGCGACAGCATTCGGCGCGCACAGCAGGGCAACGAACGACAGCGTGTAGGTCAGCGTCATCGTCACGAGGGTGCGTCGTGCGCGCGGGTGGTCAGCCAACCACAGGGTCAGCGCGCCGGAGGTCATGCGAAAACCTCTTGAGGCGGGGTGCTGTCGACGTCGGCGGCCATCTGCGTGGTGGGAGCACCCAGGAAGCGGCAGCGGGCCCGCCGGCCGCGCTCATCAACGATGAACCCCTCCCCCATTCGTGAGGGGTGAACTTTGCCGAATGCTTCGTCGTCGCTGTCCTCGTCGTCGGCCGACTCGGCCGGGCTGGTGTCCTCGTAGTAGGACTGCACCACGTCGGGGTACAGCTCGGGATCGACCCCTGCCCACTCCAGCGTCTTGGTCGCCAATTCCTCGTTGCGGATCGCGAACAGCCATTTTTGGGTGATGAACTTATCCCCCATCCGGGCGAAATCCCGGTAGTCCTGGGAAATCAACCAGATACCGGTCGCATGCTTGCGGCCCTGGCGGGTGATGCGGTGGGCGGTGCGTGCGCCCGCGGGATAGGCCATCAGCTCGGCAGCCTCCTCGAAAATCATCGTGGAGAACTGCTCACGGTGCAGAAACTGGTGACGCTGCACGGTGTCGATGATCAGGCCATAAATCGCCATCCCCGCGCGAGCACTCTTGGGCAGCTTGTCGTACAGATGCGGGTTGAGAATGTCGTCGGCATCGGGCAAGCCGAGTCGGTTGGTCAGCCAGATCGTGGCCAGTGACTCTGACGGTGAGTACGGCGGCAACGTCTCGTCGAAGATGGCCCGGGCGGCTTGCTGGGTGGACCAGGCCTCCAGGCGCGCGAGCAGCATGTCGTTGTTGGCGTCGGGCTGAGCTCGCAGGTAGCCGATGAGTGAGCGCATGGAGTGAATGCCGTTGGCTTCACGCATCTGTGGGCTTACCAGCAGCGTAAACCGATTCTCCATGTCGCTGTCGGCGGGAACGCCGATCATCGGGAGGATGTGGTTGCCGGCGACGTCGCCGGCCTCCTGGAAGGCGAACATACGCAGCGGGTCGAGGCTGAACCGGGAATCGCCCAGATCGATAATTGTCGTGTGGGTGACGTTGCGGAACGCCTGCCCCCATTCCCCGTGGGTGCCCGGGTCGAACACGTCGACCTTGCCGCCGCGCAGGACTACCTCAATCCCAGAAAGCTTGGCGCGGTTGGACTTCCCCGCTCCAGGGTCTCCGATGACGATCAGGCCGGTGTTCTTGTGGCGGCGGGCACAGCCCTCAGGATCGTGCAGGATCAGGCTACGCCGCAGGGTGTTCTGATTCTCGGCCAGCGGTGTCCCGCGGGAGTCGCCCACCCGCGTCGAGATCAGCGGTGTGAACCGGCCCCACAGGTGCGCCGAGGTCGGATCGCGGAACTCGTCAAGGTGTGCGTGCTTCTCACTGCCCGGATTGAAAGCCGACCACAGCTTGGACTGCGCGCCGCGCCACCGACTGACCGCAATCTCGGCCTGGTCGAGTTCGTGGCGGACCTGTTTCACCGCGTCCTCGCACATCTCCAAGGTCGGAGCGCCCACGGCGATCAGGGTGGCTACGTCCAGCTCCCGCTCGCTGGGATTGGCCTTGATCTGCGCGTTGTACTCGCGCGTGTTGGCCAGCTTGATGTCGAGTTCGTCGTCCTCTTCGATCATCCGGCCCCGTTGGCGCATCTGGTCTTTGATGTTCTTGGCCGCGCGCGCGTTGAGCGCTTCCGCGCGGTCGGGGCTGCGCACGGTGACGTGCTGCATCCAGTCGATGGCGGCTTCGGTGTCGACGTTATCGAGGGCATACAGGTACGCCGCCTTGGTGAACCGTAGGCCGGTGTCGGGGAAGTGCGTGACTGGCAGCAGGGCCTGATAGCTCCACGGACCGTCCGGGTGGTCGGCGTCATAGAGGCGCACGATGGGGCGCATCGTCGGCCACCAGGAGGAGCGCACAGCGTTGGCGCCCTCGTCGACGCCAGGGCGTAGGAAGTCAGCGGCGGTGAGCCGGTCTGGGCCGGCCGAGGCCGGCGGCATCGGATCGCGCAGGGTCCCGCGAAAGACGTTGTGTCGGTGCTGCCACAGAATCTGCAGTGGACTTGCCGGTCGGACGCTGAACTGTTGAGGCAGCGAGGCGACCACCTCGGCGGCCAGGCGTGCATAGGCGGCGACCGAGGTGTCCGAATCGACGTCGCGACCGACTACCCAGTCCTTGGCCTTCGTGGCAGCTCCGGCTGCGGTGCGACCGCCTTTGCCGCTATCGACGGGGAAGGTCAGCCAGCCGCGACGTCGCTCTTCCAGGAACACCGGTGCGCCCGCGGGTGCGGCGGCGGGGTTGAAGGTGGGCTCCCACAGTCGGCAGTGCTCTACCCAGCCTGGTCGGTGGCTGTGGTTGCCAACGATGTTGCGCATCAGTCGGTTTGGATCGGTGGTGTCCAACAGTCCGGACAGTGACCACCCCGAGGGCAGTGCGCGGGCCAAATTGCGGTAGAACCGGCTGCCCCGTTCGTGGGTGCGCAGCGGTCGCAGGACAAGCGGCAGCCCGTCGATGAGGTAGTCGGCATACACCCCGCCGCGGGTGAAGCGCAGGTTGCCGATCACGGCCAGCGGCGGATCGAAGAGATGATCGACGCGCGGATCAGCGTTGCGTGCCATGACCGCTCCTGGTCGCCGGGCGCGCTGCGCATCCGTTCTTGGGCAGAATCGACGCCAGGGCGAAGCTGGCGCGCGCGGCCAGCGACGGTCGCCGCTTGGGCAGGACCATCCGCAGGATCACCGTCACGACGACAGCTGCCACGGCAGCGATGCCCAGGACGCTGAACCCGGCGCCTTCGTGAGTGCGGAACCACCACAGCGCGGGCAACATGATCATGCCGATCGCAATGAGTTCGGCACTGCGGTACGGGCCGCCAGGCAGGCGGTTCCCGGTCGAGGACTCCCCGGCGTAGATCGGGACATCGCGGATGCCGGTGAAGACCTTCGCCGGCTCCCCAGTGGGTACCTCGTTGTTGGGCATGGTCAGCTCTCTTCGTGGTGGCTGATGAGGATGGGTTGGTTGTTCGCGTCGTCTATCAGCCCGGTGGTGGCGTAGATGAGCGCGGCGATGATGAGGAAGCCAAGCAGCGACGCGGCCAGCTCAGACATTCGTTGCGTCATCGCCCGTAGACGGAGACGATGCCGCGCTGTTCCAGCTCTTGGTTGCCTGACTGTTGGAAGCCGGCGACGTTGGCGATGATCAGCGACAAGATGATGCCGCCGACCACGGCGCCGATGGCCGATCCGATTCCCTGCTTGAAGCCGTTGCGCAGGCCGACCGCGATGCCCAGCGCCATGGCGGCCAGACCGCCGACGACGACGACGATCGAGAAGATCTCTTGGGACATGCCCACGATCCCCTGTGCTGCCAGAACCGTTGTGTTCGAGGCGATATCCATTGGTGTTCCCTTTCAGTGTGATGGTGGATGGACCGAGCTGGCGGCGGGGTGCCGCAGCTACGAAGGGATGTTCACCGTGTGCCCACGGCGACGGGGGTGGGCGGGGCATCAGGGTCGATCGCCGGAACCACGTCAATGGCCGCGACCGACCAGGCGCCGCCGGTGGCGCGCAGGGTGAGCGGATACTCCAGTGGCGTGGAGGTGTAGTCGGCTGCTCGCGCGCTGACCGTCACCCAGACCCGCAGCTCGCCGCCTTCGGCCGGGGCCTCCGGGACCGGGTTTTGCGCGCGGATTGAGGTCACCGCGGCGGTGGAGTAGGCGCGCAGCGGACCCAGCCCCGAGTCCACGGTGACGAATCGTTCGATCCCGTTGGCGTCGGTGAGGTAGCACGTGACAAAGCCGCTGATCACCGCCGCCAGAACGGCATCGTTGGTGATGGTCACCGGGTAGTCCAGCGACACGTCGACCCCGGGTGGTGGCGGGTCGCGGCGTGCCGGTTTGGCCATAGCCCGGGGAGCAGCACCGTTGTAGACACTGACCGGGAGCTGGTAGTAGCTGCGCACCGGAGGGGCGTTGGTATAGGACTGCTCGGTCACGGACACGATGACGCCGTAGGTCGCGACGCCAGGCGTCGTTTGGCCGAGGAAGGTCGCAGATGCAGCCTGCGCCGAAACGATCAGCGGGGAGGTGGTGGGCAGCGACATATCGGTGCTGTTGGGAAAGCAGCGCGCCACCTCACCGGCCCGACTGCTGCTGGCTGTCAGAAGCACTGTCACGCAGTCGATTGCGTAACTCTCCACCAGGGCGGTCTCGTTGCCCACCGAGCGCGCGGTCACTGCCACCGGGGTCTCGTCTTGCGGGAACACCCACCGCCACAGCGTGGACACTCCGCTGATGACCGAGCAGACCACGAGAATCGTCACGATCACCTTGGCGCTGCCTTGGCCGGTCGTGGTGAGTCGTCGCCGCCAGGTGTTGGTCAGTTGCATTGTCAAACCGCCTTGTGTCCAATGATTTTGATGCTCGACACGGCGAAGGTGCCGTCAGCCGGATCCCGCGGCGTCGACCCGCCGGGGAACACGGGGACTGGTGTCGGCGCGGCACCCTGGTTGCCGCCGAGAATGTCGCCCAGGATTGACGGGCCGGCGCTCGGTGGCGGTGCGGCCGGCGAGTTAGTTGGTGCGATCGCGGGCGGGCGGCTGGTTTCTTGGATGATCAGCGTGATCTTCGAGGCCAGCACGCCGGGGCGGATGGATTCCACGGCTTCGCCACGGACATTGCCGGTGTTCTGGTTCTTCACCGTGCGGTCGGTGTCGTTGAACTGCCACTGCACACGGGTGACCACGCGGTGCTGCAGCCACGGGTCCGGCTGATCCGGGCTGACCTCGGTTTTGTTGACTGCGCCCGGCACGATGGACACCGCGGTGATGACGAAGGTTCGTCCCAGGTCGATCTCCAGGACTTGACCGTCAACCGACCGCACACAGACCCACGGAGTCGTGGAGCTGGGGTCGGCTACCGACTGCGCTGAGGTCGATCCCGGTGGGCAGTCCGAGGACGCCGTAAAGGGAAGCGGCCCATCGGTGTTCGGGGGAGGGCTGGGTGGCGCCACCTCGACCACACGGGGCGCGACCGGGGCGGAGGCTGGCTTGGATGGTTCCGCGCTCGGCGAGTTGGCCATGGTGACGACGAGGGTGATGATTGTGCCCAGGACGGCCGCAGCGCCGAGCGCGGCGACTACCCACGGGGTGTATCGGCGCGGCGACGAATCATTGGAGGGAATGGCGGCGGCGTCAGAGGATGTGCTGTCTAGATCCACCACCGCACCGCCGACGTCGAATGACCCGCCGACATCGAAGGGTGCGCCGAGCAGTACGGGCCCGTCACCGTCGTAGTCGTAGTCATCCTCGGCATAGCCCAGCGGTGATTCCTCGCCGTCGCCGTCGTCATCGAAGTCTGGGGACTGTCGTTCGGACGCGGAGTCGTCGGCTGTGTCGGGCTGCGGTTCCTCGTCGCCCGAGGGGGGCGCCGATCGAGAACCGTTGTCGGCGCCGAAGGTGCCATCGCGGTCATCGTCATCGTGAACCGTGACCGCCCCGATGTTCTTCAGCCACTCGTCGTTGTCGATACCGCGCGTCATGGCCGCCGGCCCCGGACTGCGCCAGACGGGCGGTTTCCTGCGCGAGGACGCCGCACGTGCGTCCCCGCTGCGTGAGTCATGGCCGGAGCGACGTCGAGGTCCTCCTCCGTCTCGGGCGGCCCCCACCGCAGATGCAGCTCCTCTGCGGGATTCATCTCAGCGAGCGGTAGCGCCGCAGCGGTAGGAGCGGGCTGCGGGGGAACCGCGGGGTATGGCGCCCACTGCGCGGCGGGAGCGACTCGGCCGCGCCCACGCCGGCGGAGCACATGCAGCACCAAGGCGGCGAGCGCCACTACCGCCAGGACCGGGGCTAGCTGGACAAGTATCTGGACCAGTACGGCCACGACAACGGTCAGACCGACCGCCACCCCCGCCGCCACCATCAGCACGATCTTCACGTCAAGCCTCCCTCGAATCGGCTTATGCTCAACTCTGTGACCGCACCGTATCCATTAAGGGGCAAATGTGTCCACACTCATGGACGACTAAGGGCGAAATATGATTCTGTTAGCGCATGGAGGCACCAGAACAGGGCATCGAGCGGCTGCACCACTTCGTCACCGAGCGGCGACGCGCACTCGGCATCAGCCGCGCGCAGATGTTCGCCCGCGGCGGGCCGTCACCCTCGACGATGAACAAAGCCCTCACCGGGGACCGGGGGTTGTCTCGATCCACCCTGGAGCGCATCGACCGCGCGCTCGGATGGGCGCCGGGCTCGGCCGAGACTGTGATGAGCGGCGGTGCCCCCACTTCGCGCATTCCGGCGCCGAGTGACGCGGCATGCCCTGCGCATGAGCACGTGGTCACAGTCCTGGAAAGCATCCGGACCCAGCTGCACACCGCCGAGCAGCTGGTGGAGGATCTGCTTGGGTCCGGCCATGCCCGCTGAGGTATTTGACGAGGAGCGCCGTGCCTGGATCGCCGCGCGCGCCGGCATCTGGATGTTCCAGAAGCGCCGCGCCGAGCTGCTCGGCAAGCGCATCCGTGCCCGGAGCCGCGCCAAAGTGGGTGCCCGACCCGACCCGCACGACGATCAGGTGACTCCGCCGCTGATCTTCCGCACGTCCTCCACCACGACCGGTGCCCTCGAAACCGGTGTCGTCGCCGTCCTCGCCGCGGCCGCACCGATCGGCTGGCCGGCCGGCCAGATGCTGTACAGGCTGATCATTGGACTGATCCCCGAGCGTCTGCAGGCGTACCCCATTGCGGCGCTGCTCTGGGCCGCCATCATCAGCGGCGCACCCTTGCCGCTGCTGTATGACCCCAACCCCTCGCTGGCCAGCACGCTGCTCATCCCGTGGCTGCTCGCCCAGATCCCCGCCACCTTTGCCGCCGCCGCCACCTACGGAGTCCTCGAAGGATGGTTGGCCATCGACGGCTCCAGCGACTGGTGGCCGCTGACGCCCGCCCAACGCGACGTTGACGACACCCTGATACTCGGCCCGGCGCCCGTGTCGATGCCGACGCTGCTCGATCCCGCCCCGACTACGGGGAACCGCTCATCAGACGCCCTGCCCGTCCCGCGCCGAAGGCCGGCGCCGGTCAACTGGACCCGGCTTGCCCTCCCCGCCACCGTCGCTGGCGCCGGCACCATCTGGTACCTGGCTGCCGTGCTAGCCGCGGCCATAGCCATCCCTTCCGCGCTGCTTGGTTAGTTGCAGCGCCAGCGCTTGTCGCCCCGGTGAGCTGTAATCGAGGCATGACGGATTCGGGCACAGAATCCCGGCTGTGGTTGGAGGTACCGTTCTCCGAAAAGGAGGCCGCGAAAGCCGCCGGAGCACGCTGGGATGCATCCCGGCGCTCTTGGTACGCCCCCCGCCCCAACATGTCCCAGCTGCAGCGCTGGGCAGGCCGTGAACCACTTCCTGAGCTTCTGCCCGGCGAGGACCGCTCATTCGGGGCCGGACTGTTTGTCGATCTCATCCCAGAGTCGTGCTGGTTTACCAATGTCCGCAGTTGCGTTGTCGCTAGCGACTGGGACCGGCTGCGGAAGGTGATCTATCGGCGCGCTGGACAGAGGTGTGAGATATGTGGCGAGGGAAGGGACCCTAGCGCCGGTGTCCACCTTGAAGCCCACGAGCGATGGCTCTATGACGAGGCGTCAACGACTCAGCGACTGATGCGCTTGGTGTGCTTGTGCACCTGGTGTCACGAAGCGACCCACTTTGGCCTGGCCGAAGTGCGCGGCTTCCGCAGCCGTGCCCTGATGCAGCTAGTAGCCGTCAACGGATGGTCGCGTGATGCCGCCGAACTCCATGTCCAGCAGGCGTTTAGGATCTGGCAGCGCCGCTCGCGTATCGATTGGACGCTGGATCTGAGCATTCTCCGCGATGTTGACATCGAGTTGCAGCGCCCACCTGCAAAGGACGAGCGGCGAGAGGTGGCGGCAGAGACTCTGGAGGGGGCGCGTGGGGACAGAATGCTTGAGCAGGCCGCGTTGCCCGTCGCGGGTTGGTATTCCGACCCCTCGGCGGCTTTCGCGCACCGTTGGTGGGATGGCGCACAGTGGACTCATGTCGTGGCGGTCCACGGAAAGGCGTTCATTGCTGAACCGGGCCGCGCCCTTCGCCCCGCACCTGTCCGCTGATGAGGTCGTGCATGCACGACCTCTCCTCCTCAGTTCAGGAAGGTCTGCTCGTTGCGGAAGGTCACCGCGTCCAGGCGAGCGGTGAAGCGCTCGGTTTCGATGCGGATTCGTCCGTTGCGCTGAGTGATTCGTACGTCGGGCTCAACCGACCGGGGTCCCGCGCCGACGCTGATGCTGACGAGAGCGCCGGGGTAGGGATTGGCTGACCCGTTGTGCACCACCACCGTTGGGGGTCGCGGCGGCTGAGCGCGCAGATCGGTGGTGTTCCAGATCCGCGACGACGCGGCTGCCATGGCCCACCGGCGGCGCGGGTCATACACGGCGACCACTTCACCGCTGGCAGAGGCGCGGCGAATGAGCTGCCGGACAGCGAAATCGTCGTCGGAATCGATGACGATGCGGGTGGGCCCAGCCGGGTCGCGCAGCGGCATGAGTAGCAGCGCATCGTCGACTTTGCCCAGCATGACCCCCGACGAGCCGATGGCCACGGCTGCGTCGAGATCGGATGTCAACGTTCGCGCCGGCATTCCGTTGATCCGGTCGGATCCGGGCAGCAGCGCAGACAGCGCCCACCACTGGCGACCTGTGTAGCGGTTGAGGATGACCGCTGGGGGGGTGAGCAGCGGCTGCGCCGTGGTGAATCGCACCGTGGCCGACACGGTGATCCCCTCGCTCGAGCGGCGCAAGTGCAGCGCGAGCAGCGTGTGCTCTGAGGCGATTGCCCACATGTCATCGAGGCGTTCCGCCGTGAGGTCCTCAGAGCTGAGGTAGTAGCTGGTGACGTGGGCCCCACGGTGGGTGAGGTCTTTCCAGCCCTCGCGGAAGGTGCTCTCGATGTCTTCCTTGCTGCCGCCGTGCATGTCCAGAACAGCCTGGCGCATGTCGGCGGCCGTCATTGGTTCTGCGCGGCAACCGCTTTGGCGCAACGCACGTGTGATGCGACGGGTGACTGCGGCGACGGCGCCAGCGGCATCGGTGCGCCACATCAGCCCGGCCGTGGTGTCCGGAGCGCGGGTGTCCATGCGGATCATCAGCATGGTGCTGCGCTGTCCGGCTGCGGGTCGGTCGGCTAGGAGCTGGGCGTAGAACTGGCCATAGTTGTCACTGGCGGTGCGGCGGCCTTGAGCGATGACGTCGACGTCCACACCAAGTCCAAACCGTTGCATCTGCTCAGCAATCACGCTCAGTGGCAACGTGTTCGGGGTCTCAGCACCCTGCGGACGCAGCAGCGTGGGGATGTAGGGCCGACCCCACACGTTGACCATTGTGACCAGGGTGTGCTCATTGACGTGCACGCCCAAGGGCTGCCCATCGCTGTCGACGTCGACGTACTCGCCGGTTTCCACACGGTGTTCCTTATGGCGGAGCCGTCCGATGGATCGTGTGAGCCACTGCCAGGGTGTCAGCCGCGACACCTTCACCATCAGCAGCAGTGCGCCGAGGACCGCGCCGCCGGCTGCACCGGCCCACCATGGCCCGTCGAAGGCGATGGCGATGGCCGTGCCGACAACGGCGAGAATTTCGGTGGGCAATGCCGCGCGCAGATCGGCGCGCGCGCTCCAGGTGCGTTCCTTCATCGTTGATGCTTCCTTCGCCAGACAGTTGTCCCCCACAGCACCGCGCCAACCAGCACCACGCCAGCCCCAATCTGGGCAGCCAGCATGCGTGCCGGTCGCGGATCCGGCGGCGGTGGGGGTGGCGGAACGTGCAAGGGCGCTTCGGTGGGTGTCGGTGCTTTGGCCGGAGCTGGCGGCACGTCCCAGGTCAGTGCAGCGAGCGGGTCGACCACGCCGTAGCCGATCACGTTGTCGCGCCCGCCCGCAGGTGCGTGCGCGGTGGCCGTGAGTCGGTGAATGACTTCGGCCGCGGGCAGCTGCGGGAACTTGGCCCGCACCAGTGCTGCCACTCCAGAGACATAGGCCGCCGAGAACGAGGAACCGATGATGGGTTTGAACTTGTCCTCGTCGATCGAGGCGTTGATGACGTTTCCTGAGGTCGACAAGCCCACGATGTCAGACCCCGGCGCCGCGAGGTCTACCCACGGCCCGTGCAGCGACGCAGCTTGGCCCATTAGCGGTGTGCCGAAGTTGTCGGTGGCCGACACCGCCAACACGTAGTCGTCGAACCAGGCCGGTGAGGCGATGGTCACCACTTCATCCCAGCCGGATGCGCCGGTCGGTGGTGGCGGATTCTGACTGCATCCCTGGGTGCCCGCGTTGCCAGCGGCCGCGACGATCACCGCGTCGCGGTCGACCGCTGCATAGCGCAGTGCCGCGCCTAGGATTGCCTGGTCGGTGGGCTTGGTTACCGGGATGCAGGACACCAGCGAGATGTTGATGACTCGTGCGCCGAGGTTGGCGGCATGCACGATCGCACGCGCCAGCGTGTTGATGTCGCCGGTTCTGCGGACCTGTTCTTGGTCCTGATCGATGCGGGGATCTTTCAGCCCGAAGTTCTGCGAGCTCTGTCGGATCGCCAAAATCACTGAGTCCGGGGCGATTCCGACCAGGCCATCGGGGCCACCAGTCGGGGGCGGCAGCTGTGGATGGGGACGCTGCGGCGCCTGGGCGACACTGCCGCTGGGGCCCCACGCCGAAGGTGGCCCGGGCGGCCCCGGCGGCGGCGGAGGTTCTGCCGGCGGTGGCGGGGGCGGAGGCGGAGGCTCGGTGGTGGTCTTGGTAACGGTGATTGTGGGCGGTGGCGGTGGCGGTGGAATCGGTTGTGGCGCCGGGGCTGCGGGCGGTGGCGGTGCCACCTGGGCGCCCGCCGGACGCACCGGCAGCGGGGCACCCGAAGGTGCTGCGCCGATCAACGATGCGACCAAAGTCCCGTGTCCGTCACAATCTGAGAGCCCATCACCGTACTGCGCCAACACGTAATCCCCGCCTGCCACCAGGTGCGGCAGGCGCGGAGAGGGCGCCACCCCGGTATCGATGACGGCGACGACGACCCCGGCACCGGTCGACTCTTGCCACGCCGCGGTCATATCCAGCATTGCCAGCGCCGGGGGCAGCTCGCGCAGATCGCTGCCGGGGACGACACCGGTCAGCGTGCACGCGCGCGTCTGCTTCATCGGCCAGTCTGGGGCTGGCGCGGGATCTGGCGGTGGCGGGCCGGGCGGCACCACCGGTGGGGTGATCGCCCAGCTGGCTCCCATGCTGGTGGCGGCGAGCAGCGCAACCGTGCCTACCAGTCCAGCACCGGTACGCACCCGGTCGGCAAAAGGCTTGCGGCTCATATCCCGTGCCTGACTGCGTTGCGGATTACCGGATACAGATTGAGCAGCCACAGTGCCCAGGGCAGCAGCGCGAGCAACAAGACGTACTCGATCATTTCCACGAACCGGCGCATCGGGGCGGTGTATTCGCGGAAGGGCACCACAAGCGCCGAGAGCAGTCCCAGCACGGCGAGGCCGAGGGTGACCGCGACGCAAATCATGGCCACCTTCAAGCTGGTGGAATCGCTGGCGGCGTAGCGGCCGATGGCCACTGCCGCTGCCCCCATACCGGCAACCATCAACGTGACGGACTGATAGCGGTCCACGAACGAGCGTGAGCGAAGCACCAGGATCACACAGACCGCTCCCACGAAGGCGGTGTAGCGCCATCCGCCGGGCTGGCCAGGTACCACGGCGTAGCGGGCGGCGACGATGGTCACCACGGCGAGCCCAATCATCATGCCGGTCAAGGTGTTGTTACCGCGCATCACCCATGCGCGGACCTGTTCCGCGGTGGCCACTCCGGTCGGGCCGACTGGCGACACGGTGTCGGAGGGCTGGCCGGGCAGCCGCTCGAAGACGCCGCGATTGGTCACGGACGGAAACAGCGGTGTCGGCACGCCGGAGGCGGCGACGGCGGTGCTGGTCGCCCACGTCACGGCGATAACCACGCCGATCATGGCGATGACGGCGACCCGTTCTGGACGGACCTCCCACGTCGAGGCCGCGACGACCGCCGCCACGAAGGCGAACGCACTGACGGTCAGAATCGCGGCGATCGCCACGATATGGCGGCCCCAGATCGTGGCGAGCACGATGACCCCGACGATGACGGCAACAAGCGGTGCGGCGAGGTGCCACAGGCTCGGGGTGCCCGGCAGGGACATGGCCGCGGCAGCCGCCGCGGGAATGAGCGCGACCCAGGACAGTGCGTGACCGGTTGCGCGGCGCTCACGGCCGGCCACAGTGCTGGGGTCTGCCTTGGACAGTCCGCGGGCTGCCGCGACGAGCGCCACCAGCATCGTCCAAGCCGAGGCTGCGCCGATCCAGCCGTACGAGGCGTCGGTGCCGCCGATGCTCCACCACCAGTTGACCAGGATGAGGCATGCCCACCCCACAACGCCTGCGGTGAGCCAGCTGGCGACCTTGCGGCCCATGTCGGGTGTCAGGGTGGCCAGCAGCTGATTGGCGGCCCGCGCGATGGCGGTCGAGACCATTTCCGTCACCGGTTCGTAGGTCTCGGCCGAGGCCGCCGGCAGCAGCCACAATTGCTCCCCGTCGAGCACCCCACACTCATCCAGCGTCTTCTGCGGGTCCAGCGGTTGTGCGTCCGCGCGGCACAACCGGTAGCTCTGCTCGGGATTGAGCAGTGGGCGGCCCCGTTCGCGCAGAACCTCGTTGACGCGGGCCACCAGGTCTTCGGTGACCGCGATCAGCGCCACCCCGGCGGGCAGGGAGTAGTCGATCTCGAAGTCCTCACCCACCAGGAGCGCGACCCGGCACAGCGCCGGGGTGGACGGCTCGGCGGGGTTCACTTCCCGTCCTCACTGCTGTTGAAGCCCGAGGCCAGCCGAGCGGTGATTTCCAGGTAGCGCCGCCGTGTCTCCGGGCGCAGCTCGTTGATGTCAATCACCCCAGCAGAGGCGATATGCGGATCGAACGGGACGACGAAGACGCGTTGCGGGCTGACCCAGCGAGAGAACTTCTCCACCAGCGACTCCACCAACTTGCGGTGAGCCTTGCCTGTCTCGCCCCGCACATCGTTGATGACGACGACGGTGCGTTGTAGCAACCGGTGATAACCAGCCTCGTAGGCCCAATCCATCAGCTCAGCAGCGCCTTTCGCGCCGTCCGGCGCTGTCGAAGCCACCATGATCAAGGCGTCGGCGCGGCTCATCAGGCCGGGGATGACCTGGTGGTCGACATCGGTGCCGGAGTCGCTGATCAACACGCTGTAGAAGCGCTGCAGCACCGCATGAGTGTCGGTGTACACCTGCGCAGTCAGTGGCTGACGATCGCTTTGGTATCGATTGCCTAGGACATCGAGGCCGGCAGACTCGTTCATCCCGACGTGCGAGCGAATATCGCTGTAACCATTCAGGTTTCGATCCGACAGCACGTCCTTGTAGGAGTTCGTGGCTTTGGGGTCGATCCGATCGGCCAGGTTCGAGGCGCGATCGGGGTTGGCGTCGATGGCGATCACTTTGTCCTTGCGCAGCGAGGCGAATGTCGACCCGATCGACGCGGTGGTCGTTGTCTTGCCCACGCCACCCTTGCCGCCCAGCACCACGATGGAGTAGGTGCCGCGCAGGTGGCCGGCGACCGTCGCGTTGAGGTTACGCAGCAGCTGCTCATCCGGTGACTCGCCGGTGTTGATGAGCTTGAATGTCCCGTAGTAGAGCCACTTTCGCCATCCGCGTGACGAGGGGATCTTGCGTGGAGTGTTGAGTTCGGAAGCGGAAATCTGCTCGCTGCGCAGCTCAGCACCCCCGGACCCGGTGTTGTGGGACCAGTCCCATTCGGGCGGTCGCGGCCCGCTGGGCGCTACGGGTTCACTTTGCCGCGACTCCGGCGCCCGCGCCGACCAGCCCGGCGGTGGCTGGGTGGGTCGCTGTCCCCCGCCTGACTGGGGGGCACCGCCCTGAGCCGGCCAACCGGGAGGAGGCGGTGGTGTTGCGTTGGATCCCAACGCGTTTCGCAGCGTTTCGCGAGACAGAAACTGTGTGCGTTCCTCCGGCGCGACCGGCCGAGGAGCCGGTCGTCCCGGCGGTTCTGCCTCCTGGCGTGGTACGTCATTGCCGAAGGCTGATGGCTGTCCAGCCGGGCGTGCGCTCCACGGCGGCGCTGCAGGTCCCTGTTCGTGGTGCTGCGGACCTTCGGCCGTGGGCGGTCTAGGCGTCGCGTTCACTTGGGCTGTTGGCTCATCGTTCGCAGGCGGGAATTTCGCTGCCGGAGTGCGTATCTCACCCTGGATGGGGCTGGATTCGAGGCTCTGGTTGGGGCCTTCGAGCGACTGAGGCGGCCAGGGAACCGCGGGATAACCCGGTGGGGGCGCTGCGGCATCCCCGCGCGGCACGTTGTTCGTCGGTGGGGTCTGACCCGTCGTCGGTGGCTGTTGGCCCCATCCCCCGCCGCTGTCGCCGGGTGGGTCGATGTGGTGCCGGCCGCCGGCAGGGTCGCCCTGGGGCTCGTCTGTAGCAGCAAATGGTGGCTGCGGATAGCTGGGGCCTGCTGGCGGCGTTTCGTCGCCGGCGCTTGCGGCCCCTGGTGCACTCCCGCGCGTCTCGTCGTCATCGCCGCGCCCCGTGTTGTTCAGTGCGTCGAAGAACTGTTGATCTCTGGACTCGGTCATGTAGCCCCGCCCTCCTGCCGATTTCCACCGGGGAGCGCTAAAGGCTCCTCGAATCGGTGAATATCACCGTCGCAGAAAGACTACCAACCACACATTTCAGGCGTCCACGACGTTAAGCACATCAGTGTGCGTGAAATGTCTGAATTCTTTGATGCTGGTCCCAGCCAGCACCGCTGGGCAGGTCCTTCAGCACGTCGCTCACCGCGCGATTGATCCGCGCCGCGGTGCCGGGAAACAGCATTGTCCAGCGCTGCTGGTCGTCGGTGGTACTGGAGGAGATGACGACCCTGCCCATCAGGGAGTCGACAACCATCGCACCCGTAGCGGCAAACTCAGGACCATCCACTGAATATTGGGTGGCGCCGATGGCCGCGCGCACGGCCCCGGTATCGGACACGGCGACGATAACGCGAGCCTGGCGTGCCGTCAGGCCTAGCTTCAGCAATTCCCCGATCACGTCGTAACCCTGCGGGTCCGACTGCCAGCTGCCCAGCACTGACTCCAGCTGTTCGGCCTCGATGTTGACGCCCTCGAACTCGGCCGGGATCTCCTCCCCGAGCAAGTCGTTCACAGCCTCGAAAACAGTAGTGTCACCGTCGAGGGGGCTGATGGTCACTTCGTCGAGCGGTTCCTCACCGCTTCGCCACACGCGCGCTGCGACAACCCATTTACCGTCACGGCGACACAGAACCGCTGTCCGATCGGCAGATTGGTGTGCGCGCCATGCGCGTAGCGCTGCCGCGGCAGCAAGAGGCTCTTTGAGCGGATCCGCTGGCGGCGTAAAGATTTCTGGGGGGCCGGTGAGACGCTCAGACTTCGCGTCCGGGCGGGACACCCTGATTGACACGTCGATATCGCAGCGGCCCAGTGTCCAAAGCCATTCCTGCACATCAGGGTCCAGTGTCCGGCCCTGGCAGACCCCCGCCTCCTCCAGTACCTGCAGGCCGGGGTGGGAGGCCAGCATAGCCTCGGTGTCGCCCACAGGCCGCACGCGCAGCGCCGCAGGAAGTCTGGTGACGCCAGAGAGCGCAGCTGTCAGCCACAGTCCTTCGGAGGTGGTCGACAGCTGCGCTCCCATGGGTCAGTCCTTACTCAGATGCCGACGAAGCGGGCAGCGTTCGCCGCGTCACCCATATCGGTGTTCTGCACCGCGCCGCCCTGGGCGCCGCCGTGCCGCTGGATGGTCTCGAAGACCTGCTGGTAGGCCTGCGTGATCGAACGCTGAGCCTCGGCGTAGGCGTTGGCACCCTTGTCGCTCCAGAAGTCCTGCGTCTGGGCGAGAACCTGCAGTGCCTGCTCCTGAAGACCGTTCAGATGCGAGACCAAGCCGGCCTGGGCGGCCACGTGGTCCATCATCTTCGCCTGGTCGTACCGCATACCCTCCATGTGGGTTCTCCTTCGAAAGTTGTTGTCGGTAGTTGGGTTACGCCTGGGTGGCGACGCTGGACAGCTTGGCCTGGTTCTCGGCCTCCACGCGGTCGTACTCGTTGGCGCCGGTCTGCATGGCCTGGATCACCTGATCGAACCGGGCCGAGACGTTGCGGCCGGTGGTGGCCACTTCCTCGGTGGTCTTCATCGAGGCCACGGAGGCGATGCCGACGAAGGCGCTCCCGCCGAGGTCCTGGTTCATCGTCATGTAGCGGCCCAGGGCGTTGAGCGTCTGGTTCTTGATCTCGTCGAGCTGGCTGGCCGAGTTGCGCAGCTTGGTTGAGTCAGTCTGGAACATGTCCACTTCCTTTCGAGTCCCGTATGGGATGGGTGTGCTGGTTGGTTGTCATGTGTTGCGCCGGTTGTCGCCGAGCGATCACCCTCCCCCGTCTGTGTAGACCACGCCATTGGCGGTCAGGATGGGGATAGCGTCCGCGTCGTCGAGGACCACCGATAGGGAGGTGTCGTCCTCGCTGCGGCTCGCGCCTTGATCGCGGCGCTGCCCTGCCTGGGCGGCGCCCATCGGCATCATTCCGGGCATGCCGGAGCCCATCGGGCCCGTAGCCATGCCCGGCATGCCTGCGCGTGCGGCCGCCGAGGGCTTGTTCTGGCCGGGCGCGCTCGACCCGTCTGCGGCCGAGGCTGGGCCCCACCACGCCGAGGGCATCCCGATCGGGCCACTGCCCATGCTGGCGCCGGCGGGTTTGGTGAGCGCGGCCGTCACCGGGCCACCGCCGGATCCAAAGCCGCCGCTGACACCGTTCATAGACGCAGCGAGGTTGGCGCCGGGAGCGTTGGCCGATAGTCCGCCGAACGGTCCGCCGCCCATGCCGCCCATGCCGCCCATCATGCTGCTCAGCTGGCTGCCCATCTGCATAGGCGCTTGGGCCAGCTGCGACAGCGGCTGGGTCATTCCCTGGGCCATGGAGGGCAGCGAGCTCGCCATGCCCATCATCGATTGGCTGCTACCGAGCAGTTCGCTTCCACCCGGCTGAGCGAGTTGCGGGGTGCCGGTAGTGCCCACATCGCCCTCGCCGCCTGACTGGCCGGCGCTGGTCGCCGCCGACAGCGCGGCCGGGGCCGCCGACGAGACGGCTTGACCCGCGGCCTGTAGTGGGGCGCTGAGACCCTGCATGGACGCTTGGACACCGGTCTGGACTCCTTGCGCGCCCATGCTGGCCGCCCCTGCCGCCAACGCGGCCGGATTGCCTCCGGCGGCCAGCGGTGGGCGAAGCGGGACGCTGAGGCCGGACACGATGCTGGCCGCGGCGCTGGAGTAGCCGGTCATCGCGGTCGCGTTCTGCGCCCAGTACTCGCCGTACTCGACGTCAGCCTCGGCGATGGCGGGGGTGTTCTGGCCAATGATGTTCGTAGCTTGCAGCGTTGCCTCGCGGATGCGGTTGGCAACGACGACCGGATACGGAATGGTCGCCGCGACCGCCGCAGAATGGGCACCAGCAGCAGCGCCGATCAGACCACTGGCCTTCTCCGCATGAGCGCCGGCCTCAATCTGCCACTCCGACTTCGGAACAGCAGCAGCCATCATGGAGGTGCCACCTTTCCCCCACCAGCTGCCGGTAGCGGTCGTCGCCGCAGTCGCCATCATCTGGGCGCCCTGCTGAATGTGGGTGACCCCGGCGGCCTGGTAGCCGGCCACGACCGATGTCATGGCCGCCGCGCCTGGTCCGGTAGTCAGCCGGATGGCGTTGGTCTCGGGTGTAAGCCCCCAATATTGAGCGGGCATGTGCTCAGAGGAGCAGCGAGGCCTGGTTGACGGCCTCGGTTGCCACAGACATCACACCGGAGACACCGACATCGCCAGCGAACATTCCCCGGTCCGCGACGCTGACGCCGGTCTGGGCAAGGAACTGCGCGTTGTGCGTCTGGATCGCGGTGGCCAGAAGGGCGGAGACCTCCTCGCTTCCCATCGGGACAACGGCAGTCATCGCCGGTGCTGAGCCCGCGAGCACGCCGGCGGTGGTCGCCGTTCCGGTCGCTTCAGCTACGGATTGAGCAGCAACGCCAACTGGATCCACAAAAAAGGTCACGATAAGCCTCCCCTAAGGCGCTAGGTACCTGATAAGCCGAGAGTAGAGCGGTTCCGCAGTGGCTGCCACCAGCGCAGCCACATTCGCTGCCAACAATTTTGATATTCGCCGTTGGTCCGCTTGTCCCTCGGACATTTCTTCTTTTTGCATTATCCCAGCTACTGACTGACCCTAAGTGCACTTATTTTCACGGGTACGTGTAGCCAGCTGAGCTGCGGATTCCGCAATATCGCCGATGACCTCAAGTCGCTTGCTCAACGTGTCCGCGGCCGCGGACCCGGCCCTGGCTTCGTGCGCGATCTGCATGAGCTGCTCCACCAGTACCTTCGTGGTCCCGCTCAGCGGGTATTCGGTCCCCGCGCGCAACGTAGGTTCCGCCCCGTCCAGCACCGTGGCGAAGCTGCCCGGGGTCCATCCGAGTGCGGCTTCTATGCGACCCCGCGTGACTTCACGGCCGGGAATCTTGCCGCGGTTGATCAGGTCGGTGATCGTGGAACGACCCACCCTGGCGATCTTGGCCAGGTCCATCTTCGACAAGCCCAAGTCCAGCCTTGCCGCGTCGACGGCTGCGCCGAGCCGATGTCCCGGATCACTCAAGGGGCAGCACCTTCGCGATCTGTGCGGGGGCCGACAGCCGGTCGGTCACGTAGATTCCTCGGCCCGCCGGCTGCCTGGCGGCACGAACGCCTCTGATCAGCTCGCCCTCCATGCGGTGGCCGTCCATGACGATCAGAGGGGCGGTTTGCGCGATGAGCCGTCCGGCCAGCGGAGAGGACATCGCCGGCCCCCACGGGAAGCGCCGCCCGATGATCAGGTGCAGACCGACCTCGCGAGCGCGGTCGATGTATTTGGTCAGACCCTCGGTCGCCGGACCCTTACCGTCCGCGCGGAACATGTTGGCACCAGCGCTCCAACCAGCCACGATCTGTTCGTCGTCGACGAGGACGAAGATCTCCGGTCCCGACCAGGAGCGCGTGGCCTGGGCGAGTTCTTCCTGTCCGGCGCGGCCACGTGGCATGCGTGGGGCCAGGAGCGAGTCGATATGGCGGGTCATCGCCCGCACATCGTCCTCGTAGTAGGTGTAGCCCTCGGACTCCACACCGTCCTCGCCGATGTAGCGACCCAGGTGCGGCCCTTGCACCACCCGGACGACCGAGTTGCCCGGATCAATGACATAGATCTGAGCTTCTTCGGGTCGGTACGACCGCATGATCGCCCGCGCGACGGCAGCCACGGAGTTCGATACGCCGCACTCCGGGTTGCCGATGAAGAGCAGGTGGGGGTTGCGGTTGAAGTCGGCTTCGGCAGCCACCAAGCCCACCTCGGAAATGCCGAAGGGCACCACGCCGCGCTTGGGCTCGCGCTGGGCGGCGAAGACCTCCTCGAGGCTGACTGTGCTCGGCAGCATGCGGACCTGTGCGACCTGATCGACACCGGTGAGCTTCGTAATCACCTCGGCGGCCTCGCGCGGGCCGATCGTCCTTCCCTCCGGAGTGGACAGGATGGGCAGACCGGCCTGGAAGTGGTAGCCGGCCATCGACGTGCCTCGGCCGCTGATGGTTTCGGTTCTCGTCTCAGCGGTCTCGTCACTGGGATCACCGAGCAGTTCACGCTTACCGAACGGCACCTTCTTGGCGACATCACGGTTGTTCTTCGACGGATCGTCTTGGCTACCCAGAGCCAATTCGACGTTGAGGGTGAACGTGTTGGACATCCAGGAGGGGAAGCCGCCCGCGATCCAGCCCGCGGCGGCGATGATCGCGCGAACCCCGAGGCTGTTGCCGCGTTCCATGATTACGCCGAGGTCGGCCATCATGTCCTCGCCGAACGTGGTCCGGAACTGCTGCCAGCCATCGATGACCAGGAACACCTCACCGAAGGCGTCATCGGGTACCGGGCCGGTTTCACCACCGAACTTGCGCGCACGGAAGCTTTCGATGCTCAAGCCGAGCCGACTGAACGCCTCTTCGCGCTCCTCCACGAGAAGCTTCATTTCCGCGATCGTGCGCTGCACACGCTCACGGTCACCTGCCCGGGCGAACGAGCTCACGTGCGGAAGCGCCTCAACCTCGTTGAGACCCGGGCCGCCCATAGCCACCACCACGAACTGCACGCGCTTCGGGTGATACATCATGGCCGCACCGGTGATCATCGTCGTCAAAGCGGTTGTCTTACCGGAACTCTGTTGGCCGATGACGGCACAGTTGCCCGCGGAGAAGTCCAGCGCGTACACGCGTTGCGCGTGCTGGAAAGGCCGGTCCTCGATACCAATCGGGAACAGCAGTCCGGGGGTGTGTCCGTAGTCCTGATACCAGGGCTTGCGCCGCAAGCGGCGCACCAGCTCCTCGACGGGCACCGGCTCCAGCGGCGGCAGCCACATCTGGTGGACCGGCACTCTGGTCTGCTCACGCAACGAGTTGATCGAGGCCTCAAGCTCGCGGATCGGTTGCCCGTCAGCGCCGAGCACGGTGTCGGTCGATTCAACGGGAGCGGCAGAGAGCTTGGGCGCGGACGCGATCGCGGCCATCGGCGCAGCGGTAAAGACCTCGGGGGCCATGTACCCGGCTTGGGTGCGTACCGCTTCGGCGGCCACCCGGCGCGGCGGATGGTAGACCTTGCGCGCGAACGCGGATTGGAACCGCACCAGCCGATCTCGGCCCTGTACGCGCAACAAGCCCGCACCGGCAGGCTTTTCGGGAAGGTGCTTGGCTTCGTCGGTGCCGATGATGGCCATCGACTCGCCGGCGTCCAGGGTACGAAGACCCACGCGGATCGGGATGTTGGCCATGATGCCTGACTGCATTTCATGCCCAAGCCGCTGCGAGCCCAAGATCATCTTCACGTTCAAGGCGCGGCCCTGGCGGCCGATCTCGTCGATAATCTTCTTCGAGTCGGGCGCTTCGATGAACATCTGGGTGAACTCGTCAATGACGATGATCAGAGCGGGCAGCGGTTCCAGGCGCTGGCCCAGGTGGATACGGCGGTACTCATATTCGGCGACCTCGCTGATTCCTGCGCGGTCCAGCAGTGACTTGCGGCGCTCCAGTTCGCCGTTGATGACGTCGCCCATGCGCTCGATCCACAGCGAGTCGTCCTTCAAGTTGCCCATTGCGGCAACGACATTCGGCAGACCAGCGACCATGTTGGCCGTCGTCTTGCCCTTGAAGTCGAAGAACGCAAACACCAGCGTCTCCGGAGAATGCGTCAGCGCCGCCGACAGGATCAGAGTCGTGAGGAACGACGACTTACCCGAGCCTGTCGTGCCGGCGATCACCATGTGGTGGCCCATGCCACCTTCGTGGGTCTCTTTGAAGTCGATGTGGACTGGCGCCCCAGTCGGATCGACACCGATCGGGAACTGCAACCACTTTGCGCCCCAGGCATTGTCTTCAAAGGGAGGCCCTTGCAGCGTTGGCGCCCAGAGCTTTTCCACGTCGAGGTTGCCGGGGTCATCGATGCCGAGAACCTTGTAGAGGTCGGCGTCGACCGAGGTGTCGTCGATCAGGCTGCGAGAGCGCTCGCCCTCCACGCGGTACCGGGCCATCTTGCGTGCCAGCACCCGGGCGCTCGCCAGGTCCATCGAATCGGGGCGGCAGAACCATTGACCGCGGTGCGTGACCTCCGACTCCGACACCCAGAACGTATTGGCTTCTTCGAAGCCGAGGCCGCGACCAGGCTCGTCGGACAAGGCCAGGAAGGTCACCCCTGCTACACCGCCAGCGCGGGTCAGCGTTTCCCAGTGGCGGTCATCGCCGCGGCGGCGACGGTCGTCGATCACCAGCCAGTGCGGCGTGGTGGTGGCGTTCGTGCGGAAGGCGTCGCGGCCGTGCAGCTCCGTGCCCACCGCCCCGTCCATCTGCTCACCGGTTGTCCAGACCATCCGGGTAGGACCGCCGCGGTCGCGCAGCGTGGGGTGCGCGCAGTGCGGCAGCCACTTGCACCACTCCCAACGGGCAATGTCGTCGGTGACGATCATGATTTTGAAGTCCCGCGGTGAATGCGCCACGGCGGCTTGGCAAATCAGCGCCCGGGCCAGCCCGTACACCGCATCCATGCCGTCACGTCCGATGAGGGCCATACCGGCAATATTGCGCAGCAGCAGCGGTTTCGGCGCGTTCTGCAGCTTGCTTTGGGTCTGCAGAAACGCCGACGACGCGTCGTAAGTGACCGGCTCGTAGTCCTCGCGGCGGCCCAGCTCGTTGGTCTCCAGCTCCTTGACGACCTTCGAGGTACCCAGACCCACCCGGACCTGGCTGTAAAACACCTTCAACACTTGATCATTAGGCGTGCGGCACCACATCCGGGCCGACCCCACAAGGCCTGACAGCAGTGCCGGCTCGGGATGGAGATACTCGAACTGCGCGTGCTGGGCTCGGGCGGCGTCTTGTACCTTGTCCCGCGTCTCATCGAGGGTCATCGCATAGTCGCGCAGTGCCTGCTCCATCTGCGGCCCCGACAGCTGCTTATCGCCGCCGCCACCACGATTGGAGAACATGTAGGACCCCATCGACACGATCATCATGATGGGGAACAACAGGGTCATCATGCCCATCGTTCCGCTGCGCAGACCGGGCTGAGACAGCATCAGGGCCATGATCCCGAGGAACGCGACGCCCATGACAACGGGAAGGATGATCGCGGCCTTGCTGCGTGGAATCGGCCGGGGGGCCTCCAGCGGTTCGGGCACCGTTTCGCGGCCGCCCATCGTCGGTGGGATCTTCACCGAGCCTTGACGGGGCTTCACTGTTGCCATGCGGTCTACCGTCCTTGTTCGGTGATCGGGGCCGCAGAGCCGGCCAACGTGTCGTGCATGGTCATCGCCGCCTGCTTCGACAGCTCCGGGCCCGCCGGCCATACGCGAAGCAGTGGCCATGGCGCCAAGCGCGGCGCGACATTCTTGAGTCCCAGCGACTGCAGTGCTTCATCGTCGAACGGCACGCCGTAGCGCGCGCCGGATTCACTGATCAGCCAAAGAGTTTCCCGACGAGCGGACTCAGCGCTCGCACCCGTCGTCGAGACCCACGTTGCCGGACTGTCAGCGAGCAGAACCTGATCGGCCAGCGTGCCCTGGTCGGCAGTGCTGACGACCAGAGGAACCAGATGCGCCTCCTGCTCGGCAGTCACCGGCAATGCTCGCCCGACCAGAAGTCGTTGGCGGGCTTGCCGATCCGTGACTCCCCGATCCCACGCCACACACAGCACAGGCTCGGCGCGCCAGTCCACGACTTTGAGTGGCTCCGCGGGATACCCGGTCACGTCGAGCACGTCCCGCACGGGAACATCGCCCAAGACGTCCGGGGAAATGCGGGGAGGTTGTGAGACGCCGAATGAATCGCGCTGCCGCAGCATGGCCGCCACCACTGAGGACACCGGCTGCACACCACTGCCGAGTACCACGTAGAACTGGTCTTGACCCGACGCCACGTCCTGAGACACCACGACCGCGCCGTTCACCATCGGTGTCGTCGTACCCAGATTGACCGTGCTGGGCTGGCCCGCCCCCGGCACCCCCGGGACGACCAGGGGCCTACCGGCAGGCAAAGCGTCGACCATGGCCTGAGAGAGCACAACCGGGGCACCGGCTTCCTCCAACCCCAGCGGCTCCACTACTGCCCTGTCGGAAAGATCGACCGGCATCCGCACGCCATTGGTGATGACATACGCCTGCTCGTTGAAGATGCCAACAACCGCAGTATCAGGGGCGACCTCGCGGGCGCGGTCGCCCAGCGTGAGGTCACCGTTAATCCCAGTGATCACCGGACGCCCGCTCATCGTCTCGGACGCCGTGTCGCACACTGCCCAGCGCGACACCTCAGGAGTGAGCACCTTGGGCGGCTCGGTAGGAGCGCCTTCGATGCCGACCAGCGGCCCCCGCGGCCACTTGGCGAGGTCGTCGGGACTGACGAACGTCGGCTCGGACGGTTGTCCGGCGATCAGCCATGCCGACACCAGATTCAGCGCCGGATGAAGCCGGCCGTCCACTGACACGAAGACCGTGCCGAGTTTGCGGTCGGCCACGATTTTGGAGTCGTTCACCAAGCCCGCTGGCCGTAGCCAGCCCACCACGAGCGCCCCCACCATCACCAGGACGGCGAGCAGCGCCGAGATCATCAACATCAATCGCTGCGTACGCATGCGGTCGGTCTGCATACGCACCGACCGGCGCTGAAATGCAAATCCCAGCCGCCGGCGCAGGAAGTAATGACCTCGCACCTGTGTCTTGGAAGCCAGATTCATCGGCACTCCAAAACCGTACCGTGCAAAACAACGAGTCAGCCACCACCGCAGCCAAATTGACTGCGAACGAATTTAGGCGAGGTTGCTGCGCTGGCATCAGGTCGACGCCTAATGTGGACTGGGCGCGTTCACCCAGCGTGCACGAGGTCCTCTTCGACGCTGGCCAGCGACTCAACGATCAGATCGCGGATATGGACGTTCCCGGCGGTCGCAGCTGCGTAACACATGTCGGGCAGCGGCAGCGGCCGTGTAGCCCATCCACCAATCAGCTCGGCTGTGCGCGCCACCATCCAGTGCGCGCGATAGCGAGCAAGTTCTTCGATGGTCTCGCTCGGATCGGCCTGGCCAACGAAACCCGGCCGAAAAATCGACGTGACGGTATTGAAGTCCTTGGCCGCCGCGTCGTACTCAGCCCACTGCTGTGGGCTTGGATCCCGATCTCCGCCGCGTGTCAGCCAGATCTGACGAACAGCGTTGGGGATTCCCCCTTCGACCGCGACGCCCTGGGTGGTGGCCGTGTTCATCAGCAGGGCGCTGGCCGCAGCGACGATCCTGTCCTGGAGCAGGGGGTCAGCGTCCATGACGCGCAGCAGCCGCGGATACACATCAGGCCACAGCGCCGCCAATCGGTGCTCGTGCATTCCGTCCAGCCCGGGCGCAGCGGTCTGCTGGCCCGGTTGAAGCAGCGGGTTCGTCTGTCGCGTGCATGACGGCGGATGCTCCACGCCGGCATCGCGCAGCGCCGTTAACGGGCCCGTCGTCGCAGCCGCCACCAGCCGCCAACCCATTTCAGCGCGCAGCTGCGCGTACTCGATGAGCACTCGCGCCGGGTCAGCCCAGCCGAACCACAACTGTCGAAAATGGTCGTCCAACAAAGGATCCGTTGCCAGTACGCGTGCTGAGCGGGGCACATAGACACCAGCGGGAATGTAGCTGGCCCCATCGTTGGACGTCACGACAGTCTCAGTGCCGCTAGGTGAACGAAAGACTCCCACCGCCCACTCGATCGGATAACCGACCGCCTGAGCAGCGTGCTGGAGCTTCCACGCCAACTCCTTCGCCGCCGCCGCATCGGCCGACTCACGCCGCTCCCGGGCGGCAGCGGACTGGCCCGCTGCGACCACACTCGCCGGAATCAGCGTCGCACCACCTCCGGCGCCTGCTGGCGGCGACGGCGTTGCAGGCGCATTGCCACCAGCGGCGAGCGTGCCCGCCGGGACCGTCGCCGGAGGCGGCGGCGCAGCGCCGGCCGGTGGACCCATCGACCCAGGCGGCAACATCATCGGAGTACCACCACCAGTGCCCATTCCGGCCCCGGTCGAAGTGGCGGCCGCCGGAGCGGCCGGAGTGACCATGCCCGGCTGAGCTGAGGCCGGTGAGACGCCACCACCGGGAGCAGCCGAGACGGGTGCCACCGGTGCCGCGTGTCCCCCTCCAGTCAGCGCCGGCGACGGACTCGGCGGAGCCGGTGGAGCAGACGGCATCCCACCACCGATGCCCGCCCCAGTCGACAAGCCCTGGGAGAAAGCCGCCGCCGGTGAACCAGCGCCGGTGCTTGCGCCCGGAACCCCTCCACCACCTGGCAATCCGCTTCCCGCGCCGGGCACCTGACCCATGCCGCTACTCAACGGATTAGATCCCATCCCCGGCATGCCGCCGGAGCCAAGGCCGCCCGGCATTTTCGGCATACCACCGCCGGAACCAAGGCCGCCACCACCAGATCCCATGCCGCCCATCGACGGCATGCCACCACCGCCAAGCGGTGTAGCCGCTCGGCTCGGTGATGTCGCACCGGGAGTCGCCTGTGTCACCGGCGGGCTGGCCGCCGCGGCGAGTGCACCGTCGCCTGGTGCCGTGGAGGTGCCGGGCTCAATCCCTGATTGAGTAGCTCCGGATCCTGTGGGATCGGCGGGGGGCGTCTTCGGGCTTTCCACCGGGTCGCCCGCGTCATCGGTGCGCTTTAATGGATCGTCTTCTTGGGTGATCCCAGGTGATGTGTTGTGGTCGACGGGGGTAATTGCGGGGCTCGCCGCGATGTCACCGTAGCGAGTGAGAAGGTCGAGAGCGCGGGTGTTTTCGGCTGTGGCCTTGAAAGAAGTGTGCAGCGCCATTGCCGCTTCCACGCCCCAACCGGTCTGGGTTCGGGCCTGGGCGTGGTACGCGGTTACTAAAGTTTCGCGCTCCCCCGGGAGCTTGGCGGCGTTGATCGCGGCGTCCGCATCACGGACCAGTTGGTCTTGCCCTGCAGCAGTTTCGCGGAGTACCACGGCAATGCCGTTGCATTTCTTCGCAACACCGTCGTGCCACTCACTGATGGTTTTGGCTTCCTCAGCCAGCATTGCTCCAGCCTGATGTGCGCTATCGAATCCCGTGGAGTCGGCCGCGTCGCGGAATGCGGCATTGTCTTGCACGATCTGCTGGTGGATACCGTCCCATGCCGCCGCTCCCGCCTTGTAGGACTGTTCCTGGGCGTCCCAATGGGCAGCGTCCGGCGGAACCATGTCCGGCGTAACGATCAGCGGGCCATACGATCCCGCCCCTCCCCCTGTCGATGGCATTAGCGCAACCCGCACGCAGGCGCGATCACATCCACGAGGTCATTGCCGCGTTGAAGGGCCGCACTTGCCGCTGGCCAGTCCCGCATGTTTACGAAATGCAGTCTGTCGATCTCGGAAGCGATCCAGGCGCTGATGGGGGCCACGATGTCTTCGGGCGCGGCAGGTTCAATCTGAGTGCGCAGGAAGGAGACCTGCGACATGCTGACGCGCTTTTCGTTGGCTCTGGCGTCGAAACGAGCGTCCATGGCGCCTTCGCCCGGCGCAACAGCGGCGCGCGCTCGGGCGGCAGCAGCAGTCGTCAAAGCCGCCTGCTCCCAGGCCTCGCACGCAGTGGTCTTTGATGCTAGGACTTCGGCGCTGCTGTAATCGGCTGGTGATGGTGGGGGGGACACGTTGACCATGTGCTGAGCAGGTGTGATCGGGCTGCCGAGCGCGACCGCCGTTCCTACTGTCGCGGCGGCGGCAATGGCGAATGCGCTTGCAGCGGCGACGATTCCGGTGCGGCGTGGTCGCGGTGTCAGTTGAGCTGGTGGCCCACCCGCGTTTTGGGGGGGAGGTGCGGGTGGACCACCGGGTTGGGGGTGCTGGTGGGTCGCTGAGGTCGCGTAAGTAGTCATACCGTTACGGTCCCTCCGCTGGGGATGAGGGTGAGCGACTGCCGGTTTTCGTTCTCGATCGTTTCCATCGACGTGACGGACTCAGTCTTGCGCTGATAGATGCCCGCGATCCGCCGTCCGCCGCCCGCGTTGAGGCCCTGGCGAATTACTTCATCCTCGGCAATGGTCTCTGTCAGCGGCGCCCACATCGGACGGGCCGCGCAGGCAGCAACAGCGCCGGATGACGCTGCGCCAGACGGCGCTTGGGCCACAGTCTCGGCAACCAACGCAGGAGCCGACGCGTTCGCGGCGTGAGCCTCGACCGGCTTGAGGTTGAAGGGCTTGGTAACTGCAGGCATTAAGTTGTCCCTTCTACTTCTGGCAGGCCGCGTGGGCTTTGTCCATCGCGGTCTGGCCCTGCTGTGCGGGTAGGTTGCGGTCCTGGCCGCTGGTATCGGCGGCCAGCACGGCAAGCGTGGCATCGATGTAGTCGCCCATCGGGTCAGCAATTTCGCGTGGCGTGGCCGGCGGGATGTGCAGCCGCAGGTACTCCATCTCCACCAGGACCACCGCCTGCTCATTGGCGAGTGCGGCTTTGTATTCGGGGCTCTCTCGGTTGGGTAGCGCCGCTACGAGGGGCACGGAGGCCTCGTAGACGGCGGCAACCACCGACTTAGCTGCCGCGCACGCCTCGTCGCGGGCAGCGCTGACTTCCTCGGCGCTATAAACAGGTGCGGAGGGCGTCACTGTTGTGGTGACCGGCGCTGGGTCGGGGCGCGTCCAAGCAAGAGCGCCCATCACTACTGCCGCTACCGCAAGTACGACTGCGCCGCCCGAGAGTCCCCACACCAACTTCGGCGTGCGTTGACGCGGCGGGGTTGCCGGCGGCGGCATGTACGGGGCTGCCTGGGACGCATGAGGAGGCAGCACACCGGTCGGGCTGCCCGGCGGCGGGAATCCACCCACGGGTGGCTGCTCTGGTCCGCGTGGGGGTGCCCACGGCGAGCCGGGACCCGCGGCAGCGGGTCCGACCTGCGGTGACGTGCCCTCACTCATACATCAACCGTAACGCCGATAGACGACATGTGGCTACCAGCACGGCCCGATCCGCCATAACCAGCTCGCTGCGGGCTCTTCATTGCTGAAGGTTGTTGAGTAGCCGGGCTGCCTCCTCGGCTGCCTTTTCTGCGTTCTGCTCGATGACTTCACGCTCGGCGTAGGCGTCGGCGACCGCGGCTTGCAACGTCGTGCTGATGACCCGCTCGAGTCCCTCGTTGGTGTAGCGGGTGGTGCATCCCGGGGCCAGCGACAATGACACCAGCCGCCCATGGTGATTGACCGACAGCTGGACATCGCCATCAGCGCTTTCCATGTGTACGTCGATGCTGGCCCACTTCTTGCGGAGATCCCGCAGGGTCTGCTGCACACGCTCGATGCGCGCGACGGCTTGGGCGACCAGCTCGGCGTCCGATTTGTAGGCAGCCGGGCGGGCACCGTTGGTCGGTGTGGTCGCCGGCCTCGCGGCGGATCCGTGTGCTGCGGTCATTTCGCATCCCCTTCGGGATCGGGTGGCATTGTGACGCGGCGGCGCGGCCGCCCTGGCGCAGCCCGATCAGTAGGTGTCGCTTTGGTTGCGGCGGCGTTGTCGACGCTGACAGTTTGGCGGCGCTCAACTTCACCTTTGACCGGTTCCCCGTTCGGAATGGAGGGGATGACCACGGTCTTGTCCGGTGGCGGTTTCGCCCGATCGCCACCAGCGCCGCCACCGGCACCCATGCCGCCCATCATCGGCGGCATCATTCCCATCCCGCCCATACCGGCACCGGCGGGCGCGGGTGAGCCGGGCGGGACCGCCCCACCGCTCGACGGCAGCGACGGTGCCCCACCGGTGGGCGCTGAGGCAGCGGCCAGCGCGCCCCCGCCTGGAGGCAGAGAGGTGTCGAGACCGGCTGGCTCCATGCCGCCCCCACCGCCGCCACCACCGCCGCTGCCGAGGCCACCACCGAAGTCAGACAGTCCTGCGTCATCGAGCGAAGCGTCGTCGAGCCCGAGGTCAGGCTCCTCCTGAAGGCTTGACGCAGCACCTTGCATGACCTGCTGAGCGGCGCCCATCAGCTGCTGCGGGACGCTGGTCACTGCCCCCATGGCGCCACCGAGAGCGCCTGCGAGCATGGAAGGAACCATTGCCGCCATCGGCAACATCTGCTGCATCGGGTCACCGCCCATCGGCGAAGCGCCCTCGCCGCCGGCCAGCAGAGGATCGGCGGCAGGATCGGCCAGTGGGTCGGCCAAGGGGTCGCCGCCCCCGGTCTCGCTGGCCGCGGCGCCGGTATCTGACGACGCAGCTGCGCCGGACTGATCTTCGCCGTCGCCGGGCTTCCGCTCCCCTGGTTGCCCGGACCCTTCGCTCGGCGTACTGGACCCGTCCTTCACGATGTCGGTGACCGGCGGCGGTGGCGGCGGAGCTTGGGGCAACTCGCCTAGGTGATAGGACACCCCTGCCGTGGTGGCTGTGGTGTCGAGCTGCTGCAGGTGATTGCCGTACCGCACGAACTGGTCAGCGCCCATCAGGCCGCCGGTCTGCATCATCAGCATCTGCGCGCGGGTCATGGACTGCCGCGTGTCGGCGAACGCCTGGGTGCGCGGAGTTTCTTGCTGGGTGCGGTCAAAGCGGCCACCGTGATCTTGTGCGGCTTGGGCGACCGTGGCGGAGTGGGACGCCATCTGATCGGCCCAGGATGCGAACTTGTTCAGCGAGGCCGCCAGCTGTGGTCCGGTTCGCCCGGTGATGCCGGCCGCTACGGCGCTCTCAGCGTTTCGGGCAGCGACGGCGCACGCCTCAAAAGCGCCCTGGTAGGCCTGGCAGGCAGTGTGAAAGGTCGTGCCGGTGCTGCTGCTGCCCGCCTCGATCAGCCCAGCGGTCACCTCCCCGGGTCGCGGGGCCATCGGGGAAATCGGGGTGTCAGGAGCTACCGCGTTGGTCTTGACTGCAGCCTGGGTCGCCGGTCCGCCTACCGGTGCCGCGGGTGCCCCTCGCAACGCCAGTGATGCGGCATTGGCGGCTTCGCGTTCAGCCATGTCCATGCTCACCGCGGCCACGGCTTGGGCGGCGGCGGTGAGGACTGCCGCACCATCCAATGCCCGACTGGACAGCACTCCCCCATGCTCGGAGAGCCGCGCCGCCGCCGTGGTCGACACCTCGTCTGGCGCCAGCGGGGCGTGCACGGGGGGCGCAGCGGCCAGCGCGGCCAGACTGCCTGCGGCCGAGGTCATCCTCGCGGCGAGCGTGGCCATCCCGCCGAAGTCGACATCAACGCGTGGCCCCCCACTGCTTGGCATGTCTCCCCCCTTAAAAGTCGATGGTCATAGCGAACGCGGCCACCTGGTCCTCAGTGGGCAGAAACGAGCCCACGTTCTCCACACGATTGCCTTCCATCTCCAACCGCAGCGCCAACTGTGATCGCAGGTAAGCCAGGGTGTTCAGGCGGATGATCCGCGCCGCGAGCTCCTCGTCGGCGAGATCCATCGCCTCGGGCTCCAGCTGCACCCCGACCGACGCACCCTGGCGGTCGACAGAGACGATGATGGACTCGTCGTGGCTGGTTGCCTCGAAGACTTCCACCGTTGTCTGCTGCGCCGACTCAAACACCAGCCCCCCTTAAGTGTCGGACGGGCTGATGGTCACGCGCGCCCGGTTCTCAGCCTCGACTCGCTCGTACTCAGCTGCCGAGGCCAGCAGGGCGTCACGCATCTGCTCATGCCGAGCCTGCTCGCTGGCCAACGCGGCGTCGCGCTTGGCTGCAACCTCGCTGACCGACGCTTTGACCTGGTGATACAGCGGGCCCAAGGTTTGCGCCTCAGTCGTCATCCGCTCGTTGTCGGCGCGTGCGGCCACGATCTGATCGATCGCCTGCGCGTGCACTTCTGCGCGACGACGCAGCTCAGAGGGATCGACCTGTACAACCACACTCATAATTTAACCCCGTTCGTCTGTAGGTGCGGACACTCAATTGGCCCCCGCCAGCACGGTTGCTGCCGGAGCTGCAGGGGCTGTCTGGATCTGCGGACGTGCCCAGCCCAGGAAATTCGGGCCGGTGGGCATCTCCTCAACAGGGGTGACCTGTCCGTTCAGCCAGACCTTGCCGTTGCCCAGGGCCATCACGCGGTGATCGGTGAACTGGGCGTAGTCCATCATTCTGAGTTGGCTGGGCGAGACCGGATCGTTGACCGGTGCACCGGGGGGCAGCACTGTGATGTGGGCCTGTCCGGCCGCGTCGTCGAGGCTGGCGCCTTCGAGGACCAGGCGGCCGGCGTGGGCCAGCTGCGGGCTCTCTGCGGTGACGGTCGATCCGTCCGGCAGCTTCACCGAAACGTCGGGGCCGGGCTGGGCAGGAGGAACCTGACCGGTTTCAGCGGCTACCGGCTGAGGCTGTGCTCCGTCAGCAGGCTTTGCCGCCGCGGGCTCGGTCGCCGGGTCATCTGTCTTGGCGTCGTCGGCAGCGGCTTCGTCGGACTTTTCATCCTCAGGGTTGTCCCGCTCAGAACCGTCCGGCGTGGCCGCCAGCGGATCATCCTTGAGCGCCTCGGCAGGGTCGTCCTCAGGCGGTCGCGCGGACGCAGCTTCCTTGATCGCGCCGCCGATCGCCCCGCCCAAATCGCCCAGGCCACCTCCGCCGCCGAAGCCGCCCATTCCCGGCATCATCGAGCCCATCGCGCCCGGAAGCCCAGACAGCGCACCCATCGCCGGTCCGGCCAACCCACCAAGGCCTGCCATCAGCGGATCAGAGGCCAACCCATCCAGCAGAGGGTCACTGGCCAGGGGGTCGCCAGCCCCGGTGCCAGTGTCGGCCGGTGCCGGTGCGCCTCCCGCGGAACCGCCTGTGCCGCTACCGCTTTGGCCGTTGCCCCCGGTCGTGGCCGGGTCCGTGGAGCCGGTACCGGAACCAGCCGAGTCCTTCACCGCGTCGTAGCGCTGCGAAAGCGCATCGAGCACTTCGGCCTTGGATTCGGCGTCCATGCCGGAGGACTTGACGATGCCCAGGATTTCTTGAGTCTTGCTCTGCAGAAAGTCGTTGAGCTGCTGTTGACCGGCCGGAGTGTCCAAAGTTGGTCCCAGCTTGTGGATTTGGTCCACCAGTGCAGCTTGCAGTGCCTGCAGCTGCGCCTTGCCCTCATCGGATCCGGTCTTGGCACCCAGAACCGCATCGACGAGTTCTTCGTCGGCCTCGGCCAGTGCGGTCGTGTTCTTGGCCAACGCGTCATCGACACGCTGAGAAGCCTCAGCCGCACGACCGGAAAAGCCGTCGTCGGCAGGCGCTGGGGGGGCCTGGCCAGGCGCGGCAGGCGGGGCGTCGACACTGGCCGGCACTGTCGCCGGGGGCGCGCCGAGCGGGTCGACCAGCTTCCCCCCATCGAAGAGGGTGGGATTGTCCAGCCGCAGCGCACCCAGATACTTGTCGTCGATCGTGGTGGGCAGATCGCGGTTGCTCAGCCATTCCTCCGGGTGATGTTTGGCCCGCTGGTACATCTCGTTGAGCGCGGCGAAGTCGGAGTCGTTGAGGGTTCCGCGCCAGTCAGGCTTGAACCGCATGATGTGGTCAACTGCCGCCACGACTTCGGCCGCGGTGGCCATTAGCGGCCCCTTGCCTCAGCGCCTCCGCAGCACGAGACGGTTCTGTCTGCCACCGAGATCTGCGCACTGGGCGGTGTGCCGGACAGCTGATCGGCTGCGTCGGCGAGCACTGCGGCCAGCAGATGCGCGACAAAGGAGTTCATGCGTCGGACCATAGATTTGCAGGCGGTGGCGGTCCACCACCCTTGGCACATTCGTTGTAAATCTCGGTGCCGACACCCCCAAGATCACGATCTGATCTCCAATGTTCGGCGTGTCGGTGGCTTTCTGAAAGAGGGTGCGTAAGGATCAGCTCTGCTCGAACCTTGCCACGATCTGGTGGTGACCAGCGTGTCTCGGCGGTTAATCCGCCACTTGCGTGCGAAACTTCGTCAAGTACCACTCGCATCAGGAGCCGCAGAGGTCACAAGATCGACGCCGTCAGGGACCAGCGACAAGCGCGAAACGACCGTGAGAGGAGCAACGCAATTGACTGCGCAACAGGCGGCTACACCCCGCGGCCGCCCGCATCTCGGTCCGCGAGTGGTCGTCACTGCCACCTTCTGGCCGAGCCTGGAACGCCTGGTGGACCAGACGCGTGCATGTCTCGACCGGTCACCATTTCTGGCCGACCTCCTGGCATGGCACGTCGACCGTCCTGACCTTATTCGACACCACCAGCCGATCCTGACGCTCCGCGTCGGGACCGACGTCCGCGCACTGACACGGCCCAGCACCGCTACGAGACATTGCACAGTACGAGTCCACCCAGCCGTCGCTGGCGAGCTCGTCGCGCGAGCACAGGACGCTGGACTCCCCCGCTCGGTGTACAACGCTCGTGCCATCGCCGAGATCCTCGGTGGGGGTGCCCTACCCCTATCAGCGATTCAGGAGGGTTTGCCCTTGGCGATGTGACGACGCCAGTGGTGCCATGAGGAACCACTGCCAACTTCCCACATCTGAATAGGCGAAAGCGCCGATAAAACGACTTTGCCCCCCGGCTGGAACCGGAGGGCGGGTCGGGCGCGAACGCCACATTCCCCGAAGGGAACTGTCGTGGAAGACAGGTCTCACGGTAGCGCATGCGTTGGCACTGGTCCAGACTTGCGCACCGCGTTTCTCCATATGTCCACCCCGAATGTGGACAATTCGCCCCGTGCATATCGCGGCTGCAGCACCGCCGTGCGTCGCCGCGGCACGATCCGAACCACTCCGGTGGCGGACGTCTTGGCTATCCGTCGTGGTCGCCGTATGGCCGGGCGCGATCTGCCCTCTCCCGCCCAGTTCGTCAACCTCGAACTCGGGTCGGACGCCCATGCCGGCGTCGCGTGCTGGAGCGGAGGCCCTACACGTTGGGCACAGGTCACCGTGGCGTGCGCCTACGACCAGCGGTACCCACAGATCCGGGAACAGATGACGGCGCCGGTCTCCAAGCGAGCCGTGGTAACCATCGCCGCGGAAATGGCGCGCTTCGCTGACCGCAGCACCGGACGAAACTGCCGGCCGAGTGTGGCGACGCTCGCGACGCGGACGGGGTTCTCGGAACGTACTGTTCAGCGGGCGCGGGAGTGCTTACGTCTGCTCGGCGTGGCCACCGAGGTGGTCCGCGGCCGCCAGCGGACGTTCGTGGAGCGGATGGCGTCCTGGCGGATGGGTGATCGATCCCGTGGGTGGGCCTCAGTCTGGGCGTTGCACGACAACCAGCAGGTCACCCGGGTTATCCACATACTGACACCCCACCTGGAACGGTCCCCACTTAAGACAGCTATCTCACCTTTAAGGAGACTGGTTACTACCCACGCGGGCGCCAGAGGCGCCCGGCAAGGCGTCGCTACGCGCCGCCGAAACATCGACAGAAACGGGCAGCGCTTGGCGCGAACGTGGCGCGAGCATCCGAAGGCTCCACCGTGGTCACGCAAGTACGGTACCGGCGCCTGGGCAGCGGTTCTGGCCGCGCCGGCCCGTGCCGGATGGACCGCCGAGGACCTGAACGCGGCTGTGTCGGAATGGCTGATCGGTGGCCACCGGATTTCTGACGCTCCCCCTCGGCCGATCGGGCTGATCGGAGCCATCTTGGCGGCGTACACGGCGCATAACGAGCTGTCGGTGCGGCCTATGGCGTACGCGGAAGCCGCCGCTGCTGCTGAGGCCGCTCAGCGCGCGGAACGGGCTATCCAGCGCGAAGCTGAGCGCCAGGAGCACGCCCGTGGAAGGGAAGTCGGACGGGAAGCACTGCATGGCCCGGGACGCGCTGAGGTCGCCGCAGTGTTGGCGGCAATAACCCGGCGGCGGGGCCGATGATCAATCTTCGGCGGCTGGCTCCCCCAAGATTGTTGGGGCGGAGCCGGGACCGGCGACGTCGTTAAGCGACGGCCGAACCGAACAACAGTTTCAGTTAAAGGCATTTCGCCGATTAGGTGTGCTGTCTGATGAGGTCCGTGACACGCCAGACTGAGGTTGTGGGCGGTCTTTGTCCCCGGATGAAAGGTGGTGAGTTAGAAGTACTCGCGTGACGATCAGCGTGCAATGGCGACATGGGCACTTGATTGCGCCGAGCGCGTGTTGCCGACCTTCGAGGCGGTTGATCCCATCGACCTGCGTCCCCGGCGGGCAATCGAGACTGGGCGTGTGTGGGTAAGCACTGGTCAGATCAGCGTGGCTGTGATCCGTAAGGCGTCGCTGGATGCCCATTCGGCCGCCAAAGAGATCATTGATCCAGCTGCTATCGCGGCTGCTCGCGTGGCGGGCCAGGCAGTCGCCACTGCCCCACTGCCCACGTGCCGCAACACCCATATGGGGGTGCCTATTATGCACTCCGCGCTATCGCTGCACGATCGCCGGACCAGAGTGTGGACGACATGTACGAGGAGCGTCAGTGGCAGGCCGGCCAGCTCCCGGATCATCTGCGCGCAGAATCATGGACCGCATCGTGGTTGAAGAAGGCCGGCGGGGCCTCCGGGTATCAGTTCGCAAGGGCGCCGGCTTCTGAACCGCTTGGGCGGCAGCTGCATGAGGAGCAGCACACTTAGGCGACGGGCCACTCATCGTTCCTGGTCTACTGACGACCGCTCGGAAACGTCACCCGAAATCGGGGACCGAGCAGCCCCCGGTCGTAGGGTGCTCTCGGCGAGCACACTTTTCGCGGCGTCTCGGATTCTTGCCACCGTGTCGTGCCGCAGGTCGAGCCGCTGACCGATCTGACGCAGCGCAAGGGGCGGTTGAGTGTCGTGGAGAAGCCGGAGGGCGGCCGCGATCTTGGCTGTGGGATAGGAGGTTATTTGCCCGCGTTCGTGAATTGCTGCGGCCACGGCTTCCCATCGTTCAAGGCGGTCAGCCGCTAGGGCTAGGGCGTCTTCCCGTCGTTGGGCAGTCTCGTCGGGCTGCTCGTAGGGCGTGAATCGCCACAAAATGGAAAGCCCGTGCGTCACGAGTACCAGCGCCAATGGCGGAACGCAGGCGACCGCCGCGGCACCCAACGATCCCAATGGCTGCTCGGGCAGCCGGCCGTCGGGCAGCATTGCGTGTACGGCATTCCCCGCCACGCTGACTGCTGCGCCCACCGTTAGTAGCGCCCAAAAGTACCGGCGGGGTCCGCGCTGTTCCGGGTAGGCAGAAAACGTCACCAGCGCCATCGTCGCAAGCACGATCGTCCCGTCAATGATGACCGGCCACAGCCACGCGAACTTGTCCGGCCACACCGTGCGAGCCGCGAGATCAGCCAGCGATGAAAATGAAAGCGCGAAGCTGAAAACTGCAACTAGGACGGTGATTCCGACCGCCGCGGCGCGGGTTATACGAACGAGCGATAGCTTCGACGCTTGATGGGAGTGCCTCGCACTGGCAGATAAGGCTGATTGCTCCTCGTTGAGCGCTAAGGGTCTGGTGCCGTCTGCAAGACCGTTGGTGCGGTCAGGACGGGGTTCATCCTCCTGTAGCGAGCCGCACGCGGCGTCACTAAGCAATGCCGTCATCAAATGTCCGCCTTCGTTGCTGGGCCGTCACAGCGCAGCATTCCCGACCGACTTTCGCGCTGTCCACGACTACGGGCACATTCGGGCCAGATCGCCGGGCAGAGCCTGCACGCGCTTGGACGACCTCAGTCGACAGCTGAGGCCTGCAGGAATCAGTCGAGGCTCTAGGACACCTTCAACGGGCGCGGCAGCGCATCGTCCTGCTCACAGAACGCATGCGCTCGGGCGATGAGGTCCTCCACCGCCGGCGCCAGCAGCTCGGCAACCTTGACCCCACGGGACTGAGCGTACCGAGTCAATGCTGAATGATCTTCCTCGCTGACACGCTTGGCCACGAGTTTGGATGAAGCACGGGTCTCCCGGTGGCGCCAGTTGCGCCGTCGACCAGCCGTGTCTTCGCTCGCACTGATGTCCGCCACCAGACCGCTCCGATCAGCTCGTTGGGAAGGCTGCTCTAAGCTCTTGACCAGCCATTACGGGATCTGTGTAACAGAATATCAGTAACACGAACTGTGTAACACGATTCCTGTAATAGCATGTCAGGCGTGTCCTATGCGCAATCGGCGGGAGTGCAGAAGCTCTCCTCGGTTGTCTTTGGGCAGAAACACCGGCTGGCGACGATGGCCGCCATTGCCCAGGGTGACGGCCTAGTCAACCCCAGCGACTTAGCCGCCGAGCTGAACTTTCCTGCGCAGAGCGCACTGCAAACCCCGTTGAAGGACCTCGCTGAGGCTGGCCTCATCACGCGACAAGACGGCATGGGCCGCGTCTACTACCGCAGAAACCCGCATCCAATCTGGGACGCTGCAATCGAGCTGCTACATCAAGCGCTGGCCGCGGACGTCACCGCCGCGGACGTCAAACCCCGGGCGTAGCGGCCGACCCGAGGGACGCCGCCGGGCAACCTTGAGCGCGCCGTTCTGAGCGCAGCGGCCTAAGGAGCGTAGGCACGGTCCACCATGGCGGGCCAGCGCAAATGAGCTCGCGCCACACCCTTCGATCACGCTTTTGCGCTGCGCCCTCCCCCGACCCACCGACAGCACCGCAGCCCCCGGCCGGACGCGTAGATGCCGGGCGTGGAGCCTCCAAGCGACTGGCTACCAGAACGCAAGGGCCCGTCGAGCCATCGGACCAACCCGGCGGCAGTTGCCCACGGATGATTGTCGCTGGGCTGCGATGCGCTATCGCCGAGCCTTGAGCCTCACCGGCGGCGGACCTATCAGGGCGGCCTGCGCCGGGCCGCGCACGCGGGAGCTGCATGGAGTCCCGATGGAGCCGTGGCGGCAGCGAGGATCGACAGCCGCGGCCGCTGGGGTCGAACGGAATGTGTCTGGTACCGGCGGCCCCTCCCCCATCGCGGTCCGTGGACGCTCGACCGACTTGCCTCCAAGCTGCGGCGTATCGACCCTCGATTGAGTACGCCGATGGCAACTCCCACAAGGCCAGTTTTCCGCGGAGAACCCGGTCGACATTGCAGTTTTCCGCGGAAAACTGACGCGAACGCGCTGGTCACAGCCGCTTGGGGCATACTCCTGAACGCGATCACGGACAGGTTTGAGTAAGCCGCGGGGTAGCTGACACTGCTCGGTTTTCCGCGGAAAACTAGCGGAGTTGTTTGACTGTTGCGCGTGTCGCCAGGGCAATTCAACCGTGCGGACGTAGCCTTACAGGCGACCGTTCTCGCGCGCCGCATTCGCGCATTTCGTATACCTCAAGGGGCTAACGCAATGTCCAGAGTCATCACGTTACTTAACCAGAAAGGTGGCGTCGGCAAGAGCACCGCAGCCGTCAACCTCGCCGCAGTTCGCGCTGAGCGCCTAGGTAAGGATTCGCCGGACGATGCCGATCCTCGAGTTGCCGCCGTGTCGATCGACCCGCAGGGTTCCGCCGCATGGTGGGCGAGCCAAGTCAGCGAACTCCCCTTCTATCTGATCCAGGCCCACGACGATCCACTTGAGCATCTGGCGCTGTTGAACAACCTGCCAAGCATCGACGAGGTGTATGTCGACACCGCGGGCTGGTTCGATTTGGACCCCGACGGTTCCGGAGACGGCCTTGGCTCTGGGCACTCCGCAGATGCCCTACGCACCGTGCTCGACGTTTCCGACGAAGTGCTGGTTCCGATTCTGACGGAGCCTCTGTGCTTTGACCCCACCGCACGAACCATCCGCAAGATCTTGGAGCCGCGCGGGCTCCCCTACCGCGTCTTCATCAACAACCACGACAGTCGCGATGGCAGCTACTGGCTCAACGAGACCCAAGAGTTTGTTAGAGGTCGCGGTTGGCCCCTGGCTGAAACCGTGATCCGGCACTACAAAATCCACACGAATGCATCCAACGACGGAGTGGTCGTCACGCAGTACAAGAAGACGGGGAAAGCAGCCAACGCGGCGTCGGACTACTACAGCCTCGCCGACGAGTTGATGGCAGCGGAGGTTCACTGATGAGCCGCGGAGGTGTCAAGAGCTTCGCGGCGCTAGCCGAAACTATCGGCGACAAATCGTCGGTTGACGGGGCATCAGTCGCGTCCATCATTCCCCGAGCCGGCCAGTCGCGGTCAGTGCCGCTGCGCGAGCTTGTCGGTAATCCCCATAATCCGCGCGACTCCCTCGGCAACCTTGATGAGCTGGCTTCGATTGTCCAGCATCAGCTGCAACCAGTCGTAGTCG
Organism: Mycolicibacterium flavescens; assembly: GCA_900637135.1. Classification (NCBI taxonomy): domain Bacteria; kingdom Bacillati; phylum Actinomycetota; class Actinomycetes; order Mycobacteriales; family Mycobacteriaceae; genus Mycobacterium; species Mycolicibacterium flavescens. The sequence goes on from LR134353.1 coordinate 2,436,434, forward strand.
TCACGAAACGCGCCTATCAAGCGTTGTATCCCGATACGCCGATCGACGCGCGCTGGGTTGTGATTCTCGGCAACCGGCGGTTGGCAGCGGCGCACCAGTTCGGCCGGCCCGAGCTCGATATCGTGATCAAGGACGAACTCGCTGCCGACAGAGCAACTCTTCTCACCGCTGTGATCGCCGAGAACGTCGACAGGTCAGGCTTCGACGTGATCGAAGAAGCTCGTGCAGTCGAGAGCCTGGTGGGGGAGTATGGCAGTGCTGACGCGGCGGCTGACCACCTACACAAGAGCAAAACCTGGGTGTCCCAACGTCGTGCACTCCTCAAGCTGGCGCCCGAGCTTCAGGAAGCTACTCGGCGCGGCGAACTTCCGATCCGCGAGGCGCGTGATCTTGCGCGAATCCCCTGGGAAGAGCAGCGGGCGTCTTGGGATCGAGCGCAATCCGACACGAATGCTGAAACTGAAACTGACCAGGTGGGCCAGGACGGCGCAGCAGGGGAGAAGGAGTCACGAGGGCAAGGTGACCGACCCGGAGCGCCGCAGACCCACTCCCGGTCGGTGAGTCGGGCACTTAAGCGGTTTGACGTCGACCCAAGCGCGCTCGCAATTGCATTGCACGGTCAACTTGGGGATGCCGGCGCGCGAACTCTCGCGACACAGCTCCGTAAGCTCGTCAAGCAGTAGAGGCGTCGCGGGCCCGCCTGGTTTTCCGCGGAAAACTGCCCGGCGGAAAAGGCAGTTTTCCGCGGAAAACTGCAGTAGCTCCGTCGCAGGCCTAAAGTCTGCTGCGCTCAGTGATGTTGTGCATCAACAGTTTTAGCGGCGCCAACTGCGGAGCGCCTCAGCAATGGGCGGGTGACGAAGCCTAGCTTGAGGGTGGGCCACCCCCAAGCGCTGGTCGAAGCTGACCGGGCGTTGAGCGGCGATGGGGTCGATACAACACCATCGTTGAGCGGCGCCCCACGCTTGCAGCGTCACCCGGGCCCTCGTAGCACGTGCGCTAGAGGCGAATGAAAGCACGCCGAGAACCTTTGAACGTATGATCGGGCGATGGTGCGGCGGCTGAGACCGACGCCCAAGGGCTACGCAGAGCCTGGCCCGCCGGAATTCTGCCCCGCCGGCCATCCGCTGCGCGGCCCTCGCCAGGTTCTCGTGGGGACGCAGCAATGCTCCACGTGCGCCGGGGTAGGACTGGGCCCGCACAGGTCGTACACGTGTCAGACGTGCTGGCGCACGGTCTATGACCCTAAGCCGACGCCGGCGTGCACTTTCGTGGCGTTCGACAACCGAATCGTCCCGCACGACGAGTAGCGATTTTGGTTCTGGTGGTGGTCGGTGGTGTGGGTGGTGGGTGATACTGCCGTTCATGTCCTTGCAGGGCTTGGTCGATGCGACCGCAGACGCGCTCGGTGGTGCGCGCGAGTTGTACGGCCCGGCTGCGTCGGCGTCGGGGTTGCCCTCGACGAGTGGGTTGCAGAACCTCAAGACTGATCTGCGGGTGTCGGTGGATACGGTGCCGGCGACCTGGAGTGGTCGTGGGGGAGAGGGCTACAAGCTGACTGGCGGCGGTGGTGTGGCCGCTTTGGACAACGTGATCGGTGCCGATCGGGGGGTGGGCCCGCAGGTGGTGGCGGCGTCGAACGAGTCCCGTGATGGCCGCGCCGGGATGAATGGCGTGGTGAGCGATACCCGGTCGGGGGTCAATGCGATCGCCCCGAGCACTGATACCCCGGCGGGCAAGCAGGTCCTGGTCAATCATCTCGAAGGCCAGCTCGACCGCGCCAAGGCCCTGCTCACCAAATCCGAACAGCGAAACGTCGCGTTGGCGAACATGATTCGTTCTGCTGGTGGTGGTTACGGTGGCCGGCCGATGGGCGGCGGCATGTCGATGGGCGGCGGCATGGGAATGCCCATGGGCGGCGGCGCCATGTCCCCGCTGGGCTCGCTGTCGGCGCTCTCCGGCCTGACCCGCAAGATTCCGGGCCTTTCGGGCTCGTCGTCGCCGCGTCGGGCGTCCGCGACCCGTGGTGCCGCACCGGACTCTTCGGCCGCAAAGATCCCAGTGGGTGACGTCAGTTTCGCCGGGCGCGGCACCTTCCCCAAGGGGCCCGCGGCCATGTCAGCGGCCATCAATGCCGCGCTGGACGCCCGCGGTGTCACCGACCCGGTGGCTCGCACGAGGTGGCACGAAGGCTACATGACGCTCACCGGCCGCGAAAGCGGCCATAACGGCAATGTCGTCAACCTGTCCGACTCCAACGCCCACGGCGCCCAGATGGCTGATGGCGCCCCGGCCAACAGCTCCCGCGGTCCCGCACAGTGCATCCCCACCACCTTCGCCGCCTATCACCAGCCGGGCACCTCGACGAGCATCTACGAACCGGTTGCCAACATCGCCGCCTCGATGAACTACGTCATGGACCGCTACGACGTGAGGCCGGATGGGTCCAACCTTGCCGCCCGGGTGGCCCAGACGAACGCGAGCGCCAGCCCTCGGGGGTACTGACCAGCATCGAGGGATTTTGTTCTTGTAGGTTCGCATTTGCGTGGCGGATTCTCATGTGAGATGGCGGCTTATGGCGGATCCGCCGGCTGGATGAGAATAAGTAAGACTATTGGTGGAATTGCTTTGCGGCTTCGAGGGCTCAGCTCTTGCAGTTCACTTAGTCGAGCGCGCAAGCTGATTGCACGCCGTTGTGGCGGAGTTGTCAGATGTCAGCACCGGATTATCGAGGCTCCGAAGCTGCGGTCGCTGGGCGGCCGTGGGTGAGTGGATCGCTGTCACAGGCGTGGAATTGCGCCGGTGGGACGGAGGTACATGTGTCCACGGCGACCATCACTTTTCGGTCGTCTAATGGTGAAGTTGAGCGTTCGTCGGTGGCTGGCGTGTCAAAGGCGGAGTTCTGGACTGCGCGGCCATGGCGGACTTTTCGATGGTATGAGGGGCAGCGCCACTATCCCGGTAGCGACGATCGCCGAAGGGCGCGTTGAGGCAGCCGTCGCACCCGCGTTGCAGTCCGGCGCACCGCGCAATATGTGTGCGCGTCGGACACGGCGGCGGTGGGCGCCCATATCCTGCTGGGCCGCGGCTGCCAATGCGGCCCACAGCAGCGCGCCGTCACAGTGACGGATTGCGGCCTTATACCGAAGTTGGGTAGCTGGACAGAAGTGCTGGCTAAATGGCGTCGAACCACACGGGCGGCGCAGAAATTCCGGCGGTGCGGCCCAGCGGATGCGGTGCCGCCCGATCGTTTCGCCGTGGCCGTTGAGATCGACGCGCGGCGCGTCGCTCAAGCGCGCAAGCTCGAAGATGACTGATCGACGCGGCGGGCAAGAAAGCCTGAGGTAAGCGGGAGTTGCCTTGCCGCGCTGCATGGTGTCGGCGAGGAGGTCGGGGTGCGATCGCATTCTTCTGCGCGCTGGTAGCACCTGCCGTTGGCCAGAACCGTCGCATGGTCGGCCGGGTGGCGCGGATGGCGCCTGCAGGGCGCGTCCTCGTCATCGCCCCTGTATCGGATGTGCCACGCCGTGCTATTCGGGGACGCGGGGCGGTTCGCTTCGAGTGGCGTGGACACGGGACACCGGATCTCAGGGCTGTTCCGGCCGTCAGCGGATAAACCGGTTGTTTCGCAAGGCCCGGCTGGACAGCGGCTGCCTGGCCTCGTAACCTAACCGTGACCTACGTATCTAATACGTACTTGCCCACTTCGCCGAAGGTTTTCGCTGTTGTGAATTCATCTGTGCTGGCGGTCCTGCCGCGCGCGTTGGGTAGACGGCTCGTCTGCATTTTGGTTGCTTTCGGCGTTGTTGCAGCGCCTTTGGCAACCGATGTCCGCGCTGATCCGGCGGCTGATGCCCTTGCCGAACTGACTGAATTGTCGCGTCTGGCGGAGCAGACCACCGAGCAGATTCACACGGCGCAGATCGACCTTGACGAGAAGCTCGCAGCGCAGCAGGTTGCGGAGAAGGGGGCGGTTTCGGATCGCATGGCCGCGGATGCAGCGGCGGCCGATCTGGTGAGGTATCAGGCTGCCGTCGACAGGTTGGCCGCGGCTGCCTACGTGGGGGGGCGCACGGATACCTTGGCGGCGGCGTTGACGGCGACGTCTCCTCAGGATTTGATCGATCAGCTGGCAGTCCAGAAGACGGTTGCGTCGGAGCTGACTGTGCAGATGGCTGCGTTCCGGTCGGCCAGTGCGCGGGCCGCGGCAACTGCGGAGGGGTCTGCGAAGTCGGCAGCCCAAGCACGGACTGCGGCCGATGAGGCCGCGGCAGTGCGGACCGACCTGGAGGCCAAACAGCGTCGGATGGCGGAGCAGACTGCTGCTGTGCAGGCCCGCTACGACGCTTTGACGCCTGATCAGCGAGCGATTCTGGCTGACCCTGGCCCCGCGCCGCCTCCTTTGCCGTCGACTCCGCCGGTGAGCGATCCGAGCATCGTTGCTATGCCGGGCCCGGCGGGCGGGGCCTCCTTGGGGAACGGTGTTGCGGTGGTCCAGGCGGCGCTGACACGGGTGGGGTCGCCTTATACGTGGGGAGCCACCGGTCCGGATGCGTTCGACTGCTCTGGGCTGATTAAGTGGGCGTTTCTGCAGAACGGCAAGTCGTTGCCTCGGTCGAGTCAGGCGCTTGCGCAGGGCGGGCAGCCGGTGGCGCTTTCAGACGTTCAGCCCGGCGACATCGTGACCTTCTATGCTGACGTGTCTCACGCGGGGATTTACATCGGCGACGGGTTGATGGTGCACGCGTCGACGTACGGAACGCCGGTGAAAGTGGCGCCGATCTCGTCGGCACCGATTCACAACGTGCGGCGGTACTAGGCCGCCGCCGCGGCGCTGCGTCAATCGTTGAAGAAACGGCTGGTGATTTCCGTCCACTTGCGGATCTCGTCGATGGTGTGAGCGACGTGCAGCGTCGAGTCGGGGATCAGCTCAGCGAGGCGCTCGGCGGTGGAGATGGGATGCAAGGGGTCGGTGTCCCAGGCCAGCACCAAAGTGGGCTGGCGAATGGAGGTCAGCCGATTGGGGTCGGGTAGATCGGAGGAGCCGACTCCGCGCAGCGCGGCGGAGACCACATCGTCGTCGACGCCGGGTTCGAATTTGCCGTGCCGGTAGTTGGCGAAGATCGGCAGTGGGGGAGCTTCGGCCCATTGTTGTCGCCAAGCGGTTGTCCCAATGGAGTCGATGAGGTCGGCGGTGTCGAAGTACCACTGGCGCAGTTGATCGGGCCCTGTTTCCCAGGCGACGGGAGGGATCACCAGTGCCAGCCGCCTGAATCGGCGAGGAGCGTTGAGGGCGGCGTGCAGTGCTGCAGCGGCTCCGAGCGAGGATCCGGCGAAATCGATGGGTTCATCGAGGCCGGCCGCGTCCAGGACGCGCAGGAGATCGTTGGCTGCCTGCTCGAAGCGATAGTCCTCGGGTTCTGGTCGGCCCCGTGATGCGCCGTGTCCGCGTTGGTCGTAGGTGATCAGACGGCGGCCCTCGGCGATAGTGTCGATGTCGAAGATGCCCAGGCCGCGCACGATCTGCCGGCTCATGAGCACGCCGTGCCCATAGCCGACTGGCACCGTGTTGGGTGGGCCGCTGAGCTGGTAGGCGATGGTGGCGCCATCGGTGATGAGAAGGTGGTCATCCGGCATTGCGGCTCCTCAGATGCGTTGGTGCGGTATTCCGTGGGGTTTCGGGCCAGCCGTCTATTCGACAGCGGTGAGGACGTTGACGGTCGCGCCGTTGTCGGTGGAGGTGTAGATGGCGGTATCTGTGGCGATGTAGACCTGACCGTTGCCCGCGGCGAGCAGGGCCTGGGGTTTGTTGTTGAGCGAGTGGCCCGGCTGCCAGGTCTGCCCGTCGTCGGCGCTGGTGTACAGCCGTCCTTCGAGGTCGGCGCCGAGCAGGGGACCGCGGTCGGGCCAGCTGATGAACAGCAGTGCCGGCGCACCGGTGACTGCGCTGAACGTCCTCGCCCCGTCGGTGCTTCGGAGCAGCCCTTGGCGTGCTGTCGCGAGAATCTCATCCGGGGCACCCGGTGATACTGCGAGGTCGACGGCGGCGGGCACTTCTGCGCGCTGCTGCCAGGACCGCTGGTCAAAACTAACCATCACGGTGCCGGATTGGCTGTCGTGACCGTAGACCCGTCCGTGGCGGTATTTGAGCGCGTGGAAGTCGGCGCTACCGTGCAACGACAGAGGTTCCCAGGACTGGCCGGCGTCGCTGCTTTTGATCAGGCCGAGGTGCGGGGGCTGTTGACGATCGGCGGGGTCGGGGTGGCCGCTAGCCAGGAATTCGTCGGGGCCGGCGACGGTGAAGCCCATGAAGTCCTGCGAGAGCTCACCAACTCGTTGGGGCGCCTGATCTTGCTCAACGGTGTAGAGGCCGTAATGAGTTGCGACGTAGAGCTTGTCGTCAGATGGGTTGATGCCGAGGCCGTGGATGTGCACCATGCCCGGCGCGACGGCGGGTGGCGGGCTTTCAGGGGCGTTCGACGAACAGGCCGCGGCCAGAGCCCCGGTCAGGGCGATGGCGAAAAGGTTGCGGATCAGCACACGGACACCTTCCGGTCACGAGATCTACGTAGTTCAATAGTAGGTGGGCAGTGCGTGGCTACTGCGTGAGGTGGCTGCGCCTCGGGTGGCGCCGACCGCGGGTGACAGACCGGGGGAGGTGTCTTCATCAAATCTTCATCGGATCACGAACCGACCCATACTCGGATTGCTGAGGCTGGGGTGCGGCGGCGCAAGGCTTGCCGTGTGGACGCATGGTGTCACGAAGATGTTCGAGGAAGGATGTGCGATGCAGCACAAGCGTTTTGGATTCGGGCTTGCGACGCTTGCGGCGTCGGCCCTGTTTGTCAGCGGCTGTTCGAATGCAACGAACGAGTCTCAGTCATCGGCGTCGAGCACCACCTCGGCAGCAGCGTCGGCGTCGGCTTCGCCCAGTGCTGCGAGCAGTGACGCTGCCCATAACGATGCTGATGTGACGTTCGCGCAGGGCATGATCCCTCATCATCAGCAGGCGATCGAGATGAGCGACATGCTGCTCGGCAAGCAGGGAGTTGATCCTGAAGTAGTGTCACTCGCCAACGAGATCAAGAACGCTCAGGGTCCTGAGATCGAACAGATGCAGGGCTGGCTGCGGGACTGGGGAGTGTCCTCGTCGACAACGGCCCCCAGCACCGCCGCAATGCCCGGTCATGACATGCCTGGCCATCAAATGCCCAGCGGAGACATGGGTGATATGCCGGGTATGAGCGGCGGCGGTATGGGCATGATGTCGGAAGCCGATATGGCTGCACTGCAGAACGCGCAGGGCGCTGAGGCTAGCCGACTCTTTTTGACCCAGATGATCGAGCATCACAAGGGCGCGATCATGATGGCGCAGCAGGAAGTTGACAACGGCCAGTTCCCGGCGGCAGTCGAGATGGCGCGCAACATCGTGTCTTCTCAGCAAGCGGAGATCGACACGATGCAGGGAATGTTGGACAAGTAGCGCGGAGAGGGCACTAGTCAGGGACGCGCTGAGTCAGCCGTCGCAGGGTGGTGTTCGCTGCGTATCGGGGTGATGGGCAGGGCGATGGTGAATGTTGCGCCGGCGCCGGGTCCAGCACTGGCTACCGAGATGGATCCGCCGTGGGCTTCGATGAGCGCTTTGGCGATGGCGAGCCCTATACCGGCGCCGCCATGCTCGCGGTCGCGGGCGGTGTCTGCCCGGTAGAACCGTTCGAACACTCGGGTGACGTGCTCGGCGGCGATCCCTTCTCCGGTGTCGGCGACGATGATTCTTATCTGGTCGCCGTCACGAAGACAGTGAAGGTGTACCGACCCGCCGGGCGGTGTGTGCCGTAGCGCATTCTCCAGCAGGTTCCCCAACACTTGAGACAGTCGTTGTTCGTCGGCCCAAAGCGGCGGTAGCGGTTGCGGGAGGTGTACGCGCAGTCCGACCCCCTTGGTGTCATAGCGTTCTTGTGCTGCTGCGACGCACTGGCGGGTTAGGCGGTTCACGTCGAGGGAGGCGTAGGACATAGACATCGCACTTTCCTCGGCCTTCGCCAGCGCGGCGACGTCATCGGAGAATCGCACCAGCCGACGGGTTTGGTCGCGCAGCATGGCTGCTGTCTGGGGTGTCAAGGAGCGCACGCCGTCTTCGAGTGCCTCGATGTAGGCCTCGAGTACTGCCACGGGTGTGCGGATCTCGTGCGCGAGGTCTCCGAACAGTTGCTGGCGTGTCGAATCGACGGCTTGAAGCCGGGAGGCCATTTGGTTGAATGCGGTTGCGAGGGCGTCGAAGTCATCGCCGAGGCGCGGCGGTGACACGCGGATGTCGTAGTTCCCTTCAGCGACATCGGTGGCCGCGGCGGCGACTTCGGTGATGGACCGTTGGAGGCGTCGACTGACGTAGAAGCTGACCACGAGGGCGGCCAGTGCTGACACCGCTAGGGCGCCTCCGATGGAGATCACCGTTGCGTAGCCGTAGGCCTCTTCGGCGTGGACTTCTTCCAGGGAGTCCATCGGGACACCGGCACGGTGGAGGTGTTCGCGGAACAGCGGTGGGCCGACCACGGCAGCGACCACCGCGGTCGTCGCCGCTCCGGCCGCCAGCACGATGGCTTGGGCCGCCAGGAGTCGCAGGCCGATACCGGGACGGCCCGGCCGTCGACGCCGGCGAGGGGTCGACGTAGGTGGGGGAGTCACTGTCCGGTTCCCATCCGGTATCCGACACCTCGAACCGTGGCGATGTAGCGGGGGCGTGCGGCGTCGTCGCCGAGTTTGCGTCGTAAGTGTCCGATGTGGACGTCGACGAGGTGTTCGTTGCCGACCCAGGGTTCGTCGCGGATTATTTCGAGAAGTTGTCGGCGGCTCAGCACGATTCCTGGCCGCGCGGACAGGGCTTCGAGAATGTCGAATTCGGTGCGGGTCAACAGGATTAGTTCGTCGTCGATATGTACCTCGCGGGCGGCGACGTTGATGCTCAGTGCGCCGAAGCGGCGCGGCGGGGCTGTCTCTCGTTCGGCGGGTGCGGCGGCTGTTTGCAGGATGCGGGGTCGCCGCAGCATGGCGCGGATGCGCGCGACCAGCTCGCGGGGACTGAAGGGTTTGGTGATGTAGTCGTCGGCGCCGACGGTGAGGCCGAGCACGGTATCCAGTTCGGTGTCACGGGCGGTGAGCATGACGACGTAGGCGTCGGAGAAGGTCCGCAATTGCCGGCAGACCTCGAGTCCGTCGATGCCGGGTAGGCCGAGGTCAAGGATGACGACATCGGGATCCAGGTCGCGTGCGACGGCGATTGCGTCGACACCGTTGCCGGCGACGACGGCTTCGAACTGCTCGCGTTCGAGATAGCTGGCCACCACTTCGGCCAGGGGGAGTTCGTCGTCGACGACCAGCGCGCGGTATCCCTTCGCGCTCTCAGGCGCGCCCAGGTGGTGGTGCTGCATGTCCCATATGGTGCCTGCTGGTGCGCCCGTAACCAGGTATGGCTGACCGGGCGGCTCGATCTTCAGCAGATCTTCACACGACTCATACCGTTTTCCTCCTGCGGTGGGGTGAGGCTCACTGTGAGGAGGGCTGACATGCGTTGGCTGATGGACGTGTGCCCGAACAGTCTCGGGTGGCAAGCGTGGCTGATCCTGTGTGCCGTGGTCGTGGTGCTGTGGGCGGCTGCGATCGCCGGCGCGACGGCGCTATTTAACGCCTCTCGCTGGCCGCGTCGTTCGGGGCGGCCTGACGTGCCTGAGGAGGCCGATTCGCAGCGGCCGCACCGCGGCGCACTGACCGGTCTACCTGCGCGGCATCGCGGCGATGTCAATATTCGATCAAGCGGGTGACGTAGGGCGTCATGCCGGAGGTGCGTACGGGCGAGATTTTGACGACCGACCCGGTGTAGGGGGCTTCGATCATCATGCCGTCGCCCAGATACATCGCTTCGTGCTGGCTGGCGTTGGGGCCGTAAAAGATGAGGTCACCGCGCCGCATCTGTGACGAGGGGATCTTGCGGCCTGCGTTGTATTGCGATCCGGAGTAGTGGTCGAGTTTGATGCCGACGCCGGCGAAGGCATACAGCATCAGGCCCGAACAGTCGAAACCCACGGTGTTGGCGCCCTGGTCGATGCCTCGTGACGGGCCGTTGGCGTTGCCGCCGCCCCAGGAGTAAGGCACGCCCAGTTGTGACATGGCGCGGCGAATCACGAATTCTGAGGCCTGGCGGCCGTAGAGGCGGGGGATGCGTCCGTTGGTGATGCCGGGATCTGCGGCGGCGGTGACTGGAGACAGAATGCCGAGTTTGGTGAGGAACTTGCGGCCCATGTCGGCCGTCAGCTGCGCCGAGGTCGCCATGATTTTGAGGACGGCATTGATGATGGCCACCGGGTCGCCGGCCACGTTAGCGCTGGGCACCATCGGCAGCGTGGTGTCCCACAGGCCCCCCTCGGTGGCGCCCCCCGGCGACGTGGTGCCGCGGTCCCAGGGAGCGCCGGATGCCGGCCCAGTGCCGGGTTGCGCGGCACTGGGCGCGGCGGTTGTCGCCGCCACCGGTCGGGCGGCTTCCAGTCGTGCTTGAGCGGAGTCGCGTTCGGTAGCGAGCCGTTCGACCTCGCGTTGCTGTGCGGTAAACGTCTGCTGGGCGTCCCGGAGTGCGGCTACCGCGTCGTCTTGCCGGCGTTGGGCGTCCGCGGCGGCGCTCTCGGCGCGCGCCCGCGCTGCCGTCGCAGCAGAAAGCTTGTTGGCCTGATCGGTCTGCCGACGCAGGAGGTCGTCGTGGACCCGCTGGAAGCTGATGGTGAGGGTCTGCTGGGTCGAGGCCCCGGCCAGGATCTGCTCGGGACTTTGTGCCAGCGGCAACGCACCCGACGGCCCGTTCGTATAGGTCGACGCGGCGAAGCGGTCAAAACGCTGTTGTGCGGCCTCGATCGCGTGTTGACTGTCGGTAAGGGCTTGGTCGCTGGCAACAACGTCGCGTCGGGCCTGCGCGAGGGTGTCGCGAGCGGCCGCGATTTCGACCAGGGCACGGTTGACGCCCTCTTGCTTGATCTGGATGTCGCTACCGACGTCGGCCATCCGCTGGTTCGCTTCGGCGACCGCCGCAACCAATGAGGGAACGTCGTCGCGGTCGGGGCTGCCGTCATGCCCGGCAACAGCGGTGCCCGGGGCGCTGATCACCAGTGCCGGCATTAATGCGAAGAGACTCAGAAAAGAAGTGAGGCGCCGCATCGAATCTCCTCAGCTGGGGTGAGCGTTGTCGAGCCGCGCACCTAAGCCGAAAGGCACCCGCGGCACTCCTACTACCGAGCTAAGTACGTAGCACAATAGTACGTAGACGGAACGTACATCACTTTGGTATCAGGAGGAACGTCTGTCACAGTCTCAGGTCGGTTACAACTGTGCGCCACGGGCGCTAGTTTCGCGCGCCGCGGCCGGTAGTGCAGATGCTGGCCCTATGCGGTCGAGGTGAGGCGTATCGCGGCTTTTCCCAGCTCGGCGGCTACATTGGGGACTGAAGAGCTCGGGGCGCGAGGAGGCCAGCTCGTCGCGGAGAGCGGGAGGCGCAAATGGAACAGCGAGGATTCGGCGACCTCGAAGCGGTGGTCATGGATTGCGTGTGGGATTACGCCGAGCCTGTCACGGTGCGTGAGGTTTTCGACGAGATCTCTCAACGGCGCCAGATCGCTTACACCACCGTGATGTCGACGATGGACAACCTGTACCGCAAGCGCTGGTTGCAACGTCAGCGCGACGGGAAAGCGTACGTGTATCAGGCGTCCATGAGCCGCGAGGAGCGTTCCGCGCGTTTGATGAAGGCCGCGTTCGACGCCGGCGGGGATACCGATGCGGTGCTGGCGTTCTTTGTTGAGCAGATGAACGCCGAGCAGTCCGCTCGTTTGAAGGCGGCTCTGCGCAAGGGGCGTCGGTGATGACCGCCGCGCTGTGGCTGCTCCTCTATGGCAGCGCGCTGGCCTGGTGGGCGCCACCGGTCCTGAGGCGGATGACCCGTCACGGCATCAGCCCCCATATGGGAGTGGCCGCCTGGCTGGCCACCGTCGCCGCGACGCTGACGGCGTGGCTCGTCGCGCTGATCATGGTCATCGGCGCAACGACGGACAGTATTCGTACGGGCGCGGTCGTGACGCTGTGCCTGGAGCTGTTTGGCTTCTCCGAGCACACCCCCATGGCCGGACGAATCGGTTCTGTTGTTCTCATCGCGGTAGGAACCCTGACGTCAGGGTTCGTCGTAATGCGGATCGGTCGCTGCTTGTCGCGGCTGCGGGCGCGAAGTCACGAGCACGCGCGTGCCGCGCGGATCGTCGGCCGACCCACCGACCATCCCAATGTGGTGGTCGTGGAGGCCGACCGGCCTGCTGCCTACTGCGTGGTCGGACGCCCGAACGCCATCATCGTCACCTCCGCGGCGATGAAGTCGTTGAATCGATCACAGCTCAAAGCGGTTCTGGCGCATGAAAACGCGCACATCTCGGGGCGCCACCACCACATCCTCATGGCCCTCCGCGCTTTGGGGGGCACACTGCCGCGGCTTCCGCTTTTCGCGACGGCCCCTCATCGTGTGGGTGAACTGCTGGAGATGTGCGCTGACGACACCGCCGTGCGCCGCGTCGGCACGCATCCGCTGTTGGCTGGATTATCTGCTCTGGCCGGAGAACACCCGCCTGCGCGGGAAGGCCTCGCCGCGGCGGGAACAGCGGTCATCGCGCGAGCGCAGCGCCTGCTCAGCCCCACACGCCGGCACGTGCGATGGCGCCACCGCATCTGCCTGACAGCCGCGATCACCGCCATGCTCGCCACACCCGCTCTCATCCAGGTGCTCTGCCACCACTAGCGCCTCAACGCCGGCCGCACGCTGCGCAGGTGGAGCCAATGCGCGTAGGCCGCCAGCAAAGGAAACACCGCTTGGCGCGCGGGCCGATAGAGAGCAAATTATCTACGTAGTAAAACCGTAGATGATCTGCGGTGCAAGCAGCGCTCCGATCTATTGCATCTCCTTCGCGGAACCTCCAAAAGGGCGTTTTCGCAAGGGCATCGGGCGAATTCGATCGTGCGACGGAACGGCCGGTTGGCTCGGCGCAACGGCGGTCGCGCTCTGATTACAACCCGGCATCGGCTCAGGGGCCGAGCCTGAATTCGCCGATCCGCTGCTACAGTCGGCAACATCGTGAAGTATTTCGACGCGAACTCTGGGCAACGCCGCCGCGCCATCGTCGCGGCGTTGATCGCGTTCTGGACCGTCATCGTCGGAGCCGAGTGGGCACTGCCCGGCGTGAATGCGGCACCTGCGCACGGACCGCACACCCTGGCCACCACTGCGGTCGGCGCGCCGATGTCTGTCGAGCTCGACCACCCCCACGTCTCCCAACCCGACGCCGAGTGCACGCCCGACACCCTGGCCGAAGCGATCCTGCCGCGGGGAACGGTCTCCCTGATCGCGCTCGCGCTGGGCCTCGTCGTGGCTGTACTTCCGCTGCTGTGGTGCCAGGCGGCGAAGGCGCCTATCCGCGGTCCACCACGGAACGCCCGCGCCCTGCGCACCGGCCGCGACGTGCTCGCCCACCTGTGTATCGCGCGCCGCTGATCGGCTAGCGTCAGGCCCCGTCGTCTTCGACGGTGGCCGGTGACCGCTCCCTGCCGTCAGTCGCCGCGCATCGTCGCGGCCTCACAGAAGCGACATTCATCGATGAATCCTGCCCTGCCAATCCGCCATGCACGCACTTCCCACACCCGATCGGCACAGCCACAACGCGGCCGCAACGAGCGGCCCGCCACCATGGTCGGCCAGACCCCTGTCTTGAGAATCAGCGCACCGTTCACGTCAGAAGAGCGGGGCTTTTGGGCCAAACTCGAAGGCTTCAACCCGGGAGGAATGAAAGACCGACCCGCGCTACACATGGTCGAACGCGCCCGCTCCCGCGGGGCACTTACCCCCGGCGCCCGCATCGTCGAATCCACCAGCGGCACACTAGGATTGGGTCTCGCACTAGCCGGAACGGTCTACGGGCACCCCGTCACCTTGGTCACCGACCCCGGGATGGAGCCGATCATCCAGAATATGCTCGCCGCGTTCGGCGCCGACATCGAATTGGTCACTGAACCGCACCCACAGGGAGGCTGGCAGCAGGCCCGCCGTGACCGCGTGCAGAACATCTTGGCCACCGACCCGCGCGCCTGGCATCCCGATCAATACAGCAACCCCGATAACGTCGAGGCCTACCGCGGGCTCGCGTTGGAACTGAACGAACAACTCGGCGCCGTTGATGTCCTGGTGTGCTCGGTGGGCACCGGAGGCCACTCGGCCGGCGTCGCACGCGTCCTCCGAGAATTTAACCCGCAGCTGCGGCTGATCGGCGTCGACACGGTGGGCTCGACGATCTTCGGCCAGCCCGCGGCTTCTCGGCTCATGCGAGGCCTGGGATCGAGCATCTATCCCGGCAACGTCGACTACCAAGCGTTCAACGAAGTGCATTGGGTTGCCCCCGCGGAGTCGGTGTGGGCATGCCGCACCCTGGCGGCCACCCACTACGCCAGTGGCGGCTGGAGCGTCGGTGCGGTCGCCCTGGTTGCAGGCTGGGTCGCACGCAATAGCCCTGCCGGAGCCACTGTCGCAGCGATCTTCCCGGACGGCCCGCAACGCTACTTCGACACCATCTACAACGACGACTACTGCCGCGCCCACGGCCTGCTCGACGCAGCGCCCCCACGGCATCCCGCCACCATTGAGGACCCGATGACCCAGACAGTCACGGCGTGGACGCGATGCACCACCGTTGTCGACCCCACCGAGGTGCAGCCACGATGACCCTGCTGTCAGCCTTCCGCAGCTTCGGTTGGCCCAGCCGGATGCTGATGATCAACCAGTTCGGCATCAACCTGGGCTTTTACATGCTCATGCCTTACCTGGCCGGCTACCTCGCCGGCCCGTTGGGGCTGGCCGCGTGGGCCATCGGCCTGGTGCTGGGTGTACGTAACTTCTCCCAGCAAGGCATGTTTCTCATCGGCGGCACTCTGGCAGACCGGCTGGGCTACAAACCGCTCATCGTCTGCGGATGTGTCCTCCGGACAGCAGGATTCGGCCTGCTCGTCTTCGCTGAATCGCTGCCGGCGGTTCTGATCGCCTCGGCAGCAACCGGCTTCGCCGGCGCCCTGTTCAATCCTGCGGTGCGCGCCTATCTGGCGGCCGACGCGGGCCCACGGCGCGTGGAAGCCTTCGCGGTGTTCAACGTGTTCTATCAGGCAGGCATTCTGGCCGGACCCCTTGTCGGGCTGGCCTTGATGTTCGTCGATTTCCGAATGACAGCTGCCGCCGCAGCGGTCGTGTTCGCAGCGCTGACCGTGGCCCAACTCTTAGCATTGCCCCACCGCGCCGCGGGGACACCTGATGAGAAGACATCGGTGCTGCAGGACTGGCGAACAGTAGCGGCCAACCGTTCCTTTCTGCTCTTCGCGGCGGCCATGATCGGGTCGTATGTTTTGTCATTCCAGGTCTATCTGGCATTGCCGCTTCAGGCGCGAGACCTGTTTCCGCGCAACGATTCCCTTGTCACCGCCATGATCTTCGTGGTCTCGGGTCTGGTTGCCGTCCTCGGCCAGATGCGGATCACACGATGGTTCGCCCACCGCTGGGGCGCCGGCCGCTCCCTGGTGATCGGCATGCTGATCCTCGCGGCGTCGTTTTTGCCGCTGATCGTGCTGCCCGATGACACCAGGGCAGGCAGAGTCGCCGCCGCGACCGCGCTACTCGTCGCCACGGCGGTGCTGGCGGTCGGGTCGGCGGCCGTCTTCCCGTTCGAGATGGACACCGTCGTCTCGTTGGCCAACAACCGTCTCATCGGAACGCACTACGGCTTCTACAACACCATCGTCGGAGTCGGCATTCTTGTCGGCAATCTGGCCACCGGCTCGCTGATGCAGGCCGCCCGAGATCTCGGGCAACCCTGGCTGCTGTGGGTCCTGCTGTCGGCAATCGGGCTGGCCTCCGCAGCCGCCTTGTTCCGGCTGGACCGACGCGGCCGACTTCAACCCGAACAGCTGACATCCTCTGGCGCGCAAACCCCCCGCTGAACACCCGAAGACGCGAACATGTCCGACACCCGATATCGCCATCTACGTAGTAACTTCGTAGATGGCGATATGCTGGTTCCAGCATCCGCGCAGACGCCTTCACGCCCTGAATGGCCCACGCTGGCAAGGAGACTGCCACGACCATCGAGCCGCACCCCGCTTCGGGCAGCGTTGCCTCTCCGGCGATAGCCGCTGGGCGCATTCGCGTTCTGCTGGTTGAACCTCGGCGCATCTACGCCGACATGTTGGCCCGCACCCTACGCGCCGAAGAGTTCGCCGTCGACGTCGCACGCTCAGATGCTGCAGCGCTCACCGCGGTGCGCGGCGATGACCCCGACGTGGTGGTGGTGTGCCTGGGATCATCCGCGCACGGCGCCGTCGTCCTTGACCGTGTTCGCCAGGCCGCCCAGTGCGGCGTCGTCGCGCTCGCCGACACAGAGATGGCGCCACTGATATCGCGCGTCGGAGTGGCTCCCATCGGCTCCCGCGACAGACTCAGCACGCGAATACGGCAGACACTCAGGCATTCTCACCAGCGCAGCGAGGAAGGCGGCGCGCAGCGACGCCACGTCGACGATCTGGTGATCGACGTGGCGGTCCGGCGGGTCTATCAGCGCGGCAACGTCATATCGCTGACTCGAACGGAGTTCGCGATCCTTCGGGTTTTGTCCGATGATCCAGGGGAGCCCGTGACGTGCCGACGACTTCAGGAAGCCCTGTGGGGGGCGACGCAGCCCGGCGGGCGGTCAGCACTGGGCGTGCACATCGGCAATCTTCGTCGCAAGCTCGGTGACGCCCCGTCTTGTCCGCGCTATGTCCGGACGGTCCGCGGCATCGGCTACTGTCTGGCCGGCTGAACCGTTACCCGGTGCGGACCAGGCTTTTGGTGGGAGGAAGCTGTTGGCGGAAGCGTTCGGGGTCAGGTCTCGATAATCCGTATGACGTACGGTGTCATCCCGGCGGTACGCACCGGTGAAATCTTGATGGGAACGCCGGTTTGTTGCGCTTCGATCATTTTTCCGCCGCCGAGGTAGATCGCTTCGTGTTGGCTTCCGCCGGGCCCCCAGAACAGGAGGTCACCGCGTTTAGCTTGCGCGGGAGGTACCTTGCGGCCAGCGTTGTACTGGTCGCCGGACCATCGCGGCAACAGTACTCCGACGCCGGCGAAGGCGAATCGTGTCAGTCCTGAGCAGTCGAAACCGACGGTGCCTGCGCCTTGGTCGACACCGCGACTAGGGCCCGTGAGGCTGCCCCCTCCCCAGGAGTAGGGAACGCCGATCTGCGTTCCTGCCCTGCGGATAACGTATTCGATCGCCTGGGCACCGTAGAGACGGTTGCCGCGGACGCTCGTTTGGGGGCTTGCCGCGGGACTGACGAGTCCGAGACTGCTCAGGAAGCTACGCCCCAAGTCCATCGCAGTCTGGGTGGCAACGGCCGTCGCCTGCAAGGACGCGTTGGCGATGGCAACCGGATCGCCGGGCGCTCCCGCACTCGGGATCTTGGGCAGGAGTGGATCCCACGGACCGCCTGTCGGCTCGGCGGAGGCTGCTGGCGTGCACGCCAAAAGTACCGTCGCGACGACGGCAACGATCACCCCAGTCAGGCGAAAGCCGACCGCAGATACGCGGCCTTCCTCCGGGCGGACGCATCGGGCCATCGGTTCCATATGGCGTTCTTTCTTTCGGCTGTCGGAGCGCCGGTGATTGGTTTCGCCAAGAAAGGCGAAGCCGAGCGTTCCGTACTGTGCAGCAACGATGTACGTAGCGAATACGTAGATCAGCCTAACTCACATATGCCTCATCAGTAACACCAGCAACAGAATTACAATGCTGGAATTTCGGCGGCTGAAATTGCTAATGGTGTTTTGCGAATGGGTGTTTGAAAGTGTCGATCGTCGATGGCGGGACTACGAAATAATCGGTGGTCCGGACAAGTGAAAACGCCTTTACCTGAGGACGGCAAACCAAAGGTGCCGTAGCGGAAAGGGCTGCGCTACCTGTCCTGCGTGGGCCCCGGGGCGCGCGATGCTTGGGTGACGCTCGGCAGTTCGCAACCCGGTTCGGTGATGCGAAACGTCCTGTCGACACGCGTAACTGGTGCCACGAGGTGACTGGGAGGCGGCGGTTGTGAGTCTCCGCTTCTGATCTGAGTTTCAGAGGTTGGCGTTGCCGGCTTTCCACTGATCCCAAGGGATGTTCCAGTCACCTAAACCGTCTGTCCCCGACAGCGTGGGGCCGGTGGTGTTGATGACCTCAACGATGTCGCCGCGTCGGGTGTTGTCGTAGAACCAACGGGCGTTGGCCGGATTGACGTTAAGGCATCCGTGGCTGACATTGGCGATGCCTTGGCTGCCCACCGACCACGGTGCAGAGTGCACGTAGATCCCGCTGTAGGACATCTGGGTCGCCCACTCCACCTCGGTGCGGTATCCGTCAGGAGAGTTGACCGGAACTCCGTAGGTGGACGAATCCATCACCAGAAACGAGTAACGATCTCCGATGATGTAGGCGCCGTTATCGGTCGGGGTCTTGGCTTTACCCATGGAGATGGGCATGGTCTTGACGATCTGACCATTGCGCCGCACAGTCATCGTTTTGGTGGCGTCATCGGCGGTGGCGATGACCTCGTCACCGATGGTGAACCGGGTAGTGACGTCATCCTGACCGAACAGCCCGTCACCGAAGTTGACGCCGTAGGCGTTGACCGCCACCTCTACTTTTGTTCCCGGTTTCCAGTATTCGGCCGGGCGCCAACGTACTTCGCGATTATTGAGCCAGTAGAAGGCTCCCTCGACCGGGGGGGTGGTGGTCACGTTGATCGCTTGCTGCGCCGCAATCCGATCGGTGATGTTTTCATCGAAGCGGATCGCGATGGGTTGGCCCACGCCAACCGTCTCGCCGTCGTTGGGCAGGACGTAGGGCATCGTCAAGTTGTCGGGCGAGTGGGTTTCGAAGGTCGCTGTCGTAGTGGTCGCGCCGCCCAGTCCAAGGGCCTGGGCATGAAGGGTGTACTGCTTGTTGTAGCCCAGCGGCTCGGCAGACGACCAGGACACGCCATCGGGGCTGAGCTGTCCGTCGACGAGTTCGCCGGCTTCGTTGGTCAACGAGACTTGGCCGAGAACGCCGTCACCGGCGGACACGGTAACAGGGGAGTCCACCGCGACACCGATCGCTCCGTCGGTCACCGACACCTGCAATTTGGGCACTAGCAGGTCGGCGAACGGGGTGCCTTTATCAGTGATGACCTCGGGCTGGGGCGCGGCGGCCGGCGACGAGCTGCACGCGGCCGCGATCAGCAGCACCGCCATCGACAGGACGGCCGTCCGCAGCCACTGCGCCGTCCTGCGAAACGGTGGGAGGCAAGTCGCCTGCGGCATCAGTGTGGTCTCCGTATCCGAATGTTGACATCGCTGATGAGCGGGCACAGCGTGCGCCGCGACAGCCGTTCGCGGGCGGCGGTGCACCGTTCACGCATATGGTTCAAGTGTGCTGATGCGTCATTTGGCTTTCTTAGTCCTTCGATGAAGATTCAGTAAAGACGCAGACTTGCGCACTGGTCTGCCCGACATGGCATCCGGCTAGCTCTGGCAGGCGCCGAACGGGCTGCCGATCGTTAGTTCGTCGATCGTCGGACCGTGGCGCGCAATAGGCCACGTAAAAGGCTATGGGTCTAGTACGCGTTCTGGGCTGATCGGGAACGCTTGAGGCAATCACGGTCCGGGAGCGCCAGATGCTGGTCCCTCTCAGCCCTGCTCCAGTGTTGGTCTCGTCGCGGTGCGGTCCTTCGTCGCGGTCGTGGACTTGAGGCTGCACCCTCCGGCGGGGGTGAAGGGGTGTATCAGCTGCCGCCCGTACGCGGTGGGGTAGTCGGGGTGTGCGGCCATGCCGAGCTGGGTGGAGTCGAATCGACGGGCGGCGTTATAGGAGTAGGTGCGCATCAGGTGGTCCCAGACCAGGGTGAACAGCCCGAAGTTGACGTCGCCGATGCCAGCCCACTTGAGGTGATGGAAGCGATGGCCTTCGTTGAGAGCCAAGACGTACTTGGCGGGGCCCACGCGGTAATCGGCGTTGGAGTGCTGCAGCAGCAGCTGGATCGCCACCGCGAGCGCGAGTAGGGAGGCCACGTTGACGGGCAGACCGATCAGGATGAGCGGTGCCACACCAGCGGCCATCTCAACGGTTTGGTGCAGCGGGTGTTTCATCAGGCCGTTGAGGCCGTAGAAGCGGGTGATGCTGTGGTGCACGGCGTGAAAACGCCACAACACGCCGATCTTGTGGCTGGCCACATGGACCACGGTGATGCCGAGGTCGGCGATCATGATCGCGGCGAGGACCTGCAGCGGCAATGCCCAGGTGCGCGGCCACAGCTGCGGGGCCGGGACGACCGCCGCTAGTAGTGGAATGGCAGCCACGCTGGCCAGGATCAGCGTCTCGTTGACTGCGACGTGGATGCGGTCGCGCCTGCTGTCTGCCTGATCATGATTCCATTCGGGGTCATACGGAATGACACGTTCGACCAGCAACGCGGTGGCAATCGCGACGGTCATCACGGCCAGCAGCCAGTATTTCGCGGCGCCGGCGGCGGTTAACGCCACACCGGCGCCGTTGAGGCCGAGCAGCATGACCGGCACGTAGCCGTATCGGGCCACCGCCTGTGCCGCGGTGAACGCCGTCAATGGCGGGGACTTCGTGCTCACCACCTGATCGTCGCGGCTACTGGCGTGGCAGAGCTTGAATGATCCGGCTACACGGCGGTGTCGAGGTCCCAGGACACGTGCCGGCTCAACGCCGAGGGCGCCAGCCCGAACATCTCCCGCGTGGTACGGGTCAGATGGGCGCTGTCAGAAAACCCCGCATTATGCGCGGCGCCGGTCAGGTCATCGCCGGCGTGCGCGCAAATGATGGCGAGCCGCAGCCGTAACCACAGCACGTAGCGGCGCAGCGGAATGCCGACCTGTTCGGTGAACAGATGGGTCAATCGGCTCGCAGACACACCGACCTGGGCCGCGAGTTCGGTACCTCCGACTGGGCCTGCAGCCACAAGGTCGGGGAGCAGCCGCAACGCCTCATCGACGGCGCGATGGCGCGTCATTGCTTCATCAGCTGCCATGGCGGGTGCGAGGTGTTCGATCAGCTCGTCGACCACGACGACCAACGGACGTCGGCGGGTGAACGTCAACACCGGAGCAACAGTCCAGCCGGACCGAAGCGCGCGCAAGTGCGCCGAGCGCCCTGGGGCAGACTCCGGTTCCAAGAACACCACGGTGCCCTCCGGCGCGCCGACTTCGACCCGGTGTGGCGCATCGGCGGGCACGACCACCTTGGTGCCGCGATGCTGGTTGCCGTGCTCGTCACGCATCGTGAAAGGTGTTGTTGCGGTGACAATCTGGACGGCATGGTGGGCGTGTAGGTCGGTGGTGCCAATCGATCCGGTGAACGCCAACACCCCAGGCCGCAGCAGTGCCGTCCCGCCCCAGTGCGGTTCACCGGTGATACCACCGCCATCCCGCATCATCGCCACGAATCGATGCTACGGCCTTCCAATAATCAACTTACCGCGGCGCCAGCAACGGGGAACATCGAATCGGGCGTGGCCAGCCATCCGCCGCCACGGGTAATGCAGGATATGCGCCATTGGCCAGTCACCCACCGCCGCGCCTAGCTCGGGCGCCCTTGTACCGTATACCCCTCAGGGGTACCTTCGTTGTATCACCCGGAGCGGGTAGCCCGACAACTGGAAGGCGTATCGCTGGTGACCGTACAAGAAAGATTTCGGCAGCTCGTCCAAAGCCAGACCGCACGGTCGATCGCCAAATGCATCGCTTTGTGCGCGGTGGGTCGTGTCACTAGTGGGCGCCGCTCAGGCAAGCCCGGCGAGGGAAAGTCCTGCTGCGGCTGACAGCACCGCGACAGGCTGCCCCCGAGCGGCTTGCCGCCGGAGCGTCAGGCCTCACTGCTGCTGCCGTCCTTAGTGCCTAGTCTTCATGGACCCGAGTGTCCCGGTCCGATGTTCTACGAAGGAAGTTCTCGATCGCCGGGCCGAAAGCGTGTGCCATGTCCTCAGCGTCGACAAATTGGCGGGACATCGAAACTTCGGCGAGGACCCCTTGTGGAAGGACAGTGGCGAGGCTGTGTGCCAAGCACTCGGGGTGACGGATGTCGTCGCCGGCGATGACGAGCGTCGCAGTGTCGATGCGCCGGAGGTCCTCGACCGTTGCAAAGGCGCGGTCATGACCGATTGACGCCGCGGCCGCCGCACTGTGGGCGTCAGCGCGCGGAATAGCCTCAGCGACCAGGTTGGCGATCAGCGGCTGAAGATCAGGAATGAACAATTCCCAGGCGGCCTGCAGACCGCGGGAACGGGCACGCTCGGCGAAACGATCCATCAGATCGGTGTCTGCGGCTTTGTCCGCATCGTCCTCTATCGCTTCAGCACTGATGACCACCGCCGACCGGGCGATACGGGGGTGCTGGAGGCACGTCCGCAAAACGATGGTGCCGCCCAGTCCGGCGCCGACAAGGTGGGCGCAGGTGTCATCGAGCGCGTGAATGATCGCAATGACGTCGCTGACGTACTGATCCCATCGGTGCAACGTCGGGTCGGGACAACGCGATGCTCCGTACCCTCGAATGTCAGGCAACGCAACGCGATACCGGCCAGCGAGCCGGTCAGCAAGCGGTCGCATGCTGTAGTGATCCGGACCCCCACCATGAAGCATGATGATCAGTTCGCCGCGCCCGACGACCTCCCCCATGAGGGGCCAGCCATCATCTCCGACGTGTAACGCGCGCACCGCCAACTGATCCCTCCCACCGTTCCGGGATAGCGCTACGCGCGTCGACACCTCGCCAGGGGCCCCCGGGAAAGTAACCCTTGAAGCATACCCCTAAGGGGTATATGCTCTCTTACGTATACCCGGTAGGGGTATCTACACCCGGTAAGGATAGGAGATCGGTGATGAGCACGAGCACGTACGCCGTCACAGGGATGACTTGCGGACATTGCGAGCTGTCGGTGCGTGAAGAGGTCAGCGAGGTTGCCGGAGTTGAAGGCGTCGAAGTTAGCGCCAAAACCGGCACCCTGATCGTGACGTCGAGCCGTCCCGTCGACGACGCGCAGATCCTCAACGCCGTCGACGAGGCCGGCTACTCGGCGGTGCGTGTCGCATGAACGCCGCGGGACGATTGACAGCGTTTGGTGCCGGACTGGCAGTGGCGTTCACGGCTGCATACGTCACCGCCGCAGCGGTCGTCCCTGATACCGCGGCGACATCTCCCCAGACCCAAACTTCCGATGCTGCAGCGGATCACAGCGCGCCGCCGACCGAGCAGGCGTCGCCAGTCATTCCCTTCGCCGACCCGCCGGGGTTGTCGTTGGCCGAAGACGGATACGTCCTGAGCCCGGTGTGGTCCCCCAGCGCACCCAACGATCGGGGAACGATGAGCTTCACCATCGTCGACCCGGGCGGCACGCCGCTGCTGGACTACGCGACCGTGCACGACAAGCAACTGCACCTCATCGTGGTCCGTTCCGACGGCCAGCACTTCGCCCATGTACACCCAAGGCTGGACGCGGCCACCGGCACGTGGTCAACGCCGTGGACGTGGAACGCCGCCGGCACCTACCGCGTGTTCGCCGACTTCCAACCCGCAGGGGCGGGCAGCGCCAAACTCACCCTCACCCGAACCGTGCAGGTGGCCGGCGCGTTCGTCCCGGCGGTGGCGAGTGCCACACGCACCGTGGATGAAATCGCCGGATACACCGTGAAACTGGACGGTGCACTCACCGCGGGCGTCTCCCACCAACTCACCGCGACAGTCACGCGCGACGGCCGGCCGGTGATGACCTTGCAGCCCTACCTGGGGGCTTACGGCCATCTCGTCGCCTTGCGTGAGGGAGACCTGGCGTATCTACATGTGCACCCTGAGGGGGCCGAGCCGGTACCGGGCGGCACCGGTGGGCCTGCGGTGTCGTTCGCGGCGACCGCACCCACAGCGGGGCGCTACCTGCTCTACCTCGACTTCAAAGTCCAGGACACCGTGCACACCGCCAGCTTCGTCGTCGACGCCGCACCCGGTGGTACCAACGAGCCCGCGCCAGAGCCATCGCGTGACGCCGGCCATGCCGGCGGGCACTGAGCTATCCCGTCCGAATCAGAAACTGAAAGGCAGTGGCTTCATGACGACATCGACACCGGTGTCTGGCCCGAGTGTGGAACTTCGCATCGGGGGAATGACCTGCGCCTCCTGCGCCAACCGCATCGAGCGCAAGCTCAACAAGCTCGACGGCGTGGCCGCGACAGTCAATTACGCGACGGAAAAGGCCACCGTCACGGTGCCTGACGGATACGATCCGGCGCTGCTGATCGCCGAGGTGGAGAAGACGGGCTACACCGCCGCGCTCCCGACACCGCGCACGCCGATGCCCTCCGACGCATCCGGTGACACCCCGCACGCCGTGGACACCGCCGACCCCGAACTGGCGTCGCTGCGGCACCGCCTGAGGGCCTCGGCCGTCCTGACGGTGCCGGTCGTCGCGATGGCGATGATCCCGGCGCTGCAGTTCACGTACTGGCAGTGGGCGTCGCTCACGCTGGCGGCCCCCGTCGTCGTGTGGGCAGCATGGCCATTCCATCGGGCCGCCTGGGCCAACCTGCGACACGGCACCGCGACCATGGATACGCTCATTTCGCTGGGCACCGTGTCGGCGTTCCTGTGGTCGCTGTATGCGCTGTTTCTGGGCAGTGCCGGCGCGCCGGGTATGAAGCATCCCTTCGCGTTCACCCTGGCGCCGTCGCATGGCGCCGCCAACATCTACCTCGAAGTCGCCGCAGGCGTAACCACGTTCATCCTGGCCGGACGCTACTTCGAGAAGCGGTCCAAACGGCAGGCCGGAGCGGCACTGCGAGCCCTGCTCGACCTAGGCGCCAAAGACGTATCCGTCCTGCGCGGGGGGACGGAAACCAAGATCGCCATCGAAGAACTCGTGGTTGGCGACGATTTCATAGTCCGTCCGGGGGAGAAGATCGCCACCGACGGCGTGGTGGTGTCCGGTTCCTCGGCTGTCGACGCCTCGATGCTGACCGGCGAAGCGGTACCCGTGGAAGTCGCTACCGGCGACACCGTGGTCGGTGCCACCGTCAACGCCGGCGGCCGGCTGGTGGTGCAGGCCACTCGCGTCGGCTCGGACACCCAGCTCGCGCAGATGGCCCAGCTAGTCGAACGCGCCCAGACCGGCAAGGCCGAAGTTCAACGCCTGGCCGATCGCATTTCCGGCGTCTTCGTACCGATCGTCATCGCTATCGCCGTGATCACCCTCGGCGCCTGGCTGGGGGCGGGATTCTCAGTCGCCGCCGCGTTCACCGCAGCGGTCGCGGTCCTCGTCATCGCCTGCCCCTGCGCCCTCGGGCTGGCCACGCCCACCGCCCTGCTGGTGGGCACCGGCCGCGGCGCGCAAATCGGCGTGTTGATCAAAGGTCCCGAGGTGCTCGAATCCACCCGCAAGGTCGACACCGTGGTGCTGGACAAGACCGGAACCGTCAC
This sequence comes from Mycolicibacterium flavescens, assembly GCA_900637135.1. Classification (NCBI taxonomy): domain Bacteria; kingdom Bacillati; phylum Actinomycetota; class Actinomycetes; order Mycobacteriales; family Mycobacteriaceae; genus Mycobacterium; species Mycolicibacterium flavescens. The sequence goes on from LR134353.1 coordinate 2,462,029, forward strand.
CACCGGCAAAATGACGCTGGTCGATGTCATTACAGCGCCGGAAACCCAACGTGCGGAGCTGCTTCGACTGGCCGGCGCCCTGGAGAACGCCTCCGAGCACCCCATCGCCCAAGCCGTCGCCGCCGCGGCGGCCGAGGAACTCCACGCCTTGCCCGTTCCGGAGGACTTCGCGAATGTCGAAGGTAAAGGCGTCCACGGCATCGTGGATGGACACGCCGTCGTCGTCGGGCGCGAATCACTGCTGGCCGACTGGGCGCAACACCTCAGCCCGGATCTGTCCCACGCCAAGGCCCGCGCGCAAGCCCAGGGAAAGACCGTGGTAGCGGTCGGGTGGGACGGGCAGGCGCGCGGTGTACTCGTCATCGCTGACACCGTGAAACCGACAAGCGCACAGGCAATCTCGCAGATGCGTGACATCGGTCTGACCCCCGTGTTGCTCACCGGCGACAACGAAGCCGTCGCTCGACAGATCGCCGCCGAAGTCGGCATCGACGACGTCATCGCCGAAGTCATGCCCGAAGGCAAGGTTGACGTCATCGCAGGCCTCCAAGCCGAAGGCAAGACGGTCGCCATGGTCGGCGACGGAGTCAACGACGCGCCCGCCCTCGCCCAAGCCGACCTCGGTCTGGCGATGGGCACCGGCACCGACGTCGCCATCGAGGCCTCCGACATCACCCTGGTGCGCGGTGATCTGCGCAGCGCCGTTGACGCGATCAGGTTGTCCCGCGAAACACTGTCGACGATCAAAACCAACCTGTTCTGGGCGTTCGCCTACAACGTCGCAGCGATCCCCGTCGCAGCACTGGGCATGCTCAATCCGATGCTGGCCGGAGCCGCAATGGCATTCTCCAGCGTCTTCGTGGTGGGCAACAGCCTGCGCCTGCGCCGCTTCAAAACCACTTCCGCCGACACCACCAGTTAAATCACCGCCACCTGTGAGGAGAACCAATGTCCGAGAATCAGAACCGCACGTCAGCCTGCTGCTGCAGCGGCGCAGCCGACAAAATCGATACCTCACCCATCGACCCTACGGCGAGGAACCTGCTTGACCTCGGATCGCAGAACGAGACCACCTGCCCCGTGATGCCCGGCACGCCGGTGAACAAGACGGTCGCCGAAGCGGCGGGACTATTCCGTGACTATCGCGGTCGGCGTTACTGGTTCTGCTGCAAGGGATGCGGACCACGCTTTGACCGCGACCCCGACAAGTATGCCGCCGTCGCATGACCGCGACCCTCGTCGCGCACTCCTCGCCGGGCACCCGAAGTTAGTCACCACCACGCACAAGGAAAGCGTCATGACCCACGCCGACAACACCAGGCACTGCCCCTCAACAGGCACCACCCACCACGGCTACATCACCGATAAAGACAAATACCTCAAGCGATTGAAGCGCATCGAAGGCCAAGCCCGCGGCATCAGCAGAATGATCGAAGAGGAGCGGTACTGCATCGACATCCTGACCCAAACAGACGCGCTCACCAAAGCCCTCCAAGGTGTCGCGCTGGCACTGCTTGACGACCATCTTCGCCACTGCGTCCGTGACGCCGCCGCCACCGGCGGACCGGCCGCTGACGCCAAACTCACAGAAGCCTCTGAAGCCATCGCCCGCTTGGTGCGTTCCTAACACCCACATCATCAATGCGCGTCGACTGAAACGCGAAGCCTCACAAGGAAAGAACATGACAAACCGCGATGACCACGGCGTAGCAACATCCCACCCTGGCGGGCACGCCCACCACCAATTCCCCAGCGCACACCCTGACACCCACCCACACGGCGAACACCACGGCCATGACAATCACACCGGCCACACGGGCCATAGCGGCCACGGCGGTGACCACGTGGCCCAATTCCGCAAGCTCTTCTGGATCAACCTGATCATCGCCATACCGGTCGTCGCGTTCTCGACCATGTTCGCGATGCTGCTCGGTTACGACGTCCCTGACTTCCCCGGCGCACGCTGGATCGCGCCCCTGCTCGGGACAGTGATGTACGTCGTCGGTGGCCGCCCGTTCCTCACCGGTGCGCTGAACGAGATCCGTTCCCGTAAACCAGGAATGATGCTCCTGATCGGACTGGCGATCACCGTCGCTTTTTTCGCGTCCTGGGGCGCGAGCTTGGGCCTGCTCCACCACGAGCTGGAATTCTGGTGGGAACTCGCCCTTCTCATCGTCATCATGCTGCTCGGCCACTGGGTAGAAATGCGCTCGCTGGCCCAGACCACCTCAGCGCTGGACTCACTGGCAGCACTACTTCCCGACGAAGCCGAGAAGATCGACGGCGACCGCACCGTCACCGTCTCGCCGACCGACCTGCACGTCGGCGATGTCGTTGTAGTCCGACCCGGCGGCAGCATCCCTGCCGACGGCAAGATCGTCGACGGACGCGCCGACATGGACGAGTCCATGGTGACCGGCGAATCCCGGCCCGTTACCCGCGGCGTCGGGGATCCCGTAACAGCCGGCACCGTCGCCACCGATTCCGGGCTTCGGGTCGAGATCACCGCCACCGGCGACGACACCGCCCTAGCAGGCATCCAACGCCTAGTCACCGAAGCACAGAATTCGTCCTCGCGTGCCCAGCGCCTTGCTGACAAGGCCGCCGGCTGGCTGTTCTGGTTCGCCCTGATCACCGCCGCGATCACCGCGGCGGCATGGACAATCGTCGGCAACCCCGATGCCTCGGTGGTAAGAGCGATCACCGTGCTGGTCATCGCCTGCCCTCATGCGCTGGGCCTGGCGATACCACTGGTCGTGTCCATCGCCACCGAACGCGCCGCCAGAGGCGGCGTCTTGATCAAAGACCGGCTGGCCCTGGAAGGTATGCGCACTGTCGACGCCGTGCTGTTCGACAAGACCGGCACCCTGACGAAAGGCGAACCCACCGTCACCGCCGTCGAGGCGACCGGAGACGACGACGGCGACACCGTGCTCGCGCTCGCCGCCGCCGCCGAGACCGACAGTGAACACCCCCTGGCGCGGGCCATCGTGAAAGCCGCCGAGGATAGGGGATTAACCGTGCCGCGCGCCAGCGGCTTCTCGTCCTCTCCTGCCGTCGGTGTGACTGCGACGGTCGACGGGCACGAAATCCGAGTGGGCGGCCCCCGACTTCTCGAAGAAGTCGGCGCCCAGGAGGTCCCCGCGGCCACCGCGTGGCGCGGCGAAGGCGCCATCATTCTGCACGTCATCCGCGACGGAGAGGTGCTCGGCGGCCTGCGCTTGGCCGACGAGATCCGCCCCGAATCCCGCGAAGCCGTCGATGCGCTTCACAAGCTTGGCGTGCAAGTCGTCATGATCACCGGCGACGCCGAAGCCGTCGCCAATAGTGTAGGCCACCAGCTGGGCATCGACCGGGTGTTCGCGGGGGTGCGCCCCGAAGACAAGGCGTCGAAAGTTGCTGCCCTGCAACACGAGGGCAAAAGGGTTGCCATGGTCGGCGATGGAGTCAACGATGCCCCCGCCTTGGCGCAGGCCGATGTCGGCATCGCCATCGGTGCCGGCACTGACGTCGCCATCGCTTCCGCCGGTGTCATCCTGGCCAGTTCCGACCCCCGCTCGGTGCTGTCGGTCATCGAGCTGTCCCGCGCCAGCTACCGCAAGATGAAACAGAATCTCTGGTGGGGCGCCGGGTACAACCTCATCTCTGTGCCCCTGGCTGCTGGTGTGCTGGCACCCATCGGCATCGTGCTGCCCATGTCGGTCGGCGCCATCCTCATGTCACTGTCAACGATCGTCGTCGCGCTCAACGCGCAACTTCTGCGCCGCCTCGATTTGACGCCCGAGGCGAGCACCCGCGCCGTTCTCAACCGTTAGGGGACGGCCCACCATGTGGAGCAGCCGGCGACCATGTGAAGTTCGAATCGCCGCTCCCAACCATGTGGAGCTTCGCACGAAGATGAGGGAATGCAGTCGCCGGTCGAATTCTCGATTATCCGTCGACCGCCGGTACCTTCGGATGCGCCGTAGACGGCGTGTAGCTGAGCGACGAGCCACCCAATCGGAGCCGGGGAAGCGGAGGAAGGAGACCAGTGACCGACCTCGCCACTGTCGAAAATTCGATTCGACGACGGTCGTTCGGCACCCTGTCGACGCTCGATAGCAGCGGCAACCCCCACGCGACGGCCGTCACGTACGCAGCGGCCGGTGAAGGCACAAACCTGACGTTGTACATCACGACCCGTACTACGAACGTCAAGGTTGGCAACATTCGACGACGACCACAGGTAGCCTTCGTCATTCCCGTGCCGCACCGCTTTCTCCCCATGATGCCGCCGGCAGCTGTCCAGTTTGCGGGGTCGGCCGAAATACTGAACCACGAAAACGCCGACGCGCGAGGGGCATTCCATGCGGACTGGTTTCTCCGTCGCATTCTCGCCGCCGAGGAGCGCATCGTCGCTCAGCGTGCTGAGCTGTGCTTCATCGCGGTCCGGCCGAGGCGATGGTTATCCACCTACGGCATCGGAATGTCGGCCCTCGACATCGTGCGTCATCCGGGCGACGCCATCGGGCGGGCAGACCTGACGGGCGGAAACTAGCCGTCAGGCCGTGTATTGGCCATACAGACGTAGGTCAATGCACATGGTCGTGGTCTTGGTGGTCGTCTAGCGGCGTCGCCGCTGGAAGCGGCTCGCTGATGGGCACGGGCGTAGCCTGCTCAGGCGCGCCGCCAGAGCCAGCGCCGGGCGCAGGAGCTTCGACTGGGCGCACGGCAGGCGGGGGAGACGTCGGCTCCGGATCGTGATTGTGATGGTCGTCGACGTGTTCTGCACTGGTTGCGTGATCATCGGAGGCGGGCTCCCCAGCGGGCGCTGCAGGGGATGGTTCAGGATGGCTGTGATGGTCGTCAGTCTGCTCTGCACCAGGTCCGTGGTGATGAGCCCCTGCTTCAGCGCTGGCTGGGGCGTGGTGGCCGTGCCGTAGACCAGAGGCAGCGCCCACGGTGGACGCCAACGTGACGATCCCAATCGCGCCCAGGAGCACCATGGCGCTGCCGAAGGCGGGCACCGGTTCTCCTTGAAGGCCGCGGTGCCAGACCCAGCCAGCGCCCATGACGACATAGATCTGAAGCAGCAACGCGCATAGATCCGCGGCTTGTATCAGTTCGGCTTGACCGGCGTGGGGCCCGAGCGGCGCTCCCGCGGTTCTCGACACGGACCAAAGCGCAATAACGGCAAGGTTGACCATGATGCCAAGAGCTAGCACCGGGGTGGTGGTACGGGTGAGTACTAGCCGCGCCCACAACAGTTGGAATAGCGCGATGCCAGCGAAAAACAGGCCCGCTGGCATCCATTCCTGCCAGTGCGTGGGAACGACGGCGAAGTGGATGACAGAAGCGCCTAGTGAGGCGAGCGCGGCAAGCCGAGCCGCTAGCCGGCTGTCGGTCTTCTTCGCTGTCCTAGGCGCCACCGAACCAGGATGACAGCGCCACCCTCGACACTGGCTGCATGAGGCCACATCTCAATACGAACGAGATTCATTCGTCATCAACTACTGCCGTCCTACGTAGATGGCGCGATGCGATCCTTCGTCTGCGCGTCTCAACCACCGCCGTTCGGCGATAACCAACACCGGCTTCTCTTGAGACCTCGCCGATGCGGCAGTAGCGCACGTCGCTGTTCGCGTCCGGAAATGGCTCAGATTGTCGACGGGACTACGCGTGTCACCGTGTCCTGGGGCGGAGTCGTATTTGCAGTTGTTGACGAACGTCCTGGTGGATATCAGCACGAATGGTTGGGGCAACTTCAAGTGTCGCCGCCAGTGCGTAGCGAATTGGTGCCGCCAGGCGTCCTGCGTCGACGCGACAGTCGACGTTGATCTCCAGCGCATCGCTGGCAGTGAACACGACGGCCCGCTGACCTTCAAGAATCTCGTGTTGAACCGTACCGTTGCGGGACACGCGCGCTTCAGCTTCCAGGCGCTCGACTCCCAGTGGCTGACGCGGCGGCTCGAAAGATAAGCGGGCCATACGATGTCGGCGCGTCGCTGTGTTGACCGGGGAAAGCCAGGCCAGGGTTATCGTCAGCCGTCGCCAGTCGGTCGTCGCAGCCAGGCTGGTCGGCAGAGGCAGTGCAAATGTCTGGCGTTGGTCGGCTGTGATGGACCCGGCGCCGAGGAGGAGAACTCTGTTGGTCGCGGCTGTGACGATCCGTTCGGCGTCGATGGCGCCGTAGCCAAGTAGCTGAGAGATGTCACGACGGTTGAGATCGGCGCCGCCGTCTATGGTGCGGGTCAGCCCCTCGCGCATGGCGCCCCAGGATGCGGCGTGAACAAGCAAAGCCTTGGCAAGCACAGGATGGTATTCGGCGGTGGCGAACGGTGGTTCGCCGTCGGCGGACTGTAGGGCTTCAAGCACATCGAAGATGTGGTCGGCGGTGCGCGTCGCGAGGGCGGTGGCGTTGCTGGTTCCGTGCAGATAGGCCGTTCCGTTGAGCGCGCCGCCGTGTCCGGGTGCGGCGACGCGCATACCGGGGCCGGTGATCGTTGTTTCCGCCGGATACAAGGTCGTGGTTCCTTCGGCCGAAGTCGGACGCTGGTGCAGACTTCGACCGCCGGGCAGCAGTATTTCCGGTTTTACCGAGTTGCGGTGGCCGAAACCCACGGGACTGTAGAGCGCGGGCATTCCCGCGTCGGCGGTGTCGAGCACCGTGTCGCTGGTTGGGGTGGTCGCGGCGTCTGCATGCAGGGCTCCCACGGAGATGACGTTCACTGCCTCAGCGGGGGAGAGGAGTCGTCGACGGCGCGCCTGCGCGTACATGGCGGTGCCCACCGCGCGCCGTAGTGCGGATACATCGAGCAGCGCTGCTGCGGGGATGTCGGCGTCAATGGGATGGTTGCCCGCGCTGACCAGGATGAGCACGTTGTACGTGTGGGCGAGCCAGTCCAACAATTTCGCTAGGGGGCTGATGCGGCGCACGAACATCTGGATGGGGTCGCCGATGGACAAGTTGACGATTCTCACGCTGGGAGCCGCAGGATCGTGTTGGCCGTGTCGCTCGAACAGGCGTCGAAAGGCTTCGTGGATGAGGTCGACTAATAGCCGTTCCCTCAGCACGGTTTCGCCTTGGCCACTGAATGGGTGTGGCTGCATGATCGGCCGCACGTACACGCGGCGCTGTGTTGGTCTGCCGGGAGCGTTGAGGTCGCCGTGGCAAATCAGCGACGCCATGGCGGTGCCGTGCTGCATCTGTGATGCGGTATAGGACGCAGCGATCTGGTCAGGATCGTCGATGATCAGTCGTTCGGAGAGGGCGATGTGACCGGCCATCGGCAGGCCATCGAGCAGGGCGATCCGTGGACGTCGGTCGGTGGGCTTCACCGAAAACACTTCGGGTTCAACAGGTTCGTCGGAGGGCGCTGCTGACGGAATGGTCATCGGCCGTGCCGGGGACACATACATGATGGTGTCGGTAGTCAACAGTGCGATCGCGTCGGGCCCGCGATCAAGGACCGCTTCGACCTGACTGTAGGGGATATCAGCGAGAATGGCGTGATAGCCGATGCCGGTGAGTGTCGATTGAGTGATGACTTGGCCGCCGGCTGCGGTGATGAGTTCCCGTACAGTCGTTTCGGCAACCGCCCGGCGGGCGGCATCGCGGCGGAACCACAGCTCGACTTCGACGCGGGCCGTGGTGGCTGACTGTCCCACGACGGCGACGTCTTCGCGCCAGCGCTCCAGCAGACCGGTCTCGCGGACCCGATCTTGGGGTCCCCAGCGCCTCACCTCGCGCAACAGCGAAAAGACCTCGCGTAAGGGCGCTAACCCGAAAGGCATTGCTGCATCGCGGTTCTCCTGCCATCGCGCGAAGAGGGTGAGGAGCTCAACGACGGCCTGGCTGTTCGACATCACAACATAGAGACTGTCGGTCACGGCATCGTCGCTCGGTTCGCCATCGCGTACGGCGTGGAAGTCGTCGTCGGCGGCGAACTCGTCGCCATCAACTTCGAGGAGGAACTCTAGGCCGGGCACACGGGCTGCGGCTCGCGCGAACTCGGCTACGGGCGCGGCGAGGTCGAAGACCACCACAAGCTCGGGATCGGCTTCACTGGTGTCGCCGTCCACGTCGACGCGCCCAGCCTGCAGAGCCTCTTGGAGAGCGGCGAACTGTGGTGCTAGCCGCTGCCCTTGCCGGGCCGGTTCCGGTCCGGCGATGCGAGTTCCAGGAAAGCGGGGCGCGCCGGTAGGTATAGGCCCGTTCACCGGGGCGCCGAACGACAGCGGTGGACGCGGAGAGGTCACATCTCCCTCATGGCGTTGCGCTGCTTGAGCCGTTCGCGCACCACATCCTCGACACGGCCATCGGGTAGCGACAACACATAGCGCCGCATGACATCCAGCGCGAACTCCTCAATGTCGGCGTAGCTGGCGCCCGCAAGCTTGTCGGCGAGGGTGCGCGGCGCCATACCGAGGTTCCCGCCGAGCCGCACACGCAGCTGCTCGAGAAAAGCCGTGGCCTGTATGCGCGACGGGGGAGGCAGTGTTAAACGCACCTGAAAGCGGCGCCACGCCGCGCGGTCGAGCAGTTCGCCATGGTTGGTCGCGCAGACGGCGACGACGTGGGAGGGCAAGCGATCGATCTGTAGGAGCAACGTCGAAACGACGCGCTTGATTTCGCCGGTTTCGTGCGCGTCGGAGCGCTCCTTTGCGATGGTGTCGAACTCGTCGAAAAAGAGCACGCAGCGCCGAGTCCTTGCGAACTCGAAAACGTGATCGATTCGACTCGTTGTCTCTCCGAGAAAGCTAGATACAACTCCCTCGTAACGCACGGCGTAGAACGGCACCATCAGCTCCGCTGCCAATGCTTCAGCAAGCGAGGTTTTACCGTTACCAGGCGGACCTTCCAAAAGGATGCGGTTACGCGGTTCCAGGCCGTGGCTGCGGAGAAGCTCGCTACGGTGATGCTCCTCGATGATCTCGGTCACCGCCGCCGTGACGGCAGGCGCCAGATGCACCTCTGACAATCGCCGCTTAGGCACAATTTCGGTGACCAGATCAGCGACCTGGCGGGCGGTGTCATCACGGGCGAGCAGGCTGCGAGCACCGGCAGTGGTGATCAATTCGGACAGACGATCAGCCACAAGATGGTGCTGATTGTTGCGCTCCTCGGCGATGATCGCCTCCACCAGCATGCGAAAGCGGGCGACGTCGCCACGCTGCTGCGCCTCGACCAGATCAATCACCAGGTCAGACCTCGCCATGGCCCCCTCCTTGCACAATGCCGCTCGCTCGATCATTGCAGATGCGCGCACCACCGCGGGTTCAGCGCCGCACAATGTGGTGCTCTCTAGCAGCGCCAACAGCCTCCAGATAGCTGTCCGAGGATTCCTTGCCCGCTCGGCCACCGGCCGCGCGCTGGCTGGCCCACAAGCTGCCCGGAGGTGTCTCTGGAGGCGCAGTGGTGTGCCGCTAGCGATGGTCGGCGCTGGTTGACTAGCTGATTGGTGTGGACGCGACACCCGTTCCAATCGGCGGGCTGATCATCGCGTCCTAGAGGGCGGCGACTAATGCGGGGTCGGTCCGGCGTCGAAGGCGGCCACGTCCAGGGAAGGCCGGTTACTGTCAGCCCAACCGGAAACAAGTCCTTGACCGTAGGTATCGACGTGGCAGTGCGAGGCGAGCGAATCCTGGCAGCAGCGCTGGCAGCAGCGGGAAGGCGGCGATTCCGGAACCGGATCGCCGGGCAAGCCGCCCGCTACTGGTCGGCGCCCACAGGATCGGCCTGGGAAGCGAACTCACACTGGCGCAACGGAATCGGTGATCAAGCCTGGCTGGAGGTCGGTGACGACCACTGGAAGATCTATGAAACCTTCGCCCGAGCCCTTAATTCGCCCAGCCCGAACACGGTGATGGAGTGGGGCGCCGGCGGCGGGGCCAACGCCGTGGCTTTCGCCCCCCATGCGCAGCGGTTCATCGCCGCCGACATCTCCCAAGAAAACCTCGACGAATGCGTCCGACAAGTCCGCGCGACGTGCACGACACCCGTCGAGACACGGCGCATCGACCTCGCCTGCCCCGAACAAGCTGGGCCCGCTTCCTGACTGACATCGAGCGATTTTGGTTCTGGTGGTGGTCGGTGGTGTGGGTGGTGGGTGATACTGCCGTTCATGTCCTTGCAGGGCTTGGTCGATGCGACCGCAGACGCGCTCGGTGGTGCGCGCGAGTTGTACGGCCCGGCTGCGTCGGCGTCGGGGTTGCCCTCGACGAGTGGGTTGCAGAACCTCAAGACTGATCTGCGGGTGTCGGTGGATACGGTGCCGGCGACCTGGAGTGGTCGTGGGGGAGAGGGCTACAAGCTGACTGGCGGCGGTGGTGTGGCCGCTTTGGACAACGTGATCGGTGCCGATCGGGGGGTGGGCCCGCAGGTGGTGGCGGCGTCGAACGAGTCCCGTGATGGCCGCGCCGGGATGAATGGCGTGGTGAGCGATACCCGGTCGGGGGTCAATGCGATCGCCCCGAGCACTGATACCCCGGCGGGCAAGCAGGTCCTGGTCAATCATCTCGAAGGCCAGCTCGACCGCGCCAAGGCCCTGCTCACCAAATCCGAACAGCGAAACGTCGCGTTGGCGAACATGATTCGTTCTGCTGGTGGTGGTTACGGTGGCCGGCCGATGGGCGGCGGCATGTCGATGGGCGGCGGCATGGGAATGCCCATGGGTGGCGGCGGCGGATCGCCGATGAGCGGCTTCGGCGGCGGCGGTCTTGGCGGCCTCGGCGGCCTGTTCACCCCGATCGCCAAGGCGGGACTGGCGAGCAGATCGTCGTCCGGTCGATCCAGCTCGTCCGGTGTGCCGGGTATGCCGGGGCTCGACCGGCCAGGTCTGGCGAACGAGTCGCGCCTGCAGAAGTACACCCGCCGTCTCAGCCGCGCAATCAGTGCCGCCTTCCCCGAAATCACAGACATCGGTGGGTTCCGGCAAGACTCGCTCAAGTGGCATCCGTCCGGGCTGGCCATCGACGTCATGATCCCGCAGTGGGACACCCCCGCCGGCAAGGCGCTCGGTGATCGGGTGGTGCAGTTCGTTCAAGCCAACGCGCAAGAACTCGGGCTCGATCACGCGATCTGGCGCCAAAGTCAGCACAACGCGGACGGCAGCTCGTCGGGAATGTCGGATCGCGGAGACCCCAACCAGAATCACTTCAACCACGTCCACATCGCCAGCATCGGCGGCGGCTACAGCGGATACTGACCCGTCCTAGGTCGCGTTATTCGAGTGTCTCCGCAGCCTTTTGGATGGACTCGCGGCTCTCGTGCACCTCGCGCATCACGGCAATCGCGTCGTCAAAGGATTCGGCGTCGGGCAGGCTGGCCGCGATCAGACTTTCCATCTTGCGCATGTTCGCGTCGAGCGCGTTGAGCGCCGCCGCGCGTGCACCGGGATCATTGAGCTCGCTGGTCAGTACCTCCAGACAGACCGCGGTGATGGCCACGACGGCCGAGGCGATGGAGAGCGCCTGACCGTACTGGGTGGCGTTGCGCATCCCGCCGGCCGAGGCCAGGCGCTGTTGGAGAACTTCCGTGGGGTCGACGCCGGTATCGGGGTCGCGCGGAGGCACCTTCGGCGGATCTTCGCCGTCGCGGATGGCCTGGAACGTGCCGCGCGGCCATTGCAGTGCGTCCTCCAGTTTGGGCACGGTGCTCACTCGAGGCGGGCCAGCCCCGCGTTCGAGCCTGGTTGCCGTGCCGAGCGACACCCCGGCGATCTCGGCCAACGCACGCTGGGATAACCCCAGCTCAGCGCGGCGACGCGCAACGCAGTCCCGCAGTCGCGCGAGCGAAGGGTCAAGAGCATCGCCGCTGGCAGGCGTGGTTTCGCCCGCTTCCTCGTCGATGTCGCTGCCCACACTGAAAGTGAACCACATGCAGGCGGAACAGACACGTATCTGACTACGTGCCGGGTCCGCAGGTTTGACCCGTGTCCGCCCACCTGAGTGCGCCACAAATGACCAACTAAGGCGCAATGTGTCCGCCCCGAGCGGCGGGTTGCGAAGAATTTTTTGGGGCCGGTGCAGAGCTACATCGCTGCCCACCTTCGCCTGGGGATACTCCTCACAAGAGCAGTTAGAGCGCCTTTTTTCCGAGGTGTTCCTGGCTGGCGCTGGGCTGCGCGATCGTCCATATGTCGGCGTCCGCCGTGGACAGTTGAAGATTTGTGCTGCACAGATGCCGATCGGTGGGGTTATGATCACCTCATGCTCAATAAGGGCACAACTAACACACAATTACAGACCAGTTTGCGAGGTGGTGTCATGACACATCTAGTGGCCAATCCGGTCAAGATGGAGATCAACGGGCTTTGCAACTACTCCGACCCCGAGGACTGGTTCGACTACCGCAAGACCAAGCAGTGCAAGCGGATCTGCGGCAACTGCCCACTGCGCCAGGCCTGCGCCCGTAGCGCCCTGGCCCGGGGAGCCACCGATGGTGTGTGGGCAGGGGTGGATCTGCCTGGAGCGCACGCCTCGGTCGAGGAGCACCTCGTTGCGCGCCGGCAGCTGGCGATGGTGGTTTCTGCGATGGATCATCAGCCCGAGGCGCACCGTCTACGGTGTCTGGCGATCCGCGAAGCGATGCACAACGCCACGTTCCCGGGCACCGGGGCGTTTGTCGCGGAGTCGGCCAGTGCCTAGTACGGGCGCGAGGACCTGCGCCAACAGAATCCTGCGGGACTACCTTGTCGCCGCCCTGCGCTGTTCGACGCACCCGCTGACCACAACGCAGCTACGCCAGGGCGCGCCGGCCGTCGCCGTACAGGGCAGCACGCGCCCGCTGCCGCCCACCCAGGAAGCCATCTACCGGCTGCTACGCATCCTCCACAGCGAAGGTGCCGTCGTCGCAACCGAGGTCGGCGCATGTCGGCGCGCCTGGTTCGCGACAGTCGACCCCGACGCGGACCGCGAGATAGCCAGTCTCGATGCCCTATTCACTGCGCCCAGCGCCGCCGCTGCGCACCGACCTTCGACATTCGATCCATGCCGGCGACGCCACTGACCGCGGACGTGCTCGCCGCACTAGAGCGCATCGGCTGCCCGGTCAGCACTACCGACTTATGAGGTGGCTCAACCGCGACCGCGCGACTCCGCTCGTCGTCGACCAGGTGTACCGCGCGCTGGAGGCGCTGCGCTCGCGCGGTGCGGTGCAGCGCATGAGGTCGGCAAGCAACAAGCGGATCCGCTACTGGGACATCGCGACCAGCAGTCCCTGCCGGTGCGGGCGTCAAGCAACACCCATCACGACCGCCGCTGAGCACCGGCGGCAAAGCCCAAGGAGGACAACCCGATGAGCAGCAGCTTCGCCCGGCAGAGCACGCCGACTCAACGACGGACGGCCCCTCAGCGCGGCGCCCACATCACAGCGGTGCCCCATTACGGCCGCCGAGAGCAGCAGTGGCACAGCAACTACAAAGCCCTCCTCGCCTTCGTCGCCGAGGCCGGCCACGCGCAGCCAATCGAACGCATCACCCGGGAAGGATGCAGCATCGGGACATGGGTTGACACCCAGCGCGCCCGCTACCGATCGGGCCGACTGCCACTGCACCAGCAAAACCTGCTCGAAGCCGTCCCCGGCTGGATATGGACCCCTGATCGGTCCGCGGAGTATCAACGCATCTGGGACCAAGCTTTTTCCGCGCTGCAACAGTTCGTCGACACCCATGGCCATGCGCAACCGCAGTACAAGTCCACTGGGGGAAGAATCAGGCTTGGCGTCTGGGTCAGCAAGCAGCGCGAGTTTCACCGCGAAGGAGTCCTCGCCCCGGAGAGGGCCCGCCGACTTGAGGCGCTGCCGGGCTGGGAATGGGAGCCAGAACAGGCGAGAGCCGCCCGTTCCTGGGAACGGGCCTTCGAGCTGCTATGCGCCTACGCCAGCGCCCACGGTGAGGCCCGGCCGCCGTGTGACCACATGACCGACAATGGTTTCAGCCTGGGCGGGTGGGTCGGCCGACAACGGGATGACTACCGAGCAGGGCTTCTGTCTGCGGAGAAAACTCAACGCCTGGGAACGCTGCCGGGTTGGGTGTGGGACGGCAGAGAACTAGTTGCCCAGGGCCGGAAAGCATTGTGGGACCGGAACTTCGGTGATCTTGTCGCCTATGCCGCCGAACACGGGCACGCGAGCCCTGGTCTCGATGACGCGGCATACCGCTGGGTGGTTATTCAGCGCAGACGTTATGCCAGCGGACGACTTGCCGCCGACCAAGTGACGCGCTTGGAGACCCTGCCCGGGTGGCGCTGGCGCCTGCGCAGCGTGAGGCGAAGCTGGGATGACTACTACGCGGAATTCCGTCGCTACGTCACCGATAGCGGTCACGCGAGGCCGCCGGTCAGATTCCGCACCGCTGACGGGTTGGCGTTGGGCCAGTGGACAGTCGACCAGCGCCTCGCCTATCGCCGTGGGCAGCTCACCGCGGATCAGGTTCGCCGGCTCGAACAGGTCCCGGAGTGGTCATGGAAGACCCTGACGCCGCCGAGGCCGACATGCTGACAAAAAACCCAGTGCCTCGCGCTCTGGTCGTCGAGAACGCCAGCAACGGTGCTTTCACCCCCGGCATCGTGCGGGTACGTGTACGCCCTTGGAGTCGGCGTATTTCGTCGTGCAGCTGCGGGTGGCGCGGCCGGCGACGGGTGATGCGATCGCGAAGCGTTCTGGACGCACTACTGCACGCGGCCTCGCGTGGATGTCATCCGGCGGTGCCGCTCGTCGACGTTGACATTGGTCGGCGGCCATGACGCCGAGGGTGCCAATGGGCATCAGTGATCGGCGGTTACGGGCGTTCTTCGCCACTCGGGGCTACCCAGACCCCGCCACTGTCAGCCAGGAGAGGACAATATGGGCCGCAACAGAGCGCCGGACCCGAACCAGCCGGATCTGTTCAGCATCCTCGACGAGGCAGGCGGTGACGGTGATCGATCCGGAGATTCTCAAGGCGGTGCAGACCGTCTACTCGACAGATCTGAGCCTGCCCGAGGAATGGACGCAGGAGCGCCGCAACCAGTTCCTGACCGCCGAAGCGGACAAAATCAGCTCGATGGCAGCCAGTATGGCCGAGGAGCTGTGGGAGAAGGCGCTCGCGGCCTGGAGTCGTCAGCGCCACGGCCAGACCCCGAATCACGCGACCAAGGTGGCACTGCTGCAGGCGGCCCGGGCGCAGGCAGCTCAGACGGTGCTGAACAACGAGCTGTACGACCTGATCGAGACCGACGAGACCACCCCGGAGTGGGAGAGCCCCGACCCGATCTCAGACCCGGCGCAGCTCAGCTGGGAGCAGCGCTGGACGAACCCGGCTCATCAGAGCGAGCCGACCGAGGCCCTCGAAGCGTTGATCGACCGTCTGTGGCCGGCCCCGGACTTTTCGGGACCGTTCCGGATCAAGGCGGGCTACCTGACATCGGCCCGGGCCGAGGACGGCTTGGCGCTACCCGCCCGCCCCGAGGACCCGTTGACCGCCGAGTTGGCGCAGATGATCTACCGCGACCTGCGCGCGGACGGACTGCCCGAGCGATAGGCCCCCAGGTCTCGCTCTTCGACGACCTTGCCGACGATGTTTCCGACGACCTGGCCGATGATCTCGCAGCCGATATTGGCTCCGAGATGGGCGCCGACAGCGCCGCCGAGCCGCACGCGGATGAGCGCAGTGACGCAGCGGACACCGCGGCAGTCGACCCGCCGGTGGCTACAGCCGCCGGCGAGCCTGCACTGGCGCAACCCGCCGTCGTGGCAGAGGAGTTTCGCAGCACTGCCGACTTCCCGGCCAGCACTGATGTTCTGGTGCCCTCAGGTGCGAAAGCGCGTGCCCGCGCCAACCTCGCCGCCATCGAGCTGGTGCACACCCTGCGCGACGCCGGTCGACCGGCAACCCTTCCCGAGCAGCGCATCCTGGCTGCCTGGTCGGGGTGGGGAGCCATCCCGCAGGTCTTCGACCCCCGCGCAGAAGACTTCGCCGCCGAACGAGCGCGCTTGGCCGGTCTGCTCACCGCCGAGCAGTATCGTCGCGCCCAGGCCTCGATCCTCAACGCCCACTACACCGACCCCGCCGTGGTGTCTGCGGTTTGGGATGCACTAGGTGCGGCGGGTTTCTCCGGCGGCCCGGTACTCGAACCGGGCTGTGGCAGCGGCACATTCATCGGCCACGCGCCCGAGGGCGCCACCCTGGTCGGTGTCGAAGCAGACGACATCACCGCCGCCATCGCCTCACTGCTCTACCCCTCAGCTCAGGTCCGCCATGAAGGATTCGAGACCACCCGCGTCCCTGACGGCAGTTTCACCGCGGCAATCGGCAACGTCCCGTTCGGGCGGTACGCCTTAACGGACCCGCTGCACAACCCCCGCCGTCACAGCATTCACAACCACTTCATCGTCAAGTCGCTGTCCCTGGTCGCCCCCGGCGGATACGTTGCCGTGCTGACCAGCCGCTACACCATGGACTCAGTGAAAACGACTGCACGCCAGGACATTGCGCAGCGTGCCGATCTTATCGGGGCACTTCGGCTTCCGTCGCAGGCTTTCAGCCGTGTCGCCGGCACCGAGGTGGTGACCGACCTGCTGATCTTCCGCCGCCGCGAGGAAGGCGTCCAGGTCGATCTCGACACCTTGGACTGGATCAACACCGAGGACGCCGATCTGGTTGACCCGCGCACCGGCGGCGAGGAACAAGTTCCCGTCAACGCCTACTTCCTCAACAACCCGCACCGCGTCTTGGGTGCCACCGAGCTGGGTCACGGTCTGCACGGCTCGCCCCAGCTCGCCGTGGTCGGCGCCACCGGGCACGACTTGGCTGATCAGATTCGCGATCAACTCCAGCCGATGATGGCGGCGGCGGTCGCGCGCGGCCGCGGTCTCACTGCCCGCAGCGAGGACCTCTCCGGCGGCATCGAGGACGGCTTCGCGCCCGGGCTGCGCACCCAGGCCGCTCAGGTCGACGACCCGCCCCTGTACACGCTGCGCTACAACGCCGGCTCCCGCAGCATCGACTTCTGGGCCGGGCATGGCTGGGAGCCGAACAAGACGCCCAAGACCCTCATCGAGGAAACCCAGGAGCTGATTGCGCTTCGTGAGGTGGCCACCGCGCTGATCGCTGCCCAGCGGGATGGCGAGCCCGAGCATGACCGCGACCAGCTGCGCGCACACCTGAACACGCTCTACGACAACTACGTCAGCAAGCGCGGACCGGTCAACCGCTTCGAGTGGGTGCAGCGCAACGCCACCCAGGCCCTGCACGACAAGCGCATCGCCAAACTCGAAGCGACCTGGCGCGAGCAGGAGGGCACCACCGGCCGCCCCTACGACGGGCCCGTGCCCGCCGAAATGGTCGAGCAGTGGGAAACCGAAGCCTGGCAGCCACCGGAACCGTTCAAGAAGTTCCGCCACCTCGAAGGCGGCATGCGCTACGACCCCGGCTGGGCGGTCGTGTCCTCGCTGGAGGACTTCGACGAGGAGACCGGAACCGCCACCAAGGCACCGATTTTCAGCCGCGACGTCCTCACCGCTGACATCGAGCGCACCACCGCCGACACCCCCGAAGAAGCGCTCGCGATGAGCCTCGATCGGACCCGACGCGTCGACGTCGACCTGATCTCCGAGCTGCTCGGCATCGGTGAAGACGACACCCGCGCCCTGCTCGACGGCCTGGTCTACCCGAGTCTCGACGATCCCGACGAGCTAGTCCCGGCCACCACCGCGCTGTCAGGCAACGTGCGCTCCAAACTCGCCGCCGCCATCGAAGCCGCCGACACCAACCCCGCCTACGAGCCCTACGTCGCGGCGCTGCGCGAAGTGCAGCCCGAGCAACGTGAAGCCGAAGACATCAAGGTCCGCCCCGGCGCACCGTGGATCCCGGCCGCGGTGATCGCCGCGTTCGCCGAAAAGACCTTCGGCATCAACGGCGTCACGGCCGAACACATCGGCGGCCGCTGGACAGTCGACGTGCCCGGCTACAAGCGCCACGGCCGCCTCATGACCGACGAATGGGGCCTACAGAAGCGCAACTTCGACGCGGTGAGCCTCCTAGAAGCGGTCTGCAACTCCAAAGCCGTGGTCATCACCACCGAAGAAGGCGATGTCGACGCCCAAGCGACGTTCGCCGCGCAAGCCAAGTGCGCCAAGATCACCGAGGAGTTCACCCGCTGGCTGTGGTCAGACGACGAGCGCCGCGACACCCTGGTTACCGAATACAACCGACGCTTCAACTCGCTGCGCGCCCCGGTCTATGACGGCAGCCAGCTGCGGCTGCCGGGCCTCTCCGACCACTTCACTCCGCACTACTACCAGCGCAACGCCGTCGCCCGCATCACCAACGAGCCCTCCACCCTGCTCGACCACGTGGTTGGCGCCGGGAAAACGGGCACGATGCTCATGGCCGCGATGGAGCTGCGCCGCCTGGGCCTGGTCCGCCAGCCCTGGATTGTGGTGCCCAACCACATCATTGAGCAAGTAGGACGCGAAGCCAAGCAGTGGTATCCGGCCGCCAACGTCCTGCTCGGCTCCTCAGCCACCAACGCCGAAGGGCGCCGGCGGTTCATCGCCCAGAGCGCTGCCAGCGAGTGGGACATGGTAATCGTGCCGCAATCGGCGTTCACCGCCATCAGCGTGTCCAACGATGTGCGCACCGCCTACGCCGAACGCCAGCTCGACGAGCTGCGGGCCCAGTTGCAGAACGCGACCGTCGAGCGCAGTCAGAAGGCCATCATGCGGGCCATCAAGTCTGCCCAGGCACGCCTGGAGAAATTGATGGCCGCCGAAACCAAAGACCTTGGACTGCGTTTCGAGGAATCAGGATGTGACTACCTCCTGATTGACGAGGCGCACATGTACAAGAACAAGCAGCGTGTCTGCAACATCGAGGAGCTGTCGTGCGCGACCGCCGCTCAACGCGCTGAGGACCTCAGCCTCAAACTCGACGTGCTGCGCGAGCGCCGTCACGACGAAGCCCGGGCCCGCGGCATTCCTGAGCACGCCGTCGTCGAGCGCGTGGCCACCTTCGCCACCGGCACCCCGATCGCCAACTCCCTGGGCGAGCTGTTCGTGATGCAGAACTACTTGCGCCCCGACCTGCTGCAGGCAGCCGGTGTATCCGACCTCGGCGACTGGGGTGCGGCGTTCACCGCCACCCACACCAGCATCGAAGTCAACGCCACCGGCACCAAACTGCGGCCGGTCACCCGCGTCGCCAAGTACACCAACCTGCCCGAGCTGCTCGCACTGACAAACGCCTATACCGATGTCGTCACCCGCGACCAGGTGCCCGTGCAGCTGCCCGAGCTGCGCACCGGCGCCCGCCAGATCGTCAGCCTTCAACCCGATGTCGAGGTCGTCGACTTCATTGCCGACCTCGGTTGGCGGGCCGACCATCTCGACGCGCGAAAGCCGCAGCGTGACAACATCCTCAAGATCAGTAACGACGGCCGCAACGCGTCCCTCGACCCCAGGATGGCCCACCTCGGCGCACCCACCCACAGCCGAGCCGCCGAGGTCGCCGAACGCGCCATGGGCGTGCAACGCCGGCTGGCGGATCGCCAGTACCGAGACCGAGACACCGGCGAACTGCTCCCGACCCGGGGCCCGCTGCAGCTCATGTTCTGCGACCGCGGCACCCCCTCGAAGGATCCACGCCAGTTCACCATCTACCAAGCCATCAAAGACGAACTTGTCGCCCGCGGAATGCCCGCAGAATCCATCCGGTTCGTCCACGAAGCCCGTACCCACGCACAGCTCAAAGCCCTGTTCGCGCAATGCAACCGCGGCGACGTCTCAGTCCTCATCGGTAGCACCGAGAAGATGGGCACCGGCACTAACGTGCAATCCCGGCTGGCCGCCCTGCACCACGTCGACGTCCCCTGGCGTCCGGCCGACCTGGAGCAGCGCGAAGGCCGAATCCAGCGCCAAGGCAACCAAAACGATGAAATCGACATCTTCAACTACGTCACCGAATCCAGCTACGACACCGTGATGTGGCAGCGTGTCCAAGCCAAGTCGCTGTTCATCGAGCAGATCCGCCGCAACGAAGTCCTCGATTCCGAAATCGAAGACCTCGGTGGCGGAGACATCGGCGCCGCGGCCGCCGAAACGAAGGCCATCGCCACCGGTGATCCCCGGTACCTTCGCCAGGTCGAACTCGACGACACCGTGCGCCGCCTCAGCGCCCTGGACCGGGCTCACCAGCAGTCGGTGCGCAACCGAGACTGGCAGGTCCGCGTCCTTGAACGCGCGATTCCGGCCAAGCAGGCCGACATCGAGGCCCTGGCACCCGTGGCCCAGGCCGCCGCTGACCGCGGCGACGCACCGCACCGCATCGTCGTCGGCGCCGACACCTTCACCGATCGCACCGATGCCGCCGCCGCCCTCACCGCGGCTTGCCGGCGGGCCTACATGGCCGGCAAGGATCGCGGCGCCTCGCGCTACGAGCCGATCGGAGCCGCCATCAACGGCGTCGAGGTCCTGGGCGCCCGCGACCTCACCCACGACATGCTGCTCCTCAAATTGGACGTACCCTCGCGCACCACCGAGATCGACGGCGCTGAACTGCTGGCCGCCGGATCGGCTCTCGGGCTTGACGTGTCCGGGCCCAAACAGCTGGGGTTGCTGCGCCGCGTCGAAAATCTCTACACCGGACTGCCCGACCACCATGTCCGCCTGCAGCGCGAACAGGACCGCCAGAGCGAGGAACTCGACGACCTGTTGGCGAATCCGCCGGCCCCGTTCGAGCAGCGCAGCGAATTGGAAGCCAAGCAGGCCGAGCTGTCCGCACTGACGTTGGAACTGCGGATGGCCGCCGAGAGCCCCGAGGCGAAGGCGCGCGCCGAAGCCGCCAGTCAGCGGATGAAGATGCGCGGCCGTGAACCGGGGTGGAGTCTGACGCTCAACCCCACGCCGGCGCTGGTCGAAGAACTCGGCTACCCCAACGCCGACGCGGTGCGCCGCGCCGTGCGTATTCGGGAACGGATGGCGCTTGAACACCACCAACGCGATATCGCTCCCCGCGACCACGACCGCACCCGCGACGAGGACGGTCCCAGCCTGGGCCACTAAGCACCCATATGGGCGCTAGGGGGATATGGGTTGGTCGGGGCCAGGCCTACAAGATGCTCGGCGGGATTGCGGGCCCGACATTCGGTCCTGGGCCGGCACCACCGGGATCGATGGGCTCCCACCAATCGTCCTCGTCGTCGGTCCACGGGTCCCCAAAGTTGGGGCCGCTGGCCAGCTCGAACTGCTGGCCGACAGTCTGAAAGTTTGACGCGAGCCGCGTCGACATCTCCTGAGCATTGCTGGCGACCTGCTTGGCCTCGGAGGCCTTGCGGTCCAGGAACTCAGCGAGCTGTTCGCGGCCGGCGGCGGTGCCCAGGGTCGGCTGCATCGCGGCAATGCCCAACTGGATCTCTTGCTGAATCCGCTGCAGCTGCGCCTTGGACTGCGCATCGGCGGTGTGTGCGTCGGTGATGTTTTGCGCCAACCCCTGATCAGCCTGATTCAGAGCATCGCGCGTCTTGCGCAGCGAAGCGTCGGTCGCGTCGGCTTCCTCAGCACCCTTGCCTGTCCAACCCGCCGGCCGAACCGAGCCCGGGGGATAGGGCCGGTGGTCAGGCACCCACACCCCCGACCCATCCGGCGACTCTGTGTACCTCGGGCCCATGGGATAGTTCGGGGGCCCCAGCTCACCAGGAGGCTTGAGGATCACGCCGCCGTCGTCGTGAATCCCGTCGAGTGTCGAGCGCGGCATCCCCGACGAGGTGTTCATGTCCTGCTCGGGGATGTAGGGCGGGTACTGCGGCACCTCCGGGGCGACGCCATCAGGGCCAGGAATCTGTGGGTAGTAACTCGGGTACGGGTATGGCGGCAGGGTTGGGTCCGGCGTCGGCGTATCCAGCGGCGGGTTGAAGCCGCCCAGCCCGCCGATACCCGTCATCAGGTCGTTGACCTGCTGTTCCCAGAAACCCACGCCAACGAAGATAGGCGCATCCTGGTGGCCTCGCTACCACCAGCGCGTACTTTGCCGCCGAATCGGCCGGTTTTGCCTCACACGGCTCGGTCAGGTGAGGTCAAGCAGGTCGGCCAACTCATCGTCACCGCGACCACGAAGGACCGCGCCGACGTCTTCCGGCCGGCACTCCAGCGCGGCCGCGAGCGCGGATGCGGGCTTCCGCACCGCGTGGCCGAGCAGCTTTTGCAGCCGAGTTTTGGCGCCGTCTTCGGCCGTGAAGCGGACCACCTCGAGGGACGCATCGTCGCCCCTGAACGCCAACACCAAGGTGTCACCGGCAGTAGCGCCGAGAGCCAAGGCGTGGGTGCGGAGCGAGCCGATGCTGGCACCAGTTGTCGATGCCAGTCGCCACGACAGGGTGACCGGTCCGTGTGTGCCGGTGAATGTTCGCTGCTGGCCGGGGGAGACGCCGGCGGCGTCGGCCACCACCGGGTGGACGGTCTGCCCCGATCCGCGCAGGACTTCTGAGGTGACGAGCTGGGCTACGCGAATCTCGTTGGGTCCGTTGCGGAAAACGCCGCGAACGGTGTTCAGCCGCGGCAGCGTGGGCCACCCATCAGCCTTGGTCCGTCGTCGTGCGACACCCTTCTCTAAGACGAACACCAGCGTGCCTAGATAGGAACGGATCGACGATTCGGTGATGTCTGGGTACCGCGCCCGAAGCTCCTCGATGAGGGCACTGGTGCTGGCTTTGCCGCCGGCGGCGTCGATGTACTCGCCGATCGCGTGGACGATGTTGACGTACTCACCAACCCCCCACTTCCGCAGCCCCCACGTGCTTCGGCTCGTGCGGACAAAGCGGCGGTCGTGTTTCGACAGAACCGCTTTGACGCGCTCCAGGCTGATGCCCATAGAGTCCGCGAGTCCCAGGGTGGCATGGATGGTCTCAGCGGTCGCCGGGGTTCCCAAGACCTGCAGTGCCGCAATAGCCATGTTGGCGGCGGTATCGCCTGACCAACGCACCCACAGATCGCCGAACCGGCGAAGGTCGGCCTGGCTTTCGAGATAGGACAGGGCAACACCGGTCGGCATTCCCAGGCTCGTCAATGCGTGGAGCAGCGCATCGGTGGTGGGGGCGACGTCACGGGCGTGGAACATGCCGTCGACTGCAGCGGCCACCAGCGAGCGGGATCCCCCGGGGGGTGAGGTGTTCTCGATCCAGTCGCCGCGGCGGCCATAGGGGCCGGCGATGTGAAGAAGGACGGCGGCGGCCTGGCCAGTAGGGTCCAAGCCCAGGCGGCGCAGTTCGAGGTCGGCAGTGGTCGCGGGAAGGTAGGGGCCCAAGCGTCGCCGCATTTCGTCGGCGTGCTCCCCAACTTCCTGATGTGCGGGATCGTTGAGCAACTCGGCGAACCGCGCCCGGGCCCGCGGCAGGTTGCGGCCCACCGAGGCGGCGTGCACCCCGAGACGGTCGGCGACGGCGTGCTGAGGAATGGGGTCGAGCGCCCAGACCTGCGCGGCGAGAATCTCACGGTCGAAGTCGTCGAGCTGGTCGACCAGGCGGGTCACTGCTGCATCGGCGCCGACTCGGCCGGCGGCCAAGGTGTCGTGCCGAACCTGCACGGCACGCTGGGCGGCCTCGATTAGTGCACGAACCGCGGAGGCGCCCAGTTTCGGCCGCAGGAGCAATGCCTGGGGGGTGAGGTCCGCCAGGTCTGCCCAGCGGGGGTATTCCTCGGCGTAGGCGCCTAGCCGCCTCGGCAGCCGCGCGTAGGGAATGGTGAACGCGCCAATGCTGTCGAAGCCCGCGACGAGATCCCGCAGACGCGTACTCAAAATCGTCTGGTTGCGCCACCAGTCCGGATCGAGAATCTCGTCGAGATCCGTCCGGGCGTTCTGCCCCCTCATGCTGGCCGCGATGTCGCCCACTGCGACACGTCGGGTGGGTGCTGGTGTTGTGGGGTACCGATACCGTCGTGCCAGGCGCTGAGGCTGCAGCTCGTGTGGTTGATCACGCATGCGCTATTGGGGTGCGTGACAGGATTCTCGGCCCAGCCGATGGCAGTGAGGTTGTCGTAGGTCGCGTTCACCAGCCGGTCGGTCAAATGCGTTCCGACGCAGACCAACTCAGTGACTGCTAGGGCAGTCGTGGGGTGGGCAATCCAGGTGTCGGGCTCGATGATGTCGAGCGCCCACAGCACGACGCTGCCCTCCCCGGCGTTGCGCAGCGCTTTGCCGATGTTGGCGAGCACGGTCAGCTCGTTGGTGCGGTGAGGGCCAAAGGCGTGAGGTGAGGTGTCGAGCCATTCTGCCAGGTCGATGCGGGCCCATATCCGAGCCGAGGACAACTCTGGCGAGCGCCGACACCCTGGTCGTGGAGGCCACCCGGCGGACGCAACAAAGTCGATGCGCGAGTACAGCGTTTCCGACAGCCCAATGTCGCGAAGCTTCTGTGCGGCAATCTGTTCCGGTGCAGTCACGGCTATGAGCTCCGCGTGGGTGCGATGCGGTGGCGGTACCGGTCGGGGAGGTACGCGCGATGGGCAGGACCGAATTGCCCTGCGTCGAAGACGACCAGCTGGCCTGTCCGCCGGCGCCCGAGCGTCCACCCGTCGACATCGGTCCACCACGGGTTGGCCAGGAGTTCCTCGTCGGTCAGATCGTCTGGCTCGACGACCGTGACGCGCTCCATCTCTAGGACACGAACGCCCGCAACGTAGGTCCACCGCGCGGGCGCGACGGGTGCCGCGATCGCCGCCGCAGCCTCAAGGTTGGACGTGGCCTCACCGTCAGGATTCATCGCGAGTTTCCATACGGACTCTGCCCCGATGATCACAATGCGCTGGGAGCCGGCGTCGAAGTCGTATCCGGTGTCGGCGCCGAGTGCCACCAGGACCGTCAGCGCGTCCTTGGTGAGCCTGTCGACGGGCTTGGTCGTGTGCCCTCGCCGTAGCGCGAGCCACACACAGAACGCCTGCAGTTCGATGATGCTCAGGCCCGCCAGCGCTTCGTCGGTGAGCCTCGCTGATGGATGGTAGATCTGCTCGATCCGCTTCAACAGCATTCCCACGTTGGGGGCTTCGATCGCCTGGTCGATCCGATGGACCGGCCCAGGACCTGTAGTCGACGTCGTTGGCATAGTTCGTTGTGTCAGAGTGGAGTCGATTGGGTGTTGCCGTTGCATGGCGGTCCCCAGAGCCCGCGGCCAGCGGCGCGTGCCTGCTCCTCGGCGGCCATGATCTCGGGGTACCGGCTCACCGGCTTGCCCCCGTACACGTAGGGGCGGGCCATGCCGGCCGCCACCGCGGTGACGGCAAAGTCGCGCCCGTCAGCAAGTTCGACGTAGGCCAGGGTCCGGCCGTAGCGGTCGTGGGAGTCCTGCCCGGGGTCGGTGACGAGCGCGATGCGTTGCCCAGTGAGGGTGTCCGCCGCGAACCGCGCCGCCTCGGGGCCCCAGCATCCGACCGACCAGCCGGGCTTGTGCAGTTCCGGGGAATCGATGCCTAGAAGTCGCACGCGGAGGCGGCCGCGGGTGTCGTCGCGAACATCGAGTGTGTCTCCGTCTACAGCTCGGAGCACTGTTGCGCTCACCGCGGCGGGTGTGGCGTCCGCCGTTGGGGATGAGGGCGTGCAGGAGGTCGCGGCCGCGATCAGCCCGCACGCTATGCCGAGGTGTGCTACCGCGGCCCGGCCGCGCTGCGGCGCAGGGGCTTTTGTTGCTGTATCGCGCTCGCAGCGAGGGGCGCCGGGCAGCGTGAAACATCTCTGCGCGCCGCGCCGAATGACATACCCGCGCCCACACGACGGACATAGCGGCCGGGCGGTGCCCTTGGGCGTCACGGCGCGCGGGTTATCGCCTGATGTGGGTGCACGAAATGCCCACCGGGCTCCGCTGTAGTTGTTGCCTCGCCGCATGATTCGTTGCCCATCGTCCATTAGGGAAGTGCGATTCGAAGTGCCTTGCTGATCTCCGCCATGGTCGATGGCGACAAGGTGCCCAACGATTCGGTCAGCTCATCGTGGTACAGCTGCACGATGTCATCGACCAAGACGAAGCCCACCAGCGGATCAGCCGCGGTCAACGGCACGACCGTGGGGACGTGCGAGTGCTTGCTCGTAGTCGTAATCCGTGCCGCGAGAACGGTATCGAGGTTTCTGTTCCGCGAGTTGTTGCTCAGGATGACCCATGGCTTCGCGCCATGCCCGAGGTCCACCCGGTACGCCTGGCTGCGTAGCGCGCGGCTCACTGACGCCCCTGGCCCCGGCGCGCATAGCGGTCCCGCGCGGTCCGGCGCTCAGCGTTAGACGGTTCGCTGTTGAACTCGGTCGCCAGCTCGGCGTAGCCGGCGTCGAGGACATGTTCCTGGAGGGCCTCGGCGCCCGCCTGGAGCAGCGCCCGCAACGCCGCGGCTTCCGACTTGATGTCGTCGACATCGTGCTGGCTGGCCCAGTGTCGCAACACCTCGTACGCCGGCGATCCCTGATTCAGGTACGGGGCTATCACGGCCTCGTCGGAGTCGCCGAGGATGAGGCTCACACGCTTACTCATAGTGTACATATTACACCACTATCAAGCGCATAGATAAGCGCAATTCTCGGCTCAGATGTGACGTATAGGCGGGAGCGGGTCGTTGGTTGGCGAGCGGGGTTGCGCGGCGCTGTCGGCCACCGCGGCGACAATGGCCTGATGAGTGATGACGTTGGCGGTTTGTCCGTTCGGCAGGGGCCGCGCAAGCGCGCCGGCGATGTGCGCGTCGCTGTGCTGGTGCGCGTCGAGGGACGGCCCGCCGCGGTGCGGGTCTTTACCGATGAAGAGGCCGACGAGGCTGCCCAGTACGCGGCAAGTACCGGGGGAGTAGTTGTGCCGCTGCCGCTTTCACCGCCAGCTGGGTATGTACGCGGACCCGATGGTTCTCTGCTACCGGAGGGGGCGGCTGGGGCTTCGCCGCCAGCATGAGCCCGGCCCCGTCAAAGCGATTCGTCGTGAGGGTGTCGGCCCTCGGAGGCCAGCGCGTCGAGGTAGGCGTCGTGGTAGCGGGTGATCGACAGTCGCTCGGAGGTGAATTGCTCCAGGACGCCGGTGATGAGTGGTTGGCCTCGGAGCGAGGATCCCATTCGGTCGTAGGGCCAGTGGCCGAAACTCATCATGTCAATGCCGAGTGTCTGCTGCGGGTATTCGCGGGCCTCGGTGATGTCGTTTCGGACCGCCTCCAGCTCGGTCTCCAGGCGACGGAGTGCGGACGCGGCACGGCGGAGATGGCGGTCGCGCTGCTCTTTGAGCAGGTTGACGCATTCCGTCCATGTCGGGATGGTGTCGCGAGGGAAGTAGACGTGGCCGGCTTTGCCGCGCACAACCTGGGGGAGCAGCCCGTCTGCGGCCAGCATCTTGAGGACGTCGGTCGGAATCCCGCACAGCTCGGCGGCTTCCGACAGCTTCGCCAGGTGCGGCTCACTCACCCGCCTGGTCCGTTCCCGCGGTCTTGCGTGCTGAATTCTTGCGTGGTGTAGAGCGTTTCGCAGGTGTGCGCGCAGTCGGAGCTGCGAGTTGGCCACGTAACGCCTCAGTAGCCGCCGATGCTACTGCGAGAGCTTCGGTGAGCGCCTGCACCCGATCGTCGGCATTGCGCTGGGCCTGTGCGAGCTGTTCCGCGTGCGCCTGGCGAAGAACATCGCGCTCGGCGACGGTCTCCTCTCGAAGCCGTTCCAGGGCGGTGCGGTCATGTTCAGCGGACCGGCGGGCACTATCGGCCTCGGCGCGACTCGTGGCTAGCTCCACGCGAAGTGTTGCCGCTTCGGCGACCGCCTGCTGCGTAGCTTCATGAGCAGCGTCGATCTCGACTTGCATCCGCTGGCGTGTGTCGTCCATCTCCCCGCGTGCGGCGTCGACCTCGCGGCGGAGCTGGGCTGCGGTATCCCGCTCGCGTGCCGCTTCCGCATCGGACGCGCGCTGCGCGGAGAGCGCTGCTGCGGCCTCCATCCGGGCCGCTGACGCCTCCTGCCTCGCGTCCTCCACGGCCGCGTCACGCTGCGCTAGACGATCGGCGTTCTCCGCGGCTGCGTGGGCTACCCGCTGTTCGGCACTGGCCACTGCAGCGTCTGTTTCGGACCGCATCGCTGCGAGCTGGACTTGGGTTTCCTCCCGCACCCGCGCTAGCTCGGCAGCGGATTCCTCAGCAAGTACGTCCGCCTCTTCCCGGTCACGCTCAGCTTGCTCGGCCCGAGCCTCTGCGAGGCGGGCAGTGCGCTCGGCCGCAGCAGTACGACGCTCGGCTTCGGTGATCTTGCTCAATGCGTCACGATGCGCGTCTTCCACCTCCGCGCCGGCAGCTTCGAGGTCGCTGGCGGCCTGGACCACCGATGCCAGTTCGCCGAGGTAGGTTCGCATGTCATCAAGACGGCCAGGCAATTCGGCCAGCCGTTGATCAAGGGTCGCGCGCGCCATCGATACGGGCGCCGCCGTGCCGGGCTCTTCCTGCAGCGTTACCACGCTCTGATGATTCGCTCGGCGGGCCTTAAAAGCCGACGCGCGATTATGCACCGGCCCACCGCCCTCATCGGACTGCTCGCAGTAGCGCGACGGCCGTCCAGTAGCCGGGTCCGGGCGCCGCGGCCGCGTGCATCCGGGATAGCTGCAGTGGTCCCGGTCGAGGGTCTCCGCGGTATCGCTCTCGTCCATGCGACCAATATAGACGTTTCGTCGCCTCAATGACATAACAAAACGAAACGAAACAAAACCTCGGTGACGAAACAAAAGTTGGACGCGTGGGGGCGTTCGCAGGGGCTGACAGCCGTGAGGGCAACCACCCGTCGGCCCGGACGCATGACCTTCCCCCCGTTCAACCCAATGCCCGATCCCCAGCACCTAGGTGGGGACTGAATCCGCGACTACCTGATAGCGCCGGACTGGGGGCCATTGATGTCCGGAACTACCTGACACCGGCGGACACCCAGCGACCTTCCATGGGCCTGGGCCTCTCGCAGCTAGCCGACTCAAAGGTGTATCTACGGGAAGTTCTCGGAGTTCAGGTGAGTGTCCAACATCAAACCGGGCTGATAGGTCGTTCAGGCATAGGGAACGGCAGGGTGAATTCGGAGAACCAACGCAAAGGGTGCAAATTGACGCCGCCCGCTAGTGACTCGGTGGCCTCCGGCGGCAGATCGTAGAGCGTCAGTACGTCGTGATCCTGAAAGAGGACCTCGGACAACTGATCCCATGATCCGCGTCGCACCTGGCGTGGGCGGGCGGCGGCCTGGGCCCGTCGCAGGACGAGGTGAAGAACCATTTCTTCGCCCGTACACCGGGGGATGGGCGCCCCCCAGAGGCGGGTGTCGGCTGCCAAGCGGTCGGCGGCAGCGGCCAGTTGGTAGCGCCACAGCCGCGACTGCCCGAAGGTGACCGAAGGCAGCGTCGCAAGCACATCGAGCTGGCTGCTATTGACCGGGGTGACGGGAGCTGAGCCAAGGGCGTCGGCGTCAGATCGGATGGCGGCGGCAATCTCGTCGGCCGCGTTAGCGATGAGGGTCGCTTGCCGAGAGGAGATTAGCTCGACGATCTCGCTGTACTCCTCGTCGTTCTCCATCAGGGCCAATTCCTCGTCGTCAGCAGCGCGTGTTCCCCACGGGTCTTCACCGCTGGCAGCGTCCGTGTCCTCGGGGATTCGGCAGTCGAGCGAGGTGTAGGGATCGACGCCAGCGGACGTCGCCACCAGTTCGTCGCTGTCTCCAACCAAGTAGGTCAGCTCGACGGTCAGAATCTGCCACTCAGGGGCAGTCTCCCGATGGCGGTCCAGCACTGCCCGATAGTCATGGCGTGCATAGGCGTCAACGGCTGCCTGATCTTCGTCGAGACCACACTCGATACCGAGCCGGGCGGCGGCTTTGAGGGCGGTAGCTTCGTCGGGGTAGGCCCAAAGATCCAGACGGCGGTAACCGCTGTAGCCGCGGTGCGCCACAGTCCAGATTCCCGGTCCGCGCGCCCACTCGTGCACCCGGTTGTCCGCCCGCCCTGAGAAGCCTTCGGCGACGATCACGTTATGAATGAACGCTGCGCCAGCGGTCCTGGGAGTTGAATCGGCGGCGGTGGCACGATCGGCGTCCAGATAGCCGGCATCGTGTAGGGCTGCATCGAGTATCTGCTCATACGAGCAGCCAATCTGGACCGCTGCTGACTTCAAGTTCTGTTGCGTTGGAAGAGACCGTATTTCGCCAACCCGCCATTGCCGCAGCGCCTGACGGCTGATGCCTATCCTGTCCGCCAGGCCGCCGATGCTAGCGCTGTGGCGGCGCAGGTACTCATCGATGAGGCGGCCAAGATGGCTGGATGCCGGGGAAGTCACGAATGTCAGTCTGCTCCTCGTACGCAACCCATGGCAAGTGTCAGTTACCATATTTGGAAACCGCTACTTTACATAACCTAGTTTATCGGCAAATCGGTTGCGGCACAGAGGAATTCGTCTAACTGATCAGCCAGAGTTCGATTTTTTCCGTTGTACTACTGCGTTGTACTGCGTTGTGCAGTTGACCTCTGACTTTTTCACTCATTCGACAACCAGCTAATAACCCTTGTCACTCCTTCGCCTACCGGAAGTCGCGTCTCGTGTCCGTTCTCATTGATTCTGGGGCATTCTCATTGAATCTGGGGTAAGTGCGTGTCTTTCTCATTGAATCTGGGGCACGAGGCTTAGCGTTTATGTGTGCTGACGTCGGCTGTTTCGGCTGGGCCAGGTGTAGCGAGTGCAGTGGACTTGGAGTTCAACACCCGCGAGGGATGCACGCGGCAATCGCTGGACCGATGTGCTGCAACCCGGTTTGAGTTGGACTGTTCACCAGTGCGGAATTTCCCCTCGTTTCGAGGTCAGCGTAACTTTCCCGGGCTGTGGTGGTTCGCCACAACCGGCGCACATGTAGGTCACGAGTCCTGGGTAGAACGTGACCAGTTGATGGCGTTGGATGCCGATCCGGATGTTGTTGGTGTTCTGTCGCAACCATTTTGGATTCATTGGCGTGACGGCACGCGGCATGCTCCTGACTACTTCGTGCGGCGCCGCGATGGATCTGTCGTCGTAGTCGACGTTCGTGAGGACGACCGGATCTCTGACGCTGATCGGGACGTGTTCGATCGGTCTGCCGCCACGTGCGCGATGGTCGGTTGGGATTACCTGCGTGTCGGTTCCCTCGATCCAGTGCTGCGGGCGAATCTACGTTGGTTGTCGGGTTATCGGCATCCGCGAGTATTGAAGATCGGTTTGGCTGATCAACTGGCGGAGGTCTTCGCTCGGGTCCGTCCGTTGATGGCTGGTGTGCACGCGGTCGGGACTCCTTTGGTGGTGCTGCCCGTACTGTTTCATCTGCTCTGGCACGGCCGTTTAGTTGCCGATCTGCAAGGAGCGGCACTTGGCGACGACACGGCGATTGGCCTCGGGACCGGGTGGTGACCTGACGTGCGAACGGGTGTCGTCCGAGAGGGAGACGAAATCCGTTTATCAGCAGGTGTTTTCACCGTCGTAACCCTGTCGGGCGGATCAGCTCGACTGGTTGACGCTGTCGGCGAGCAGATTGTGGTGCCGCTCTCGCAGCTGATGGTTGATCCGGCATTGGAATTGGTGTCGGGGTCGCGACCGCCACTGTGTTCTGAGGAAATGCTGGCTGGCATTCCCGAGGCAGCCGTCGAGCAAGCACGGTGGTGGGAGCGCCACATCGTGGAGATCCTCAGCGGCCGCCCGCCTGGGACGGCCGCGGGCATTCGTCCCCGCCCAGAGTTCGACACGGCGAAACGATCTCTGCGGCAGCGTGAGCTGGCCAAGTTGGACGAGCTGCGTGCCGCCGGCCACGACGTGAGTCGGAATGCGTTGCAGCGTCGCCGATTTGCCTACGAACGGGACGGGCTCCTGGGAGTGGTTGACGGGCGCCATAATCGGCGGCGCGCGGTATTCGGCCGTGTGGACGACCGTGTCGTCGCCGCGGTGCGGGATGCGATCGAGGGCGAGACCGACCTGTCAACGGGAACGGTGCAGCGTCTGCAACGGCGGGTCGCCAAGACGCTGGTGGCCACCTATGGTGCCGACGACGCGCCCGCGATGCCGTCGCAGCCCACCTTCTACCGGCTGGTCAAGCGCCTCGCGGAAGGACGGCACACGTTCGGGTCAGCACGGACGCGGCGATCGCTGTCCAAGCAGCCCGATGGCCCATTCGGGTCGATCACCGTGGTGCGCCCCGGCGAGATGGTGGAAATCGATTCAACCCTTCTGGATGTACGGGTAGTGCTCGATGACGGCATGGTAGACCGAGTCGAGCTGACTGCGATGGTCGACAACGCTACGCGGTCCATCCCGGCCGCGGTGCTGCGACCGACGACCAAAGCAGTGGACGCGTCACTGCTCTTGGCGCGGGCATTGACGCCCGAACCGATGCGCCCGGGATGGGCCGATGCGCTGCGGATGTCCCGGTCGGTACTTCCGCACCACAGCCTGACCAGTGTCGATCAGCGCCTGGCCGATGCTGCGGCCAGGCCGGTGATCGCTCCCGAGACGATCGTCTGCGATCACGGGAAAGCGTATCTGTCCCAAACATTTCGGCAAGCGTGCTGCACATTGGGGATCAATCTGCAGCCGGCTCATCCCGACTGCCCGACCGATAAGCCGAAGATCGAGCGGACATTGCAGTCGGTGGGCACCCTGTTCGCACAGTACGTGGCCGGTTACGTCGGTTCATCGGTGGAGCGGCGTGGGAAAAACGCCGAGGACGACGCGGTGTGGTCGATGATTGAGCTGCAGGCGCTGCTGGACGAGTGGATCATCGCGGTGTGGCAGAACCGCCCCCACGATGGCCTGCGGGATCCGGTGACGCCGGGGAAAGCGTTGTCTCCCAACGAGAAATACACTGCCCTCGTTGAGGTGGCTGGCTATGTACCGGTCCCACTGGACGCCGACGACTATATCGAATTGCTTCCCGTGCAGTGGCGCACAATCAACAGTTACGGGGTCCGGATCAACCATCGCACCTATGACGCCAAGGCGCTCAACCCATACCGGCGCCAGCATTCCGGGGTCGATGCCCGTAACGGACAGTGGGAAGTGCACTACGACCCGTATGACGTGTCGAGGATTTGGGTGCGCAATCACCACGAAGACGGATGGCTGGCCGCGACGTGGACGCACCTTCGGTCCTCGCCGGTGCCGTTCGGCGAGACACTGTGGCGCCACGCCCGCTCCGTAGCCGACCGCAGAGGGGCCCAGAAGACCCAGGAAGCGGAGATTGCGGCCATCGCGGAGGACTTGCTGGACCGCGCCGCCGCTGGGCCGCAGCAGCAGACGAAAGCCGAGCGCCGAGTGACTGGACGGACCAGCGCCGCGAGCGCCGGCCGGGACTGGCCGGACCCGACGGAATCATCCGAACATCATGGCCCGTCACCGTCGGAACGGGCCGCCGACAACGAGACTTTCGACGATGACGGCGAGATGGCGGAGGTCATACCCCTGCCGGTGTTTGATGCACGCAAGGAGGCCCAAACGTGGCGACTGTGACCGAGATTGCGGCGGTGGGTCAGTTAGAGGATCGCCGCCAGCCGACCACGACGCTGGAGGGCTGGCGGCGTTTTGTTGATGCCGATCCGCCGGAGTTCACGTTGCTCGCCGACGACGAGTGGGCCAGCCTCGGTGAGGACGAGCGGACGGCCTACAACGAGGCCCGGGTTGCGCATCATTCGGAGCTGGTGGTGGTCACCACGTCGGCGATCGAAGCGATCACCCATCAGGGCCGGCTGTTGACATTGCTCAACCAGCGCGAGATCGGGGCCCGGCGCGGGCTGATCATCTCCGGCGGGGCAGCGACGGGGAAAACTACGGCGATCAAGCAACTGGGTCGGTTTCACGAATTGCGCACCCGTGCACGGTTTCCCGGCGATGAGAGCCGGATTCCGGTGGTGTATGTGACGGCCCCGCCGAAAGGGTCGCCCCGCAAGTTGGCGATGGAGTTCGCACGGTTTCTGGGGCTTCCCACGCTCAATCAGCGGATGAACGTGACCGATATTTCCGATGCCGTGTGCCAGGTGCTCATCGATGCCCGTACCGACATCGTGGTGGTCGATGAAATCCACAACCTCAACCTCGACACCCGCGCCGGCGAAGAACTGTCCGACCACCTCAAATACTTCACCGAGCATCTGCCTGCGACATTCGTTTACGCCGGGATCGAAGTGGAACGCTCGGGGCTGTTCACCGGCACGCGGGGACGGCAGTTGGCCGGCCGTTGCGGGGTGATCCACACCAGCGCATTCCCCGACGCCAAGGAGTGGCGACAACTCGTCGCCGCCATGGAAGGTACCTTGCGTCTGCATCGACACGAACCGGGAAGCCTTGTCGCCCAGGCCCGTTACCTGCACCGCCGCACCGGCGGGATGATCGGCAGCCTGGCCCACTTGATCCGGGCTTCAGCAATCCAAGCGATGCTCGACGGCACCGAGCACATCACCCGCGAGGCCATGGACGATATTTTGATCGACTACGCCGCCCACACGGCCGCGGCCCGCACGGCCAGCTGACGTGGCAACTGTCAGGCCGTGGCCGCGCGGACCACGCCAGCGGCTCCCGCGAACGATCGCACCGTTCCGTTGGGAAGCCGTATCGTCCTACATCGACAGGCTGGCCCGCGCCAACCATATCGGCGTCTCCACACTGCGCGGCCATGTCGCCGAATCATGCGCAGCCCGGCCGCGACCGGACTGGTTGGCCGTCGTCAGCGGCCAACCTGAGCAGGTAATCCGGTCCCGTCTCTGCGGGCTTGCTGGCGACCCCACCGCGCTCAAGCAATATCTCCGCCGCCCTTTGTGTCAAAGATGTATGGCACGCAAGGGAATACACGAACCCGTCTACTGCTACCTGCCTGCACATGTCTCCGTATGCCACCGTCACCGACGCTGGATCGGTTCACCAACGCGCGTTCTTGACGACCAGGTGGATC
Source organism: Mycolicibacterium flavescens (assembly GCA_900637135.1). Classification (NCBI taxonomy): domain Bacteria; kingdom Bacillati; phylum Actinomycetota; class Actinomycetes; order Mycobacteriales; family Mycobacteriaceae; genus Mycobacterium; species Mycolicibacterium flavescens. Next base: position 2,496,897 of record LR134353.1, read on the forward strand.
TTCGTGACCGGCCCACGGTGCTCAGTGCCGGGCGCACGCATCGGCGCTTGGCCCGTCAGTATTCAGAGGTCGACCTTCATGACGCCTTGGGCGACGCCCGCCACATCCTGGTCTTCTGGGCTCACGCAGAGCGTCACGTGGCGGCGGGGATTCTGCAGAATGGCCTAGAAGCGCACGTGGTGGCCTACCCCGATGTGATCGCCGTAGCCGCAACATTGCTCACAGCTCGCCCTCGGGTTGAACAGCCCAGGACGCCAACGGAACCCGCCTGGCCGACGCTACTGCTCGACCGCATCAACGAACGCACCGGCGCCCACCATGCCGACGCCACCCCCGTCGAGCAATGGGCGCAGTACCGACGCCTATTCGCCACTGCCGTATTGACGACACGCTCAGACGGCGCAGAACTGGCGTGTCGCGCTTAGGGGTCGGCAGTCTTGAATGTGCCTTATCAGTAAGGCACTTGTGGTGTGCATCTGACTGTGTCCGACGGTTGTATCTATCGGCTTTCTAATCGTTAGGGACAGTGGTATCTGGCTGGGTGTATCGGCCGGTGAATCATCACCGGCGGCGCTGCTTGCCGGTGATTGGCCGGCGGTGGGTGGTCCAGTACGCGGCCACCGCGCTGACCACCACAGCGAAGGCGGCAATGACGCTGGCCGGGAGGGCGTGGTCCTGCAGCCATCCGGTCGCGGTGGCCGACCAGCCGGTGAGCAGGTTGCCGCCGCTGGCGGTGTGCCCGGTGGCCGCGGGCAGCCAGTACCACGCGAGGTAGGCGCCGGTGGCGATGAGGACAACGGCGGTGACGCGGGTCCCGTGGCGGGCGAGGATACCCAGATGCCGGGTCAGGGCCGTGCCGGCGATGGCGGTGCCGACGCTGACCAGCATCAAGATGGTGGCGGCACCGGCTGTGTATGCGGTGAACACTGCCAGCAGACCGCCCCATCCGCTGGTGGCCTGGGCCTGGGCGATCACCGCGAGCAGTACCCCGAAGGTGCAGGACAGTGACGCCAGGGCGTAGCCGATTCCGGCCGCGAGCACACCACCGGCTGTTGGGGAGTCCGGCCGATGACGCGTCCGGGCAGGCATACGCAGACCGATGGTGCGGCCGGTGAGCATGAAGCCGCCCAAGATGGCCAGGGTGAGCCCGATCGTGATCCCGAGCCAGGGAGCAGCCGTCACCAGGGTCCGGGCACCGGCACTGATCGCGATACCGGCGAGGGTGAGGGTGCCGGTGAACCCGATGGTCAGGACGGCCCCGGTGCGCAGTGCCCGGGCCAGCCGCACGAGCACCGCATCGGTGCCGCCGGTGGCGATGGTGCCGGTGATCCACGCCGGTAGCAGCGCGAACCCGCAGGGGTTGACCGGGGCGAGCATGCCAGCGGTAAACGCGAGCGCGAGCAGGTTCACCGTGCGGCGCTGCTGCCGAGGGCGGCCAGGATCTGATCCTGGGACGGGGCGTGGCCGCGGTAGCTGATCTGCCCGGACGGGTCGATGACGAGGGCGGTGGTCGGCGCGGTCACCTGGTAGCGGCTGGTCAGGGCCCCGTTAGTATCGACGACCGCGGGCAGGCTGGTGCCGCCGATCTGGTCCAGGAAGTGGCGAACATCGGCGGGTTTCTCGGTGGGGACGATGTCGACGGCTAGGAACTTGGCGCTGCCTCCGGCTTCCTCCACGGCCGCCCGAGCAGCGGCCAGGGATTTACCGCCGCCGACGCATTCGCCGCACCCGTAGGAGAAGAACAGGATCGCGGTCGGGGCGGCAGCGGGCAGTTCGACGGTTTTGCCGTCCACCGTGGTCAGTGTCGCCGCCGTCGCCTGGGTTGTGGCGTTGGCGTGTGGCGGTGAGGTCGGATTGCTGGTTGTGGCCGATTGGCCGCACGCGGTCAGCGCGCCCGCTGCCAGCATCACAGCCGTAACGCCCGCCCACCTGTGGGGTGTAAACGAACGCGTTTCAGACATTGTCGATGCTTCCTTTCGTCAGGTCGTCGAGCGTGTGCGTCGCGGGTGAATGGCTGTCGGCGGGACAGCAGTGATCGCCGCGTTGACCGCGGCGGGCGAAGGCGACCACAGCCGCCAGCAGCAGCGCGACGGCTGCCCCGATGACCCATGGATTCTCGAGCAGTCCACACACGGCGGCGAGCGCGCCGCCGGCGATCAGGACTGGCGCGGCGCAACACAGGGCCGTCACCAGCACCGCTGCCGCACCCAGCAGCACGGGATTTCTTCGTGGACGTTGATTCATTGATTTCTCCTCATCAGGTTGGGTGCGGCTGGTCAGCTGCAGCAGCCGGGGTGGGCAGTTGGCGGGGTATGGAGCTGGGTAAGGATTTGTGTGGTCAGGGCTGCGCCGAGTTGGTGGGCCTCAGCGACGCTGACGATCTGACCTTCGGGGTGCTCGGCGAGCCACGGCGCGGCGTCCTGCGCGCAGGTGAAGTAGTGCACCTGGTTGCAGAATGAGGACCGGATCGAGGTGAGGTCGTCGGGGTTGACCAGCGAGACCACCGCGGTCTCGGGCTGCACGCTGGTGACACCGTTTTCGCCGACCGAGACCCTGATCGGGTGCCCGCTGACGGGTGATTCGGATTCGATGCTGGCGGGCCGGTCCAGGATGGTGGGAAAGATGAGGGTGTCCAGGGCGCACCAGGTGTAGAGCTCTTGGCCGGCCACGGTGAATCGGTGGCGGGTCGGGCGCAGGGTCAGGCCCTGGCCGACGATGCGGCCCTGCTCGTCGTATTCGGTGTCGGGTACCGCGGCCAGACGCCGGGTCACCTCGTCAACCGGGAGGCCGACGGCCGCGGCGAGCGCCTCCACGGTGACCGGCTCGCCGGCGGCGAGCAGCCGCAGCAACGGCACCAGCATCGTCGGGTCGAGCCCGGACTCTTCCGGAATGGTCAGGCGGTCAAGGAAATTGGGCATCAGGAACCTTTCGAGTGAGCCATGCGTCAGGATGCGCAGCAGGACAGTCGGGACATATCGGCGCTGAAGGACTGGGCGGCGATTTTGATGCCTTCGGCCATGGTCAGATACGGGGCCCAGGACCCGGCGACCTGGTCGACGGTCATCGCGGCGTCGAGGATGTAGACCGCGGCGGCGGCGATCTCGCCAGCATCCTTGGCGACGGCGGTGATGCCGTGGATGCGGCCGGTGCCGGCGTCGGCGACGAGTTTGATGAAACCGCGGGTGTCTCGGTTGACCACCGCACGCGGCACATGTTTTAGCGGCAGCACCCGGCAGTCGCACCGTGTCCCGGCGGCGAGGAGCTCGGCCTCGGTCGTCCCGGCCGCACCGACCGCGGGGCTGGTGAACGTCACGCGGGGCAGATGGCGGTAGTCGACCCTGCGGCCGGCGTCGGTGAAGATGTTGTCGGCGACCATCGCGCCGTGATGGGCGGCGACGTAGACGAACTCGCGGTGCCCGGTCACGTCGCCGGCCGCCCAGATCCGTGGGTTCGACGACTGCAGCCCGTCGCTCACCACGACCTCGTTGTTCTCGCCGGTTTTGACCTGCACCGCTTCGAGATTCAGGCCGTCGGTGTTCGGACGGCGGCCGGTGGCGACGAGGACTTTCGCGGCACGGAACTGCTGCGTTCCGCCGGTGATGGTCGCGGTGACCGTGACCTGATCGTCGGCCTGCTCGACCTCGCTCACCGTGGCGCGGCGCACCACCCGGATGCCGTCGTCGGCGAACACCTCCAGCAGCGCCATGCCGACTTCCGGCTCTTCCTTCGATGCCAGCGTGGAGCGGACCAGCACCGTCACCGTTGACCCGAGCCGGGCGAACAGTTGCGCCTGCTCCAACGCGACGTAGCCGCCGCCGATCACCAGCAGCGACTCCGGGACCTCGGTGACTTCCATCGCGGTGGTCGAGGTCAGGTAGGCGACGCCCTCGAATGCGGGCGGGATGACTGGGTTCGCGCCGGTGGCGATCAGGTAGTGCTCGGCCTCGATGGTGGCATCGCCGACCTCGATGACGGGCGCGTCCGGGGTTCCGGCGAACCGCGCTTGGCCCTGAATGCGCTGCCAGCCATACGATTCGGCCACGTTGAGGTACTTCTCTGAGCGCAGCGACTCCACCAGATCGTGCGTGCCGGCGATCAGGGCCGCCATGTCCACCGGGCCGGCCGTGGTGGCGATCCCCGGGAACCGGGCAGTGTCGGCTGCGGTATGCCGGGCCTCGGCCGCTGCGATCAGGGCCTTTGACGGCACGCAGCCGGTGTTGACACACGTGCCACCGAAGATGCCGCGCTCGATCATGACGACGGACTTACCGAGCGCGGTAGCGCGGATCGCCGCGGCCATCGCCGCGCCGCCGGAACCGATGACCGCGAGGTCCAATCCCTGACTCATGCACCCATCCTTGACCTTCAAGTAGGCTTGAAGGTCAAGTGTTCTGAGGAGACATCGTGAGAATCGGGAAGCTCGCCGAGGCGACCGGGGCCACCACCGCGACGCTGCGCTACTACGAAGACGAAGGCCTGCTCCCGCCCGCCGAACGTTCCCCGGCGGGGTATCGCGACTATGCCGCCGACACGATCGCCCGGGTCGGCTTCATCCGACGGGGACAGGCCGCCGGGTTCAGCCTCGCCCAGATTCGGCAGATCCTCGACATCCGTGACAGCGGCCACGCGCCGTGCACGCACGTGCGCGACCTGCTCGACATCCGACTGACCGACCTCGACGAGCAGATCAGCGCACTGGTGGCACTGCGCGAGACCATCGCCCGGCTGCGGCAGGGCGCCGAAAGCGTCGACCCGGAATCATGCAGCGCCGATGACGTATGTCGATACCTCTAGGAGCCACCTCCGTGGCACCGGAGGCATGTATTTCGTCAAGTCCGTTGACCCCGGCAGTCGTCATGAATTTCCGCCCCACTGGAGGTCGTTGGTGCGCGGGAGCGCGGGGCCTGCTGAGCAGTAGGCTCACCCGATGCGGTGGGATTTCACTCGAAGCTGGTCGCATTGGCCGTGCTGAGCCCAGCCACACTCGTTCAGGCGATCGCCACCTTCGCCATCACCAATATCGACGACATCGTGGTCCTCGCGGTGATGTTCGGCCAGGCGCCCGGTCATCGTGGCGCAGCCATCCGAGTGACCGCCGGTCAGTACCTCGGCTTCACCGCCATCTTGGCAGTTTCGGTCGGCGGCGCACTCCTGGGTGCCACGCTGCTTCCTCCAGCCGCACTGCCGTACTTCGGGCTGCTGCCCATCGTGTTGGGGCTGCGGGCGGCATGGCTGGCCTGGCGGGATCGCCGCACCCAACCGGCGCCGACCGATGATCCCGCAACACTGTTGACGCCTGGCACCTGGCAGGTCGCAGTCATCACCTTCGCCAACGGCGGCGACAACATCGGCGTGTACGTTCCGATCTTCGCCGTCTCAACGATCGCCACCATCGGTGTTTACATCATCGTGTTCCTCATCGGTGTGGCCATCTGGTGCGCGGCCGGCCGATATTTCGCCTCCCACCCGATCATCGCCAAAGCACTCTCACGCTGGGGCCACATCGTTCTGCCCGTTGCACTGATCACAATCGGGGCCCTCATCCTCATCAAAGGCGGAGCGTTCGCCCTCTAGCTCGGAGCAACTTCACCACTCAGGGCCAGGAGGCGCTCCTGCATCGGCATGTGTTGGCGTTCAACCACTTTGGTGATGTCCCGGCCCGTATCCGCTATGACAATCTAAAACGGGCGGTGGCCAAGGTGCTCAAAGGCCGCAGCCGGCACCCGAACTACCAACACGAGCGAGCGCACCACAGAATCATGATCGTGTGTCACGAGAGACACGATCACAGTAGTTATACCGAAGACGTACCCGAGCCAACGGAATCGACAGGAGACCATTCCGGCTACCCTGCTGCGCTCGCAGCCGGGCGCGGAAGCAGGGTTGCCCCAGATTCAATGAGAAACGTCGCGATCGAAATTCTCATCCAATCTGGGGCAATGCAGGTCAGACTAGTAAATGTGCCCCAGATTCAATGAGAACGGACACTATCTGACGACGCCACGAAGCGGCGCGATGACCGGGCCTGGTGTGGACATCGCTAACGGGTTGATCGCACGCACCTGGCGCGTGGTATCAACCAGTTAAGGCGTCGCCGCGCGGCGTGTTGGCCGGAACGGAGCGGTCCGCCGGGAGTGCTCCGGGACGCCGGCCGCAGCGAGTAATCGACCCGGCAAGCATCGGCCTGGTTAGTAAAACGCCGATAAGCCACACTATGTCAAGTTGGATGTCGGACCGTACTGCCAGACTCTCCCTGTGGATCCGCCGCCGCCGACGGTTTCGTCCGAGTCAGAAATGCTGCGTTGTTCTCCGGTCGTTGGATGCGGCAAAGTCAAACCGCGAAGCCGAATGGCGCGTACACGAGAGAGCGATCCATTGTGTATGGCGTGCTACCAGCGGGCTCGCAGGCTCAAGCAAGATCCGGCGGAGATCCGACGCGCCAACCTGTGGGCGAAGTATCGAATCACGCCCGAGCAGTACGATTTACTGCGGGCAACGCAGGACTATCGCTGCGCAATCTGCGGACGCGACGAGATCAAAATCGACTTGAACAGAGTCGGTGGTCGACCTCGCAGCGACGGCAGGCCACTGGCGAAGGTTCCGCTCGCCGTAGATCATGATCACATCACCGGCGAAATCCGGGGGCTTCTCTGTCCGTCATGCAATGCAGGTCTCGGTGCGTTTGGTGATAACCCGCAGCGGCTAAGTGCCGCCATCTCGTACTTGCAGGCCCATACTTCGTCGAATACCGCGTAGGACGCGTCGGCGCCGACGCGGTTCGACAACCGTCCCAACGCTTCCGCCATCATGCCGTTTCCTCACCCGGGACGAATACCGCAGGATCGATTATGGCGGGTTACCAGTAAGTTCGTCGTGCTTCGTTGGCGGCGTCTTCACTTGCGCCGCCTACTATTTGATTAGGGTGATGGCGCAGAGCTCATAGACCGAGAACGACACGTAGGGCCGCATCAACGCGGCGCATTTCGTCGAAGCTGAGGAACCCGACGCTCTTGCCAAGCCGACCCGGGTCGACCGCCGCGGTCTGCTCAGCAAGTACTCGGGTGTTCACGCCGGCGATTTCAACCTCGGGTCGGAAGCTGGCGGCACGAGCCGACGTGGACGTCGGTGCAACCAGCCAGGTCGACAGCGGCACGTGATCTGACTGGACTACTACGGCGTATCGGGAACCATACTGCTCGTGACCGCGACTCCCCCGCGGGGCGTGTAACCGAAAGACTTCACCACGCACGCAGCGTCTCCATGTCGCGCAGTACCTGCGTGGCCTCAGCGCGGTCGGATTCGTCGTCGGCGAGCCTTTCCGCCTCGGCGCGAATCGCCGCATTGGCCTTTCGACGTGCGGCATCGATGAGGGCAGATCGAACGGCTGCGGACACAGCCGTGCCGTCCCTGGTCAAAACCTCCAGCGCCTTGGCTGTGTCGTCGTCCGGCCGGAAGGTGATCGTGTCAGCCATAGCCACAGTGTACGACGTTTTGTAAGACAACTGCTGGTTCCAGAGGGACCGCCGCCATCAGGACAGCTCATGCCCGCCACTGGAGGTAATCGGGTGCAGCAATCCTCGCTTCCGCAGTTCCTCCGCCCAGCACCCAGCAGCCGCGCTGATGTTGCCGCTGAAGATCGACCAACGGTCTTGATGTCCGAAGCAATCGTGCAGCCTTGTCACGTATTCCGTCAGCGTGTCGATGTCACCAGTTGCAGCCAGGTACCGGCAGGTCTTGTCATATTCGATGAGCAAGTTGTTGTCGACTGCGTATCGCACCAATTGCTCTGTGGTGCTTATTCGTTCCATCTCGACCAGTACCAAGTCGAAGCCGTCGCAGAGCGCGCCGGCGAACTGCCGCATCTCGGTGCGACGGTCGAACCGCACTTCGTATGGCAGATCGGGTACCAAGTGCTCCCAACGACGTTGCAGCAGCGAACCTTTGAGCGGATGTCTCACTCGCTCGTATCGAGGACATGCGGCGTCGACCTCGACTGATCCGATACCGACATTGACGAAGAACCCGTGCCACGACATCGTGCCGTTGTGCCAGTCGGGCTGAAGGTGGATCATGTCGTAGAGCGGCCCCCGCTCCCGTTTGAAACCGCAGTCCGATATGGCAAAGCCGCGTGCACGCAGGAACGGGCCGACATCGGCGGAGACCACCGCCTCGTAGGCCCGTCGCAATGAACCGCTGACTCCCCCTCGCCCATGACTCAAGGCTAAGGCGGCGGCACCATCCTTCAACGCACCAATTTGACGCTACGCAAGAGCGGCACGAGCGTGCCCGACCATGAGGGTGAAAGCTACCTTGCCCGTTAATGTGGTAGCGGTGAGATCCAGGGGCCGTCAAGGACTTCGACTTGATGCCGAGTTCGACTTCGTCATCGTGGGAGCGGGCAGCGCGGGCTGCCTGCTCGCCAATCGGCTCAGCGCCAACCCCGATCACCGGGTGCTCCTGATCGAGGCCGGCGGCGCGGACAACTGGTTCTGGATCAAGGTGCCAGTCGGCTATCTGTACACCATTGCCAACCCCCGTACCGACTGGTGCTTTACGACGGAGCCCGACCCAGGTTTGGCCGGCCGCAGCATCATCTACGCGCGGGGGCGCGTGATAGGCGGCTGCTCGTCGATCAACGCCATGATCCATATGCGCGGGCAGGCAAGCGATTACGAGCTGTGGGCGCAAGCCACCGGAGACGAGCGCTGGCTTTGGGGCGGCCCAGACGGTCCAGGCGAAACACTCGCAATCTATAAGGAGTTGGAAGACTACTTCGGCGGAGCCGACGAGTGGCATGGCGCCGGCGGTGAGATCCGCGTGGAGCGACCGCGAGTGCGCTGGAAAATTCTGGACGCCTGGCAGGCCGCCGCAGCCGAACTGGGCATTGCGCCGATCGAAGAGTTCAACCGGGGCGACAACTCCGGGAGCGCCTACTTTCATGTCAATCAACGACGCGGCCGGCGCTGGTCGATGGCCGATGCCTTCCTGCACCCCGTCACCCACCGCTCCAATCTCACCGTCTACACGCAGACTCAGGCTCTCCAGCTGCTAATGGACGATCAGGTCAGCAACGATCAGCGTCGCGGCGCCTGGACCGCGGCGCAGCACCGCGTCACCGGCCTACGGCTGCTCAAAGACGGCCAGATCGTCGACGCCCGAGCCCGTCGGGAGGTGATCCTGAGCGCCGGCGCCATTGGCTCGCCCCATCTGATGCAGGTTTCGGGGTTGGGCCCGGCGGGGTTGCTCACCCAGCATCACGTGCCGGTGGTCGTTGATCTGCCAGGAGTCGGCGGAAACCTCCAGGACCATTTGCAGCTTCGAACGGTCTACCGCATTCGGGGCGCGCGAACCGTCAACATGCTGTACCGGAATTGGATCACCCGGGCGGGCATGGGAATTCAGTACCTGCTGCTGCGATCGGGACCCATGACGATGCCGCCGTCCACACTGGGGGCTTTCGCCAAGAGCGAGCCCGCGCTGGCCAGCCCGGATATGGAGTGGCATGTGCAGCCGTTGTCGTTGCCGAAATTCGGGGAACCCCTGCACCCCTTCAGCGCCATCACTCCCTCGGTCTGCAACCTGCGACCCACCTCGCGCGGGCACGTGCGTCTGGTCGGTGCAGATCCGCTGACCCACCCAAAGATCATCTGCAACTACCTGTCCACTGATGCCGACCGTGAAGTCGCCGTGCGCGGCCTTCGGATGACCAGGCAGATCATGGCCGCCCCTCCCCTAGCCCGCTACTGTCCGGAAGAAATGCTCCCCGGCTCGCAACTGGTGAGCGACGAAGACCTACTGGCGGCGGCGCGTGAACTGGGTACCACCATTTTCCACCCGGTAGGCACCTGCGCGATGGGTGCCTTTGATACACGCGGTATGCCACGGTCGGCCGCCACGGTGCTCGACACCGACTGCCGCGTGCGTGGCGTCGCGGGCCTGCGGGTGGCCGATGCGTCGGCGATGCCCACCATCACTTCCGGGAACACCAACGCGCCGGTCATGCTGATCGCAGAGCGCGCAGCGCGGGCGATCCTGAAATGAGCCGGTCCCACTCGTGCCGCAGCGTTCCACAGAACTGGCCTCGGACAGCCACTACCGGTCTGTTTGAGTCGTGACCTTCAGTCGCCTTCGTCGTCGTCACGGTGTGCGGCTTCGATCACCTCGGGTGGTGCCGGCTTCTGCAGCCAGGCGCGAATCCGCAACAACCCGCCGGCGACAGCCCCGACCGCGAATACCGCGATCGTGATCCAAACCGCAGTGGACATGGATCAATTGTCCGCCCGTGGGCGAAAATCGTGACCGCTTACGCAAGGTTGCCGATACGTCTTTCGAGTCAGTGGCTGTAGGCCATTTGGAGAGCCTGCCGCCGCTGGGCGCTGCGTACGTTTGGGTTCAATTCGTATGATCTAGCTATTTTAGAGTCGTCATCTGCCTCGCATTTTGCTCCCATTCGTTGACACCGGCCCGTTAATGGTCATACGCTTTGAGGCAAAACGTCCAGAACTCGGGAAGGTCGCTTCTGATGACCGTGACCAGCGCTGCTCTCAATGTCTTCGATGCGGGCCTTCCCACCTTCAGTTACGGTCTCGCCGCCACGCCGCACGACATCCTCGACGATGTCCGAGCGGCGCAGGCACGTGCACCCATCGCCATCGGCCCCTTCGGGCCGGAAATCCTGTCATATGAACTTTCCCGCGAGATCCTGCGCGACAGCAGATTTCGGCTTCCGCCCGGCATCACTCTGGCCTCACAGGGCATCACGTCGGGTCCTTTGTTCGACAAGATGGCGAACAGCCTCCTGGGACTGGACGGCGCACCTCATATGCGTCTACGCAAACTCGTGTCGAAAGCGTTCACTCCGCGCGCGACGTCGCGGCTTCAAGACACCATCCAGGAGGTGGTGAACGGGCTGATCGACCGGGTGGCGGACGCCGGACACTGCGACGTCGTGACCGACCTTGCGCGTCCCTACCCCACTCCGGTCATGTGCGCGCTCATCGGTGCACCTCGGGAGGATTGGCACCTGTTCGCAGATTGGACTGAGGAGGTCTTCAAGGCCCTCAACTTCCAGCCCGACGCCAACTTCGACGAGTCCGCGATCATGCGGGCGTGGGGCGAATTGGACGCTTACGTCGACGACATGGTCGCCGCCCGTCGACACAGCCTCACCGATGATCTGCTCTCCGAACTCATCCGCGCCGAAAGCGACGGAGACCGGCTGAATCTCGACGAACTCCGGATGTTGGTGGCCGGCTTCCTGATGGCGGGAACGGACACCACGCGCAATCAACTGGCCGCCTCGGTCCAGGTGCTCTGCGAGCACCCCGATCAGTGGATGACGCTTCGCGACCAACCGGAGCTCGCGATGCAGGCTGTCGAGGAGAGCATGCGCCACTCACCGGCGGCCAGTATCGTGCCGCGGGCCGCGACCGAGGATGTCGAGTTTGGCGGCTACCTGTTCCCGGCAGGGACCTTCATACTGGTGAATACCTTTGCAGCCAATCGTGACCCAGCGATCTATCGCGATGCGGAGCGGTTTGACATCACCCGCAGAGACGTACCGCCAATTCTGACTTTTGGCGGCGGTGCCCACTATTGTCTGGGGGCCAATCTTGCGCGCCGTGAGCTGGCGGAGGCACTTGTGGTCCTCACCCGCCGTCTCGATGCACCCCGCCGCGTTGGTCCGGCGCCGTGGAAATCCTTGTTGGGAATGACTGGTCCGCTAACGCTTCAGATCGAATTCACCAGCGCAAGGATTGCGACCGCGCATGCGTAGCCGCGGCTGGGCAGGCGCGACACCCAGCTCAGACGAGGAAGCGATTGCCCGAATCCTGGACGCGGTCGACGAAGTGGTCGCTGAGCACGGACCAGCGATACGCCTTGCCGACGTCGCTCGCCGGCTCGGGGTCACACGCCAAACGGTGTACCGCTACTTCCCCAATGCTGACGCGTTACTCATCGCCAGCGCGATGCGTGCCGTAGACGGATTCATCGATCAGGTTGTCGAGCATGTCAGCGGCGTCAACGACCCCGTCACGGCACTCGTCGAATGCGTGTCGTTCGCGGTCGAAACCCTCACCGGCGATCCCCAGCTGGAAAACCTACTGAGCCGGCGGCAGGACGGGGAAGCTGTCACCTCGTTGACCTCCGATACCGCAAAGGCATTCTGCCTGTCATTCTTTCGCCGGCTCGATGTGGACTGGCAACTTCACGGCTTTGACAGCGCCGTTCTTGAAGATCTCGCCGAGATGACCTTGCGCACAGTGCAGTCCATGCTGACCGATCCTGGGCAGCCGATTCGTAAGGGTGCCGCACTGCGTGGCTTCGTAGCTCGATGGCTTGGCCCAGCGATCCTCTATCCACGAATCACGGCGCTGTCGATGGACGATCGTCGACCCCCGTCGGGCGGGCGCGGTGAAGCCCGAGGGCGCACGTCGTCTTCGCGATAACAGCCTGATGACTTCCACCTCTTCCGCGAGACACGCCCAGATATAGGTACGTTGCCGTTTGCGGATGGTTACCTCGAGGTCCGCAACAGGCACGTCAGTAATGCCCAGGAAACTCACAAGCATCTGCTAGCTTCGCGAAGTGCAACTTCGCCAGCAACGCGCGCGCAGCCGGAAGGCGTTCGCCGCAACCGTTATCGCCAGTCTGACCATCGTTGCCGGGGCCGGCTGCGGTGGTGGAACCGAGCCCGAGGAGACCCCGGCGGCAACGGCCGACGAATCAACGGCGGCTCGACAAGCTGAGGCGAATCCAGAAGATCAACAGGCTCAACCGATCGTCAAAGACGAGGACGGCGATGGCCAGCCCGAGATCACCGGCGGCGTCTACGGAGATCCTGCGGCCGCCCTGCACTATTGGGAGGAACAAACCGAAAGCGACTGCGGGTTGATGGCCACCCGCATGGTGGTCGGCGAACTGACCGGGGCGCCGCCCACCGAGCGGGAGATCATCGACCTCGCCGCTAAGACGCCAAGCGATTGCGACCCGGGTGAGCCGGTGTATGACGAAAGCATCGATCCCAGTGATGGCGGTGTCGGTCATGGCACCTGCACGACCGACCTCCTGCTCCTGCTCAAGCACTACGGGATCAAAGCCGACTACACCAACGACGACACGGCCGCCAAGGGTGGACTCGCCACCGGTATGGACGCGTTGGCGGACTATCTAGGCGACGGGCGACAGGCGATTGTGTGCGTGAACTCCACCACCATCTGGGATGGAGACGGTGACCGGACAGGATGCGGTCACCTGGTCACCGTCGCCGCCATCGATTACGACAACGACGCCGTCTATCTCGGCGACAGTGGCGGCGACGACACGCGCGGTGAGCATGTGACCACCGACGTATTCGAATCTGCCTGGGCGGCAGGCGATCACGAGCTCGTCGTCACCGCACCGCGCTGATCCCTATTCTCTTGACTCTGGTGGACGCCGGATTCAGGAACGCGGATGCGCGGCGACGCTATCTTGCGGTCTACGACGACGCCCGTGCCCTGAGCCCGCGTCCGGAAGGGGTTCACGATGTGTGGACACCATTCGGCACCGTGCGGGTGTACCAACATGGCTCGCGCGGCCGTGTACCCGTCGTCTTGATCCACGGCTTCTACCTCACCTCGGCTATGTGGTGGGAACAAGTCGCGCCGTTGGCAGATGACTTCTCCGTGTACACGATCGACATGCTGGGCCAACCCGGCGCGAGCGTTCAGTCGAAAACAATGCTGACACCGGCGGATTGCGCACTCGCCATCGACGCGGTCCTGCAAGGGCTGGGATTGCATGATGTGCATCTGGTGGGTCACTCGTATGGAGGTTGGCTCACCACGCATACTGCCGCACGACTTCCGTCTCGGGTCGCGACGGTCACGCTGGTCGATCCGGCTAGCACGGTCGCACGGCTCTCCGCGAAGTTCTGGCGGAACCTCGCAGTCCTGCTGGGGCGGCCGAACTCTGTGCGCGCTCAACGTGCTGCAGTATGGGTGACCGGCCACGCCGAACCGGGAAGCCCAATCGACACGCTCGCCGGGCTGTTCGCGTCTGGCTTCGCCACCTTTGGACCGCCGGTCCGCACACCGGCGTTGAGGTTCGCGAGCGACCGTCTGCTACGTGCCGTGCGCGTTCCCGTACAGGTCCTCCTGGCCAGCGACACAGTTCACGATTCGACCAAGGCGGTTCAGCGGATCCGCTCGGTCGTTCCCCATTGGCCGTACCGCCTGTGGCTCAACACGTCACACGCCCTGCCCGCCGAGGTGCCTGATCAGGTCAACGCCTGCATTCGCGATTTTGTGATCGAACACAGCTGCGGCGCGTAGCGGGTGGCGTTCGGCCTCAGCGCGCTCGCCAAAGAACTCGGCCGGTTACTCGGCATGGATAAATCCCGCTGTCGTGAAGCGTTCCACAACCCAGACAGGTCATCCGCCTTGTCATCGGCAACGCCATCAGGAGGACAGCCATGAGCGTGGACAGCATCTCGGATTCGGACACGACGAACCTCGACGAGTTGGTTCCATCGCGGTACGCGGTGCAGGTCGGCGACATCGAGGTGCTGGTGATCAGCGACGGGGTGCTCCCGATCACGGCCAGGACGATGGCGACCAACGCCGACCCGACCGAGTTCGGGAGTTGGCTCGACGACCGGTTCCTTCCCAGAGACGTCCTCGCCTGGCCCCTCAACGTTGTCGTGGTGCGCACCGCTGGTCGGACCATCCTGGTCGACGCCGGGCTCGGCGTGGAGTTCCCGGACTTTCCGCGGGCCGGGCAGACCGTCCATCGTCTGGAAGCCGCCGGTATCGACCCCTCGGCGGTGACCGACGTGGTGCTCACCCACCTGCATATGGACCACGTGGGCGGGCTGCTCACGAAGGGCCTGAAGGAACGGTTGCGTCCCGACCTGCAGGTCCACGTTGCGGCCGCCGAGGCCGAGTTCTGGGAGGCGCCCGACTTCTCCCACACCGACATGCCCGCTCCCGTTCCGGACGCGCTCCGGTCGATCGCCGGGCGGTTCCTCGATGAGTACCGCGGTCACATGCGGACCTTCGAGTCGGAGTACGAATTGGCGCCCGGAGTGCTCGTCGCCCGCACGGGAGGTCACACGCCGGGTCATGCCATCGTCCGCCTCGACTCGGGCGGTGACCGGCTGACGTTCGCCGGCGACGCCGTCTTCGCCCCGGGCTTCGATAACCCGGAGTGGCACAACGGCTTCGAACACGACCCAGAAGAGTCGGCCCGCGTACGGATCGAACTTCTCCGGGAAATGGCCGCGACCGGTGAGTCCCTGGTGGCCACTCACCTGCCGTTCCCGTCGGTCTGCCACGTAGCGACCGCCGGCGACGTCTTCCGGTGCGTGCCCACCGTGTGGGACTACTGACGAGAGCGCCGCCGTGCGTGACCGACGACCCGCGCGACTTGTCTGGGGCGCACGAGGCTCGTCCCGGGGTCCACGCCTTGCAGCATGCGCAGGAACGTTTCGGTGAGCGCCATGTCAGTCGATGCGGCGGCCATGTAGGCGGTGGTGTAGCTGTTGAACCCACGCTGCGGCCATGACCTCCATCGGCTCGCCGGGGTGAAGCCGAAGTCGTTGAGCCGGTTCGCCCACCAAAGAGGAGCCAGCCGCCGTGCAACATCGCGAAAATAGTCTTGACTCGACGGTTCACCGTTGGAGGCAAGGGTCTGTCGAAGGCTGCGAGCCTGCATCAGCGCCGATGTCATGCCCTGGCCGTACATCGGGTTCAAGCTACATACCGCGTCCCCAATCACCAACAGCCCCTGAGGAAATGCGGACGCCCTGTCGTAGCGGCGCCATACGCTGGTCGGAAACTGGCGATGATGCGTCTCCCCCAGCGGTTCGGCGTCGTGAAGCGCTTCGCCGATATGCGGGGGCACGCATTCGGCCACAGCGGCCAACACCTCCGGCAGCTCGGTGGGCAGCCTGTGCCCAGCGACACCTATCAGCGTCACGATCATCGTGTCGTTCTCGTAGGCGAGCATTCCGACGCCAGTTGGGCGTTGCAGCGTCGGGCTGACGAAAACCACCTTGTCGTCCAGCGCCCCCGGCGTCATGTGAAACAACTGACTGGCGTAGCTGAGCTGCACGCGATACGACCGCTCGACGGGACGTGTGAAGCCATGCGCCGCAAGGAAGGCCGGTGTGCGCGCCGAGCGCCCCGACGCGTCGATCACGAGATCGGCGGGCAACGTCTGTCGCCGTGACCCAGCGCGGTCGCTGATACGAACACCGCGTACCGCACGATCGCTCAACACGGGCTCGACGACGTCGTGGCCGTCGAGCACCGTGACGTTGGGCAGTGCGTGAACCCGTTCGCGGACAATTGATTCCAGCAGCGGCCTGCTGGCCGGCTGCACAGGCATGGCGTCAGGGTCGGCCAATGCCGCCGTCCGACACAGCGCATGCCCACGGACCTCGACGTACACCGCCGACAGGGTGTGCGTGTCGATGATCGGTGCGCCCGCCGCTTTCAACTCCGTCGTAGCGCCGGGAAACATCTCCTCGAGGATCTTCAAACCCGCACTCGTCATCATGTGCAGGTGGTGACTCTGAGGCACGCCTGCCCGATGCGACACGTCGACGGGCAGCTTGTCGCGTTCCACGACGGTCACCGAGTCGTACGCGTCTGCCAGCACTCTCGCAGCGAGCAGTCCCCCGATGCTCGCTCCACACACGACCGCTGCTCGCGTCGCCATCGCGCCCCTCTTCGGCAGGCTGTATCCCGTTACCGTCGCACAGAGAGCGGCCGAGAGTGCCGTTTCATCCGCGACGCGCAGTGGCAGCCGTATCAGAACGTACATCCGCGGTCAGACCCCCAAGCACCACCGGAGCACCGTCAGCGCCGCTGTCTGTAGCGTGGCGACCGTGAAATCCTCGCGTGTGTCTCTTCCCGTTGGACTGTTCGCCTGCACCGCATCGATGGTTCTGGCTCTTGCGGCGTGCGGCTCGGACACGGAAGCGTCATCGACCACTACGACGTCCTCGACGAGCACGTCCTCTCTGGCCGACGAGTTCATCCCCCCACCCGTCGAGACGGGCGATCCCGCCAGCGCGATGTGCCCGACGGCCCCGCCGCAGTTCGGTGGCACTCCCGAGTGGACCCTCAATGGCGAGACGGGCAGCGTAGCCGTCACCGGATCCACCGACTCGACGGCACCGCTGATCAACGTGCAGCCGCCGTTCAGCGTGTCCGAGACCCAGGTGCAGACGTTGAAGCCCGGTGACGGACCGGTCGTCTCCGAGACGGCCACCGTTTTCGTCTGCTACATGGGCGTCAACGGACGCGACGGGTCCGTGTTCGACAACAGCTACGAGCGCGGCATGCCGGTCGACTTCCCGCTCGACGGGGTCGTGCCCGGCTTCCAGAAGGCCATCGCCGGACAGAAGGTGGGGTCGACGGTCGCCGTGGCGATGACGTCCGCCGACGGCTACCCCGAAGGTCAGCCCGCCGCGGGTATCCAACCTGGCGACTCACTCATCTTCGCCATCAAGATCCTCGACGCCTCGAGCTGACCCGTAGCGGTCAGCCGCCGGCGGTGACCGGGTTCTTCGACAGGTGGATGAAGGCGCCGTTCTTCCACACGCCCCAGCGTCCGCCCCAGCCCGAGTGCCACACGACGGGCTCGCCGAGCCAGAACTCAGCGGGCTTCCGCGGTGCCCACGACGGAACCGGTTCCCCGGCCATCGGCCGCGCCGGCGGCGGAGACACACCAGGCGGAGGCGGTGCATAAGGATTGGGGGCCTCCGCGGCCAGCATCGGCGGTGGGGGCGGCGGTGGAGACGGCTGGGCGCTTGCCGGAGCGGTCAGCCCTAGAGTCGTCGCTGTCAGTCCGCCTGCAATGGCAGCCAGCGTGGTCTTGGAAAACCTCATAAGCATGCCTCCAGCGGTAGTCGCGAATCCGATGCTTCGAATTTATAGCCTGCATTTGCTGCGGCCAAACCCAGGGCGTGTCTGTACCTACTACGGCTCGCGGCTCTCGTCGCGGTCCGACGCGTCGCTGTCCTCGGTTTCTTCCTGTGTGTCCCCCGTCGGCTTCGGTTGCAGCGCGACGCTGCGCGTCCGCGGGATGATCTCCGACGGTTGATCCTCGGCCGGCAGCAGGTGCACGACGCGCCCGACAGCACGACGCAGCCCGGGTGGCCCTTCCTTGCGGACGAAGTCGCCGATCCGGCCGGCCCGGTAGCGCAGCGGCGAGCCGATGAACTCACCCAGCACCACGCCACTGCCCAGGGCCAGCGCGATCGCGATCGCCGACATCATCTGCCGGAGGCCGTTGTCGAAGTTGCCGTCGACGGCAAAGGAGAACACCGCGCGAAACACCGCCAGGCCCGGCAGCATCGGCATGATCCCCGCGGTGGCCGTCACCAAGGCAGGTGCTTGCCGACGGATCGAGATCAACGTGGCGACCAGACCGACACCGACCGCAGCGGCACCGCTCGCGAACACCTGACCGAACCCCGCATTGCCCAGGGCTATCAGGACCGCCTCGGCGAGTCCGGCTGCAAGCCCTGCGGTGAGGATGGCCCGCAGCGGCGCATAGCTCGCCACGGTCAGGCAGGCGCCCGCCAGCGCCGCGCCGAACACCGCGACCGCGATCCGTACCCCCCCGCTCGGCGCGATGAACGATTCGGTCGCATCGACATGCAGCGAGATGGTCACGCCGGCGATCTCCGCGATCTGCAGGCCGGCGAGGATGCCCACGACGATCCCCGACGTCAGCAACACCGCTTCGCCCAACCGGGCGAGCGAGGTCAGCATGTAGCCGGTCACCGCGTCCTGCATCGCGCCGACGAACGTCAAACCTGACAGCAGCACCACGATGCCGGTGGCCACCATGACCGTCGGTCCGATATCGGCATACAAAAAGGCCGCCACGGCGACCGAGGTCGCGATCGCCGCGCCTGCGACGTGTTGGAAGAAGAACGGCGTACCCCAGCGATTCAGCCGTCGCCCCACCTGGTCGATGACCCCCGACGTGACTGCGGCCAGGATGCAGGTCAACCAGCCACCACCGAGAAGCATGGCGATGCCCAGAGCGAAACCCGCCCAGCCCGCGGTCGCGAGCCACCGTGGGTAGGGGTGCGGCCGCTCGGTCAACTCGTCCATCGCCTCGTGAGCTTGATCGACCGTCACACCGCCGGAGGTGATCCGCTGAACCAGCCGGTCGAGTTCTCCCAGTCGCGTGTAGTCCGTTGACCGGGCGTGCACTGCTCGAACGATGGTGACGGGTGGGCTGTCCGCGGTCGGCAGAGCGGACACGATGACGGTGGTGACGAAGATGTCGACGACACAGTCGGTCAGTCGATATGCCTGGGCGACGTCCTGGGCGGTCGCGACGACGTCGGCAGTGCCCGAGCCCGAAGACAGCATCACCTCGGCGAGGCGGATCGTCAGATCGAGAACCTTGCGGGTGTGCAGGTCGCCCATCCCATCGGAACGGCGGCGCCGCTGACCCGCGACCGGCGCCGGATCGCGCGGGCCGCGCAGCGCATTGCGTAAGCCGCGGCGGACGCGGCCACGCGGTGTTCGATCTAACGGCATCGACGTGAACGATACTGACGTGCGGGCATCATGGCCCAGGCGGCTAATCCCGCTGCGGCGCCCGACAACACATGCCAGAGGCCGTGGTACTGCCACAGGCTATCGGGCCGGCACAGCGGCGAGTCCGTGCGCCCGGCGGCATAGGCGGCCAGGCCGAGCGCGAAGACCACTGCAGCCGCGACCCACACCGAGCGCCGCCCTCGCGCGCTGCCGACCACCCCGAGCACACACACCGCCGCAAGGCCGACAATCGGCCAGTCGTGCACCGGTCCCGCCCAGTGCGGTTGAGGTCCGTGAAAGACGAAGCTGCCGAAGCCGACAGCCACCAACGCCACTCCTGCGGCTCCCGCCAGCACCGCTCTACCGCCTAGGGCCCAGGACAGGACGGCTATTCCCACGACGACGTACGCCAGGCTGGTGAGAGCGAGGACGGGTTGGCCAAGCATCGTGTCGCCAATGCGCTCGCAGTCCGAGCGTCCGAAGGCCGCCGCGGCGGTCCAGCCCTGCATTCAACTCACGATAGCCACCCATGGTGCCGGCGAAGCGAACTGAGCGTATTCCTCTGTGCTACAGCCGTATTGTGTGCGCAGCCACCGACCATCCCGCCAGGCAGGAGTGGCCAGATTCCGTTGAATCTTGGCTACTTTGCCACTAGTCGGGCACGCCGCAACCGGGCACCCTCACGGCATGCGCACCGAAGACATGGCCACGCTGGCCGACGCGAAAGCCGACATGGACAGCTGGGCCCTACCCGATACCGAAATCTGCTCGGAAGCACTGCGATACGTCATCGACGTCTCCCCGGATTTCCTCATCAACCACTGTGTCCGCAGTTATCTGTTCGCGCGCGAGATCGCCTCGAGCCAGGGTATGCGCAGCGGTACCGACTACGACGACGAACTCGTCTTCCTCGCCTGTCTCCTGCACGACCTGGGTGTCACGGATGCCGGTAGGGGTGATCAGCGATTCGAGGTCGACGGAGCCGATGCGGCAGCGGACTTCCTTCGCCGACACGGGCTTTCGGGCGATCGGATCACGACGGTGTGGCAGGCGATCGCACTTCACACCAGCGCCGGGTTGGCGAACCGGTTCGGGCCCGAGCAGGCGGTGGTCTTCAACGGAATCGCCCTCGACATCAACGGCATGGACACACACCTGCTCTCCCCCGGCTTCGCCGACCGGGTCCACGCCGCGTGGCCACGTCACGACCTCGGGTACGCGATCGCCGACGCCGTGGCCCGCGATGTCCGCCTCAACCCGATGAAGGCTCCCCCGTTCTCGTTTCCCGCGCACCTGCACGAACTGATCAACGGGTCGTCGTTCTCGTTCTTCGATTTCGTGCGCGCGTCCGGGTGGGGCGATCAGCCGTTGCGCGGCGACGCGAGAGTCCCATGACGTCGATGCATGCACAGATCGTGTTGTTCGACGGCTTCGACCCACTCGACGCCGTCGCCCCGTACGAAGTGCTCGTCGCGGGCAGCGACTTCGTCGCAGGCGAACTGGAAGTCGAGTTCGTCTCGGCCGAGGGTCCGCGGCCGGTAGTCAGCGGTTCGCGGGGGCTGACGTTAAACGCGACCGCCCGACTCGACCCCGCCAAGCCGGGTTTCGTGATCGTGCCCGGCGCGGCAGGCCCTATCGACGGCGACCCCGATGAGGGCGTCGCGACCATCCCCGTCCTGCTCGCCCGTTTCGGCGAGACCGCCGCGGTGCCGATGATGCGTAAAGCCTTCGCCAATCCGGACATCACGGTCGCGACCGTATGCGGTGGGTCGCTCGCGCTGGCGATGGCGGGCCTGCTCGACGGCCGCCACGCCACCACCCACCATCTCGGTGTGGACGTGCTCCACGCGACAGGCGCAATTCCGGTGGCGGCCAGGGTCGTCGACGACGATGACCTGGTCACCGCAGGCGGCGTCACGTCGGGGCTGGACCTTGCGCTCCATCTGCTCGACCGAAGCTACGGTCCGCGCATCGCATTGGCCATCGAGGAGTTGTTCGCCTACGAGCGGCGGGGCACCGTCTGGACCGACACCGGGCGCGCACCGAAAGCCTCGGCATGACGAGCGTCGTCGGCGACTGGGATGTGCGCATCAAAACACCGGTCGGAACCTTGGAAGTGGTGTACAGCTTCGTCGAACAAAACGGTGCGATCACCGGCACCGCGCAGAGCAACTCAGAACGCGTGCCGCTGAGTGACATCACTCTGGTCGAAGACGTTGACGGACAACGGGTCACATGGCGGCAGACGGTGACCAAACCGATGAGGCTCAAACTCGAGTTCGATGTGCAGGTGCACGGCGACCACCTGACCGGTCACTCGCGTGCGGGACGGCTGCCGCGCTCGGCGGTCTCCGGGGTGCGACGCGCCTGACGGACGACCGTGTCAGCCGTCTTCTGGCGGTGCTACGTTCGCCTGCCACCGCCGGCGTCGCTGCTCGTCGGTCTGCTCCCACCACGGCGGCGAGCCCCGCTCACCCAACGCGACCTTGACCGCGTGCACACCGGCCCGCGCGGTCTGCTCGTCTGCAGTTCCCTTGGTGCGGCGCACTTCTCGGCGCCACGCCATGAGTATTCGGGTCAACTCCGCGCGCCGATCCTCGGGTATGGCCGGATCGGTGGCGCGCCACCGGCGACCGTTGATGACGAGGAAGTGGCCGTCATCGGTCAGCTGGGGCTCACCCATCGGCGGATACTAGCTCCGGGCGAATCCTGCTTTACGGGCACGGCCCGGGGATGAACAGCGACCAGCACCAGCCCGGCGGAAGGGGCGGGGTGAAGCCGGGCGGTGGTGGTGGCGGCGGTGGTGGCGCCTCGCCTTCGAAGATGTTCTGCGCCACGTTGCCCTGCCCGTGGTAGACGTACCAATACGTGTGGCACACGTTGTTGTCCCATACCACCGGATTCACCCGCAGATTCCCGGTCTGCACCGGCGGATCACCCGGGCACCACCGGCAAGGCCCCGACGGATTCTCGTCCGGACATCCGGGCCACGCTTGCTGCGGCGCCAGCCCGCCGGGCAGCGCTTGGGCCGTGCCCGCCAGCGACCCGAAGCCGGCGCTCGTGATCGCGAACGACATCAATGCCGCGCCGAGGATTCGCTTCGATGTGTGAGGTGTGGTCATGTTTCGCCCTCTTGCTCGGTTCGGCGCTCGATGGCCGTCGTCGAGGCAAGTACACGAGATCCGGTCGGCTACCGATCCCAACTCCGCGGTTTCCGTGACAAGGGGTTCGGGTATCGCTCGGCGAGACCATCGTGGACTAGGAGAGAACTGATGAGCTCACCCGAACAAGCCTCCGACGACGCGAACCAGGGTGAGGGCGCGGAGCAAGGCGTCCCGCCGACGGCTCCCGCGTATTCGTCGCCGCCGCCCGAGGGAATCCCTTCGGCCGACGACAAGGACGGAGCCAACTAGCGCCGCCGGCACACTAGCGGAGGCGGTGCCGAGTCACGACCCCCTGCGCAGATCAGCAAGCGAGTTCTGCACACCGCCGTCCATGCGGATCTGAATACCGGCCACCGCCAGCATTACCGCTGAGGTGACCAGATGCACGATCGCGTCGGTGATGTTGTTGGGGAACGTGAACACGTACGCCACCTGGTGGGAGAAGAACGCCCAGATGCCCGGCAACGCGCCCGCCACCGCCGCGACGAGCAGATACAACACCGACCACGACTTGCGAAACGCGAACACCAGTCCCGGTCCGAACAGGGCGAGACCGGCGACGGCGTGCCAGCCGTTGTAGTCCATTCCGAGTACCTGCGCAGTCGGTGCGCCCGGGCCCGTCGCGAAGCTCGGCTCCACAATGAAGCCGATCACCGCCTGTATGACGTGGAACGCGGCGATGACCAGCAGGCCGACCTGGGCGAAACTCCACTTCACGGTGACACCCTTCTGGTTGTCGCTACCTCGGCAAATACTACGCTCGGTAGTAGCATTTTGTTAAGGGGTCGAGTGAAAATCCCGCCAGGCGGCTCGCCCACTCCGTCGCTAACCTGTCCGGGTGGCAGAAGTGCTGTCGGTGAACGTTGCGCGAGTGCGGGTCAATCCCGATGCGCCGTCGAGGTCGACGGGCATCGACAAGGTCGCCGTGGCGGACCGGGTCGCGGTGCGCGCGCCGGGACCGATGCGCGGCGGCCTGGGCAGCGGACTCGTCGGCGACACCATCGGCCATAAGAAGCTGCACGGCGGTGACGATCAGGCCGTCTACGCATATGCGCGAGAAGACCTCGACGACTGGGAAAGTCGACTGGACCGCCGGTTGACCAACGGCATGTTCGGCGAGAACCTCACCACGATGAACGTCGACGTGACACAGGCGCGCATCGGTGAGCGTTGGCGCGTCGGCACCGACGGCCTCCTGCTCGAGGTTTCGGCGCCGCGCACACCGTGCCGCACCTTCGCGGCCTTTTTGCAGATCGACCGCTGGATGAAAACCTTCACCACGGCCGCCAAACCCGGTGCGTACCTGCGTGTTGTCTCACCGGGAACGGTGGGCGCGGGCGACGAGATCTCCGTCGAGTACCGCCCCGACCACGAGGTGACCGTCGAGTTGGCGTTCCGCGCAAGGATGTCCGACGCGTCGTTGCTTCCACAGCTGCTCGCGGCCGACGCGTTGTCTGCCGAACTCAAGACCTACGTCCGCAAGCGCCTGTCGACCAACGGCAAATAGGCACCACCGCGGCCCGCCAGCGGAACCGTGACGCACCCCACGCTTTGGTAACGGGGCCGCTGCCGGTGCCGACATAACCGTCAGCAGCGGCTACGCGCGGCGGGTGTCCCGTATCGCGGCAGGTGTGAAGCAGCAGCGCCTGAACCGGCAGCCCTGACCCGGCTCCGGTCCGCCCATCCGCGATGACCGCTCGGCGGTATCCCTCGACCAGGAAGTTCACAGCGATGACATTGCGACACAGTTGGGCGCGCCGCATGATGGCCGGCGCGCTAGCGGCCCTGCTCATACCGGGCCTGGTCGCGGCGGTGGGTGGCACGTCCACCGCAGCGGCATACTCACGACCGGGCCTTCCCGTCGAAACCCTGATGGTCCCGTCGGCCGCCATGGGCCGCGACATCCCGGTCAAGTTCCAGGGCGGTGGCCCGCACGCGGTCTACTTGCTCGACGGCTTGCGGGCGCGCGACGACAACAGCGGCTGGGACATCGAAACCGCCGCGTTCGAGAACTACTTCGAATCCGGTCTGTCGGTCGTGATGCCGGTCGGTGGCATGTCGAGCTTCTACACCAACTGGCAAGGACCCGCGGTCGGCAACGGCGGGCGCTACTCCTACCAGTGGGAGACCTTCCTGACGTCTGAACTCCCGGCGTACCTGTCCGCCAACAAGGGCGTCTCGCCCAGCGGCAACGCGGTGGTCGGCCTGTCCATGTCGGGCAGCGCGGCGCTGATCCTGGCGGCCTACCACCCCGGCCAGTTCCGCTACGCGGCATCGTTGTCGGGCTTCCTCAACCTCTCCGAGGGCATCTGGCCGCTGCTGGTCGGCGTCGCGATGCGCGATGCGGGCGGATTCAGCGCCACGGCGATGTGGGGCCCGCCGGGCAGCTCGGCCTGGAAGCGCAACGACCCGACGGTCAACGTCGGCAAGTTGGTGGCCAACGGCACCCGCATCTGGGTGTACTGCGGCAACGGTGTCCCGTCCGAACTCGGGGGCGGCGGCGACATCGCCGGCCAGTTCCTCGAAACCATCACGCTGGACAGCAACAAGAGCTTCCAGCAGGCCTACCAGGCAGCCGGTGGAGGCAACGGCACGTTCAACTTCCCCGCCAACGGCACCCACGGATGGGGCTACTGGGGTTCGCAGCTGGCCGCGATGAAGGGCGACATCCAGGCCACGCTGGGCGCCTGAGCTCGCTGACGCCGCTGGGCGACCGCCTCGTGCGGTCGCCCAGTGCGCGTTGGAGACAATCACGGGGTGACGCAGCAGCCGCGACCGACCGTTCCCGCGCTCCTGGCGCATGCATGCCACGAATTCGGCGACCACACCTATCTGGTCACCCCGACGGACCGACTCACCTACCGTGAGGCGCACGAGCGCTCGGCCCGCATTGCGCGGTGGCTTCTGGGGCAAGGCGTCGGCAAAGGAACCCGCGTCGGCCTGTTCTTTCCCAACGGGGTGGACTGGGTGCTCTGGTGGTTGGCGGCCTCCCGCATCGGCGCGCTGGTCGTGCCGCTGAGCACGCTCTACGCCCCGGCCGAGATCGCCAAAGTCACTCGGCTGGCCGACGTTGCGCTGATCGTCGCTCCCAGGCGCGTGCTGAGCATCGATGTCGCCGACCGGTTCGAAGCGGCCTGGCCGGAGTTGACGACCCAGCGGGGCGGAGGGTTGGCCATGACGGGCGCTCCGTACCTACGTCGGCTCGTGTTCGTCGACGGCCCGGTTCCCCCTTGGGCCACGCGGTGGGACGGCGACGCCGACGGCCTACCGGACGAGCTGCTGGCCGCCGCGGAGGCCGAGGTGAGCCCCGCCGATCTGGCCGTTGTCATCCACACGTCGGGCTCGACAGCGGACCCGAAGGGCGTCATGCACACGCACGGTACCCTCGTGCGACAGACATCGACATGGCCGAACGCGATCCGCGCGGTATCCAAAAGCGAAGGTGCAGTGCGGATTCTGTGTGCGATGCCGTTCTTCTGGGTCGGCGGGCTGCTCGCGGCGACCGGTGCGCTGCACGAACCCGTCACGGTGCTCGTCATGCCGAAACTGGACGCCGAGGGCGCACTCGATCTGATCGAACGCGAGCGGGCCGCTGGAGTCGTCGGATGGCCCGCGTTCACCCAGCGGCTCCGTGAGCATCCGAGCTTTCCCGGCCGCGATCTGGCCTGCGCGCCGATGTTGCGCGACGGTCCGCTCGACATCGCGATGGTCGACGTACCCGACGGATATCCCGTGCATCGCACCATGTCCGAGACCGCGGGCGGGTTCGCATACACCGACATGTGCATCGTCGACGACGACGGCGCACTGGTTTCTGACGGGCAGGTCGGCGAACTGCTGATCCGCGGCATCGGCGTGATGGCCGGCTACAACAAACGCGAACGGTCGGAGACCTTCGACGAAGACGGTTGGTACCACACGGGCGATCGCGTCTACCGCAGACCGGGCGATCCGCGGCTGTTCTACGTGGGCCGGACCACCGACATGATCAAGGCCGCCGGGGCCAACGTCTCACCGCTCGAGGTCCAGGCGGTCATCGAGGAATCCCCCGCCGTGGCACAGTGTCTCGTGCTCGGTATCGACGACCCCCTACGCGGGGAGCAGGTGTGCGCAGTCGTCGTGCCCGCCGCCGCACGCGTCGACATCGACGCGTTGGCCGCCCACGCCCGCGCGCACCTGTCAACATACAAGGTGCCGACCCGCTGGGTGCTGGCCTCCAGTGACCAGATCCCGATCCTGTCCAGCGGAAAGTTCGACCGCAGGACGCTGAGCACCATGATCGTCGACGGCGTCCTCGAATCGGTTGTTCGGTGACTGGGATGGATGTCCTGCGAACACCGGACGACCGTTTCGCCGCGCTGCCCGACTACCCGTTCGCCCCTGGCTATGTCGACGTGCAGACACGCGGAATGGACCCGCTACGAATGCATTACGTCGATGCGGGACCGTCCGACGCGCCCGTCGTCGTGCTGCTGCACGGCCAACCGACCTGGTCCTATCTGTACCGGCACGTCATCGGTGTGCTGTGCGGGTCTGCGCGTGATCGCGCCCGACAACATCGGCTACGGCCGCTCGGACAAGCCGACCGACCCGACCGCCTACACCTTCAAGCGGCACGTCGACTGGATCCACAGTGCCATCACCCGCTTGGATCTCACCGAAATCACCCTGGTCGTACAGGACTGGGGCGGGCCCATCGGACTCAGCGTGCTCGCGCGCGACCCCGACCGCTTCGCCCGCGTCCTAGCCACCAACACGATCCTGCACACCTGCGACCCAGGCCTGGCGGGCAAGCTCGAATGGCCGCATCACGCCGTCGGCGACGGTCAGGTCATCCTTCAGGAGACCCTCCTCGACTACGTGGCGTACTACCAACGCTCACCGGAACTCGTTCCGAGCTTCTCCCTCGACGCGGTGGCCGGACCCTTGAGCCCGGACGTGCGAGCCGCCTACGACGCACCCTTCCCCGACCGTTCATACACCGCGGGCCTACGCCAAATGACCGCGTTGATTCCGTTGACGCGCAACGACCCCGGGGCCGCGATCGGTCGCGAGACCATGGCCGCGCTCGGCCAGTGGCGCCGGCCGTTTCTCACCGCGTACTCCGATGGCGATCCGGCGACGCGCGGTTGGGACAAAATTTTCGCCGAACACGTCCCCGGCGCGAAAAACCAACCGCACACGACGGTCACGGGTGCGGGCCACTTCATTCAGGAGCAGCGGGGCGACGAACTCGGCCGTATCATCACCGAATTCATCGCCCGCACAGGGTGATCAGAGCCCGAACTGGTCGTCGATGATGCCGAGCCACACCTGAGCCGCGTCGATCGACACCTTCTCGCTGATGAACGCGTGCTGCGTGCCGGTGTACATGTCGCGGAACGCACGTTCCAGGCGGCTGCCCTCGCGGATCGCACTGGTGCCCGCAGCCAGATGTGCCCACTCCGCGCACTGACGAGCCACGTCGGTGGCGTACACCGCGGCCACCCTCATGTCCGCGCGCAGGGTCGGCGTGAGGTCCTCCCCCGCCGCCACACTGGCTTCTGCCGTTGCGAACGCATCGAGCACCAGCAGCCGCGCCGCCCGCCACGCCGCGACGTGATGGGCCAGCCCTTTCTGGAAGGTCGGCCGGCTCGCCAGCGACGCCATGTCGCTCATCCGGAACTTCGTGGCGGCCAGTTCTTCGACGTCGTCGAGCATGCTCTTGGCGACGCCCAGCGCCCACGACGCATGCCCGGCGGCGGTGACGGGCATCATGCCCATCCGCGTCGCGGGCCACGATCCGCGCAACGGCTCACGAGTGAACAACGCGAACGTGCGGTCGGCGGGAACGAACACGTCCTCGACGCTGTAGTCGTAGGAGCCCGTCCCCTTGAGCCCCTGCACGTGCCAACCGTCGTTGAAGCTGACCTGCTCACGCGGCAGGATGGCGATCTGCATGTCCGGCACACCTTCGCTGACCCAGCGCATCTCGGTCCCGTCCATCGGCAGGAACCCCGCGGCGACATACTGCGCATGCCCGATCCCCGAACCGAAGCTCCACGACCCGGTCAGCCGGTAACCACCGGGCACGGCGGCGCCTTGACCGTTCGGGAAGAACTGCCCGCCCATCGTGACCCGGTTGTCGTGGGCCGTGAACACCTCGGCGAAGCCCGCGTCCGGCAAGTACGCGGCGGCAGCGAACGACGACGGCAGGTTGGCGATGCCGATCCAGCCGAAAGACCCGTCCTGCCATGCCATCTCGATCCAGGTCTCGATCATCTCGGCGAACGACGGTTCGCTGCCGCCGGCGGGAGCGGGGTTGAACGCCGTCATCAGGCCGGTGTCCCACATCGCCTCGACCACGGTCGGGCTCAGTGTGCGCAACCGCTCCGACTCGCCGGCCTCGCGGGCGACGAGATCACGTAGCCCGCGCGCTTTCGCCGTGATGTCGCCGGCCGATGCCGAGGTCTCCAACGTCGAGGTCATCCGTCTTCTCTATCAGTTGTCGGCGATCCGATGTCACAAATCCGGTCGCTGCATACGTCTGGGGTGTGTGAGGACAGACGAGAAAGGCAGCAACCCATGAAGAACATCGTGATACTTGGCGGCGGCTACACCGGTATGGCGACGGCCACGGCGCTGGCGGGCCGGCTGAAGCGCCGCGACAACGTGCACATCACGCTGGTCAACGCGCAGACCCGCTTCACGGAGCGGCTGCGGCTGCACCAGGTCGCCTCCGGCCAGGAGCTGAACAACCTGCCGATACCCGACCGGCTCACCGGCACCGGCATCGAGTTCGTCCACGGCTGGGTGACCGGCATCGACGCCGACGCGCAGACCGTTCGCATCGATGACGCCACGATCTTGCGCTACGACACCCTGGTCTACGCGCTGGGCGCCGTCGCCGACAGCAACGGCGTCCCGGGCGTCGACGAGTTCGCCTACACCCTCAACAGCGCCCAGGACGCCCAACTGCTCGCCGAGCACCTGAAGCGGATCGGCGACGGCCCCGTCGTGGTCGCCGGTGCCGGGCTCACCGGCGTCGAGTCCGCGGCCGAGATCGCCGAACAACATCCCGAGCTCGACATTGTTCTGCTGAGCCGCCAGTTTCCCGGCGCAATGATGGGCGAGAAGGCGCGGGCACGACTGCACGCCGGGCTGGAACGCCTCGGCGTCCGGGTGCGCGCCGGCGTCGAGATCGTGAAGGTGATGGCCGACGGCGTCGCGCTGGCCGACGGCGAGGTGGTCCCGGCGCAGGCTGTGCTGTGGACAACCGGGGTGCGGGTGTCACCAATGGCTGCGACGGCGGGGCTGACGGTCGACGAGCGTGGACGCATCGTCACCGACGAGTCGCTACGCTCCGTCAGCCACCCGAACGTCTACGCAGTCGGCGACGCGGCCGCGGTGCAGCAGGGATACGGCATCATCCACGGCACCTGCCAGAGCGGCATACCCACCGGTGTGCACACCGCAGCGTCGATCGCACGTGAGCTGAAGGGCAAGAGCCCCAAGCGATTCCGCTTCGGCTACATCCACCAGCCGGTCAGCCTGGGACGTGACGACGCCGTCATCCAGTTCACCCATGCCGACGACAGCCCCGGATGGTTCTATCTGGCCGGCCGGTTCGCCGTCGCGTATAAAGAGGCGGTGAGCTCCAGCCCCTGGACGACTTACCGCCTGCTGAAGCTGATCCCGGCGTTCGGCGCCGCCATGTGGCGCCGCGGGGGCAGGTTGACAAAGTGACCGATGACCAGCAGACGTTCGCCGATCACCGCAACCTGTTGTTCGCGATCGCCTACCGCATACTCGGCTCGGCCGCCGATGCCGAGGATGTGGTCCAGGACGCGTGGTTCAAGTGGTCGGCGGACGACCGCTCCCAGGTATCCGACCCCAAAGCCTACCTGTCACGCATCGTGTCGAACTTATCGATGGATCGGCTGCGCTCGACACAGCGGCAGCGCGAAACCTATGTGGGGCCGTGGCTTCCGGAGCCGATCCTGACCGCGTCCGATGCCGCCGACGACGCCGTCACCGCCGATTCGGTCTCGCTGGCGATGCTCGTCGTGCTCGAGACCCTCAGCCCGCTGGAACGCGCGGTGTTCGTTCTCAAGGAGGCGTTCGACTTCAGCTACGCCGAAATCGCCGAAGCCGTCGAACGTTCCGAGTCGGCGGTGCGACAGGCCGCCCACCGCGCACGCGAGCACGTCCAGGCCCGCCGACCGCGGTTCGAGGCCGACCGGGCCAAGAAGCGGCAAGTCACCGAGCGATTCTTCGCCGCGAGCGTCGGCGGTGACATCAACGCGCTGTTGGAGATGCTCGCGCCGGAGGTGACCTTGTGGACCGATGGCGGCGGCAAGGTCCGCCAGGCGCTGCGACCGCTCATCGGCGCGGCCAACGTCGCCCGCTGGCTCGCCGGCACCGCCAAGCGGCCTTATGAAGGCATCGAAATCGCCGATATGACAGCTGAAGTCGTGGAGATCAATGGCGGCCCCGGAATCGTACTGAGCGGCGCTGGGCGCATCATCGCCACGCTCACCGTTGACCTCGACGACGACGGCCGCATCGCGACCATCCACAACATCGCAAATCCCGACAAGCTGCGCGCTATCGCCGGCGGTCAGGCCCGATCGCTCACTTGATGATGCGGACCAGATACGGCGCCATGTTGCTGGTGCGCACCGGGGAGACCGTCACCCCGGTGTCCGCCGTCTCCAGCATCTGCCCGTTGCCGAGGAACAGCGCGACGCTCTGATCGCCGTTGGGGCCGTAGAAGATGAGATCACCGGGCAGCGCCTCGGACGGCAACACCTTCTGCCCGACGTTGTACTGCGCACCCGAGGACCGCGGCAGCTTGACTCCGATACCGGCGAACGAATAGACCATCAGGCCCGACGCGTCGAAACCGACGGTGCTCAGCGCGGGATCCAGGCCGACGATGTGGCCTTCGCGGTCGAGTCCGGCGACGTTCTCGGGCGTGCCGCTGCCCTTCGTCGGCCCGTTGGCGTCTCCCCCGCCGTAGGAGAAGGGGACGCCGCGCTGCGCGAGACCGCGCGCGATCACGAGGTCGACCGCCTGCTGGTTCGCCGCGGACCGGGAGGATGGTGCAGCGACCGCCACCCCAGGGATGGCCACCAACAGGGCGACACCGATCACCAAGGCGTAGATGCGTCTCATGGTTCGTTGCTCTTTCTTCGTCTGCGCGCATACCGATGGCGCTGTAATCACTTGTACGCGTGGTTTGCTCGTGACGCCAATTCGCGCCTGGCTCAGCGTCAATGAGATGCAGTACCGTAACCGAACAGTGATTACCTCCCTTTGTTGTGGCGCCCGGCGATGACCGAACGGATCGCAGTGGTCGGTGGCGGCATCATCGGTGTCGCGGTGGCCCGCGAGATCGTGCGTCGTCGTCCCGACTCCGATGTCACGCTCTTCGAGAAGGAAAACCGTCTCGCGTCGCACCAGACCGGCCGGAACAGCGGGGTGGTGCACGCGGGTCTGTACTACCAACCCGGTTCGCAGAAGGCCGTGCTCTGTCGTCGCGGGGTGAGCCTGCTCGAAGAGTTCTGCGCCGAGCGTGGCATCCGCCGGATCGCGTGCGGCAAGGTCCTGGTCGCGCTCACCGACGAGGAGAAGGACAGGCTCGCCGACATCGAACGGCGGGCGTCGGCGAACGGTGTACCCAGGGTGCGGATCATCGGACCTGAGGAACTGCTTGAGCTTGAACCCAATGTGCGTGGCATCGCCGCGCTGCACTCCCCGTCGACCTCGATCGTCGACTATGCGGAGGTGACCAGGGAGCTTGCCGCCGACGCCACGAATGCCGGTGCGAAAGTCCTTCTCGGACACGAGGTGACCGGCCTACGGGTGGGCGACTCCGACGTGGTGGTCAGCACCCGTACGGAGGGAATCGGCGACCAGGCCCGGTTCGACCGGGCCGTCGTGTGCGGTGGCCTGCAGAGCGACCGGCTCGCCGAAATGGCCGGGGACGGCCCGAATCCGGTGATCATGCCGTTCCGGGGCGAGTACTACGCGCTGAAACCGCACCGGCGCGATCTCGTCAACGGTCTGGTCTATCCCGTGCCCGACCCGCGCTATCCGTTTCTGGGTGTGCACCTCACCCCGCGCGTGGACGGTCAGGTGCTCATCGGACCCAACGCGGTGCTCGCGCTGGCACGTGAGGGTTACACCTGGGGCACGGTGTCGCTGCGCGATCTGAGCGCGATCGCCTCGACGCCCGCTTTCTGGCGGTTCGCCAGGCGGCATTGGCGCACGGGTGTCCGCGAGGTGTCCGGTTCGCTGTCCAAGCGGCGATTCATCACTGCCGCCAGGGCCTACGTGCCGTCGTTGCGTGACAAGGACGCGGTGCCCGGCACCGCCGGCGTGCGGGCCCAGGCCCTCGACCCCGACGGCGGTCTGGTCGACGACTTCCGGATCAGCGTGCGCGGCCGCGTCGTGGTGCTCCGAAATGCGCCGTCACCGGCGGCGACCTCGGCGCTGGCGATCGCCGAGCGCATCGCGGACACCTTTGAGGCGTCGACGTGACGCCTCCCTGCTGATAACGCCATCCCCGGCAAAGGCCGGGTCGTACTGTGGGGGCATGGCCATCATCGAAACGGACGCCGCGCCTCAGACCCCGTTCGACCAGGAGGTCGCTGCCACGCAGCGGTACTTCGACAGCCCGAGATTTGACGGCATCATCCGCCTCTACTCGGCCCGTCAGGTCGCCGAGCAGCGCGGCACGATCCCCTCCGACTACATCGTGGCGCGCGAGGCCGCCACGGCCTTCTACGAGCGCCTGCGCGAACTGTTCGCACAGAAGAAGAGCATCACCACGTTCGGCCCATACTCGCCTGGCCAGGCCGTGACGATGAAGCGGATGGGCATCGAGGGCATCTACCTCGGCGGCTGGGCGACGTCGGCGAAGGGGTCGACGACCGAAGACCCCGGCCCCGACCTGGCCAGCTACCCGCTCAGCCAGGTGCCCGAGGAGGCGGCCGGGCTGGTCCGTGCGCTGCTCACCGCCGACCGCAACCAGCAGTACCTGCGGCTACAGATGACCAGCGAACAACTCGCGGCAGCGCCCCCTCCCGTCGACTTCCGCCCGTTTATCATCGCCGACGCCGACACCGGCCACGGCGGAGATCCGCACGTGCGCAACCTGATTCGTCGGTTCGTGGAGGCGGGGGTGCCCGGCTACCACATCGAGGACCAGCGGCCGGGCACCAAGAAGTGCGGCCATCAGGGCGGCAAGGTGCTGGTGCCCTCCGACGAGCAGATCAAACGGCTCAACACCGCCCGCTTCCAGCTCGACATCATGCGGGTGCCGGGCATCATCGTGGCCCGCACCGACGCCGAGGCGGCCAACCTGATCGACAGCCGCGCCGACGAGCGCGACCAGCCGTTCCTGCTCGGGGTGACGAACCTCAAGGTGCCGTCGTACAAGTCGTGCTATCTGGCGATGATGCGGCGCTTCTATGAGGCGGGCGTCACCGAACTCAACGGCCATCTGCTCTACGCGCTGCCCGAAGGCGAGTACACCACCGCCAACGCCTGGCTCGACCACCATGGCATCGGCGATGCGGTGGCCGAGGCCGCCTCGGAGTACCGGGACCGCCCCGACGGTGAGATCGACGCGATCTTCGACCGGGTCGAATCCAAGGCCGTCGACGCCTGGCAGCTCGACGCCGGCTTGATGACCTACGGCGAGGCGGTCGCCGAGCTGCTCGAGTTCCGCGAGAGCGAGGGTGAGCAACTCGACATGAGCGTCGCGGAGTGGCGGGCGTTCGCCGAGCGCGCCCCTCTCTACACCGCGCGCGAGAAGGCCAGGGAGATCGGGGCGGCGGTCGGCTGGGACTGCGAGCTGGCCAAGACGCCGGAAGGCTACTACCAGGTTCGCGGCGGTATCCCCTACGCGATCGCGAAATCGCTTGCCGCCGCGCCGTTCGCCGACATCCTGTGGATGGAGACCAAGACCGCCGACCTTGCCGACGCACGCGAGTTCGCCGAGGCGATTCACGCCGAGTTCCCGGAAAAGATGTTGGCCTACAACCTGTCACCCTCGTTCAACTGGGACACGACCGGCATGACGGATGACGAGATGCGGGTCTTTCCCGAAGAACTCGGAAAGATGGGTTTCGTCTTCAACTTCATCACCTACGGCGGTCATCAGGTCGACGGTGTCGCGTCCGAGGAGTTCGCCACCGCGTTGCGCCAGGACGGCATGCTCGCGCTTGCGCGGCTGCAGCGCAAGATGCGCCTGGTCGAATCGCCTTACCGCACACCGCAGACGCTCGTCGGCGGGCCGCGCAGCGATGCCGCGCTTGCCGCGTCGTCGGGCCGCCTGGCGACCACCAAGGCGATGGGCAAGGGTTCGACCCAGCACCAGCATCTGGTGCAGACCGAGGTGCCCAAGAAGCTGCTCGAGGAGTGGCTGGCGATGTGGGGTGAGCACTACAAACTCGACGAGCGGCTGCGGGTGCAGTTGCGCCCGACCCGGCCCGGGTCAGACGTGCTGGAACTGGGCATCTTCGGTGAGCGTGACGGTGAGGACGAGAAACTCGCCAACGTGATCGTCGACCCGATCAAGGACCGGCACGGCCGCAGCATCCTGACGGTGCGCGACCAGAACACGTTCGCCGAGAAGCTGCGCCAGAAGCGCCTGATGAGCGTGGTGCACCTGTGGCTGATCCACCGGTTCAAGCCGGAGATCATGTACTACGTCACGCCGACCGAGGACAACATCTATCAGACCGAGAAGATGAAGTCGCACGGCATCTTCACCGACGTGTACCAGGAGGTCGGCGAGATCATCGTGGCCGACATCAACCAGCCGAGGATCGAGGAGCTGCTGGCCCCCGATCGCGAGGCGCTGGGCCGGTTGATCCGCAAGGAGGATTAGGGCCGCTGACCCCCCGCGGGGCCGCGGACCGGTGCCCTCTCGCGCGGACCTGCAGCGGACCCTTGCCCTCTCGCGGACTCGGTCGGCGCAGCGCCCACCTATCAGCGAAAAAGTCGCTGGGAGCGAATTTTTCGCTGTGAGGTGGGCATCGAAGGTGATGCTGACAGCTGGGCCCTGGGAGAATGTTTCGCTGTGAGGTGGGCCGCGCGAGAGTGCCCCAGGTGTTCGGCGGCGAGATGTGTACGACCTTCATCGCGGTCATCTCGTCGAGCAGTTCCGGGCCGAAGCCGAAGCCGTTACCGCTCGCGCGGCGCGGTTGCGATGCCCCGCCGGGCGCTCCGCCGAACACATCGTTGATCTTCACGGTGCCCACCGGTAGAGCTCGCCACGCCTCTTGAGCGTGCCCCATGTCTGCGGTCAGAACGGTCGCGGCCAGGCCGTAGCGGTCGTCGGCCGCTTCACGCAACGCGGTGTCGAAGTCCGGAACCACTCGTACCGGGGCCACCGGACCGAAGGTCTCCTCAGAGAACACCAACATCTCCGGTGTGCAGTCGGCGAGCACCGTCGGCGGGTAGAACAGACCGTGCGCCACCACGTCGACGTCGGGCGCCGAGGCAAGCTGGCCGCCGACCGATCCGTCACCGTCGAGGATTTCCAGCACGCCGTCGGGAAGTTGCTCGGCCAACAGTTGGGCGAACCGCCGACCGGTCGCCGGACACCGCTCACTTGGCTTGTGCACCACCGTATTTCCCGTCACCAGCGCCGCGCCCAGCAGGCCGGCCGCCACAGCGACCGGATCGTTCCACGGGGTGAGTACCGCAACGACGCCGCGCGGTTCGGGGACCATCAGATCGGTTGCTGACCAGGAGCCGTGCAGGCTGCGGCCGCGATGCCGCGGGCCGAGTTCGACGTACTGCACCAGCGTGCCCGCGCCCGCGTCGACTCCGCCCAACGCGTCGTCGCGGGTCTTGCCGGTCTCACGTTCGTTGACCGCGGCTCGAACCGCTGCGGCCGCCTTGGTCAGCGCGGCCGCGCGTTCGGCGGCGGGGGTGCGCGCCCACCCCGGCGCGGCTGCGCGGGCTCGTCCCACGGCTTGGACGCAGCTCGAGGATCGGTGATCGGAATCCTGCTGACTTCGTCGCCAGTGCGGGGGTCCAGAACGGTCATTTCCATGGTCTGCGACACGCGAAGAGTGGTACCCGCTGCGATCGTGGTCAACCGCGCCACGCGCCGCGGCTTGGCGGCCCGGAGTGATCAGCCGTAGAGCTCTTCGAATTTGCGGATCGAACGTTCGATATCGCCTTTGACCGCGCGGGCCGCCGTCGCGCCGATGGGCCCGAACAGCGGCGCTCCCCCGAGGTTCATGGTGAGAGTGAACGCCGAACCGGCGTCGACCTCGGCGACCGTCATCGTGAGCCCGTACCTGGTGCCGCCGACACCTTTTCCGGTGACCTCGATCAGCTTGGGCGGGTCGAATTGCTTGATGGTCCACGTGACGCGGTTGCGCAACCCCTTGGCCCCCGCGACGCCGACAATCGTGGTGCCGACCGTCAGCTCGTCGGGCAGCTCGCTGCGCCAGCCTTCGTGCATGACCATCCAGTCCCCCAACGAGTTGAGATCCGATACGTGCTCCCATGCCTCCTGCGGAGTCAACGTGAGCTGACGCGACAACTCGAGTTTGGCCATCTTCGGATCGTAATCAGTTCAGCTCGGCGCGGGCAGGCGTAACACCAACCGGGCCCCTCCGAGTGGGCTGGCCTCCATCGCGGCCGTGCCGCCGTGCAACTCGGCCTGCTGGGCGACCAGCGCCAGCCCCAGCCCCGACCCGGATCGCGCCGCCGTCGAGCCGCGGGAGAACCGCTCAAACACGGCGGCGCGCTCCTCCTCGGGGATCCCCGAACCGTTGTCGTCGACGGTGATCTGCACGCCTTCACCGGAAGCGACCGCGCCGAGCTGGATTTCGGTGGCGTCGCCGTGCTTGATCGCGTTGGTGATCGCGTTGTCGACGACGAGGCGCAACCCGGCAGGCAGGCCCACCATGAGCACCGTCGTCGACGACGACAGCGACACCTTCAGCCCGGGATAGTTGCGCATCGCGTCGTGTGCGGCACGGTCCAGCAATTCGGTGATGTCGACGGGGACGAAGTCGTCGACGGTGGTCAGTTCGCCCTGCGCGAGTCGCTCCAACGCCGTCAGCGTCGCCTCGATCCGGCTCTGGGTGCGCATGACATCGGCGATCACCTCCTGGCGCTGCTCGTCACGCATCTGAAGCGTGGAGAGCACCTCGAGGTTGGTGCGCATCGCCGTAAGGGGTGTGCGGAGTTCGTGCGAGGCCACCGCGGCGAAATCCCGCGCCGACTCCAGTGCCGCACGCGTGCGCTGCTGTTCATCACCGATCCGGGCGAGCATCCCCTCGACGGCTTCGGCGATCTCGACGGCCTCCTGAACGCCGCGCACCTGAACCTCTTCCGGTTTGGACTGGGCGTTGATCGCGCGCGCCTGCTGGGCCAGCAAGCGGAACGGGTTGATCATGATCGACCACATGACCCACCCGACCAGCACGGTGCCCACGATCACGCCCCCGCAGATCAGCAGCACCCGTCGGTGCAGTTCGTCGATGCGGCGTTGCGTCTCGGCGAGCGGTGCGCCGATCGCGATCAACGCGTCGCCGGCGGTGAACGTCCGGACCCGGTATTCGACACCGTCGATGGTGGTGTCGGCGTAACCGACGTCGAACCGCGGCAACACGATGTTCTCCGGTATGGAGACCGTGATCTCGTCGACGCGGGCCGTGCGGACCAGGCCGCCGTCGGGGATGGGCGGGTTGACGTCGGCCTGTTGCGCGGTGCGCAGCAGTTCGCTGATGTCGCCGAGGCTGCTCACCGAGTCGAGGCGACGGTCCAGCTGGCTGTACTGGTCGTTGGTGACGCCGAACCACACCCACGCGCCCAGCGTGATCACCAACGCGACCACCGACAGCGCCGCGACGATCACGATGATGCGCAGTGACATCACGCGGGTCAGCAGCTGGTACAGGCGTCCACCGAGTCGCACGATCAGCAACGATAGGACGGATCAGACCCGTCGCGGCAGTTGCGCGCCGATCAATGGCGCAATCTTTTCCGCCATGTAGGTATGACCGGCGTCGGTGGGGTGCACGCCGTCGGGGCCGATGAGCTCGGGCCGGTCCACGAACCACCGGGCGGCGATCGGGTCGACGAACGTCGCGCCCGCCAGTTCGGCCTGATATTTGAGGGTGTCACGGATGCGCATGACGGCGGCGGGAACGTCGGCCGTCGGCCACGGCGGCCCGATCACGAGGAAGAGCGCGGACGGCGCGATCCGCCGGGCCAACAGGAACGTGCCGTAGACCAGCACCGACAACTGTGTCGGGTCGACGTTCTGATCGTTGCGCGAACCGAAGAACACCACCAGCGTGTCGTCGGGCTTGACCGTCGCGGCGGTCAGATCCTCGAAGAGGCTGCCCCGGTTGCCACGGGTGCCGTAGCCGGCTCCACCCTCGGCGCCGACGACCGCTGTGGTCGACAATCCCTGCTCGGCCAGGATCTGCCAGGCCTGGGTGGTCCAGGATTTCTCGCCGAGCCCGCCTTCCGGGCCTCCGGTCGTGTACGAGTCGCCGATCACCGCGATGCGGTTGAGCGCGAAGCTGAGCACGTCGATTTCCTTGTGCTCCATCGGCTTCGGATGCTGATAACCGGTGACCACGAGAATGGCGATCGCCACCGCGACGGTCAGTGCGCTCCTCACCGCGCCGGCGTACGACCGTGAGAACACGGGCGCGAGAAGCGTCGTCACCCGGCGCGGGCCGTCATCACCTCGGACCTTTCGCGCGGGCGCGACACGGTGTGCAACCTGCCTGTCGCATCCGGGATCGACGCGGTGGGGCCGTTCAGCATGCTGCGCATCCATTTCCGGGCGGGCTCCTCGACAAAGTGGTACAGCATGACCGCGCCGATCAGCGCGGTGCCAAGCAAGGCAACCATTATGAGCTTGCCCGTGAAGTCCGATGACAGCGTCAGCCCGAATTGCTGCACCATCCAATCCCAGGTGGTGTGCACCAACTCGTGAACCATGTAGAGGCAGAACGACACATGCCCGAGGTACACGACCGGCCCCAGCGAAAGAAGCCAGGGCAGCGATCCGGCGCCGATGGCCAGGGTGAACAGCAGCGGCACGAACAGCACGTCGACCAGGCCGGCACCGTCGACGATCTTGGGCAGTGGGTGTGCATCGAGTCGGTAGAGGATCGCGACGATCGCGGCGCCGAGCAGAAGTGCGGCGTACCCGGCGGCGCGCCGAGCCTGATCGCTTGGGTCGAGCTTGCGCACCGCCGCTGCGATCAGGGCGCCGGCGGTGAACTGCATGACGATCCGCGGCAGCCAACTCCACGGGGTATAGAACTGCCCCGACGCCAGCAGAAGCAGGATCGGCGGCATCACGGCAACGAAGGCCAGCGCGATCAGGCCCCTCGCCCTTGTCGACCGAGCGATGCGGAAGATCACCAGGATCAGACCGCCGAACAGCAGATAGGCCAGCCACTCCGCGCTGATCGACCACGCCGGCCCGTCCCAACTGGAGCCGTCGAAGTAGGGCACGAACCACAGTTGGACCATCAGCGCCTGGCGCAGATAGTTCGTCGCCGTCAATGTCTCGGCTGCCGGTGACGGCACCCGGCCGACCTGCAGGGTGAAGATGATCCACAGGGCCGCCAGATGCATCGTCACCAGGTAGACCGGCCACACGCGGGCCAGCCGAAGCCACAGGAAGCGCAGCGTGGCTCGCCACTCGAACGACGGTCCCATGCGGTCGAGATAGTTCCATGCCAGCACGAACCCACTGAGCATGAAGAACAGGTCGACACCTTGGGCACCGCAGTTGAGCAGCGGCGCGAACGCCGATCGGAACCCCGGCACGGACTGCTCTAGCAGGGGTCGGAAGTGAAAGAGCACCACCCATACGGCGGCGACGATGCGCAGGCCGGAAAGGGCCTTGATTTCTCCGGTGCGCACAACACTCTCTTCGCGGAAGTCCGTAGCGTTTTCGTTCGGGGTCCTGCCTGATAACCACACCGGGTTGGTCCGCTCCCCTGACCACAGACCCCGGCAGCCACCGAAGGGTAGCAGCGGGGCTCGCCGCGGTTCAGGCCCGAAAAGTGCGCGCAGGCGGCGTGCGACGTTCGAAACCGTTGGTAACAAGGCACTTCGGCGACGACAGCAACATCGGTGAAAAGTTGTCCGACACGCCGATGAACCGACTCTGAACACACTCTTGACTGATTCCAGAAAACAGAGCATATTGGCAGCGTGTCCCCCACGCCTGACTACGCGGATCGGCTACGCGCCGCCGATCTTCGCGTGACCCGCCCGCGGCTTGCGGTGCTGGAGGCGGTCTACGGCAACCCCCACGCCGATACGGAGTCGATCTTCGGCGCAGTGCGTCGCGCCCTCCCCGACGTCTCCCGGCAGGCCGTCTACGACGTGCTCGCCGCGCTCACCACCGCGGGGCTGGTGCGCAAGATCCAGCCCTCCGGGT
The DNA here is from genome assembly GCA_900637135.1 of Mycolicibacterium flavescens. Taxonomy (NCBI): domain Bacteria; kingdom Bacillati; phylum Actinomycetota; class Actinomycetes; order Mycobacteriales; family Mycobacteriaceae; genus Mycobacterium; species Mycolicibacterium flavescens. Next base: position 2,538,044 of record LR134353.1, read on the forward strand.
CAGTCGCCCGCTACGAGTCGCGTGTCGGCGACAACCACCATCACGTCGTATGCCGGTCGTGTGGCGTCATCGCCGACATCGACTGCGCCGTCGGCGAAGCGCCCTGTCTGACGCCGTTTGACCCGAAGGGCGCGTTGGACGGCTTCGTGCTCGACGAGGCCGAGGTCATCTACTGGGGCTTGTGCCCAGAGTGCTTGGTATCGCAGGTTTCCCGATCACAACCGTGATCACAGCCCAAATAACCCACCGGAAGGAACGCTGTGTCATCTGATACGTCCGACGCTCGCCCGCCTCATGATGATTCCAAGACAGCCAGCCACAGCGAGAGCGAGAACCCGGCTATCGATTCGCCGAAGCCGAAGTCGCACGCTCCTCTGACGAACCGGGACTGGTGGCCCAACCAGGTCGACGTGTCGGTGCTGCACAAGCAGAACGAGAAGGGCAACCCGCTCGGCCAGGACTTCAACTACGCCGAGGAATTCAAAAAGCTCGACCTCGAGGCGTTCAAGGCCGACGTCCACAAGCTGATCACCACCTCGCAGGACTGGTGGCCCGCCGACTACGGCAGCTACGCGGGCTTGTTCATCCGCATGAGCTGGCACGCCGCAGGCACCTACCGCATCTTCGACGGCCGCGGCGGCGCGGGCCAGGGTGCCCAGCGTTTCGCCCCGCTCAACAGCTGGCCGGACAACGCGAATCTGGACAAGGCGCGCCGTCTGCTGTGGCCGATCAAGCAGAAGTACGGCAACAAGATCTCCTGGGCCGACCTCATCGCGTACGCCGGAAACGCCGCACTCGAAGTGTCGGGCTTCAAGACCAAGGGCTTCGCGTTCGGTCGCGAGGACATCTGGGAGCCCGAGGAGATGCTGTGGGGCCAGGAGGACACCTGGCTGGGCACCGACGAGCGCTACGGCGGCACCAACGACAGCGATCGCAAGCTGGCTGAGCCATTCGGTGCGACCACCATGGGCCTGATCTACGTCAACCCGGAAGGCCCTGAGGGCAAGCCGGATCCGCTGGCGGCTGCGCACGACATCCGCGAGACGTTCGGCCGGATGGCGATGAACGACGAGGAGACCGCGGCGCTGATCGTCGGTGGCCACACTCTGGGTAAGACGCACGGCGCCGGCGACGGCGACCTGGTCGGACCCGAGCCGGAGGGCGCCCCCATCGAGCAGCAGGGGCTGGGTTGGAAATGTGCGTTCGCCTCCGGTAAGGGCAGTGACACCATCACCAGCGGCCTCGAGGTCGTGTGGACGCCGACCCCCACGGAGTGGGGCAACGGCTACCTGCAGACCCTGTACGGCTACGAGTACGAGTTGACCAAGAGTCCCGGCGGCGCTTGGCAATTCGAGGCCAAGGACGCTGAGGCGATCATTCCCGATCCGTTCGGGGGCCCGCCGCGTAAGCCGACGATGCTCGTCACCGACATCTCGATGCGGGAAGATCCGATCTACGGCGCGATCACCCGCCGTTGGCTGGAACATCCCGAGGAGATGGACGAGGCCTTCGCCAAGGCGTGGTTCAAGCTGATGCACCGCGACATGGGTCCCGTGAGCCGCTACCTCGGGCCCTGGATTCCCGAGCAGGAGATCTGGCAGGACCCGGTGCCCGCGGTGGACCACGAGCTGGTCGACGAACAGGACATCGCCCAGCTCAAGAGCAAGCTGCTCGACTCGGGCCTGACCGTGCAACAGCTGATCAAGACCGCATGGTCGTCGGCGTCGAGCTTCCGTGGCACGGACAAGCGCGGCGGCGCGAACGGCGCGCGGATTCGCCTTGAGCCGCAGAAGGACTGGGAGGCGAACGAGCCCGCCGAGTTGGCGCAGGTGCTTCCGGTGCTCGAGCGCATCCAGCAGGAGTTCAACAGCTCGGCGACCGGCGGCAAAAAGATCTCGCTGGCCGACATCATCGTGCTGGGCGGCTCGGCTGCGGTCGAGAAGGCTGCGCGTGACGGCGGTTTCGAGATCAACGTGCACTTCGCGCCGGGGCGCACCGACGCCACGCAGGAGGACACCGACGTGGAGTCCTTCGCGGTGCTCGAACCGCGGGCGGACGGCTTCCGTAACTTCGCGCGGGCGGGTGAGAAGGCTCCGCTGGAGCAGCTGCTGGTCGAGCGGGCCTACATGCTCGACCTGACCGCTCCAGAGTTCGCGGTGCTGATCGGTGGTCTGCGGGTGCTGAACGTCAACCACGGCGGCAGCAAGCACGGCGTGTTCACCGACAAGCCGGGTGTGCTGAGCAACGACTTCTTCACGAACCTGCTCGACATGAGCACCGAGTGGAAGTCGGGTGCGGCGGAGAACGTCTACGAGGGTGTGGACCGCGCGACGGGACAGCTCAAATGGACGGCCACCGTCAACGACCTGGTGTTCGGCTCGAACTCGGTGCTGCGCGGCATCGCCGAGGTCTACGCCCAGGAAGACAGCAAGGACAAGTTCGTCGAGGACTTCGTCGCTGCCTGGGTGAAGGTCATGAACAACGATCGCTTCGACTTGGATTAACACCCGAGTCTGATCGTCGATAACGAAATGCGGCGCCCCGCGGGCTCATCGGGCTCGCGGGGTGTCGCGCATCCGGCGCCCTTCCTGTTGCTCTCCATCCGCGGTGAGGACGAAGCCGCCGAGGACGAATACCGGGCGATGATGCGGTTCGCCGGTCTCGATACCACCGGCATGCGGCGCATCCGGTTGACGCACGAAGCGCTCGGGCACATCGACCTCGACGACTGGTCCGGAATCATCCTCGGCGGCGGGCCCTATAACGTCAGCGATCCCGCCGATGCGAAGTCGGCGACGCAGCGGCGGGTCGAGTCGGAGTTACTGGACCTCATCGGGCGCATCGTCGACCGGGACTTCCCGTTTCTCGGATGCTGTTACGGCGTCGGCACGCTCGGGACCGTCATCGGGGCCACGGTGGACCGCACACATCCCGAACCGGTCGGCGGGCTCACCGTCAGCGTCACCTCGGCGGGCCGCGACGACCAACTGTTCGCCGAGGTGCCCGACGTCTTCGACGCCTACGGCGGCCATCGGGAAGGCGCGACCTCGCTACCGCCCGGCGTCGAACGCCTCGCATCGTCACCGGATTGCCCGGTCCAAGCGTTCCGGGTGGGGCGTCACGTGTACGCCACGCAGTTCCACCCCGAACTGGACCTCGACGGTCTGATCACCCGGATCGACGTCTACAAGGATTACGGGTACTTCCCGCCGGAATCCGCCGAAGTCTTGAAATCTGCTGTCCGCCAATGGGATGTCCGTTATCCGCAGACCATCCTGCGCCGGTTCGTGGAGCGCTATTCGCGCTGACGATTGGTTCGGCGTTCGTCGGGGCACTCCAGGGTGGTGCACTCCGTCGAGTACTCCCCCAGCCGGTCCGCAGACGTCTACGGCGACCCGGCGCAACGCACCGTCCTGATGTGGCACGGAGCGCAGACCGATTCGCGCGCCGCGATGCGGCCCCTGGCAGAACGGGTGCACGAGCACCGACTGTCGGTTGTGCTGGCCGACTGGAATTCGCACGCCGACGACCGTGGGCGTAGCGACTTGTTGGCGTCGGCCGAATTTGCGCGCAAGCATGCCGGCGACGGGCCGCTGGTAGTCGTCGGCTGGTCGATGGGTGGCCTGGCGGCGGCCGGTCTGGCGGTTCACGCCCCAGAGTTCGGTGTGGCCCACACCGTCTGCCTCGCGGGGGCATTCATGGTCCCCGATCCGGTCAGCGGCTCACCGCTGCCGGCTGAGTTGAACGGTGTTCCTGCGTCGTTCACGCTGTTGCACGGTGCGCGCGACGACGTGATACCGTCCTCGGCCAGCCGGGAGTTCGCCTCGACACTCGAGCGCAACGGCTGGCCCGTCTCGTGCGTCGTGCTGGAGGCCGACCACGGGTCGATCGCCGGCGCGACATACGACCCTGCCGCCGACCGCTACTCACCGGCTACCGATCCGGCATCGCTATCGGTGGCGACGGACGTGGCGGCGCGGATTGCTGCGGTGTTCTGATTCACTCCGCGGTGTCGATACGGTGGGCCCACCGCAGGTGCCCGCCGCCCATGTCGGTACAGACGAACGCGACGCCGTCGGAGCCCTGAGCCGACACGTTCTGTTCGGGGCAGTCCATCGCGACGTTGTGGATGCCGACGAGCGGCCCGGCCGGTGTCCAGACGCCCACCCTGTTGCAGACGAACGTTGCACCGGTGGGGCCGAGCCCGTAATTGAAATACTTGCCGGGCTTGCAGGGCGTCCCCTCGACGACATTGCGCGCGACGTTGGGAACGCAGTCGGCGGAGTAGCACACCGCAGAGGCGCTGGGAGCGAGAGCGATCGAGGCGGCAGTGGTTGCCAGGGCCGCCGTCAGCGCGGCGATGTGTGAGCGCGCCATCTCTCGATGGTGTCACTCGGAGGTGAAGTTCGGTGAGAAATCGCTTGACCTCAACAATGGTTCAGGTCGCAGAGTCAATACATGACTACTTCCACAACGCAGTTGACCCGGATCCGGGACGATCTCTGGCAGACCCGGATGGACTCGCCGTTTCCTGGCCTCACCACGCACGCGTATCTGTGGCGAGGTCCGCATGGCAACGTACTGTTCTACAGCCCCGCCACGGAGGCCGATTTCGACGCGATCGACGCGCTCGGCGGCGTCAGCGCGCAGTATCTGTCGCATCTCGACGAGGCCGGACCGAACCTGAAACGAATCGAGAAGCGGTTCGGTCGACGGCTGCACGCGCCGGAGGCAGAGATCGACACCATCGCCGAGCATGCGCGCGTCGACGTGGCCGTCGCTTCTGTGCGGCACGTAGACGTCAACGGTGTCGAGGTGCTTCCCACGCCGGGCCACTCCGCTGGCAGCACGAGCTATCTCGTCACCGGTGTGACCGGTGAGCGCTATCTGTTCACCGGCGACACCATGTTTCCGACCGCTTCGGAAACGTGGGCGACGTTCCTGGTTCCGGGCCGCGGCGATGCCGGCCAGCTGCGCGAAAGTGTGAAGTTCTTGGGCACTGTTGCCCCGGACCTGGTGATCTCGAGCGCATTCGGTGGCGAGACGGCGTGGATGACCGTCGACTCGCAACAGTGGGCCGAATGCGTGGCGCAAGCGCTGGCGACCGTGCCGTCGTAGCCGGTTCCTCTTGGGTTGTAGCCGTTCTTGGCGCTCGCGGATCTCGTTTGTGAAACTAGCGGCAGTTTTTGCGGGATTTCCGTCGGTGGTTTCACAAACGGAGTCGCGCTAGGGCGTGCGCTGGTCGTAGGTGTCGTGCCAACGCCACCACTCGTAGGGCGGGTCCTGCGGACAGCCCTCGGGTGAGTCTTCCCAATCCTCCTGCCGGCCGAGCGGCGTCACGTCGAGCAGGTTCCACGTGTTGACGAACACCTCGTCCCCGCGCTCGTTGATGAAATACGTGCGGTAGATACGGTTCTCGTCGTCGCGGATGAAAACGTTGGTGCCGTGCCAGTCGTGGACGCCGAAGTCGACGTCGAAGACTGCGTCCTTGGTGGGGAGGATCGTGTACCACGGGTGTCGCCAACCCATCTTGTTCTTCATGGCCTCCAGGTCGGGCTGCGAAGCGCGCGACGCATAGACGAACGTGGTGTCGCGGGCGTTCAGGTGGGCGAGGTGCGGAACGTGGTCGGCCATCAAAGAGCAACCGACGCAGCCGTGTTCGGGCCAGTCACCGTTGGAGGTGCCGGGCTCGATGAACGCCCGGTAGACGATCAGCTGGCGTCGGCCGTCGAACAGATCGAGCAAGTTCACCCTGCCCTCGGGCCCCTCGAAGGTGTAGTTCTTGTCGACGGCCATCCACGGCATCCGTCGGCGCTGGGCGGCCAGGGCGTCGCGGGCTCGCATGAGTTCCTTCTCTTTGACGAGCATCTCCTGCCAGGCGCTGTCCCATTCTGCTGGGGGAACTATCGGTCGTGTCTTCACTTCTTCTCACTCCCTTGTCATCTCGCGGTTAAGTCGTCGGAACGCCCGGCGGCGAGTCGCGGCCAGTGGGCGATCGGTCGTCCGTTGCTGCGCATAGGTTGGCGATCCGCCGCGAGCGGGTATATCGGCCAGCCCGGTGGTGAGTCCTCCCACTCTTCCTGGCGTCCGTACGCAGTGAGGTCCATCAGCGCCAGGCTGAAATCCATGGCTTCGACGCCGCGGCGGGTCGTCCAGTAGGTCTCGAAGACACGGTCGCCGTCGCGCAGATAGCAAACCAGGTGCATGAGATTCTTCTGGCGTCCGACGAGCAGGGTCTCGAGAGAGTCCTGCGCCGAGTACCACGGCATCTCCCATCCCATGAAATCGCGGTAGCGGCGGCTTTCGTCGTAGGGGCCCTGGCAGAACACTGCGTAGGTGATGCCCCGAGAGTGAAGGTACGACAGCTCGGTGACCTGGCTGGCGCACCATGTACAGCCTTCACACTGCGCGGGTGCCGGGTGGCCGGCATGCCACATGAAGTAGTACGCGATCAGTTGCGGGCGCCCCTCGAAGGCATCGAGCAAGGTGACCGGCCCTCCCGGGCCGACGAGCATTGTGGTGGAGTCGATTTCGACCATCGGCAGACGCCGGCGGGCCGCGGCGATCGCGTCGCCTTCGCGGGTATGGGCCTTTTCCCGGACCCGTAAGGCGTCGATCGCGGCCTGCCACGTCTCGCGGTCCGCGACCGCAGGGATCGAGGTCATGACGCTGCTTCCAGTTCACTCTTGAGGTTGGCGAGCTTCCATGGCCATCCGCCGGAGATCAGGCCACGCACAGTGCTTTCCGGCGGAAACTCGTCGTGCACGACAGTCAGCTTCACCTGGCCGTCCTCGACGGGTTCGATCTCGAAGGTGACCTTCGACCGCCTCTCGGCCGCCGCCTTTTTCACGACGTCCTGGTCGAGGCCCAGCGTCACCAGTTCGGGCACGAAGGTGTGAAAGGTGAACGCGAGCCGCCGATACGGCTCCGACTCGAGAATCACCTGCTCCGGATCCGTGATCTCCAGCCCGGTGCAGTCGGACCATACATAGGAGGAGCCCTTCTTGAAGTCCGACACCAAGGCGTGACCCATGTAGCGGTTGGAGAAGGCCGGGTCTGTGATGGCCTGCCACAGGCGTTCGGGTGTGGTGCGGATATAGGTGATGTAGACGAATTCGCTGCTGCTCATAGGGTGGGTCTCCAATGCTGTCTTGAGGTCCGCGAGCGTCTGCACCCGCGCGCGGTCGTACTGATGGATCCAGCGGTCGGCTATCGCGTTGATCGGTTCCGCGTTGAGGTAGTGCAACTTCTCGCGCCCCCGCCACACGGTGGTGATGAGGTTGGCGGATTCCAGCACGGCGAGGTGCTTGCTCACGGACTGGCGAGCCATCGACAAACCCGAGCACAGATCGCGCAGCGTCTGGCCGTTGCGGTCGTTGAGGCTGTCGAGAAGCAAGCGCCGATTCGGGTCGGCCAGCGCCTTGAAAACGTCGTCCATCCCTGCCACCTGGTTCATGCAGCCGGTTGGCTGCACGTTCGACGATAGGCAGCCTACTGGCTGCGTGTCAATGGTCAGTTGGTCCCCCTCCGCCGAGCGCGCGCTCAGCACGTGATGCGGCGCGGGGACTCGCGATGGTCGCACGTTCGGTGCTGTCAAGCGGTTGCGCTGAGCTCCTCGAAGCGCGCCAATGCCGAGCTGCGCTGGTCGGAGTCGAACACCTCCAAACGGGAGAGGTGATCGCCGTCGAAGAGGGTGAGCATCACCACGGGTAACTCAATCGCGAAACCGTTGGTCGATGTCCCCTTCACAACGACCTCGCTCACAAGCCCCTCCGGCGAATAGGTGAAAACTTGCGAATGTTCGATCCATAGGTCTGGCACCAGCGAGGCCATCGCCTGGATGGATGACATGTGGTCGGTGACCGTTTGAATGTCTGGACTCGACAACTGCCGGTGGTTCGCATATACGGCACCGGCGCCGAGCCTAAGAAGCGCCTCCCAGTCATGGCGGTTCGTTGTCTCGGTAACACGGCGCGCCGCCTCGATCACCTCCGGATGCTCGACCTCGCCCGACGCGATCCAGCGAGCGTTCAGCTCTCTCATCGCGGCGTCGAGATCGTCGCTGTCGAAAATCACGGAGTGACAGACCAATCCGTCTTCCGTGACTTCCGTGATCGACAAATCTTCGACTGTGATGGGCTGACCGGGCGCGTCGGTGTTGCGGAACCGGTCACGGCACAGCACTAAACGGTGTCCCCGGATGGCGACCGGTTCGTCAGTCCACTGCCAACTTGCGGGCGCTTCCGAGATCATGCTGGGCACGAATTCCTGTATGAGCAAACCCTGGCTGCGCAATCCTTTCCGTCGGTCGTCGTAGCGTCCATCCTGGGTGATAAGTACGCGGAAGTCATCGAGGTCGCGGTGGTCGAAAGCATGGATCAACTGAGCCCGCGTGAGCGTTGCGGCGTTTACGAGCTGATGCGCGGGTCGACAGAGGTCATCGAACCGCGCGAGTGCCGCGTCCAGGTCGGCCTCGTCGAACACTTCGCAGCGGCTGAGTGCATCACCGTCGACCGTAAGCAACGTGAGTTCTCGCCATTCACCGTCGAATCCCTCTTGAGACGTGGCCTTCACCACCTGGGTAACGACCGCTCCAAGGGTGTCCAGCCGATGGACGACTTCGGCGTAGGCGCGGATCTTCGGAACGACGTCCCACGTGGCACTAACCAACGGGATCTGTTCACCCGGTGCGAACGAGGTGCCGCCACGCCGGTGGTCGATGTTCACCCAGTCCGGGGTGGTATTGAATAGCTCTCGCCGGTTGAACGCGGCGTATCCGTCAGCGACCGTTGACCATGTACGGCAGTACGGCGCGGCCTCACCTGCGAGGTATCGGGCCTCGAGTTCGGCGAAGGCGGCGTCGAGGTCATCGCTGTCGAAGTTAACGAAGTCGTCCATCAAGCCGTCGTCGTTGATCTCGACCACTGCTAGAAGTTCGACGGTGATTGGTCTGTTGTCATCGGCGGTGTCACGGTAAATCAGACGGGCCAGCGAGAGTCGCGTTCCTCTGGTCGCGACATGTTCTATGTCCATCCGCCAGGTCAGGGGCGTCTCAAACAGCGCTTGTGCAGCCTTCCTGCGGTCCGAGGAACCGTGCAGAGCTTGCAATCCTCTTCGGCGGTCGTCGATTCGGCCGTCTGCCGAAGTGAGGGCAAGGAATTCGTCAACATCGTGGTGATTGAAGGCAGTAGCGAGACGCCGCCACATCCACGTCGCAGCGTTTTCGGTCCGAAGCGGCGCCTGGTTGAGTTCATTGAATCGCGTTAGGGCGGCGTCGAGGTCCTCCTCGTCGAACATCTCGAAGCGGTCGGTCCGGTCTCCGTCGACCGTCACAACGGCGAGTTCGCGATATTCAGCGGGGAATCCTTCTTTTGAGCTTCCCTTCACGACCTGCTCGACGACCGCTCCACGTTCGTTCAGCCGATGCACCATTGCGATGTGCACAGTGACATCTGGCACGATGTCCCACGCGGCACGGAGGTTTGCGATGAGGTCATCTGCCTCGATCGTGGCGATTAGCCGGTGATCAGCCCACGCGGGTGTAGTCGCAGGAATCTCGCGGCGGTTGAAGGCGGCATAGGCCTGCGTGATCACCGACCACGTATGCGCGTGCGCAGCTGCTTCGCCTGCGACATAAAGACGCTCCAGCTCCACAAAGGCGGCGTCTACATCCTCGGTATCGAAGAATATTGTCTGCAGATCTACTTCGTCCTCAGCGACGTCGGTCAGCACCATCAGTTCGACCGTGACGGGTCCCGACGCATCGGCGCTGTCGCGGAACGTTTCTCGAGTCAGCGCGAGTCGATCGCCCCTTAGAGCGACAGGCTCAACTTCCAGTTGCCAGCTCGTCGGTGTTTCCGACAGAAGCGCATCCGCAAACTTCCTGTCCATCGCTCCCTCATCACGCAACCCTTTGCGGTGGTCCTCATAGTGACCCATGGCGCGCGCGAGCAAGGCTTTCGCATCTCGGCGGTTGTAAGCATCGGCGCCATATGCTCGCACCCGGACTGCGGCGTTATCGAGCCGCGGCGCTGGCCGAGTGAGCTCATTCAACCTGGCTATTGCGGCATCAAGGTCCGCCTCGTCGAACAGCTCGCACCGGTCGATTGAGCCTCCTGTGACCGTGAGAAGTTTAATGAATCGCCACTCGACATCGAAACCCTCCGGCGACGTACCGCGGGTGACAGCTGTGAGGAGCACTGCCGCGTCGCCTAGGCGATGCACAACTTCGATGTGAGCACTCCGGTCGGGCATCACGTCCCATACGGCGGCATGCCTTGAGGCGACGGAGACGTCGGATGCGAATGGTGTACCTCGCCGGTGGTCGGAGAAGATCCAATCCCTTTCAAAATTCTCATGCCGATTGAGCGCGGTATAAGCCTGTGTCACAACCGACCACGTACGTAAGTGAGCGGCCGCCTCCCCTGCGGTGTACCTGGCGTCGAGGTCTGCAAAAGCGACGGCGATGTCCTCGTTGTCGAACACCGTGTTCGACACCAGCCGGTTGGCGGCGTCTGTTTCGACGATCAGGAGAGCTTCTGCGGCGATCTCATCACGCGGTACTCCGCGTGCCGCGAAACGACTGCGACACAACGCGAGGCGCTCCCCGCGAGTCGCGATGACGGCTGACCCGATGTTCTTGAAGCCAACCTCGGCAACGGACTGCATGTTTTCGATATGGATCGCGCGACCGCGCCGCACGCCGGCGTTGACGACCTGGCGGTGATCGTACGAGGTGAAGTCCTCGGTCAAAACCTGTTGCATCGCTTCCCAGTCCCGCGAGTCGAAGCACGCCCACGCGCGTGCCAACGCACGAGTGGCTGCGTTCTCCGGCCGGCGCGGAAGCGCGCCCAGCTCGTCGAACTTGGCAATGGCAATGTCCAAGTCGGCCTCTTCGAATAGGTCGCAGCGATTCGTGACGGTGTCGCCAATCGTCAGCAGGGCGATCATCCGCCATTCGGCATAAAAGCCTTCCGGCCACCGGCCAAACGCCGTGTGTGTGAGGACGGCACCGCGATCGTTCAACCGATGGACGCACTCGATATACATCTTGTTGTCTGGTGTGACGTCCCACCCGGAACGGATATACGCGGCGAGGTCTTCCGCGGCGAAGGTTTCGCGCACCCGGTGGTCGACCGTCTCCCAGTTCGATACGCGCGGGACTTCGTGCCTGTTGAACATGGTGTAGGCCTCCGCGATGCCCGACCACACCTCGGCATACCGGGCCGCTTCGCCCGCGAGGAAGCGGGTGTCGAGTTCGGCGAAGGCGGCGTCGATGTCGTCGACATCGAACCCAACCCGAGCCACAATACGGTTGTCGGCGTCGACCTCGAGGAGGCTCAAGACCTCAGCACTCGACTCCTCCGGTTCAAGTCCGCGCATGGACGAACGGACGCGGGTGAGTGCGAGCCGTTCTCCGCGGGTCGCGATGACCGTCGAACGCGTATTCGCCGCCCCTGCTTCGGCGATGGCTCGAAGATCCGCAATGTGTGCGTCTCGCCCGCGCTGTACGCCCGCGTTCACCACACGGCGGCGGTCGTCTATGCATATGTCGTCGGATATAACCGCAGAAATCGCATCCCAGTCACGGGTGGCGAAGCGTTCCCAGAAGCGCGCATCCACCCGGCCGGCGTTGTTCTCTATGTTCGGTCCGCGGGTGCTGAGCTCGTCGAAGCGAGCAAGCGCGGCGTCGAGATCGGCTTCGTCGAACAGTTCTGACCGGTTGATCCGATCGCCCTCGATAGTCGAGAGCCCGATCTCACGCCACTCGGCGCTGAATCCCTCACGAGACGTCCCGTGAATGACGCGAGTGACAACTGCTCCCGTATCCGTCAGGCGGCGCACAGTCTCGACGTGAATCCTGATGTCTGGATTGAGAACATCCCAGGCGGTCTTCAGGAATGGCTCCAACTCATTTGGCGCGAACGACGTCACTCGCCGGTGGTCTACGTTGACCCAATCCGGCGTCGTCGGCGGCAGTTCATGGCGAAGCACCGCGGCGTAGGCGCCGGCGATGACCGACCACGTGTGTGCGTGAGCGGAAGCTTCGCCCGCGAGATACCGAGCTTCGAGTTCGGCGAAGGCGCTGTCGATGTCGTCGACGTCGAGCGCGATGAATCTGGTCAGACGAAGCTCCGCGTTAATTTCGATCAGGTGGAGCACTTCAGTGTCGAAAGCACCCGGACGCTCGTCGCGGCCCCAGAAACGGGAACGCAGCAGCGCGAGTCGCTCCCCTCGGACCGCGACGATTGCCGATGTCCAGTTGTTGACGCCAAGCTCGCCGGTCACGCGCGCATGGGCGATCGCCGCATCTCGCCCTTGTTGGCCTCCAGCGCCTACAACGCGCCGACGGTCGTCTGCGTAGAAGTCGTCGGCCATCGTCTGAGCCAGACCATCCCAGTTACCAGACGTGTAGTGAGCATTGAAAAGTTTGTATTCGCGGCTCGCGGCGTTCTCTAGTCGCCGCACCGGCTGACTGAGTTCCTCGAATCGCGCGAGTGCGGCGTCGAGGTCATCTTCGTCGAAGAGTTCGCAGCCGCTGACCAGTGGGCCGTCGACCGTGATCAAGTTGAGCATCCGCCATTCGGCTGGAAACCCCTCAGCCGTCGTTCCGCGGGAGACCTGCGTGACGAGCGCTCCCTTGTCGCCGAGCCGGTGCACTTCCTCGATGTAATTGTGAAGATCTGGCGTGAGGTCCCAGAGGGCAGCGGTCACTTCCCGAAGGTCACTGTTGGCAAGCGGTGTCCCCCGACGGTGGTCGATGGTTGACCAGTCTGCCGTCGACGGCGGGATTTCGTGGCGAGCGAGGCTCGTGAAGATACCCGCAACGACGGCCCACGTCCCTGCGTAACCCGCGGCTTCGCCTGCGACGTAACGCGTCTCGAATTCCTCGAACGCGGCGTCGAAACCGTCGGCGTCGAACGTGACGTAGGCCGCGAGCCGGCCCTCTGCGTCAATCTCGACAATGTCGAGGACGTCCGCTCGGAAATCGTCAGATCCAAAGTAGTGGGTACGACTGAGGGCGAGCCGCTCGCCGCGAATCGCAAGGATTTCAGAAGACACCGTGTCCACCCCGAGGTCCGCCATAACCCGCAGATTGGCAATCTCATCATCGGGACCACGCAACAAAGAGCCGTTGACAACCTGACGGCGGTCGTCGAAAGTGCAGTCCGCGGCCAGAAGTTCGCGGGCGGCGTCCCAGTCATGCCTCGCGAAACACGTTCGGAATCGCTCTGCCGATTGGCTTGCGGCGTTATTCAAGCGTGGTTCCGACTGATTCAGCTCGTCGAACTCCGCCAGGGCGACATCGAGATCGGCCTCGTCGAAAATCTCGCAGCGACTGACTAACTCGCCCTCCACCGTCACAAGGTCGATCTCCCGCCACTCCGCATAGAACCCTTCGCGCGAGGTGCCGGTCACCGCTCGAGTCACGACCGCTCCCAGCTCAGAGATTCTGTGCACCGCCGCGATATGGATGTCGATATCAGGTGTCTCTACCTGGGATGTCCGTATGTAGGCACCGAGCCGGCCAGCTGTGACCGGCGCCAAACGTCTGTGGTCGACGTTCACCCAGTCGGGCGTCGTCGGCGCGAGTTCGTTGTGATTGAGTCCCGCATAACCCCTGACGATGACCGCCCACGTCTGTGCGTAGGACGAGGCCTCCCCGGACATGTATCGGGTGTCAAGTTCCTCAAGGGCGCACTCGGTGTCGTCGAGATCGAACGTGACGAGCGATGCGATCCGCTCGGCGGCGTCGATCTCGACCAGCTGCAGCAGGTCGACGTGGAAGGCATCGGACGCCCCGTCGCTGACGGCGTACCGGACAGACGTCAGGGCCAGCCGCGAGCCTCGGGTCGCAAGGACGGCTGTTGTCGCATCCGGGTCGCCGAAATTTGTGACCGATCGGAAACTTTCGACCATGGCGTCGCGACCATGCAAGTCGACATTGACCACTTGGCGTCGGTCATAGCCCTCGAAGTCGTCGATCACCAGGTCAGCCAATGCAGCCCAGTCTCGCGCCGCGAAGCACGCGTACAGGCGGTCACTTACTCTGGTTGCCCCGTTCTCGAGCCGGTGCGCCTGACGGCTGAGCTCGTCGAAGCGGGCGAGCGCGGTCTCGAGGTCTGCTTCGTCGAACAGCTCGCAGCGGTCGATGAGATCGCCGTCGACGGTCGAAAGGGTCACTTCCCGCCACTCCGCTTCAAAGCCTTCGTCAGATCCCGCTTTCGACGCATACGTGACGACAGCTCCGAGGTCGTTCAGTCGATGAACCGTCTCTACGTACGGGCCTGCATGCAGCTCAAGCTCCCGCCCGCCGCGGATATACGCCATCAGGCCATCGGTTTCAAATGCGGCGCCACGCCGCCAGTCGACACTCACCGCGTTCGGTGTCATTGCGGGTCGCTTACGTCGACTCACCGATGCGTACGCGCCGGCGATGACCGACCATGCGCGCGCATACGGTGCAGCTTCGCCTCCGATGTATCGAGCGTCGAGTTCGGCGATGGCAGCGTCGAAGTCGTCTAGATCGAAGATAACGCCGGCGCGTAGTCGATTGTCGGTGTCGATCTCGACCAGAGTGAGGTCGTCCATATGGAAGGCTTCGGGCTTCGGATCCCTACCCGCGTACCGTGTGCGGAGCAGCGCCAGCCGGTCACCACGAACGGCGAGCACAACCGAGGCGATGCTTCTCGCGCCGAGCTCAGCGCCCGCCCGCATACTCGCCATGGTTGCGTCCCGCCCCTGCCGGATGTCGGTATTCACCACTCGGCGGCGATCGTCGACCGAAGCGTCCTCGCTCAGCAGCTCGCCCGCTGCATCCCAATCACGGTTCGCGAAAATCTCCTGCATGCGCTCGTGCGTGCGACTCGCCGCATTCTCCAAGAGCGTTGCGGGGAGAGTGAGTTGGTCGAATCGCTTCAGCGCCGCGTCTATGTCCGCCTCGTCGAAGACCTCGAAGCGCTTGAGCTCGTCGCCCTCAATCAGCAGGATGTTGACGACCCGCCATTCGGCTTCAAAGCCCCCTGGCGCAATCCCGTGTGACCGATTGGTGGTGACCACACCGCGATCACTGAGCCGATGTACCACCTCGATGTAAGTGCGGAGATCCGGCGTGAAGTTCCTCTGGGTGAGGGTGGCCATCGTCAGGTCCCCGCCCGCATACCGCATGACCCGGCGGTGGTCGATGCTCGGACAATCCGTCGCATCGTACTCATGCAGGTTGAATGCGGCGGTCAGCTCTGTGACGACTGACCAGGTCTGCGCGAACGGCTGCGCCTCGCCAGCCGAGTACCGTGCGTCAAGCTCCGCGATGGCCGCGTCAAAGTCGTCGTGGTCGAAACCGATCATCGCCGTGATCAGCCCAGGGTCATCGACTTCCGTCAATGCCAACACTTCAGTAGCAAAGGCCTCCGGCCGCGTATCGCGTCCTTGAAATAGCAAGTGGCTGAGAGCGAGTCCATTACCCCTTAAAGCCAGGGGTGTCGCCGAGATTTGCGCTACACCTAGGGCGGCGAGTTCGCGGAGGTTTGCAACCTCTGTGGCGCGGTCGTCGCTGACTCGGTGAAGACCACGCCGGCGGTCATCGACCCGGACGGCCCCGGCAAATAGTCTGGTGATTTCATCCCATTGATGGCCCGCAAAGAGCTCGCAGGACTTCCTGATGGTCCGCGTCGCAGTATTCTCCAGTGGCGATCGCTGCCGCGACTTTTCCCGCTGACCGTACAAGTCATTCAACTCCGCCAGCGCGGCGTCAAGGTCCTCGGGGTCGAACCACACCTGCAGCGAGACGCGACCGTCGTGGTCGATGCCGTAGATCTGCAGGAATTCGTCCTGTGGCGCACCAAGACTCGAGTCGGTGCTCCCCACAAACAATCGGGAGAGCGCCAAGCGGTCACCTCGCACGGCGACGACCGATTGGGTGATCCGTACGTCGCCGCTCGCCTCGAAGATGTGTCTGTTCTGGTGCGCCCAGTTACCCTGCTGCAGATCGGCCCGGGTGAACCCGACGATTTTCCGTCGACTCTCGACGACGTCCTCTGAGGCGAAAAGCCGCTCGAACTCCTCCCACGCCTGTCGGTTAATGGCGTCGATCACGCGCTGCCCCACCTCGACGCACGTGTTGGACAACTCGACAACCGGTTGCTCGACCGCGCTGGGCCTAGGTGCAGCAGAGGCATTCAGGAGCTTCCGCGCCTTCTCCGCAAGAGCGGCAGCACCTTTCCGGTCGTAGAGCGTCACCGCCTGTTCTGCCGCGGCTCGCATACCTGCCGTATCTCCGGCGATACGCAGCACTGTGGCCAGCGCCAGACAAGCATCACCGTGATCGACCAGAGCGTCGGTGGCTCCGGCGAGGCCGACCGCTTCCTCGGCGATCTGCCTGGCCCGATCGTGGGCACCGGCGCGTGCCAGCAACTGCGCTCTGACCGTCCGCCACGCGATCGATGCCTTCGACCCGTGACCAGCGAGACGCTCACTCTCGGCGCATAACTCGTCCGCCTCAGTATCCCGGTCCAACACCAGACATGCGCGCGCCAACAGCACCGCGGTGTCCGCGGTGTCGGTGTCCAGACCCATACGCCGAAGGCCCTCATAGGCCCGACGCAAGTAGGGTTCGGCGGCCGCCGGATCGTCGGCCACCAACTCGATGATGCCGGCGAACTGGTCCACCTCCAGAAGCGCGTGACGCAGGCCGAGTTCGGTCAGCGTCCGTCTCGCCGACTCGATCAGGCGACGCCCCTCGGCCGCGCGTCCCCGGAGCGCATCGAGCACCGCCTGACACCGCGTCGACGTCGCCTCCACAAGCGGCGACCCGGTCGTGATGCGCAACAGCCGCACCACATCCAGACACCGCCCGCCCGCACGCGGAACCGGATTGGGTCCCCATAGCGCCGCCAGCGGCGCACCCGCGAGTACTGCGTTGACCCGGCTGTGGTCACGGGCCCGTCGTGCCGCCGTCAGTGCCTGGTCCAAAGCCGTTTCGCAGTCACCGATGCGGCCCAGACGCGCCAGGCATCCGGCGCGGACGGTGTGCGCCTTGGCCTCCCCCGCGGCGTCGTCCAACGCCGCCAGTCGTTCGGCGGCCACGTTCACCGCCGACTCGATATCGTCCAGCCGCTCGGGATCGGTGAGCATCGAAAGCTCACCGTCAAAACAGATCCCCCATGCCCCGAGCCTGCCCGAATCGCCAGCAGTCGCGCGTAATTGCGTTACCGCATCTTTGGCTGATGTCACATCGCCGGCGGCGAGCAACGCCTCGCAGTGGGCGATCAGCAACTCGGCTTGCAACGCGTCGCGGTCGGGTAGTTCGTCGTCCAGTTCCTCGAGCGCATGGAGCGCACGGTCATAGAGGTCGGCCGCGCCTTCGTAAGCCACCCGCGACATCGCCTGATCCGCCGCACGCCGGCAGTATTCGACCGCCTTGACCGCGTTTCCGGCCCAAGCACATTCGAAGTAGTGATAGGCCAACTCGGCCAGCAGCTCGTCATCGGCGCCGGCTTCGCCTTCGAGCGTCCCCGCGATGCGCTGATGCAACCGCATGCGTCGCACGGAGGGAAGCTCGGCAAGCAGCGACTGCCGCACCAGGGCGTGATTGAACCGGTAACGGCCCCGGGCTCCTCGATGACGATGCCCGCCTTAGCGGCCTCGTCGAACGCATCCACAAGGTCTTCACCCACCACCTGCTCGACGAGTGTCAACGCGAACCGGCTCCCCACGACCGCGGCCGCCGCCAGCGCCTTATTCGTCTCGGCCGTGAGTCGGGACAGCCTGCGGCTCACCGCCTCTCGGACACCCTGCGGCAGCGTGCTCGGATCCCAACGGCCCCCGCTTTCCTCCACGTGGCGCAGGGCCTCGATCAGAAAGAACGGATTGCCACCTGTCACGGTCGCCAGCGCCCGGCCCAGTTCTTCGTCGTGGTAACCGACTTCGGCGACATAGGCGGTGACGTCGCCTTCTTCGAGGCCACTGAGCTGCAGCCGAGTCGCGGTACCGTCGCGGTGAAGGTCGGCGAGCATCGCGGCCAGCGGATGGGAGCGGTCGAGATCGGTGCTGCGGTACGTGCCGATGATCTGGACTCGAGCTTCATCCCCGAAACGCAGCAGGTGCCGCAGCAACAACAGCGTCGGTTTGGCCGCCCAGTGAAGGTCGTCGAGGATCAGCACGACGGGGGCGGTCGCGGAGGCTGTGCCCAGGAGAGCGACCACCGCGTCGAACATCGCGTAGCGCTCTGTGTCCGGATCGGCACGCGGCGGCACGGTCACGTCAGGCAGCGCATCGCCCAGTCCCGGCACCAACGGCAACAGCGACTCGACACCTCGCACGCTGCGCAGCCGGTTGGAATCGACGCATGACACCAGCGAGCGCAATGCCTCGGCGAACGGCTGATACGGCGCGCCGAGGTCTTCATCGCAGCGGCCGTACAAGACGACGGCGCCCTGCTCGTACGCGTGACGCGACCATTCTCCGGCCAACCGCGTCTTGCCCACGCCCGGTTCGCCGGCGATCAGCACCGCCCGGGTGCCCGCCGCAAGGGTCGACTGCCATGCCGACACCAGTCGTTCCAGTTCATGCCCACGTCCGACGAACGGTCCCGGGCCGACGAGGACGCCGGGCAGCGCAGGCCGCACCATCGGTGCCTCGGTTGTGGGCGGAGCGGGATCGTCCGCGGTCTCCATGCGCAGTTCGAAGACATGCTCGGGCCGAGGAAGGTTGCGCAACCGGCGCGTGCCCAGGTCAGCGAGCAGGACGTCATCCGGAAGCGAGTCGATGACAAGCTCGGCGGTCGCGCCGGAACACAGGATCTGACCACCCGTGGCCAGGGAACGCAGACGCGCAGCGCGGTTGACTGCCCGGCCGAAGTAGTCACCGTCGCGAAACTCCACTTCTCCGGTGTGGAGCGCCACCCGGATCCGCATCGGGTGCGCGAGCCGCCAATCCTCGTGACCGATGGCTCCCTGCAGTTCGATTGCGGCCGCCGCGGCCGCCGACGGCCGGTCGAACACCGAGAACGTCGCATCCCCTTCGCCGCGGGTCTTGATGAGCCGACCGCCGCGCGACGTGACGACCTGCTCAACGATCTCGTCGTGCCGGGCGAGCGCCCTCCCCATCGCGTCGGCATCGGCCTCCCACGCCGCCGTCGATCCCTCGATATCGGTCAGCAGGAACGTCACCGCGCGGGTGACCGTCGAAAGCTGCTGCGACTGAGGCATTTCCAACGCGGCATCCTGCGCGACGATCGCCGCCTCCAGCCTCCGCAACTCCGGTCCGGGATCGACACCCAGCTCCTCGGCCAACAGCGACCGCGCCCGCCTGTATGCGCCCAATGCCTCGCCTTGACGTCCCGCCCGGTACAGCGCGAGCATCAGGTGACCCCAACGACGTTCGCGCAGAGGCGCTTCGGCGATCGCGGACTCGAGTTCCCCTACGATCTCGGCGGCGCGACCCGTCGCGAGCAGGGCGTCGGCCCGGTCCTCCACCAGGGCGGCGTGACCTTCGAGCCAGCGCGTCTTCTCCGACGATCCCCGCGAGCTGTCCGGAAGTTCAGGAATGCCACGCCACAGGGCCAGCGCCTGGTCGAACAGGCTCACCGCGCGGGTCGGGTCGCCCGCGGCAAGGGCCTTACGGCCGAGTTTCGCGGCGGTCTTGTAGCCGACGGCGTCGATTTCGGTGGTGCTCAGGGTCCAGCCGGTGCCCTCCGTCAACACAAAGCCGTCCCCCAGGGCGCGACGCAGCGACGAGACGTGGGTCTGCAACGCCTTGGTGGCTGTCCGCGGCGGCTCGTCGCCCCAGAGCAGCGCGACGAGAGTGTCGCCCGACAGGACCGAACCGCCGTGCAGCCCGAGCATGGTGAGGATGGCCCGGGGCTTGGCACCGGGGATGGCGACCGGCAACCCGTACTGCCGGACCTGCAGAGGTCCCAGAACCCCCAGTTCCACCTCTTGGAGCGTAATCACATCGCGATCGTCTGAGGGCCGATTCAACATGCGGTCAAGAACCGGTAAAGAACCCTGTGAGCTGGGTCTTTGCGCTGGCAACGAAACCCGGTCCCCGGGTGTGGCAGGCTCAGCTCGTGGAGCTGCCCACACCGGATCCCGCCCTGCCCCATCTGGCCGATGTGGTGCCGTCGATCCTGTCGGCGATGGGCGCCCGCGGTTTCGAGAACTCCCTCGGGCTCGTCGATGACCTCGGAGGCGCCTGTGTCCTGCTGATCGACGGTTTGGGCGCCGAACTTCTCGACCGGTACGCCGCCGATGCACCCACGATGGCGTCGCTCCGGGGCAGGACGGTGACCGTCGGCTTCCCGTCGACCACCGCCGCGGGGCTGGCGGCCGTCGGCACCGGCCGCCGCTCCGGCGAGCACGGGTTCGTCGGCTACTCCTTCCGAGTGCCGGATGCCGGTGTGATCAACGCCCTGCGATGGCGCCCGCACCCCTGGGGCCAGGACCTTCGCGGCACCGTCATCCCTGAACAGATGCAGCCACTGCCCACCACTTTCGAGCGGGCCACCTCGGTGGGCGTCGCCGTCAGCGTCATCTCCGGGGCCGAGTTCACCGGCTCCGGCCTCACCCGCGCCGTGCTTCGCGGCGGACGCTACGTGGGTGTTCATGCACTCGGCGATCTCGCGGCGGCGGTGCAGACCACGCTGTCCGACGGCGGATTCTGCTACGGGTACCACGCCGAGCTCGACATGCTGGGCCACCTGTACGGCCCGGGGTCGACGCAATGGCGCATGCAGCTGCGACAGATCGACACGCTCATCGAATCGGTGGTCGAAGCGTTGCCGCCGGGCGGGTTGCTGGCCGTGGTGGCCGACCACGGAATGGTCGAGGTCTCCCCTGGTCGCACGGTCGACGTCGACGCCACCCCGGCGCTGCTCGACGGCGTGGAGGCGGTCGCCGGTGAGGCGCGGGCCCGGCACGTCTATATAGAGGACGGTTCGCAGGGCGATGTGCTCGACGCCTGGCGGACCGTGCTGGGTGAGCGCGCGTGGGTGCTCTCCCAGGAGGAAGCCATCGAGGCCGCCTGGTTCGGACCCCAGGTCAGCGACGAGGTCCGGCCCCGCATCGGCGATATCGTGGCCGCCGCCCGCGACACCGCGGCGATCGTGCGGCGCACCGCCGAGCCGCTGGAATCGTCACTGATCGGGCATCACGGGTCGCTCACCTTCGCTGAACAGACGGTTCCGCTGCTGCTGGCGCTCGGCTGAGTTCTCGTCGCAACCCTCGCGGTGCACGGCAGATCGACTGGAGTCCAACGTGATTCACAGTGTGATGCGATATCGCGGCGGCAATTCGATTGCTGCACGGCCAAATTCGACCGGTGGTATCCGATGTTGCTAAGCCGACGCCAAAAGGGTGACTCTGCAATGCTATTCGTGAAGTAGGCAATAGAAACCGCAGGCTGTGAAGGCCATCACAGAATTTGGTGGCGTTGTCCGGAAACTTGTAGCGTCCGACCGCGTGTTTGCTATTGCCACGCTTTTGACGCTTGTAAACCAGGTGTCCGGCACGCCGTACGTCACCGGCGGCGACTCGCCTGCCGGTACGGACTGCTCGGGCCTGGTGTCTTGGGTGACGAATGCAGCGACCGGTCGGCCCGTGTACGGGGACCGGTTCAACACGGGAAACATCGAAAGCGCGCTGCTCGAGCGTGGGTTCCAGTACGGCACCCAGCCGGGCGCGCTGGTCGTCGGCTGGAACAGCGGCCACACGGCGGCCACCCTGCCCGACGGCACTCCCGTCTCGTCCGGTGAGGGCGGCGGCGTGAAGATCGGGGGCGGCGGCGCCTACCAGGACCAGTTCACCAACCACATGTTCCTGCCGGTGCCGCCTGAGCAGCCGATGGTCCCGGGCGCCCCGCCCGCGCCGGTGGTCATGATGGCCGGGCACGAGCCCGCCCCGCCGGGCGCTCCGATCGCCCCGCCGCCGCCTCCGCCGCCGGGCGATCCGTTCGCCCCGCCGCCGCCTCCCCCGCCGGCTCCGATGCCTGGCGCGCCATTGGCACCCCCGCCGCCGCCTCCTCCGGCCGACCCGTTCGCGCCGCCGCCGCCGGCTCCGATGCCTCCGGCCTGAGCGTGACCCGCGCCCGGATAGCCTCTGCGGCGTGATCGTGCTTCTTCCGCCCTCGGAGACCAAACGGGTCGGAGGCGACGGGCCCCCACTGCAGCTGGAGTCGCTCAGTTCGCCTGAGCTCGGGCCCCTGCGCGCCGAACTGCTCGACGAGCTCGTAAAACTGGCCGCCGACCGGCCCGCATGCCGGCGCGCCCTGGGGCTCTCCGCATCACAGGACGCCGAGATCGAGCGCAACGCGGAGTTGCACGTCGCGCCGACGTTGCCAGCGATGAGCCGCTACACCGGCGTCCTCTACGACGCGCTGGACGTCGGATCGCTGCGCGGGGCCGCCGCAGCGCGGGCAAGGGCACGGCTGGCCGTCGGCTCTGCCTTGTTCGGACTGCTGCGCGCCGACGATCCGGTCCCGGCCTATCGGCTCTCGGCAACGTCGAAGCTACCCGGCCGGCCGTCGTTGGCGACGCGGTGGCGCCCACTGCTGGAACCTGTGCTGGCCGACTGGGCCGTCGACGACCTGGTCGTCGACCTCCGCTCCGGTTCGTATGCGGCGCTCGGCCGGTTGCCCAATGCGGTACGGGTGGACGTGGTCGCCGAGCATCCGGACGGGCGCCGCAGCGTGGTGACCCACTTCAACAAGGCGCACAAGGGGCGACTCGCGCGCGTACTGGCGGCCTCGCGATCCGAACCCGCCGATGCGGCCGCGGTCGCAGCCGTGGCGCGGCGCGCGGGTATGCGGGTGGAACGCCGCGGCGACGAGTTGACCGTCGTCGTCGCCGCCTGAGCGCACCGCCGTCAGATCTTGACGATCATGTCGCTGGTGTAGAACTCCTTGGGGTCCTGGGAGAACGGGTCGGGCCGCGTGATCCACACCCACGCCCCCGTCGCTCCCGGTTCGATGCTGTCGTGGAGGCTGACGGTGCCGTGACCGACACCGTTGGTCTGCAACGGAGCCATGGCGACACCGGGATCGCTGCCGAGGCACGGTGCCGACGACGGCCGCGGAACCTGAATGAGCCGGACGTCGTAGCGCGTGTTGGGTACGGCCACGTCGAGCGTGACATCCGCGGACAGATTCGACCCGCTCGACCTGATGACGCTCGTGCCCCGCCCATAGCCGGTCGGGCCGTTGTAGTCGGTCTCGCTGTAATCGCAACGCCGCGACACCTGGTTCATCGGGACGAAGGTGTCATTGGCCGCCGCGATGCCGGCGGTCAGCAACCCCAGGGGTGCCGCGGTCGTGAGCGCGGCGGCCGAGGCCATCAGTCGGATCGATCGGCGCATGTCTTCGTCCCCGTTCCTCATCCGCGGTGTCTAGCCACCGGATTGACCGTCGTCGCTACCGTAAACCACCCGCCACCCGCGCCGGAACGGTTCGCCGTGTGTTCGGCGCCTGGGCGATCAGTCCCGGCACTCGACGACGTCGTAGGCGTCGTCGGCGTACCGCGCCCTGATCAACTTCTTGTCGAACTTTCCGACGCTGGTCTTGGGCACCTCCTCGACGAATGCCCAACGCTCCGGCAACCAGAATCGGGGCACGTTGTCGCTCAGATGTTTCCGCAACTCGTCGGGGGTGACGGACGCGTCCTCGTCGAGGACCACCGCCGCCAACGGCCGCTCCTGCCAACGATCGTCGGGCACCGCGACGACCGCCGCCTCGTACACGGCGGGGTGGTCCATGATGCGCAGCTCCAACTCCACCGACGAGATCCACTCCCCACCGGACTTGATTACGTCCTTGGCCCTGTCGGTCAACGTGATGAAGCCCTGAGGATCGATTTTTCCGACGTCACCGGTGCGCAACCACCCCTCGTCGAACTTGCTCGAGTCGGCGTTGAGGTAGTACGAGCCGGTGATCCACGGGCCGCGAATCTCGATCTCGCCCACGGCTTTCCCGTCGCTGGGCAGGACTGCGCCCTGGTCGTCGACGATGCGGATCTCCACACCGCACAATGCGCGGCCGGCCGCGGCCCGCAACGTCCAGTGGTCCTCGCCGGTCACTTCCGGTGGCGGGACCGCAATCGCCGCGAGCGGAGAGGTTTCGGTCATACCCCAACCTTGCCGGATGACGACGCCGAAGCGCTCCTGGTACTCCTTCATCATCGCCAGTGGGACCGCCGATCCGCCGCAGCAGACGTTGCGCAGCGACGAGATGTCCCTGTCCGGGTTGGCGTGCAAGAAGTTGAGCACGTCGTTCCATATCGTCGGCACCGCCGCCGACACCGTCGGGCGGTGACGCTCGATCATGTCGACCAGCGGGGCGGCCTGCAGAAACCGGTCGGGCAGCAGCAGATCCGCGCCGGCCATCACCGACGCATACGGCTGACCCCACGCATTGGCGTGAAACATCGGAACGACCGTCAACACGCGGTCACCGTCGGCCAGACCGATGCCGTTGGCCGAGCACACGGCCATCGAGTGCAGATACGTCGACCGGTGGCTGTAGACGACGCCCTTCGGGTTGCCGGTCGTGCCGCTGGTGTAACACATTGCGGCGGCACTCTTTTCGTCAAGTTCCGGCCAGTCGTACTCGAGCGGCTGCTCGGTGATGAGGTCGTCGTACCGGATCACCGTGGGGCCCGCGTCGGCGAGTTCGGAGATGTCGCCCTCCCCCACCACGACCACGGTGTGCACGGTCGCCAGCTGCGGCAGGATCGGTGCGAACAACGCCACGAGCGACATATCCACCAGCACAACGGAATCCTCGGCCTGGTTGGCGATGAACGCGACCTGATCGCCGCCCAGGCGGATGTTGAGTGTGTGCAGCACCGCGCCCATGCACGGCGCGGCGAAGTAGGCCTCGAGGTGTTCCTGGTTGTTCCACATGAACGTGGCGACCCGTTGCCCCTCGGTCACTCCGAGCGCACGCAGCCCGTTGGCCAACTGGGCCACCCGCCTTCCGAGCTCGCCGTAGCTGATCTCCCGCGAACCGTCGGGCGTCGCGGTGATCACCTTGCGACCGGAGTGCCACCCCGTGCCGTGTCGCAGGATCGTGGTCAGAGTCAGTGGAAAGTCCTGCATCGTGCTGTCCATCGGCACCTCCCGTGCGGCTGGCTCAATAGCGCCATGATGGTCCATGTCCTGGCGTTTCGACAGGAAACCGGGTATCGCGTCGCTAGCATCTGCGGTCATGGTCGAACCGAGCTATCCGCCCGCCTACCCGATGCCGCGGCCCCCGAAGCGGCCGGTGTCCGGCGCGGACATCGCGGCTTCGATAGTCGCCCTGGTGATGACCGCCGCGATGCTCGTCGTCGGGGCGGTGTTCGGGCTCTTCTCTCTCGCGTTCCTGGATCACTGCCCTCCCGAAAGTTGTAGCGAGGCGGGCGCGGTCGGCGCGATCATCAACGCGCTGTTGATCGCCGCTGCCATCGGTGTGGCCGGGTTGATCGTCACGGTCGTGCAGCTGGTGCGACGTGCGCGGGGCTGGCCGTTCGCTCTGGGAACCTTCGGGCTCTGCCTGGCCACGCTCATCGTCGGCGGCTTCTTCTACACCTTGGCGGTCGGCTGAAACCCTCGAGCGCCGCGGTGACTTGGCCTACCGTTGGTCACGTGGAGACACACCCGGCAAAAGCCCCCGGCCTGGTAGCGGTCGAGGCACTGCGCTCAGGTGACCCTGTCGTCGATGTCAACGGTGGCGGTCAGCATTACACGGTGTTGGAGGCCAAGGACCTCGGCGAGGGGTGTGTCGTCCTCGAACTCGAGTCGAAGGCCCACGACGAACTGCGGGTGATCGAGATGACGTTCCCCGCCGGTTATCAGATGGAAGTATCGCCGCGCCGACTGCAGTAGACCGCCGTCGGCGTTACCTCAGATGGGAGTACGCGTGCTGCGCGATATCCGCGAGTTGTCCGATTCACCCGAGGAGTATGCCGAGGAACTGCGCAGGCGCTGGGGCGGACTGCTGA
Source organism: Mycolicibacterium flavescens (assembly GCA_900637135.1). Classification (NCBI taxonomy): domain Bacteria; kingdom Bacillati; phylum Actinomycetota; class Actinomycetes; order Mycobacteriales; family Mycobacteriaceae; genus Mycobacterium; species Mycolicibacterium flavescens. Next base: position 2,564,013 of record LR134353.1, read on the forward strand.
GTTATCGCTACATCGGCCGCAGTTACGCGCAGATGGACCTCGTCGAGGAGGACAACACGGTCACCGTGCGCCGCGATATGCGCGACGCGGCCGGTGGGCTGCTGTTCGCCGTGCTGGGCATCTCGGCACCCGAGAGTGGCCACATGTCCGACCTGGAGGCGGTGCCGAACCCGGTCATCCATTCCTGCCAGATCCTCGATCCGGGCCTGGGCGTGCGACGCTTCGAGGTGGTATCCGAGGAACTGAGGGTCGGCCGCCAGATGGGCTACAGCCGCGCAAAGATCGTCGACGCCGACAAGCCGGACCGCGTGCTCGCGCTGATCGAGGGTCAGGGGGTCAGCATCGGCATCCCGCCCGAGGGACTGGAACGAATGGAGGCCAACCCCCTCGAGATCGTCGACTCCCCCGACCTGCCGCCGCTGTGGCAGGTGTTCGGCGGCCATCGCCGGCCAGACGGCCGCTGGGGGCTGCCCGAACTGTCGGTCGAGGTCGCATCGCCCGATGCGGCCCTGCACGTCGGACCGCAGTTCGTCATCCTCGAGACCGCCGCCATCGACGCCGCGGCCGCCGCCGCGGGAACCGGCCGTCTCCACGGCGTGTCCTGCCATGTGATGTTCATGGCGCGCGGAAAGGCCGGCCCATTCCGGGTGGACACCGAAGCGCTGCGCGGGTCCGACGACACGTTCGCGGTCCGGGTGCTGATGCATGACGAGGGCGTCGACGACCGAGTCACCACCGCCGCGTCGTACGTGTTTCAGGTGGCCTGATCGGAATGATCGGCCGGGCGTCGTGAGACACTCTCGCCATGGTTGTCGCAATCGCCCGCCCGAAGCTCGAGGGCAGCGTCGCTGTCGGTGAGGATCGACGTATCGGCTTCGCCGAGTTCGGTGACCCGCAAGGCCGCGCCATCTTCTGGCTGCACGGCACCCCGGGTGCCCGCCGTCAGATACCGATGGAAGCGCGCATCTATGCGGAGAAGGCGAACATCCGCCTGATCGGCCTCGACCGGCCCGGGATCGGGTCCTCGACCCCGCACCGGTACGAGCGGGTCGTCGACTTCGCGGATGACCTGCGCACCATCGCCGACACGCTTGGTATCGACAAGATGGCCGTGGTCGGCCTGTCCGGTGGGGGCCCGTACACGCTTGGATGCGCGGCCGCGATGCCGGACCGCGTGGTTGTGGCGGGCGTCATCGGCGGCGTCGCGCCCACGGTCGGCCCCGACGCGATCCCCGGCGGGCTGATGGGCAACCTCGGCACACGCGTCGCACCGCTGCTCCAGTACGCGGGAATCCCGGTCGGGCTGCTGGCCTCGGCACTGATCCGGTTCATCAAGCCGGTCGCCTCCCCCATCACCGACCTCTACGGTCGCGTGTCACCCGAGGGCGATCGCCGGCTTCTGGCCCGGCCGGAGATCAAGGCGATGTTCCTCGACGACCTGCTCAATGGCAGCCGCAAGCAGTTGGCGGCCCCGTTCTCCGACATCGTCGTCTTCGCCCGTGACTGGGGCTTCCGGCTCGATGAGATCACCGTGCCGATCCGATGGTGGCACGGCGACGCCGACCACATCGTTCCGTTCCGTCACGGTGAGCACGTCGTCTCGAAGCTCCGCGACGCCGAGCTGTACACGATGCCCGGCGAGAGTCACCTCGCCGGCCTCGGCCGCGCCGAGGAAATCCTGCAGACGATGTTGAAGGTGTGGGACGAACAGAAGCCCCAGCGTCCCTGACCGCTCAACTCAGCGTTTGAGCCAGCCGGACACCGTGGACAGGTCCCGGCTGTAGGCCATCAGGATGTCGTCGTGGTACAGCGCACCGCCGCTGATGGCGTCGTTTCCCTGCCAGATCACGTGGATACGCACCGGGCTACGCGTGTAGTAGTCGGTACGGTCCGCCTCCCTACGGTCCCATCCGACCTCTACGGCGCGTTCAGACATCTGCTCGCGCGCGTTCTCCGCCATCGGTACTCCTCCTGTGTCGGACCCGTACGTTAGCCGATCCGCATGGCACCGCTGCAGGAGGCCGCGAACGCGCATCGCTCAGCTCAGCGCTCGGCGCAGCAAGTGCATGGCCACCGTGGTGGACCGCTCGCGGATATCGGCCCGGTCACCGGGCATCCGCATCGATCTGGTGACCGCAGTACCGTCCGCCAGCTTCAGGCTGAAACACACGGTGCCGACCGGTTTTTCCTTCGTCCCGCCGCCCGGCCCGGCGATGCCGGTGATCGCGACCGCGGTGTCCGCGCCGAACCGGTTCAGCGCTCCGTCGGCCATCGCTTCGGCGACGGGTTCGGAGACAGCGCCATGCTTTTCGATCAGCGCGGGGTCGACGCCGAGCAACCCGGACTTGGCGTCGTTCGCATAAGCCACCACCGCGCCCGCGACGTACGCCGACGAACCGGCGAGGTCGGTCAGCCGCGCGGCCAACAGACCGCCGGTGCACGACTCCGCGGTCGCGATGCGCCGCCCGGTCAGCAGCCGGGCCACCTGGTCGTCGATTCGCGAGCCGTCCTCGGAGAAGACCGCATCGCCATGACGATCGCGCAGCAACGCCATCAGCTCGCTGTAGGTCTCGGCGGCGTCGGGCTCATACCGGGTGACGACCTCGAGTTCACCGCGCCGCAGGCAGGTGGTGATCTCGAGCCGTCCGAAGCCGTCGACCTCGCGTTCGGCGTCGCGCAGCGTATCGGCCAGACCGGATTCCGGAACCCCGAACATCCGCACCATCTCCTGGCGATACACCGTGCGGCCCGCGATCGCCTTCTGCACGGCGGCGGTCTGCAACGCCAGCGGCCACATGGGCTGCAGCTCGCGCGGCGGGCCGGGCAGCACGACGACCGTCGGCGTGCCGGGGACGACCACACCCGGCGCGGTGCCCACCGGATCGATGACGTCAGCGCCTTCGGGGATCAGGGCCTGTTTGCGATTGGCCACCCGAATCGCCTCGGCGTCGACGTCCGGGAAGCGTGCCATCAGCCGCGACACGATGTCGGCGATCTTCTCCTCGAGTCGGTTGTCCAACACCAACTCTCGGCCGCTGAACCGAGCCACGGTGTCGACGGTCATATCGTCGGCAGTGGGCCCCAGGCCGCCGGTGGTGATGATGAGGTCCACCCCCTCGTCGGCCAGGAAACGCAGCTGGGCCTCGATGTCGCCGCGCCGGTCACCGCACATCGTGATGTGTGCCAGTTCGACACCCAACTCCAGCAGCCGGTCGGCCAGCCAGGGTCCGTTGAGGTCTTGGATCCGGCCGGTGAGGACTTCCGTACCGGTGACGACGATGCCCGCGCGTGCGCTCACGATTGACGACATTACGCACCCGACACAGCGGCGACGCACGGCGGTAATGTCGTTACCCATGACCGCGCCCAAGTCGCTTCGCGAGTTGTTCGACCAACTCGGCCTGACGGAGGTGCCGTCGCCCGAGGGCACCGTGACGATGGAGATGCCGGTCGACGAGCGGACCACCAACACCGCGGGCGGTCTGCAGGGCGGCTTGATCGCGACGATGGCCGACGTGACGGCGGGTCAACTCGCCTCTCGAGTCACCCCTTTCGGTCACGCCATCGCCACCACGGACCTGTTCATCCGCTATCTACGGCCCATCAAGATCGGGCCGGCGAGGGCGGTCGCGCGGATCCTGCGTACCGGTAAACGTTCGGCGGTCGTGCAGGTCGACATCTACCGCGGCAACGACGACGAAGTCGGAGCGACCGCGACGGTGAACTTCGCCGCCGTCGACTGACCTGACCCGGACCACGCCCGCCGCCGGCCGACCCACCCCTCGCCGACTAGACCCCTCGCCGAGTAGACCCCTCGCCGACTAGATCCCTGGCCGAGTAGACCCCTCGCCGAGTGTGGGGTTATGTCACGCTCGCGGCGCGGAAGACGTGCGGGTAACCCACGTTCGGCGCCCTCGGGAGGAGGTCGGCGCCCTCGGGAGGAGGTCGGTGCCCTCGGGAGGAGGCGGCGCCAGATCTACTTGTGCGGGACGTCGTTGGTCAGGCCGCCGTCCATGACGTACTCGGCGCCGGTCGAGTATCGGGACTCGTCGCTGGCCAGGAACACCACGAACGTGGCGACCTCCTCGGGCTGACCGGGGCGGCCCAGCGGTATCCGCAGCATGTTGTCCGGGAAGTGTTTGGTCATCGGCGTACGGATGAAGCCGGGATGCACCGAGTTGACGCGGATGTTGTGCGGGCCGAGTTCCAGCGCCGCCGACTTCGTCAGCCCGCGCACCGCCCATTTGGAGGCGACGTACGGGTGCACCATCACTGCGCCGCGCAACCCCTCGATCGACGAGATGTTGATGATCGACCCGCCGCCCGCGGCCTTCATCGCCTCGACTGAATGCTGCATGCCGAGAAAGGTGCCGGTGAGGTTGACGTCGATGACCTTCTGCCACTTGGCCATGTCGAATTGGCCGATCATGCCCAGCGCCACGGTGCCCGCGTTGTTGACCAACACGTTGAGCTTGCCGAACTCGTTGACGGCGGTGGCGACGGCGGCCTCCCACTGGTCGGCCTGGGTGACGTCGAGGTGGACATAGCGCGCCGCGTCACCGATCTCCTCGGCCAGCGCCTTACCCTTCTCATCGAGGATGTCGCCGATCACCACCTTGGCGCCCTCGGCAATCAGTGCACGGGCATCGGCCGCGCCCATCCCCTGCGCTCCGCCACTGATCAGAGCCACCTTGTCGTCCACACGTCCCATGGGGCGTCAGGCTACCGCACCCCGCGCGGAACTAGAACCTGTTCCAATTCGGCTGGCCACCACGCATACTGCTGGCCATGGCTATTCGTGTGGCGCTCATCGGAACCGGCAACTGCGGCAGCCTCGCACTGAAGCAACTCATCGACGATGCGCGGTTCGATCTCACCGGCGTCTGGGTCTCGTCGGAGGCCAAGGTGGGCAAGGACGCCGGCGAGTTGGCCGGCCTCGACGTCACCACCGGCGTGACCGCGGTCGGCGATCTCGACGCGATCATCACCGGCGCACCGCAGTGCGTCGTGTATTGCGCGATGGGCGACACCCGACTGCCCGACGCGATGGCCGACGTTCGCAAGATCCTCGCGGCGGGCATCGACGTCGTCGGCTCCGGTCTCGGCGTGTTGCAATACCCGTGGCAGGTGATCCCCGACAAGTACATCCAGCGCATCGAAGATGCTGCGCGAGAGGGTAATTCGACGGTCTTCATGACCGGCGTCGACCCGGGCTTCGTGACCGACCTCCTCCCCTTCGCGCTCGCCGGAACGTGTCAGAGCATCGAACAGATCCGCACGATGGAGATCGCCGACTACGCGAGCTACGACGGCGCCACCGTCATGTTCGACGTGATGGGTTTCGGCAACGAGATCGGTGACCTCCCGATGCTGTATCAACCGGGGGTGCTGAGCATTGCCTGGGGCACCGCGATCCGGCAGCTCGCCGCGGGTCTGGGCATCGAGGTCGACGAGATCAAAGACTCCGTCGAACAGGAGCCTGCCCCCGAGGACTTCGACGTCGCGGTCGGCACGATCAAGAAGGGCACGGTGGCCGCCGTGCGCTTCTTGATCGAGGGCATGGTCAAAGGCCGGCCGGCGATCGTCGTCGAGCACGTCACCCGGTTGCGCGGCGACCTGCGACCGGATTGGGCCCAACCCGCACAGCCGGGCGGTTCGTACCGCGTCGAGATCACCGGCGAACCGTCCTATGTCATGGACATCTGCCCGACCAGTCGCAACGGCGACCACAACTACGCGGCGATCCTGGCCGCGGCCGGCCGCATCGTCAACGCGATTCCGGACGTGGTGGCGGCCGCGCCGGGGATCCGGACCACTTTGGACATGCCGCTCGTGACGGGCAAGGGACTGTACTCGGCTCAGTAGGCTGACGAGGTTATGAGCCTGCAGCCGGCGATACCCGAACGCGTGGACGCGGTAGCCGAAGTCGCCGCGAGCCCGCAGGGTCCCCGCGTCGGAGCGTTCTTCGACCTTGACGGCACGCTGGTCGACGGCTTCACGGCCACGGCACACGCCGCCGACCGCATCCGTCGCAGACAGGCGCGCATCGGCGAGGTTCTCGGTGTGGTCGAAGCGTCGCTGCGATACCGGTTGGGCCGCATGCAATTCGAGCGACTCCTCACCCGCGCGGCCGGTTATCTGCGCGGCGAGTCCCTGGCCGAACTCGACGAGCTCGGCGAGCGGCTCTTCGTCGAACGGGTGGCGGCGCGCGTGTTCCCCTACATGCACGAGATCGTCCAAGCCCACCAGCAGCGCGGTCACACCGTCGTGCTCAGCAGCTCGGCGCTGACCATCCACGCCGAGCCCGTCGCCCGGTTCACCGGGATCGACCACGTGTTGTGCAACCACTTCGAGGTCGACGAAGCCGGCCTCCTCACCGGCCGGATCGCCAAGCCCGTCATCTGGGGAGCCAACAAATCGACCGCGGTGCAGCGTTTCTGCGAGGCCAATGATGTTGAGCTGCAACGCAGCTACTTCTACGCCGACGGCGACGAGGACTCGGTGTTGATGGCTCTTGTCGGCAATCCGCGGCCGGTGAACCCGCGGCCCGGGCTCGCCGCGATGGCGGCCGAGCGCGAATGGCCGGTGTTACGCGTCGAGGGGGCGAGCAACCGCAGGCGGGTGTCGTTCCGGAGGCTGATCGGTTACGACTGACCGCATGCGTTGAGACTGTCGTTTATGACGGATTTCGCTCGAATCCCGTCATAACGCTGAATCTCGGCGAAGGATTGGGGCCGTGGCTGGGAAGTTCAACGACATCGCCGCCGTCGTCGCCACCGGCGACTTTGTGGCCGCCCGGTCCTGGTACTGCGAGGTGATGGGGCGCGGCCCCGACCTCGAGCCGATCGAGGGCGTCGCCGAGTGGCAGATCACTGCGACGGCCTGGCTGCAGCTCATGGAGGACCACGCACGGGCCGGGCGATCGGCGGTCCGGATCGGTGTCGACGACCTCGACGCGCAGACCGCCGAGTTGGCGAAGCTGGGTGTCGAGACCGGAGAGGTCGTCGTGATCGCCGGCCTGGTGAAGGTCCTCGACGTCGCCGACCCGGACGGCAACGAGGTCTCTTTCGTGCAAGACCTCGGCGCGTACTAAACTAGAACACGTTTCAATTTGAGCGGTGACACCAAGGAGCAGGCATGCGCACCCCGATCTGTAACGACCTCGGCATCGAGTACCCGATCTTCGCGTTCACCCACTGCCGCGACGTGGTGGTCGCCGTGAGCAAGGCCGGCGGATTCGGCGTGCTCGGCGCCGTCGGATACACCCCGGAACAGCTCGAGATCGAGCTCAAGTGGATCGACGAGAACATCGGAGACCACCCGTACGGCGTGGACATCGTGATCCCGAACAAGTACGAGGGCATGGACTCCGCCGATATGGACCCGGAGGTGCTCAAGAAGACGCTCAACGATCTCGTCCCGCAGGAGCACATCGACTTCGCCAAGAAGATCCTCTCCGAGCACGGCGTCCCGGTCGACCACAGCGACGACGACGCGTTGCAACTGCTCGGCTGGACCGAGGCCACCGCCACCCCGCAGGTCGAGGTCGCGCTGCGGCATTCGAAGTGCACGTTGATCGCCAATGCGCTCGGCACTCCCCCCGCCGACATGATCAAGCACATCCACGACGAAGGCCGGAAGGTCGCCGCGCTGTGCGGGTCGCCGTCGCAGGCGCGCAAACACGCCGACGCCGGGGTGGACATCATCATCGCCCAGGGCGGCGAAGCCGGCGGGCACTGCGGCGAGATCGGCTCGATCGTGCTGTGGCCGCAGGTCGTCAAGGAGGTCGCACCGGTGCCCGTGCTGGCCGCCGGCGGCATCGGCAGCGGCGAGCAGATCGCTGCCGCGCTGGCGCTCGGGACGCAAGGTGCCTGGACGGGTTCGCAGTGGGTGATGGTCGAAGAGTCGGAGAACACCCCGGTTCAGCACGCCGCGTACGTCAAGGCCACCAGCAAGGACACCGTGCGCAGCCGGTCGTTCACCGGGAAGCCCGCCCGGATGCTGCGCAACGAGTGGACCGAGGCGTGGGAGGATCCCAACAACCCTAAGCCGCTCGGAATGCCGTTGCAGTACATGGTTTCCGGGATGGCGGTGGCCGCCACCCACAAGTACCCGAACGAGTCCGTCGACGTGGCGTTCAACCCGATCGGTCAGGTCGTTGGGCAGTTCAGCAAGGTCGAGAAGACCGCGACGGTAATCGAGCGCTGGGTGCAGGAGTACCTCGAGGCGACCGGCAGGCTCGACGAGATCAACGAGGCCGCCTCGGTCTGATTTCGGTGCGGTTCGCTGCGCTGAGCGCGACAAGCGACACCGAAATCACTCGGTGAGAAGTCGCTGCGTGGCCCGTTCCAGCACTTCGCGTCTGGTCAGTGCGCCGTGGTCGGCGGCGATGAAGTGACCTCCGATCGCCAGTGAGAAGGCGAGCATGGCGCGGGCCTCGACGTCGGCGGCGTCGTCGACGAAAGTGCCGATGAGAGTACGCAGATACTCCATCCGTCGGTTGTCGACGCGACGAAGGCGCCGAGCCACCGCGCGATCGCGGCGGGCCCAGTCACGCACCGCCAGGTCGACCGGGAGAAGTTCCTTCGAGAACGTGAGCAGGCCGGCCTTGCGGACCTTTGCCCTGGCGTCTCCACCCTCGGACTCGACACGTGCGAGCACGTCGTCGGTGCTCCGCTGCTCCCACGACTCCAACAGGGCGTCGAGGAAGTCCTGTCGATTGGTGAAGTGCCAGTAGAACCCGCCACGCGTGACGCCCAACGCTTTGGCGAGTAGATCCACCCGAACGGCATCCGGCCCACCAGCTGCCAACGCCTCGAGTCCGGCGTCGATCCACCCGTTCCGTGGTGTGCGGATCTGAGCAACCATCGGGAACCCCCGTGCTAAGGCCTTGACGGCGTGACGGATTCAAGCATACAGTTATGTATGTTTGGTGGTGAGCGACTCGCCGGCGCCGAGCACCTGGCCCGGCCTTGGCGCATCCACGAAATCGCGGGCGAGTTCGAAGTTCTCGACGTCTGGGCGCTTCCCACGGCCGGCGGCCGCGACGATTTCGGCGACCTCGTCGGACTCTGGCGCGCGTTCGACCCCGGCAGAACCTCCCCCGTCGTACGCGCGCTGTTCGCTGTCCGTTGGGCGCTCGGAAGGTGGCTCGCGCTCGACACGCCGAAAGAAGGACTGGGCGTACGCGTCGCGACGCTGCGGGACCGGCTCGCGCCGGAATTGCGGTCTACGGCATCACAACTCGGCATCGAACACGATCACTTTGAACCCCTGTACCTCACCGACGACGAATTCGCGGTGGAGATCGCCAACCGAACCGTGCACGGGGTCCTGCATGTCGGCTGGGTGGCCGGTACCTCCGGCGCTCACCGCGGGCAGATGGCGGTTCTTGTCCGGCCCAACGGCGCGATGGGCCGGATGTATCTGACAGCGATCGCCCCCTTCCGTCACCTGATCGTCTATCCGCTGATGCTGCGCGACATCGGCCGACTGTGGCGAAGCAGGCCGGGTGCAACACGACACGAAAGCAGGCAGCCATGACAAGAACCCCCGCCTCCGATCGCCGTGTTCAGCAGATCCGTCCACCCGAAGCGTTGCTCACCACGAGCGCGCTCGGGCGCATTGACTACGCCGACGCCTTCGAGGTCGGCATCGAGCATCCGCTCGACTGCAGCGCCGAAGATTGGATGCGCACGATATTGGAAGGGGCACCGGTTCACATGCGCATCCGTCTGCTCTCGGCGTGGTCGGCGATCGGACTCAAGCTGCGGCCCCCCGGGTCGAGTCGGACGATCCTCGGGTGGCCCATCCGCGCCACCGTCGCCGATTCCGTACTGCTCGGTGCACACTCACGTGTCGGGATGCCCGGGGAGCTGTTGTTGCGCCGCCGGGACGGCGGGTTACTGTTCGCGACGTTCGTCCGTCAGGACAACCCGATCGCGCGCAAGCTGTGGTCGACGATCGAGGATTCGCACGTACAAACGGTGCGATCGCTGCTGGAGCGAGTCCGCGGCTACGGCGTCGGCGCCGAAGGCGCGGGCACGGGCGGCGCGGGTGGGGCCGGCGCCACCGGCGCGGGAGCTGCCGGCGCGTTCGGCACGTAGGGTCCGGGCTTCTGCTCCGGAATCGGCGTGTTCATGCCGCGCTGTGCGAGACCCATGATCAACGCTTCCTTACCGCTGATCTCCTGCCTCTGGACGGCGTGCCACAAGTCCTTCAGGTAGCTGACGTTTGGACTCTCGTTTCCTCGGCCGGTCGGGTCCAGCACGGTCCCCGGCGGCAGCGTCTCCGGGCTCGCGAGGTGCGGGACGGGCTCGGGCGGGGTGGCCGGCGTTTCGGCTTCTTCAGGCGCGGGCGGCGGCGCCGCGGGCGCCGGGCGCATCAACGCCAACGGATCCGGGGCGGCTGCCGGTGGCGGGGCGGGCGCCGGCGCAGCGGCTTCCAGAACCGGCGCGCTGCTGGGCGCCGCGGGCGGCGCTGGCGAAGGAACCGGCGCGGCAGGTTCGGCGAGGGTCTGCGGCGCAGCGGCCATGAGTGCCGCTGCCAATCCCGCGCCAAGCAGCGAAAGCTTCTTCGGGTTGATGACGATCCTCACCGCTGCCCCCTTTCCGGGTTACCGCCGAAAGACCGGAGCGCGGCCTTCGACGGCGTCACTGTTGGTTCGAACAGTTTCGCAGAATTGTTACAGGAGTGCTCGTCGTGACGAAGAGGTCAATTACCGCGCCGGAGAGAACACGTTCCACTTCTCTTTTCGTCGGACTTTCCCGAACCCGCCTCACCAGCCCCTGACCGTGGTGTAGCAAGGCGGTGAGGGCACTAGACGACGTCATAGAGGAATGCAGCCATGCCGACTCCGAACCTTCCGCCCGGATTCGATTTCACCGATCCAGATATCTATGCCGAACGCCTGCCGGTCGACGAACTCGCCGAGCTGCGCAAGGTGGCGCCGATCTGGTGGAACGAACAGACGAAAGGGAACCTGGCCTTCGGCGACGACGGTTTCTGGGTGGTCACCAAGCACAAGGACGTCAAGGAGATCTCGCGACGCAGCGACGTCTTCTCCAGCAACAAGAAGACCGCGCTTCCCCGCTATCGCGACGAGGCCGATCCCGAATCGCTCGAGGGCGGCAAGGTGGTCCTGCTCAATCAGGACGCCCCGCACCATACGCATCTGCGCAAGATCGTCTCGCGTGCGTTCACCCCGCGCGCGGTCGAATCCCTGCGCGCCGAACTGCGCGAGCGCGCGGCCAAGATCGTCAAGGCGGCCGCCGCCGAGGGCTCCGGCGACTTCGTCGAGCAGGTGTCGGCCGAACTTCCGCTGCAGGCGATCGCGGGGCTGATGGGTGTGCCGCAGGAAGATCGGATGAAGCTGTTCCACTGGTCGAATCAGATGGTGGGCGATCAGGATCCGGAGTACACCCGCAACGACCCCACCGCCGCCTCGGTCGAGCTGATCATGTACGGCATGCAAATGGCCGCGGAGCGCAGCAAGAACCCGGGCGAGGATCTGGTCACCAAGCTCGTGCAGGCCGACGTCGAGGGGCACAAACTCACCGACGACGAGTTCGGCTTCTTCGTCATCCTGCTGGCGGTGGCGGGCAACGAGACGACGCGGAACTCGATCACCCAGGGCATGATGGCGTTCACCGAATTCCCCGACCAGTGGGAGCTTTTCAAGCGGGAACGGCCCGTCACCGCGGCCGACGAGATCGTGCGCTGGGCCACCCCCGTCACGTCGTTTCAGCGCACCGCACTCGAGGACACCGAGCTGTCCGGTGTGAGGATCAAGAAAGGCGACCGGGTCGTCATGTTCTACCGGTCGGCCAATTTCGACGAAGAGGTCTTCGACGACCCCTACACCTTCAACATCCTGCGAGATCCCAACCCGCACGTCGGATTCGGCGGCACGGGTGCGCACTACTGCATCGGCGCGAACCTGGCCCGTATGACGATCGACCTCATCTTCAACGCGATCGCCGACGAGATGCCGAACCTGCGGCCGCTGAGCCCGCCCGAACGGCTCCGGTCCGGCTGGCTCAACGGCATCAAACACTGGCAGGTTGACTACGTCGGCGCCGACACGGCCGTCGGTGGTCGGGCGCCGGTGGGCGCCCGCAGCGAGCCCGCGCCGTGACGGCGTCCCCCGATCGGCGGACACACCTTTCCACCGGGGAAGGGTCCGATCGGCGGACGCGCCGGGTGGCAGCGCATCGATACCGTCACTTCGGCACCTGAAAGAGACGGGTGTCTGGTTCCACCCGGACGGGATCGACTACCAAGCCGGGTCTTGTTCGCAAGACCGGACCGTGAGTTGTCCATCGGGGGCACGCCTTACCCCACGGTCTGTCCCGTCCGGGCCCCACCGCGTATCAGTAGTCGATGATCGAGCGCCAGTACTCCTCTGGTGTTGAAGGCTCAACGCTGTGCTTGACCTGCGAGGTGGGCGGCGTGCCAGGCCGTGAAGGCCCAGTAGTAGACCGTTGGGCCGCGAGGTGCCTCGGAACGCTAGGTCAATGCCCTGACCGGTTATGTCACCGCGGATGCGGCAACTGCTTGGCTAGCAGTCCGACTTTGCAACAGTTACCTAGAGAGAATCATCTTGCGCATGAAATTGCCTTGGCGTGAACCTTGGTCAACAAAATTTTGCGGAAGTGACAGTTTCAGCGAAGTGACCGCGCTACCGTCACTCGCACGCCCGTTGTGAGCTAGCTGAGAACCAACTCAGAGAAAGGCCCGTCAACGGGCTAAGGCGGGGCCATCGGGGGCGCTGACATGCATCTGCCATACACCCACTTCGCACGCTGTCGCGTGCGCCCTCAGCCCATGAATCCAGAACAGCGGAAATATCGCACACCACGTCGTGCACAGGGGACCATCATGCAAAACACGAGCTGCATCGGGCGAGTCGGGGCGCTAGCCGTCGCACTAGGCATCGGAGTCGGATTGGTCTCGACGCCGTGGGTGGTATCAGCCAAGCCGTCCGACGACACGGCCTCGTCAACCGAGTCCGATTCATCAAACGCGAAGGCACCCAAGGCGCCTAAAGCCCAGAAGCCGGAAAAGAGTGTCGCTGTCTCGAAGAATGGGGTGGTCAAGAAGCAAAGAGGCACCGCGAGTGCCTCTACCCCAGAAGGCAGCACCGGCACCAAGTCTAAGGCCAAAGGCGATGGTGCCACAGCGAACGTGACTAGCGGCAACAACAGTAGGGCCAGCGCCACGGGCACTAATGCCACTGCCACCGCGGCCGGCGGCGTCAACAACCGTGCCACCGTCAAAGGCGATAACAGCACCGCCCGCGCCGGTTCAGATGGCAACGACAGCAACAGCAACACTGCCTCGGTGCGGGGCGACAACAGCGCTGCGTACGCGGGCTACGGCGGCTCCGGCAACAGCAACAACACCGCCACCGTCACCGGGAATGACAGCGCCGCCGGGGCGGGCTCGTTCGGTGGCAACAACACCTACAACACTGCCACCGTTGAGGGCGACAACGCCCAAGCCTGGGCCGGCGGGGGCACAGGGCCAGAACTCCCATTCCCGGACGGCGGACCAGGTAGCAACAGTTCCGGCAACACGGCGATTGCCACCAACACGGGCAGTGATAGCGAGGTCTACGCCTACGCCGGCGTCGTTGGGGACAATAACGACAACAACGCCGCCACCGCCACAAACAACGGCGCCGGCAACGCCTTCGTCGGAGCTGCAGCTGGAGCCAAGGGTATTGATAACAGCGACAACTCTGCCACCGCTACGAATAGCGGTGACAACGCCGTGACAGAAAGCTTGGCCGGCTCAGCTGGCAACAACAACACCGGTAACACCACCGCATCCTCAAACAGTGGAGACAACGCCGAGACGGAGAGCGGGGCCGGCTCTGGTGGCAACAACAACACCGGTAACACCGCCACTGCCTTCAACAGCGGCCTCGACAGCTTCATCGCCGCCATCGCCGGCTCGTCTGGCGACGACAACAGCGACAACGTCGCCACCATCACGAGTACCGACACCAGCACCGGCATCGCCTACGCCGGCTCTCTCGGCTCCGGCAACAACAGCAACGCCGCCACCGTCACCGGGAACGACAGCACCGCCGGCGCAGGCTCTTTCGGCGATCACAACGCGACCAACATCGCCTCGGTTGAGGGCGATAACACCCAAGCGTGGGCTGGCGGCGGCACCACGCCGGACGTTCTGGGCGGCGGACCCGGCAGTAACAGCACTGGCAACAGGGCCACCGCCACCAACACCGGCAGCGATAGCGTGGTCATCGTCGCCGCCGGCGTTGTGGGCGATGACAACGACCAAAACACCGCCACCGTCACTAACACCGGCAGCGATGGTGGGACTTTTGCCGCCAGCGCCGGCGTGAAGGGCAACAACAACGACAACAACACCGCCACTGCCACCAACACCGGCCTAGACAGCTTCCTCGCCGCCATTGCTGGGTCTGGCGGTGATGACAACAGCAACAACACCGCCACCATCACGGGCAACTGGGACGGAACCGGTATCGGCACCGGGAGCGGGAGCGCCTACGCCGGCTCTCTCGGCTCCGGCAACAGCAACAACACCGCCACCGTCATCGGCACCGACAGCACCGCCGGGGCGGGCTCCTTCGGCGACAACAACACCGACAACACCGCCGCCGCGGAGGGTGGAAACGCCGAAGCCTGGGCCGGCGGCGGAACGCAAAATATCTTTGGCACCACGACTGGCAACAACAACTCCGGCAACACCGCCACCGCTACTAACAGCGGAGAGGTCCCGCACAACAGCGATTACATCACCTACGCCCAGGCCGGTGTCACGGGCGACAACAACACCGACAACACCGCCACCGCAGCCAACAGCGGCGACAACGGCGTCGCGTCGGCTGGCGCCGGCTCTGTCGGCGACAGCAACGCTGCCAACAGCGCCACCGCGTCCAACAGCGGCAACGACAGCGTTGCTTCTGCCTTAGCCGGCACCTCGGGCCACAACAATAGTGTCAATAACGCGGACGCCTCGAACTTCGCGGATGGTTCCAGCATCTTCGCCGAAGCCGGTTGGTTCGGAAACAACAACAGTGACAACAACGCCACCGCCACCAACAACGGCCTCGACGCCCTACTCAATGCCATCGCCGGCTCGTTCGGAGACGACAACACCGATAACATCGCCATCGCAACCAACGCCGTTGGCGGGACCACTACTACTGCCGAAGCAGGCAGTAACAGCGATGGCAACGACAGCGTCGAGGTCGAAGCAACCGACGGACAGATCATCATCCACCCGTAGTCGCGAATACCACCCGAACTCGGCCACGTACGTCCACCACTACGAAACCGCCGCTAGGTCAGAGGTTCGAGGTCACAGCTCCTACGTGGTAGTTCGCTGGCCGAGCTTGACCGGCGGCTGTGACGGCACTTGGCGGCCGCCGGATTTGGTCGTGATTCGTGTCAACCGCGAAAAGATGGTCGGTAATCTCCGACCATTTGGTCGGCATCGTCGTCTATTTCACTTGCACAAGCAACAGGTGGAACAACCAGTAGTGGCTAGTGCTCGATGATCGAGCGTCAGTACTTCTCCGGTATGAGTCGCTCAACGCTGTACGTGACCTGCAAAAACAAGGTCAGCGTCATACTCTTTGCCATTGGTATCTTCGGCTGAGCTGACTCCCGCTCCATCGAGGGAGACAGCCATGACCACGGCCGCCAACCCGCACCCGGCCCCTGGACCATCCGTGTCCGTTCTGTGGCGCATCCGAGGGCCAACCATGCCGAACCCAAAACAGGGGTCGACTACGACTGGCCACGCTCGCGTCGATTTGAGCTGGTTGTTGACTGATGGCACCAGCATCGGCCCACCTACCAGGCACTGTGCTGCCAGTGCGGCAATGTCGAACCGTGAAGGTCGCGCCGAAGCGACGCGGCTACTGGGCGACCGGACTGGCATCGAGACGTCGGCGATCTGAGTGTGAGGCGTGGGGAGAGATCACGACGCACGCGTGGCGATGACCCGTAGCGCGATTAGGAAGGGAATTGCAAACGCGTGGCACTTGGAGGCGAAGTGCCGAAGGGTTGGCCTTGGGATGCCGACCGTCGCACCTACCGGGAAGTCAACGTCCCCCGCGCAGCCCCTACCTCCGGCACGCTTACGTGGTGGAGGACGCGCAATAGCTTGGAGCCGGGGAACGCTACGTGACGGCGATATGCGGCGACACGACGCCGTTCGACCGGGACCCTTCCGGAACAGAGTGGATGACAGCCGGTACGGCGACGATGGGGTTACGCCGCGCGCCGGGAGGTGCGCGACGAGGAGTGCGAGGATCCCGAGACCGGGCTGTGGTGGGTAGAGATGGATTGCGTTAACTGCCTCGTGGCGAATGCGCAGCGTCTAGGGCAAGCCTGTAGGGACTTGTGCAGCAAGCTGCTCGAGGTGACTGCCATCGTTGACCCGCCGATGTACCCAGCCGTCAGGTTGGTAGCAGTCGGCTGATCGGTGCTAGACCGCCGAGTGCACTGTGGCGTCGTTGAGTGTTGTAGTTCTCGATCCCGGGTGCAAGGGCTGCGGCTCGCTCGGCGTTACTGGTGAATATCTGGCGGTATGCCCACTCGGTTTGCAGGGTGCGGTTTAGTCGCTCTGCCTTTCCGTTCTGCCAGGTGCAGTGCGGTTTGATGAACACTTGTCGGGCGCCCAACTCGTGACAGACTTCGCGGATTGACCAGCGGTAGGCCTAGGCGTTATCGGTCCTCACTCGCTCGATGCGGGTGATGCCATGCTGGTGGAAGTACCCGCGGCGGCGCGACGGAGAAATGCCGCGCAGGTGTAGTGCGGCCGGTTACTGGCACACCGGGCAGCCTTACGCGGTGCAACAGCAGATCGATCGGCTGGAACTACTACTTGTGCGGCTGGCCAATTCCGCCCGACGCAATGGACTGGCCGGAACTCGACGCCCTCAACGATGACGTGCGCACCACCACGGCCGACGCAGTGCTGTTGTTAAAGCACGCCGCCGCCCATTTCGACGCTCAGCTTCACGAGCGGCCCTGAGCAGCC
The DNA here is from genome assembly GCA_900637135.1 of Mycolicibacterium flavescens. Classification (NCBI taxonomy): domain Bacteria; kingdom Bacillati; phylum Actinomycetota; class Actinomycetes; order Mycobacteriales; family Mycobacteriaceae; genus Mycobacterium; species Mycolicibacterium flavescens. The sequence goes on from LR134353.1 coordinate 2,581,053, forward strand.
CAACTTTCAGGGAACTCATAGTTCGCGATGAAGCTGAACTAACCCTTCGGCTTGTCGCCTGCTCACGTAGTAGCCGGTCGAATCCATAGGTTATTTTCGATTGGCGCCCGCCGGGGTGGGCCGGTTGTCGCCTGTGTCTTCGGTGTCAGGCATCGGCAGTCTCTCGTTGAGCGCGTGGGTTGGGGGCAGGTCAACCGCTATCGGGAGTTGAGCAGTGAGAGCCAATAATCCTCCGGTATCTCACTGTTCGACTTCAGCACCATGGCCAGACCGGTCGCCATCGCGATGCCGAGCAGGCCCAGCCATAACCCGAAGACGCCGATGACGATCCAGAGCGCGGTGGTGACGGCCGGCCACGGCGACAGCATCGCCAGCGCGGGCGCGAAGAAGAAGCCGGCACCGATGTACCACGCCGACCCGGCGCGGTCGGAGATCAGCACGAAACGCAGCCACCGGGGGATCGGCGCGTCGCGGGTATCGCCCCCATGATTGCCTCCTTCTGTTCGATGGCACTGACAACGCTGCCCTCCTGAGGTAACCAGCGCAATTACCTGCCAGGTAGTGGCCCGGGCGCTCGTGGGCGGCCACACTGGCAACATGACCTTCGCGGCTGTGCAGACCCAGACATTCGGCGTGCTGTTGAAACAGTGGCGTGGCCGCCGTCGGCTCAGCCAGCTCGATCTCGCCGTCGCCGCCGATGTGTCGCCCCGGCACGTCAGCTTCATCGAGACCGGACGATCCACCCCGAGCCGGACGATGGTGCTGCGGCTGGCCGAGGTGCTCGACGTGCCGCGTCGTGAGCAGAACCAGCTGTTGATGGCGGCAGGTTTGGCGCCGGTGCACCCCGAGCGGTCCCTTGATGACCCGGACATGGCTGCAGTCCGCGCCGGAATCGATCGAGTCCTGTTCGCCTACAACCCTTTTCCGTGTGTCGCGGTGGACCGCGGATGGCAGATCGTGCGGGCCAACGAGGGTGCCGGCGTGCTGATGGACGGTGTCGCACCAGAACTGCTCGAACGCCCGAACGCGCTGCGCATCGCCTTGCATCCCAACGGTCTGGCGCCGAGGATCAGAAACCTCGCGCAGTGGCGGCACCACCTCATCGAGCGCCTCCGGCGTGAGGTCGCCGTGAGCGGCTCCGATGTGCTGTCGTCGCTCTTGGCCGAAATCGACTCCTACCCCGGCGGTTCCGACGGCTCATCGGATCTGGGCAGCGTGGCGGTACCGCTCGAGCTCGCCACACCCGACGGGCGCCTGCTGACCTTCCTGTCCACCGTGACGACGTTCGGCACCGCGCTCGACCTCACCGCCGCCGAGCTCTCGATCGAGGCGTTCCTGCCCGCCGACGACGCCACCGCCGCCGCCTTGCGGTGAGAGCCGGCGATCATCGGATCCTGGAGGGCATCTCGATCGCCGGGTTCATCGGCGCGACCAACCGGATCGGCATCGAGCTGTCGGTCCCACCCAATCCCGAGTACACGGGTATCCCCGGCCGCTGACCGCCGGAACACGCCGCACCGGTAGTCGACCGAACCACGCATATGCGGCCGCAAACACCAATAGAGTCTGGCGTCATGGACATCCGACTCGTTGCGGCGGCCGCGGTCATTCTCGGTGCCGGGGTCGCGGGCTGCTCCACACCGCCCGCGGCACTCGGTGGGACGACCGCGAAGGTAACCATCAACGGCGAGAGCACCGGTGGACCGCACGCCGTGTCGTGCACCCAGTCCGGGTGGCTGTGGACGATCGAGACACCCGACGAGAACAAGGGCTTCACGGCCAGCGTCGGCACCGGAGACAAGGTCACCGTCGAATCGGTGGCCTTCCACGACTTCGGCGGCTTCACCGGCAACTTCTGGCAGGGGAACATCGGCGAGGCCGAGGTCGAGGGCGACGGCGGCACGTTCACCATCACCGGGTCGGCGGATGGTTCGTTCACCGACAACCCGAGTAACGCGGTGACGGCCACCTTCCGCATCGAAGCCCACTGCTGAGGGTCTGCGTCGTGCATGAGTTTCGTCGGGCGGTCGAGTCCGGGGATCTCGATGCCGTCATCGCGCTGTGCCGCGACGACATCGTGTTCCGCAGCCCCGTCGTCTTCACCCCATACGAGGGGCGCGACGCGCTGCGAACGATCCTCGCGGCGGTGATGGAGGTCTTCGAGGACTTCCGTTACGTCCGTGAGATCGGAGCGGCCGACGCCCGGGACCACGCGCTGGTGTTCCAGGCGAAAGTCGGCGACAAGGACATCGAAGGATGCGACTTCGTTCGAACCGATGAGGACGGGGCCATCAGCGAGCTCACCGTGATGGTGCGCCCGTTATCGGCGACGCTGAGCCTGGCCGAGACCATGAAGGAGCGGCTGGCGGGAGCCTGATCCACTGGTCTGACCACTTGACCTCTGGCCTGTCCGGTGGCACGCTAACCACATGGCCCTGCAACCGGTTAATCGGCGCTCCGTGCCCGAGGACGTGTTCGAACAGATCGTGTCCGAGGTGCTCAGCGGGCAGATGCAACCCGGCGAGCACCTGCCCAGCGAGCGCAGACTGGCCGAGGTCCTCGGCGTCTCCCGGCCCGCGGTTCGGGAGGCGCTCAAGCGACTCACCGCAGCAGGCCTGGTCGAGGTGCGGCAGGGTGATGCGACCACCGTGCGCGACTTTCGGCGCCACGCGGGTCTGGATCTCCTTCCGCGGCTGCTCATCCGGGCCGGCGAACTCGACCTGTCCGTCGTCAGGAGCATCCTGGAGACGCGGTTGCACAACGGGCCCAAGGTCGCCGAACTGGCCGCCGAACGCAGCGGTCCCGCTCTGGCCGAAGCGCTCGATCAGACTCTGCGAGATCTGGACACCGAGGACGATCCCGTCGCGCAGCAACGCCATGCCCTGGCATTCTGGGACCACATCGTCGACGGGGCCGACTCGATCGCGTTCCGGCTGATGTACAACACGCTGCGAGCCACCTACGAACCCGCGCTTCCCGCCCTGGCCACCGTGATGGCCGCAGAAGTTGGAAGGCCACACGCATACCGCGAGTTGGCCGACGCGATCACCGCACACGATCCGGCGCGCGCCCGGCGGGCCGCCCAGGACCTCCTCGAACCGGCGACCGCAGCGCTACTGGACGCTCTCGACAATCTGAAGGATCAACGATGACCACGACCGCACGGCGCGCACGCAAGGACTTCACGCTCACCGATGCGCTGCGCCAATTCTGGAAACACCCCTCCCCCTGGATGATCGGCGCCACCCTCGTCGCCGCGGTGATAGCCCGTATCGCTGTCGGCGACTGGCAGCCCACCGATGCGATGGTACCGGTGGTGATGCTCGCGCTGTTTCCGTTCTTCGAGTGGATCATCCACGTCTTCGTTCTGCACTGGAAGCCGAAACGGCTGGGCCCGTTGACGGTCGACCCTCTGCTGGCGCGAGAGCACCGCGCGCACCACAGCGATCCGCGCGACGTCCCGTTGATCTTCATCCCATGGAAGTCGTTGGCCACGTGGGTGTTGCCGTTGACGGTCGCGGTCGGCCTCTTGGCGTTCCCGCGGTTGGGTATGGGGCTTACATACCTCGTCTGTATCGGAACGCTCGGGCTGGTCTACGAGTGGACGCACTACCTGATCCACAGCGACTACAAACCGAAAACCGCTCTGTATCGGGCGATCTGGCGCAACCACCGGCATCATCACTTCAAGAACGAGCACTACTGGTTCACCGTGACCAGTTCGGGAACTGCCGACAGGGTGCTCGGCACCTATCCCGACCCGGCCGAGGTGCAGAACTCACCGACGGTGAAGAACCTGCATGCCGATGCGCAACCGGTCGGCGCGCCCGGCGACTAAGCCTGGACGATGACCGGGTCGCCGATGCTCACCATGTCGTAGTACCACGCCGCGTTGTCCGGACTGAGGTTGATGCAGCCGTGGCTCACGTTCTCGTATCCCTGCGATCCCGTCGACCAGGGTGCCGAGTGCACGTACACGCCGCCCCAGTTGATGCGGACGGCGTAGTAGACGGTGAGCTTGTAGCCTTCGGGATCGTCCAGCGGAATGCCGATGGTGCGGGAATCCATGATCACCGGGCTCTGCTTCTCGAGCACCGTGAACGATCCCTTGGGTGTCGCGAAGCCCGGCTTGCCCATCGATGCGGGCATCTCACGCATGGTTTCGCCGTCGACGCTGACGGTGAAGGTATGGGCGTCGATGTCGGCGACCGCGAGCACCTCCGAGCCGGTCTGAAAGTTGGCCTTGGCATCGCCTGCCATCACGGTGATGGTGGAATGCGCCGGGAAGAACTCCTCCGGAGTCCACTGCAGCACACGGTCATCGAGCCAGGCGAAGGTTCCCTTCTGGGTACCGGGCGGCATCGCAGGCGCGGAGACGCCGAACGTGCGCTCGGCGGCCGCCCGGTCGTCGATGGGCTGCTTGAACGTCACCGTAATCGGGTGCGCCACACCGACCGTCTGGCCGGCAGGCTGAATGCTGGCTACTGCGTTCGATGTTGCGATGCCCGCTGAACTAGTCGGGGCGGAGACCACGGTGAGCACCGCGAGGCTCGCCACCGCGAGCATATTTCGTAGCTTCAGCACACTTTTATCCTAATTCGTCTCGTGGAGTTCCCCGGGCAATCGCAAGGCGGGCTCGCGCGCGCATGTCGCAGCACGGGCGGATACCCACTCCCCACGCTTATCGAACGCGCTGCTCAGAACGTTTCACACCGGATCGGCCTCAGACGAGGTCGTGATTCGGTTGGCGGCTGGCAAATCCCCGCCGACGACGGGCCCAGTGCCCCCAGCACACCATCGGTTCGCGATTCGCCCAACCGGCGCGGGCAGTACTGCGCTGCGATCGGGCTATGCGGGTCGCGTCCCGGATTGTGCCGCAGGCGGTCGGCGAGTCACCCAGGGGGCGGCAGCGGCGCGGGTTCGGAGGCCGGGGGTGCGACGTCCACGTGCGGTGGCGTGACGGCCGCCTCGGGCGGCGGCGGAGGCAGCGGCGCCCCCGGCGGTGGAGCCAGCGCGGGATCGACGGGCGGTGGTGCCGGTGCCTGTTGGAGCGCGGGGTCGTCGCCGCCGACGTCGGAGAACCGGTCCCTGATGCGCTGCAACCAGCCTCGGCGCTCGGGCACCGGAGTGGGCTCTGCAGGCACCAGACCGGGAGCCATCGACTCCGGCGGCAGCGCGGGCGGCCCCGGCACCGGCGCGACGGGTGCTTGAGGTGGCGGTGCGGCGGGCAGCGGATCCTCCACCGCTGCGGGGACGTCGACGACGGCCACGGACGGTTCCTCCGGCGGCGCCGGAATCGCGGCCGGTGGCGGTGCGGGGGGTGCCGCGGGCACAGGCGTAACGGCCGGGCGGGGCGCGGGTGCTGCCGCGATATCGGGCGACGATTTGGCAGCCGGGCTCGGCTCGGCGGGCGTGGTGTCCTTGCCCGGCGCCAGCTGCATGCTGATCGCCGCCGAGACCGATACGACGAAAGTGACCGTCCCCGCGGCCAGCATGGCCAACGGCCCGGTATGGGCGGGCTGTCGTCGAGGCCGCCTGCCTGCGCGCTCGAACGGCTGCTCGGCGTCGAACACCGACGGACCGCTGTCGGCCGCCGCGAGCGCAGCGCCGCGCGCCAAGGCCAACTCGGCTTCGGCGGGCGCGAACACCGGCACCGACAACACGGTCTCCAGCCGGGGCATGATCGCGTCCAGATCCGCGCCCGACCCCACCAGCACCAACGCCTCGGGCCGCCAGTCGACCCTGGTGAACACCGTGTTCAACCAGCGGATCAACGATTCTTCGCTGTCGATCGAGTGGCTGACCGCGGTCTGCACGGCCCCCTCGCGGGTGTTGACGACCAGCGCAACGACCGCGTCGTACTCGATCACGCACACCGCGGTGACCTCGTTGCCGATCAACTCGGCCACACCCCACGCCAAGGCCTCCGACGCCTCGGGCAGTTGCACCGCCACCGCGTTGTCGAATCCGCATTCGCGCAGCGATCGAAGGAGCAGCGACGCTTCGGCTTGGGCGTCGTCGCTCCACGTCACACCGATGGTGTGCAACCGGTGACCGCGGCTGGCGGCAAGCGCTTCGGTGCGCAGCACCGCGGCTGCGGCCTCGTCGGAGGCGTGTCGCGGAGACGACCGGCGGGTCGGCAGGATCTCAATGGCTTCGCGGTCGACGGTTGCGCCGTCGGCGTCCTGCCCTTCGACGAGGACAAGACCGACGGCCGACGGTGTCACCGACAAGCCGAGTACGGCGTCCACTCATACCCCTTCGGACGTCCACTTACCGGGGTGACCGTAACAGTACGACGCACCGCCGCCTCCCCGGGGAGTGGGCGCTGCGGTGAAAGCTGCTGCCACGGGCCGGAATCGAAATGTGCTGTGCCGCTGAACCTCCTGTAAGAGAAGGCCGAACAGCTTTGCCGGGTCGATTGTTCGCCATCGGGCGCGGCGCACGCGTCGCCGTGGCAATGTGAAGACCCATGGCAGGAGTCCAGCAGACGGAGGGCGGGCCAAGCGGTCGCACGGTGCTCGGTCACCCGATCGGTTTGGCGAACCTGTTCGGCGTGGAGCTGTGGGAGCGGTTCTCCTTCTACGGGATGCTGACGATCCTCGGCTACTACCTCTATTACTCGGTCACCGAGGGCGGTCTCGGGCTCCCGCAGAGCACCGCGACCGGCATCGTCGGCGCGTACGGCGGACTGGTCTACCTGTCGACCGTGCTCGGCGGTTGGATCGCCGACCGGGTGTTGGGCATGGAGCGCACCGTCTTCTACGGCGGCGTCGTGGTGATGTTCGGCCACATCGCCCTGGCCGTCATCCCCGACCTGGCGGGTGTGACCGTGGGGCTGGTGCTCGTCGCTCTCGGTTCGGGAGCGCTGAAGGCCAACGCGTCGTCCCTACTCGGCACGCTCTACGCCAAGGGCGACCCGCGCTGCGACGGCGGATTCACGTTGTTCTATCTCGGTATCAACCTCGGCGCCTTCGTCGGTCCGCTCATCACCGGATTGCTGCAGACCCACGTCGGCTTCCACTACGGATTCGGCGCCGCAGCAATCGGAATGGCCCTCGGCCTGACACAGTACGTCGTCTTCCGTCGCAATCTCGGCGACCACGGACGTCACGTACCGAATCCCCTGCCACGCAGCGCAATCGGTCGGCTGGTGGCCATTGCGCTGGCGGGGGCTGTGGTCATCGGAGTGGTGTTCGCGACGGGCGTGGTGACGCTGGCGAACCTGTCGCATGTCACCACCGGTGTCCTGGTTGCGGCATCGGTGACTTATTTCGTCGTGATGCTGAGAAGCGCCAACGTCACGACCGTCGAACGCGTCAGGGTGCGCGCGTTCATCCCGCTGTTCGTGGCGAACGCCGTGTTCTGGTCGCTGTTTCAGCAGATCTTCACCGTGCTCGCCGTGTACTCCGACGAGCGGATGAACTGGTCGATCTTCGGGTGGACCGCGCCGTCGAACTGGATCGGCTCCATCGAACCGGTGTGGATCATCACGCTGTCACCGCTGTTCGCGGCGATGTGGACCAGGCTCGGCAACCGCGCCCCGACCACCCCGCGCAAGTTCGCGTACGGCGTGATCGGAATGGGTGTGGCGTTCCTGCTGTTTCTGCCGATGGCGGGCACGACCGGCCGCGCGGTGCCCGCGCTGTACATCGTCGGTGTGATGGCGGTGTTCGCGATCAGCGAGCTGATGCTGTCACCGATTGGATTGTCGGCGACCACAAAGCTTGCGCCCGAGGCGTTCCGGGCCCAGATGATGGCGCTGTACTTCTTCTCGGTCGGTATCGGAACGGCGATGTCCGGTGTGTTGGCCGGTTACTACAAGGCGACGCACGAGTTCGCTTACTTCGGGATCATCGGTGCGGTCGCGGTAGCCGCCGGTGTGGTGGTGTTCGCGCTCGCGCCGTGGATCAGCCGCCATATGGAGGGAGTGCATTGATCGCGGCCTCCTCACACGCCTAGCCGGCCAGAATCTCCTGCAGCAGGGCGGGTTCGATGTTGCCGCCGGAGAGGACGACGACCGTTCGGCCCGCCGGGCTCGGGCCTTTACGGTAGGCGGCCAGGGCGACCGCCCCGCTGGGTTCGCTCACCAGGTGTGCACGGTGAGCGAGTTCGCGTACCGCCGAACGAATTTCGTCTTCGGTCACGGTGACGACGTCATCGAGCACCCGTTGCAGGTGGGCGAACGTCAATTCGGAAGGTTGCGAGCGCAACCCGTCGGCGATGGTGCGGTTGCGGTCCTCGATGGACCAGTCGACGCGATGTCCGACGCTCAGGCTCTGGGCGGTGTCGGCGGCCAGTTCCGGTTCGACCCCGATCACCTTGGCATTCGGGCACATCGCCTTGATCGCCGTACCGATCCCCGAGGCGAGGCCGCCGCCGCTGACGGGTATCAGGACCGTGTCGACGCTCGGCATATCCTCGGCGATCTCCAACCCGATCGTGCCCTGGCCGGCGATGATGTCGGGGTGGTCGAACGGCGGTATCAGGACACCGCCGGTCTCCTCGACGACCTCGGCGGCGACCCGTTCCCGTTGTCCCGCACCGCACAACACCACCGTCGCCCCATGGCTTCGAGTGGCCGCCACCTTCACATCCGGCGTCTCCTGCGGCATCACGATGTGGGCGGGTATGGCGTACACCGCCGCCGCGTAGGCCACCGCCTGCGCGTGGTTTCCGCTCGAATATGCCACCACTCCCCTGGTGCGTACGGATTCGTCGAGGTGGCCGATCGCATTGAACGCACCCCGCACCTTGAAAGCCCCGATCGACTGCAGGCTCTCGGGCTTGACCCACAACGGCCGGTCGTCGTCACCGGCCCACGGGGCGGGAAGCAGCGGTGTGCGCAGCACGAAGGCCCGGATCCGCGCGGCCGCCTGTTCGATGCCGTCGAGCGTCACCAATTCCACCCCACCAGTGTGCACCGCAGGGAAACCGGAGACACAATGGCGATATGGCCGGAACCTTGTTCTTCGACGGCAACTGCGGGATGTGCACCCGCGCCGTCTACTTCGTCCTGAAGATGAACCGAACCGGTAGTCTGCGAACCGCGCCGCTGCAGGGCGAGGGCGTCGCCGAGCGGTTGGGCATCCCCCAATCACGCATCCTCGACGTCGCGCGATGGCACGACCAGTCCGGCGATGTGTACGACGGCGCACAGGCGGTCAACGCCGCGCTGGCGGCCGCGCTGGGAACCCGGATCCCGCTCCTCGTGTACCGGATCCCCGGAATCCGTGCGTTGCAGGACGCGGTGTACCGCTATGTCGCCAGTCATCGCCACCGCTTCCCGGGTACGACGCCGTACTGCGAATCTCATCCCGTCGGCTGTTGACCCTGTGGCGGCCGCCTCGGCCGCGTTGCACCGGGGCCGCGGCTTCCTCGAGGCCGGCCGGCTCACCGCGGTCGGATTCAAGCACGACCGATGGCTTGACACGCTGCTCCTTCAGCGAAGCCTCCTCGACTGAGGCGGACTTCGGCCGCCTCCGGATGTTTTTCGACAAGTTGGGTACTCCCTAGCCGATTGGGCCACGGTCGAGGAGGCTGCCGATGAGTTCTGGGGTGCAAACCGGCACGATCACCACGCAGGTTCCGAGCCGGTTGGATCGGTTGCCCTGGTCGCGATTCCACTGGCGCGTCGTCATCGGACTCGGCGCGGTGTGGATCCTCGACGGCCTCGAGGTCACCATGGTCGGCAACGTCGCCTCTCGGTTGACGGAGAGCGGCAGCGGGATCGAGTTGACCGCAGGTGAAATCGGCATCGCCGCGGCGATTTACATCACCGGCGCGTGCCTGGGTGCCTTGTTCTTCGGACAGCTCACCGACCGGCTCGGCCGCAAAAAGCTGTTCCTGCTCACCCTCGCGGTCTACCTCGCCGCCACGGTGGCAACGGCTTTCGCGTTCGCGCCGTGGTACTTCTACATAGCGCGATTCTTCACCGGCGCAGGTATCGGCGGTGAATACGCCGCGATCAACTCCGCGATCGACGAGTTGATCCCCGCGCGTGTCCGTGGCCGCGTCGACCTGATCATCAACGGTTCCTACTGGCTCGGCGCGGCCGGCGGTGCGGCAGGCGCACTGGTGCTGTTGAACACCGCGATCTTCCCGGCCGACATCGGTTGGCGTATCGCGTTCGGTATCGGCGCCGTCTTCGGTCTCGTGATTCTCGTCGTGCGGCGCAACGTCCCGGAAAGCCCGCGGTGGTTGTTCATTCACGGTCGCGAGGATGAAGCCGAACGGATCGTCGGCGAGATCGAGCGCGAGGTCGAACGCGAGACCGGGCAGACCCTTGAAGAACCAGAGGGCACGCTGACCGTGCGTCAGCGCAAGGCGATTCCGTTCCGGGAGATCGCCCACGTGGCGTTCACGAAGTATCCCCGCCGGGCCGTGCTCGGCCTCGCGCTGTTCATCGGGCAGGCGTTCCTCTACAACGCTTTCACGTTCAACCTGGGCACGCTGCTGAGTGGCTTCTACGATGTTGCGTCGGGCACCGTCCCGATCTTCTACGCGCTGTGGGCGTTGAGCAACTTCGCCGGCCCGATCCTGCTCGGCCGGTTCTTCGACACGATCGGCCGAAAACCGATGATCGCGTTCGCATATCTGGGTTCGGCGGCCGTGGCGGTGGCGCTGACCGTGCTGTTCGTATCGCAGTCGGGCGGCGTGTGGGTCTTCATGACCGTGCTCGGTGTGTGCTTCTTCCTTGCCTCTTCCGGAGCCAGCGCCGCATATCTCACCGTCAGCGAGATTTTCCCCATGGAGACGCGGGCTTTGGCGATCGCGTTCTTCTACGCGGTCGGCACGGCCATCGGCGGTATCACCGGACCACTACTGTTCGGCCAACTCATCGAATCCGGCGATCGCGGGCTCGTCGCGGTCAGCTTCCTGATCGGGGCGGCGGTGATGGCCGTCGGGGGCGTCGTCGAGCTGATGTTCGGTGTGAAGGCCGAGGGCCAGAAACTCGAAGATCTGGCCATGCCGCTGACGACCGCCGACGAAGACCAGGAGAAGTCCGAAGCGCCTTCGGAGCGTGACGAGGAACGCGCGGCCCGCCAGGCGCGCATCGCCGAGCGCACCGAACGTGCGCGGGCAGCCAGCCAAGCGCGGCGCTATCGGCCCGGCCCGGCGGCGGGCTGGTACGGGGCATGGCGTGAGCCGCCGACGCCCGGTGTGCCCGAGTCGGCGCTCGACCACGAGATCGAAACCATCGCGCGCGCGGTGAGCGAGCACGAACCGATGTCCGTACGTGAACTGCACAGGGCGGTCGGTGCGCGGTACTGGGGACCCGGCGAGTTCCGCAAGGCGATGCGGGCGGCGTTGGCGGAGAACCGAATCGCCCGACACCCCCGTGGCAAGGTCGGTATGCCACTGGGAACACCACAGCAATGACGTTGGGCTGCAGCATATTCGGGCATAATCCGACGTTCCACGCTGATGGCCGCATCATGCGGTGGAAGTGCGAGCGGTGTGGCGAGGCGCAGGGCGCCAAGGAATACGCCACCGCCGAAGACGCGCGCAGATACGCCAAAGCGTTCAACAAACGCGATACCGACGACCTCGGGAAGCGCGCGCCTCTACTCGGCCTGTTGCCGTTGCGGCTGTGGCGAGCCCTGCGTCGGCGTTAGCTCTTGGTCAGGGTGAACTGACAGACGTCGGTGTAGCCCTCGCGGAAAAGGTCGGCGCAGCCGGTCAGGTACTTCATGTACCGGTCGTACACCTCTTCGGACTGGATCGCGATCGCCTCGTCCTTGTGGGCCTCGAGCGCGGCGCTCCAGGAATCCAAGGTACGGGCGTAGTGCAACCGCAACGGCTGGACCAGGCCCACCTTGAACCCTGCTTGGGTCGCGTGCTTCTTGACCGCGACGGGCTGGGGCAGATCCCCGCCGGGGAAGATCTCGTCCATGATGAATTTGAAGAACCGGAGCTTGGTCATGGTCAGCGGCAGACCGCGCTCCGCGAACTCCTCATCGTCGGGCTTGACGATGGTGTGCAGCATCATCACTCCGTCGGCGGGCAGCGCGTCGTATGCCATCTTGAAGAACTCGGGGTAGCGGTCGCGGCCGAAGTGCTCGAACGCGCCGATCGACACGATGCGATCGACCGGTTCGTGGAACTGCTCCCAACCCTGGAGCAGGACCCGCTTGCTGCGGGGGCTGTCGATGCCGTCGAGCACCTTCTGGACGTGGGCCTGCTGGTTCTTGCTGAGCGTCAGGCCCACCACGTTGACGTCGTAGCGCTCCAACGCCCGCTTGATCGTCCCGCCCCAACCGCATCCGATGTCGAGCAGCGTCATACCCGGCTGCAGGCCAAGCTTGCCCAGCGATAGATCGATCTTGGCGAGCTGGGCTTCCTCGAGGGTCATGTCGTCGCGCTCGAAGAAGGCACAACTGTAGGTCTGCGTCGGGTCCAGGAACAGCCGGTAGAACTCGTCGGACAAGTCGTAATGCGACTGCACATCCTCGAAATGCGGCGTGAGGTCCTGGGCGGTATCGGTGGTTTTTTCTGGCACGGTCAGCCCCTGGCGTCGAATTGGGTCAGGTCGAAGCTCCGCACGGTTCGAGAGCCTCCCCCGTCGCAGGCAGTTTACGCACAACGCCTGGGTGCAGCCGTCATTGCCCTGGTCAAGCGTGTGTATCGCCGCACGGCTGCCGCCCGCACTAAAGTTGGACCCCATACGGGTAACCCTCAACGAGAACGGAGACCGATCATGAGCACACCTGACGGCCTCGCGTTCGGCGATGCCATTCCCGAAGCCGACGTGGCGGACCAGCGCACCCCGGTGTACCCCGACGACCAGGACACCTGGCAGGACACCTCGGCGATCTCCCGCGAACGCACGTGGGACGCCAACGAGGCCGATCTGGTCGACCAGGCGATCGAGGTGCCGATCCCCGACGACGACCTGCCGCTGGAGTAACCCACCGCGTCGCGCCTCGTCACGAGATCCGCTGCCCCGCTCGGCTGCGGGTAGTAAGCATGACGCCATGGATCTACGTGCGGAACTGCTCGAGGGCCTCGACTTCGATCCCGACGCCTCGCGCGTCTTCGGAGAGCCCTACGCGACGGCGGACGGCACCACCGTCATCCCCGTCGCCGAAGTCCGCGGCCGAGCCCGGCGCGGCGGTGAGCCGAACGTCAAGGTGACGAGCAGGCCGGCCGGTGTGTTCGTCATCAAGGACGGCGACGCGGTATGGCGACCAGCGGTCGACGCGACCCGCATCACCCTGGCCGGGATCCTGGTCGGACTGGTGACCTCAGCGCTCGCCGGGGTGGCGATGGTGCGACGGCCGCCCTGGCCCGACCTGTACGGCGACATCTCGTCGCGATGAGGCGGTGCGCGGCGACCGTTTCGGCGGTTCGGCGTCGGGTACGCCCGCGCCATGAGCACAGATGCAGCCGGCGGTAGCGACTACCGCGCCGACCAGGACTCCGACGCCGACCCCGAGATGAAAGAGCACAAGGCGATGCGGCAGCCCGATCAGGCCGAAGGGGACGACGATCGCGGCGAGACGAACGGCTGACGGTCAGTTCTGCCGTGGGAGCAGCTCAACGACGAACTGGTCGACGAATTCGGCCATCGCGATGCGCCCCGCTGGACGGATGACGAATTTGGTCAGGCCGGCGTCCAGATAGGCGTCGAGTTGCCGGTGCAGCTGCGGCCAGCCGCCGGCGATCAGCTCGGAGGGGTCGACATCGGGCCGGCGCCGGCTGATCGCCGCCAGCATCTGCGGCGACGCTGCGCCGTCGGCGACGGCCAGATTGATGCCGAAGTGGTCCGGCTCGACCTCTCGCCCGGCGTCCTCGGCCGCGCGCTGGATCGCCTCGCGGGCTCGACGCGCCTCGGCGGGAGTGACGAAGCTGCCGAGCCAGCCGTCGCCCAGGCGGCCGATACGCCCGAACGCGGCGGGGGCGGACCCGCCCAGCCAGATGTCGAGCGGCTTGACGGGCCGCGGCGCCACCGCCGCCGAGGAGACCGTGTAATAGTCGCCGTCGAACGAGACATCGTCGTGTTCGAGCACCGCACGAAGCAGCCGCAGCGCCTCGTCGAACACCGCGGCGCGCGCCCCGTCGGGCACCACGAAGATCTCGCGCTCTGCGGCGATCGCCGACCGCAACCCGAAGACCGGGAGCACCCGTTTGGGCGCCAACGCCGCGAGTGAGGCCAGCTGCTTGGCGACGAGCACCGGGTGCCGTCCCGGTAGCACCGCGACCGACGTACCGACCTTCAAGCTGCGGGTGCGGGCCAGAGCGAAAGCCATTCCGACGAACGGATCGACGGCCTCGGAGTACACGAGTTCGGAAAACCACAGCGAGTCGACGCCGGTGTCTTCCAGCTGGTCGACGATGTCCGGCAGCTGTTGCGGCCCGATGTCAGCGCCGAGCCCGATCCCGAATCGAATTTTCACGTCGCCGCCATCGTACTTACTCGTGCTTTCGGGGCGGCTTCGGTCCACGGGGCGCTAGGGTTCTCGAAAACGCTTGCCAGAGAGCGAGGAAACGGTGGACGGAGCGGTGACGGTGTCGATGGCGGCGCCGGCGGAGCGGATCTGGGACCTGATCGCCGATGTGCGAAACACCGGCAAGTTCTCCCCCGAAGTCATGGAGGCCGAGTGGCTCGGTGGTGCCACCGGTCCCGCGCTGGGCGCCCGGTTCCGGGGCCACGTCAAACGCAACGAGATCGGGCCCGTCTACTGGACGACGTGTGAGGTGACGGCCTGCGAACCGAACAGGGAATTCGGCTTCGCGGTGCTCATCGGAGACAAGCCCGTAAACAACTGGCATTACCGGCTCACCCCCGTCGACGGCGGTACTGATGTCACCGAGTCTTTCCGGCTCAATGACTCGCTGCTGATGAAGCTGTTCTCAGTGTTCGGAGGCCAGCTTCGGCGCAGGCGCAACATCCGCGACATGCGCAAGACGCTCGAGCGCATCAAGGCGGTGGTCGAGACGCCCGAGGGCAGCTGACAGAAACGTTGTCCGCCAGCGGATTACAGGCTGCGCAGGCGCCGGACGCGATCGCTGATCGCCCGCTGCGAGACGCCGGCGTTTCTGGCCAGGGCCTCGAACGCGTGGGGGCAACCCGGGTACACATGCAGTTCGGTGGGCACTCCTGCGTCGGCCAGACGGGCCGCACCGTGTGTCAATCCGCCCCGGTGGGGCCGACACCTTTGATAGAACACATGCCAGGTACGCCGCGAGCCGAGGAGCCTGCAATGGGTCAGTGGTCACGTGAGGAGATCGACGAGGCGTTCCGCGCCTATCAAGACGCGGTCGTCGACATCGGGAAGACGTGGAACTGGTCGAGCTATGCCGATCACTTCACCGAGGACGCGACCTACATCGAGCACGCCCTGGGCGACATGTCCGGCCGAGAGAGCATCCGCGACTGGATCGTCTCGACGATGAACACATTCCCCGGCAGCGAGATGCCCTTCTATCCGGTCGAGTGGTATTCGATCGACGTCGACAAGGGCTGGGTGATCAACCGCAACGTCAACACGATGAAGGATCCGGGCGACGGCAGCGTGCACGGCACACCGGTCATCACGGTGCTCAGGTACGCCGGTGACGGGAAGTGGAGTTACGAGGAAGACGCCTACAACCCGATGAACTTCCTGGTGATGGTGCAGGGCTACATCCAGCGCTGTCACGAGCTGGGCACCATCTCCGACGAGGCCCGCGTGTTCGCCAAGAACATGAACTGGCAGTTGTCGTAATCAATTTGGCCACGCGGGCAGATCGGCCTTCCCCGGGCGAATATCGGCCTACCCTCGGACGAGTGGACACCGCGACACCGCCCACGTTTGGCGCGAACATGATCAGGGCCAACGGCACCCCGCCGCCCGAGGTGCCGTTGTCCGAGGTCGACCTGGGTTCCTGGAAGTTCTGGGTGCAACCCGACGACTTCCGTGACGGCGCTTTCGCCACGCTGCGCCGCGAAGCCCCGGTCTCGTTTCACGCACCGCTGGAAACCCCCGGTGTGGCCGAAGGTCCCGGCCACTGGGCGATCACCAAGTTCGACGACGTCTGGTACGCCAGCAGACATCCGCATATCTTCAGCTCGAGTCCGAGCATCACCATCAACGACGCGAACCCGGAGTTGTCCGAGTATTTCGGCTCGATGATCGTGACGGACGATCCGCGTCATCTTCGGCTGCGCAACATCGTCAGCCGGGCTTTCACGCCCAGGGTGGTCGCACGCACCGAGGCCTCGGTCAGAGACCGCGCCCGGCGCCTCGTCGAAGAGATGATCGCCGAACATCCCGACGGCCACGGTGAGGTCGTCGCGGAGTTGGCCGGACCGCTGCCGCTCCAGGTGATCTGCGACATGATGGGCCTCCCCGAGGACGACCATCAGCAGATCTTCCACTGGACCAACGTGATTCTCGGCTTCGGGGACAAAGACATCGCGCAGGACTACGAGGAGTTCGTCAAGGTCGCGATGGACATCGGCGCCTACGCGACCGCACATGCCGAAGATCGTCGCGCCCACCCGCAGGAGGATCTGACGACCGCGCTGGTCGAAGCCGAAGTCGACGGGGAATGTTTGACATCGGCCGAGATCGCATCGTTCTTCATCCTGTTGGTGGTGGCCGGCAACGAGACCACCCGCAACGCGATCAGCCACGGCGTGCTCGCGCTCACCCGCTACCCGCGCGAACGCGAGCGGTGGTGGGCGGACTACGAGACCGTCGCCCCCACCGCCGTCGAGGAGATCGTTCGGTGGGCGTTCCCGGTGAACTACATGCGCCGCACCCTGACCGAAGACTGCGAACTCAGCGGCGTCACGATGTCTGCCGGAGACAAGGCCACGCTGTGGTACTGCTCGGCGAACCGCGACGAGGACAAGTTCGCCGACCCCTGGACGTTCGACGTGACACGAAGCCCCAATCCGCACGCCGGATTCGGCGGCGGTGGAGCGCATTTCTGTCTAGGCGCCAACCTCGCCCGGCGCGAGATCAGCGTCGTCTTCGAGGAACTGCACCGGCAGATACCCGACATCTCCGCCACCGAGGAACCGGCGCGGTTACTGTCGCCGTTCATCCACGGCATCAAGCGCCTGCCGGTGTCCTGGACACCGCCTCGCTGAGCTCGTCACGGCTGGGTCGCGCCGCAGGCGGTGACATGGTTCGCGGGTTGGCCGATCGCTTGTGTCGTCAGGCGCTCCATGGGTAACCAACGGCTATGCATCCCGAACACTTTCGTACCCTGCTGACTTCGAACGGCCCGTATGCGTCGGTGTATTTCGACGATTCCCACAACACCGCCGACGCGGCGGCCCAGATGGACCTGAAGTGGCGGGCGCTGCGTGAACAGCTCGAGGAGCAGGGCGCTGATCCGGCGGTGACGGAGAGCATCGAGCAGGCCATCACGGATGCGGCTCCCCCCGTCGGGCCCAGCGGTCGCGCGGTCGTGGCCAGCGCCGACGGTGTCCTGGTCAACGAACACCTCATTCGGCCCATCGAGCCTGTCGTCCGGGTGTCGGCACTGCCCTACATCGTCCCGGTCGTCGAGCACGGCCTCGACCGGCCGACGTACGCCGTGGTGATCGTGGACTACGAGGGCGGCGACATCACGCTGTATCGCGAGGGCACCGCGGTCTCGGACACCGTCGACGGGCACGCCTACCCGGTGCACAAGGCTTCGGGCGCCGACACACCGGGTTATGGCGATCCGCAGCGGACCAGCGATGAGGCGCGCCAACAGAACATCCGGGCGGTCGCAAGCCAGCTGACCACGCTGGTCGACGACGCCAGACCCGAAATCGTATTCGTCGTCGGCGAGGTCCAGTCGCGCACCGACCTGATCGCGGAACTACCCGAGCGGGCCGCTTCGCTGGTGGTCGACGTGGGCGTCGGGGCGCGGCACAGCGGTTTCGACGACGCCGACCTGCAGCACGAGATCGACCAGGAGTTTCAGCGTCGCCGCGTGGCAGCAATCGACGACGCCGCACAACGCTTCACCGCCGAGCTCGGGCGCGGCGAGGGCATGGCGACCGAAGGGCTGGACGGCGTGACGGCGGCCTTGCGGGCGGGCGCGGTCGACACCCTGATCATCGGTGACGTCGGCGACGCGACCGTCGTGGCCGGCGATGACCTGACCACGATCGCGCCGAACGCCAACGTCCTCTCCGAGCTCGGCACGGCCCCGAGCCAGACCCTGCGGGTCGACGAGGCGCTGCCGATGGCGGCGATCAACACCGGAGCTGCGTTGATCCGCACCGACGAGCGCATCGATCCGGCCGACGGCGTCGCCGCGATCTTGCGCTACGCGCTGCCCCGCTGACGCCGGGCGAGGCTCAGCGGGCGCCGACGATGTTGGCCAGCGCGGCGATCGGTGTGTCGTCGAGATGTTGGCAGAGCTCCAGCGCGTGCCCGAAAACCCGCTGCGCTCCGGCCTTTTCGAGCTCACTGCGGGAGACTCCCCCGCTGAGCACCGCGATGCTGTCGACACCTGCGCGTTTACAGGCTTCCACGTCCCAAATGGTGTCGCCGACGAAGACGGCATGCGAGGCCGGCACCCCTGCGCGTTCGAGAGCGACCTCGACGATGTCGGGCTCGGGTTTGGCGGTGTCCACATCCTCCGAGGAGGTCACTGCATATACGAGGTGGTCGCTGTCGAGCACCTCGCGCAGCACGGACAGCTCCTCTTCCGGTGCCGAGGTCGCCAACACGACCCGGATGTCGAGCTTGTGCACCGCTTCGAGCAGTCCGCGTGCGCCCGGCAGTTGCCTCAGGTGCGGCGCCAACTCCTTGTAGTAGCGCGAATGCAAATCCTCGGCCTGGCTACGGGTCTCCTCGTCAGCCTCTGCTCCCAGCGTGTTGACCAGCGTCGTGCCATCCATCCCGATGGAGCGGTGGATGCGCCAGGCCTCGACCGGGTGACCGACCTCCTCGAACGCCCGATACCAGGCGTGCACGTGCAGGTAGTTCGAGTCGACCAGCGTCCCGTCGATATCGAAGAGGACGGCCGATGCGGTCTTGGCTTCTTCGGTCACGAGCGGTGGTGCTGCTCGGGGGCCCGGTTCGGGTCGGGACGCGTGGTTCGATCGTCTCGCACACCATCGGTCTTGGTGGTCGACGGATCGGCGACCGAGTCGGACGTTCGCGTCTCCGGGTCCAGGGCGTCGGCGCGGGCGCGTTGTTCGTCGAGTTCTTCGCGCTTGGTGTTGACCGCATTGCGGTGCGTGTGGGCAGCATCCTGCAGCCGGGCCGCCTCGGCGGCTTTCGCCTCTGCTTCGGCTTGTGCGGCACGGGCGCGTGCCTCGGTTTCCTGCGCGACGGTCTCGCGCTTGCGGAGATGATGCGACTTTTCGTCGACCTCCGTGCGGAGCCGATCGGCTTCCATGCGGCGTCGCTTGTTGCGCGCGTTGCGCGCCAGGAGCGCCACCGCCACGATCGCGGCGATCAGAACGATGGCGACGATGATCCACACGATGGCGTTGTTATCCATGTCGGCTCCTCTGGTCTGTCGAGCCGGCTCGTTGACGAACCCGCTAATTCTGCGTGTGCCCGGGCAGCCATCCGGCTAAACGGCCGATGGTCAGTCAGTTAGGGGCGGCCATGAAAGGAGCGCTTGCTGATTCGATGTCGGCGCGGTCGCGGATGTCCTGCAGGAAATTCGGCCTCGTCGGCCGACGAATCCACCCGTTCGGGCAACGAAAGGCGTTGTTGCGGAGCGGAACTCAGGATTCCCGTTAGGCGATGCTAGAGCGTCGCGGTCAACGGTCCGGACGGCTCGCAGACCGGCTCGGGCGGATTGCCCGACGTCGAGCAACCCCGACCCGTCGCCACGTACGTCGCGCCCGGTTGATACGGCGAGTAGTACGCTCGCGCTGTCAACAGCCCGTTGTTCTGCACACAGTTCTCCGGCCCCGCATTGCCTTGGAGCTCGACGCAGGCGATCGACTGATACGGGGTGCCGCCATCGCAGTTCGACGGCGACATCGTCACCGCCACCATGTCCGTTCCTGACACGTGGACGACGTGCGGGGCGGAAAGGGTGAAGGAGCAGGGCGGCTCGTCCGGGTCCGCGGCTGCCGTCGCGGTGACCGACGCACAGCTCAGGGCGACGGTGAAGACCCCGACCATCAGCGACCTGATCATCTCCGGATCGTAGGCCAAGGCCACACGTTCGCGTGCCCCCTTTCGGCGAGCGTGCACCATCCTCTTGCCTTACCCACCTACCCACCTACCCACTTACCCACTCATGCGCGCGCGTGCGGGTCTGCACACGACACGCCGCGTTCGGTCCGCACTTTGTGCACCGTCGCGGGCCGACGAGCGTGCGGTACTCGGCGCCGAGGTGATCGACCGGTGTGCGCATGCCACCCGAGCGCGGACCGTAGGAATTGGCGATCTGCACGTCGCGCATGCGCTGAATGTGACCGTGGGCCGTGTGCTGGCGTTGACGAGTCGTTGGCGGGCAGACGAACTACCGGTGAATGTGCGGACGGTGGCGGGGTTTGCGCACACTCGTCGGCCGGCGACGGTGCGCAAACGGCTGCTTTTCCGCGGCGTGTCGTGTGCAGACGCGCACGGTCGCGGGAATGGGATCAGGCGACGTAGCGGGTGAACCAGTCCTGCACACGACGCCACGCGTCGGCAGCGGCGGTCGCGTTGTAACGCTCGCCGGTGTCGTTGAAGAACGCGTGGTTGGAGTCGGGTTCAGTGACCAACTCGAACACCAGACCGGCTTTTTCGAGTGCCGCCCGTGCGACGGGTTCGGTGGCGTTCACTCGCTGATCCTGAGCCGCGTAGATCCCCAGCACGGCAACGTCTTTCGACCCGGAGAAATCGGGGTTGTCGGGTGTGGGTCCGTAGAACGGGACCGCTGCCGACAGCCTGGGCTCGCCGGAGGCCAGCAGCCGCCACACATACCCGCCGCCCATGCAGAAGCCGACGGCCGCGACCCTTTTCCCGGGCACTCGGCGTTGCAGTTCGTCGATGCCCGATTTCAGATCCGCGACCCCTTCGTCTGGCGGGATCTTGCCCAGCGCCGCGGTCGCCTCTGCGGGATCGGCGAACGTCGATGTCCCGCCCTGCGCCGAGAGCAGGTCGATCGCCAGCGCTGAGTAGCCGATTCCGGCGAAGCGACCCGCCACCGAACGGATGTAGTCGTTGAGTCCCTTGTTCTCGTGGATGACGAGCACGCCGCCGCGGACATCCGGCGCCTGGGCCCAAGCGGCCTGCAATTCACCGCGAGGCCCGGCCCAAGTCACCGGTGTGGTCGCCACCGCTGTCTCGCTGCCGGGCGGCGGGGCGCTGGCCGTGGCGGCGCCGCTCGACGTGGCCGGGGCGTCGGCCGTCGGCTCCCGGTTCTGGCCGCATGCGGCGAACAACGCGGTGGCGCCCGCGGTGCCGACGCCGAGCAGCGCCAGCCGGCGCAGCGCCTCCCGCCGGGACAGCAGACCGTCGACGTGGTCGGTGGCGATCTCTTCGGCGATGTACCGCTGGATGGGGGTCATCCCAGCGAGTATGCCCCGATATGGACACCGCCGGAACCCTCGCACGGGGCCGCAACATCGTCGAATACATGCACGTCAGCAAGCGTAGTAGACAAATTCACGAATCTGTTCACACATTTCGTTGACATGGCAACCGCTGGGCTGTTCTATGGCGGGGTGACCTACGACACGATCATCCGCAACGGCCGCTGGTTCGACGGCACTGGCGCTCCGTCGGCGATCCGCCACCTCGGTATCCGCGCGGGTCGTGTGGTGGCGGTCAGCGAAGACGATCTCGACGCGACCGGGTGCCCGCAAGTCATCGACGCGACGGGTAAGTGGGTCCTGCCCGGCATGCTCGACATCCACACCCACTACGACGTCGAAGTGCTCAACGGTCCCGCCCTCGCCGAGTCGCTGCGGCACGGTGTGACCACGGTGATGCTCGGGTCCTGCTCGCTGTCGACGGTGCACGTCGACGCCAGCGACGCCGGTGACATCTTCGGTCGGGTCGAGGCGATTCCCCGCGAGAACGTGATCGCCGCGGTCGAAGAGCACAAGACCTGGTCGAACTGCGAGCAATACATCCAGGCGCTGGAATCCCGGCCGCTCGGCCCCAACATCGCGGCATTCATCGGTCACTCCGACATGCGCGCGGCGACCATGGGACTCGACCGCGCCACGCGTAAGGACCAGCGCCCCACCAAGGCCGAACAAGCTCAGATGGAGCGTTGGCTGTCCGAGGCGCTGGAAGCCGGATTCGTCGGAATGTCCTCGCAGCAGCTGCTTTTCGACAAGCTCGACGGTGACGTGTGCCGGTCGAGGACCCTGCCGTCGACCTACGCCAAACCACGCGAGCTGCGTAGGTTGAAGGCGTTGCTGCGACGCGCAGGCCGGGTTCTGCAGTCCGGCCCCGACATCGAGAACCCGCTCAACCTCGGGTCGCAGCTGGCGCAGTCGCTGGGCCTCATCCGCAATCCGCTCAAAACCAGCTTGTTGTCGGCCGCGGACGTGAAATCGAACCCGTACAGCATTCACGCGCTCGGTCCGGCCGCGCGGCTGGTCAATAGGCTCGGCGGCAACTTCCGTTGGCAGCATCTGCCGGTCCCTTTCGAGGTCTACGCCGACGGCATCGATCTGGTGGTCTTCGAGGAATTCGGCGCGGGCGCGGCGGCGCTGCATCTGCGCGACGAGGTCGAGCGCAACGAGCTCATGCGTGATGCGGCCTACCGGCGCCGGTTCCGCAAGGAGTACAAGAGCAAGCTCGGTATCCGGGTGTGGCAGCGCGACTTCTTCGACGCCGAGATCGTCGCGTCCCCGGACGCATCGATCGTCGGCAAGTCGTTCGGACAGGTCGGTCAAGAGCGCGGCGGCGTGCATCCCGTCGACGCCTTCCTCGACCTGGTGCTCGAACACGGCACGGCGCTGCGTTGGCGCACCACGATTTCCAACCATCGTCCCGAGGTGCTCAGGAAGCTCGCCGCCGATTCCGGCATCCAGATGGGCTTCTCGGATGCCGGTGCGCACCTGCGCAACATGGCGTTCTACAACATGGGTCTGCGGTTGCTGCGCCACGTGTACAGCGCCGAACGCGCCGGGAGGCCGTTCATGACGGTCGAACACGCGGTGCACCGGCTCACCGGTGAGCTCGCCGACTGGTATCGCCTGGACGCCGGGCACCTGCGTATCGGCGACCGCGCCGACATCGTGATCGTCGACCCCGCGCACCTCGACGACTCGCTGGACCGCTACGCCGAAGAGCGCGTTGACCATTACGGCGGGCTGTCGCGAATGGTCAACCGCAACGACGACACTGTATCGGGTGTCTTCGTCGGCGGCCGCGCGGTCTTCCTCGACGGCAAGCCGACCGACCTCGTCGGCAAACGGCGGACCGGACGGTTCCTGCGCGCAGCGCACAAGGCGCCCGCGCTCGTCGAGCAGGAAGGGGAATTGGCCAGTGTCGGTTGAGGATACGGTTCTCGGCATGTGGAAGGCGCTGTCGGCGCGTGACTGGGAGGCGGTCAAGACCTTTCTGTCCGGCGACTGCATCTACCTCGACGTGCCCGTAGGTCCGGCGGCCGCGGCGCGTGGGCCGGAGGACATCGTCAAGCGGCTCAAGATCGGCTTGGAGCCGTTGGCCTCCTACGAGAACTTCACGGGGTTGCTGGTCGACAACGGCGCGGACGTGATGTACGAGCATTCCGAGGAATGGCATTGGGCCACAGGTGAATCAGCCGTACTGAAATTCGTCAGTGTGCATCGGGTCGAGGACGGCAAGATCACGCTGTGGAAGGACTACTGGGACATGGGCGCGCTGGCCAACAACGCGCCGGCCACGTGGATGGAAGACTTCGCCAACGCCGACATGTCATGGGTGTTCGACGCGACCGGACTCGTCTGACGCAAGCCCACGGCTGCGCACAATAGCGCGCCCCGCTTGGACCTACAGCGTGATCTTGCAGCTTTGGCCGATGTCGAGCGTGCGCAGCATGCGGCCCATGCCCAGCCACATCGCGCACGACAGCGCCAGATCGGTGAGCAACTCTTCAGAGAAGTGCTCGCGGCAGCGCTGCCAGAAGTCCTCGTCGTCGCGCAGGCCGGTGTGGTCGCTGGCGAACCGTTCGGCGAACTCTGCGGCGATCCGCTCCTCCGCGGTGTAGCCCGGCCAGGTTCGCCATTCGGCGGCGTGGTTGTAGAGGTCCTCGTCGACGCCTGCCGCCAGACCTTCGGAGTCGCGGGTGTTCTGGCACACCACGCATTCGTTGTCCAGAGCGATGACCATGCGCGCGAGTTCGCGAACCCGCATCGGCAGCCGGTTCTTCGTGTAAACCGCATTGGTGAAGCCGGCCATCGCGATGCCGATATCCGGCGACATCGTCACCCAGGCGGCAGCGTCATCGTCGGCGAAATCCCCAATTCGACTCATGGCCGCATCGTACGCTCGCCGCCGTCGAATTGGAACGCGTTCTAGTTTTGGACCCGCAGAGTCAGCCGGTGGTGACCAATTGGGCGCGGTCGTCGGTCCAGTCGCGCTGCAGAAGCATTCGGTGCGCAATGCGCTCCAATGCGGCCTCGACCTGGAACCGGTCCGGACGCCCCTCGAAGGACGGCGAGGTGCCCAACTTCTCGACGATGCGGCCGACGATCGCCGTCGAGATGGCGTCGACCTGCCGGATCCCGTTCTGCGTCAGCCAGAGTCGTTCGTCGGTGCGAAGCGCCAGACCGCGTCGCACGAGATCGTCGAACGTCGGCTCGATGATCTCGTGCGGCACCCGGAGCCGTTCGGCGATGTCGGTCAGCGTCGCCGAGCCGAATACCTGGTTTTGCCGGTAGATCTGAAGGAGCGCCCACATCTGGCTGACGTCGAGGTTGCATCCGGGTTCCCGGGCCAGGCTGCGCAGCCGGATCTCCGGCGAGTCGCGGAACAACCGGCCGACGGCCACTTCGAGGATCTTCTCGGGCGATTCGGTGCTCGGCATCCCGAACCCCTCACCCAGATCCGAGGCCGACACCGTCTCGACCTCACGCAGCTGCACCTCTTTGAGGAACAGCGAGACGACGAAGCCGACAACTGCCACGGGTACCGCGAACAGGAACACGCGGCCCAGCGAGTCGGCGTAGGCCTCGACGATCGGCGCGGCCATCTGCGGGCTCAGCGTGTGAAGCAGCTGTGGTGACTCCGCTGCGCGCGCCGGCGCACCGCTGGTGGCCAGCGCCGGTCCGATCCGGTCGGCGAGGAAGTTGGCGAACAAGCTGCCGAAAATCGCTGCGCCGAACGAACTTCCGATGGTCCGGAAGAAGGTGACCCCAGAGGTGGCCACGCCAAGGTCGCTGAAGCTCGAGGTGTTCTGCACGACGAGGACGAGCACCTGCATGCACAGGCCGATCCCGGTGCCGAGGATGAACAGATACAGCGACTGCTGCCAGGTCGGTGTCGCCGCATCCATACCGGAGAGCAACAGGAACGCCACCGCCATGGTCGCGGTGCCAGCGATCGGGAAGATCCGGTATCTGCCGGTGCGCCCGACGATCTGGCCGCTTCCGATGGAGGTGATCAGCATGCCGGCGACCATCGGCAGCGTGCGCAGACCCGACGTCGTCGCCGAGACGCCGTTGACGAACTGCATGAAGGTCGGCAGGAACGTCAACGCGCCCAGCATCGCGAACCCGACGATGAACCCGAGGATGCAGCACACGGTGAAGACCGGGCTGGCGAACAACCGGATCGGCAGGATCGGTTCGGCGGTGTGAAGTTCGACCCACACAAAGACGGCCAGGGCCGCGAAGGAGCCAACGAACAACGCGATGATGGGCGTCGAGGACCACGGATACGTGCTGCCGCCCCAACTCGTGGCCAACGTCAACCCGGAGGCGCCCAGTCCGACGAACACGATGCCCGCATAGTCGATGACGGCCTTCCCGGATTTGGCCAGCGGCGGGATTGCCACCGCCGCGACAGCGAGCACCACGAGCGCGACCGGCACGTTGATCCAGAACGCCCACCGCCAGGTGAGGTGGTCGGTGAAGAACCCGCCGAGCAGCGGCCCGATCACGGTGGTGACACCGAACACCGCGCCGAGGGCACCCTGGTAGCGACCGCGATCGCGCAGCGGGATGACCTCGCCGATCAACGCCATCGCGGTGACCATGATGGCTCCACCGCCGACGCCCTGCAGCGCCCGGGAGGCGACGAGCATGGTCATCGAACCGGCCATCCCGCACAGCACTGAACCGGCCAAGAAGAACAGCACGGCGACGCCGAAGACGTTCTTGCGGCCGAACAGGTCGCCGAGCTTGCCGACGACGGCCGTGACGATGGTGGACGCCAGCAGGTAGCTCGTCACCACCCACGACTGGTGGCCCGCGCCGCCGAGGTCGGCGACCACGGTCGGCAGTGCGGTCGCCACGATCGTCTGGTCCAGTGCGGCCAGCAGCATCCCGAGCAGCACCGCGACGAAGATGGCGTTGCGGCGCCGCGGGCCGATCTCCGTGCCGCCGGCGGCGGGATCGGCGGCCGTTGTCGTGGCGTGCCTCGTCACTGCTTCCCTTCCGATGCGAATCCTTCAGCCATATCGTTAGGAAGGCTATGAAAGTTACGCACCGGGTGAGGGTTGCCGCCGCGAGCGTGCACAAAACGCTGCAAAAGCGCGGTGTGTCCTGTGCAGACGCGCACGTTCGCGCCACATGGAGGGGCCACATGGAGGGCCACATGGAGGACAGTGCGCGGGAGTGGGCGGGTGCGCTACAAGGCGGTCGGCGGGCGCGACACACACTGGGCCGCGTAGAGCTCGTCGCCCAGCTTGTCCATCAGTTGCAGTTGGGTCTCGAGGTAGTCGATGTGCTCCTCCTCGTTGGAGAGGATCTTCTCGAGCAGCGTCGCCGAGATCGCGTCGCCCTTCTCGCGGCACATGATGATGCCCGGGCGCAGGCGCTCGAGCACCTCATACTCGATCGCGAGATCGGCCTCGAACTGCTCGCGCAGGGTCTGGCCGATCCGCAGCGAGAACAGTCGCTGATAGTTGGGCAGCCCGTCGAGGAGGAGAATTCGGTTGGTTATGTCCTCCGCGTGATTCATTTCTTCGAAGGACTCTTTGCGCGTGTATTCGGCGAGTTCGGTGAAGCCCCAATTCGCCTGCATCTTGGAATGCAGGAAATACTGGTTAATGGCCGTCAGTTCGCTCGTCAATTGCTCATTGAGCAGTTTGAGGACGTCCGGATCGCCTTGCATGATCGCTCCTAGGCACTTGAGGGCTGGTCAAGACTCGCTGTCGGTCGTGCACCTTCAACGCTAGTGCAGTTACGCCGCGCAAGCGCGCTTTAAAACCTGCGCAACGCGTGTTTTTCCGTGGATTCTCAACCGCTCCGGCGACTCGAGGCGCAGATCCGGGGCCTAGTCTGGACTGCCTAGGCTAAGTAAGGTTAGACTGCGCTAACCATTGGCGAGGGTACGAGCGAGACGGGAAGAATCGATGGGTCAGATCGATCTGCACTCATTGATTTTGGCGTGCGATTTTCGCGTCGCTGATGTCGAGCGAATGTGGAAATGGCTCAAAAAGCGTCGCGATAATCTGCAGTCAATCGGCGCCCATCATGTCGTCGTATACGAGTCGATCTGGGAGCCCAACCGCGTCCTGGTGACAATTGGAATCCGCAATGCGCGATCAATTCGTGACGTTCTTCGGTCATCGGCGGTTTTCGAGTGGTTCGACATCGCCGGCGTCGATGACATCCCGCCGATCTTCGGTGGCGAAGTGGTCGAAAAGATCGACCTCTACCCGCCCTCGCCCGCCGATCACGTCGGCCGGGTGGTCGTGGGCGTCATGTCGTCGGTCGAGGACGTGTCGGCCCTGATGGTCAAGATCCACGACGGCGTCGAGCGCTTCAAGCGCGGCGGGGTGCGCAAGATCTGGGTCTACCGTGCCCTCGACGACGGGCAGGAAGTCATGATCCTGCAGGAGATCGAGGATGAAGCCGCCGCGCGGCAGTGGATCGATCACCCGGACGCGGCCGCGGAGTGGATGACCAACTCGGGACTGGGTCCGTATCCGAGCCACTTCATCGGTCGGTTCGCCCACCTGATGAGCATCGACGGGCAGGGGTGACGGGCGCGATGTTTGTCTGCCTGTGTATGGGAATCACCAGCCACGACGTAACCGAATGCGTGGCCAACGGCGCACGGACGTCGAAGCAGGTCGCCGAGGCCTGCGGCGCCGGCGGCGACTGCGGGAGGTGCCGGCGCACCCTGCGGGCGATCATCGCGGCGCACTGCGAAGCCGACGACGCGGCGCCCAGAGCGGTGAATCACTAGCCTCGCGTCACTGGTCGCGTTTGCCGGTGAAGTCGGCCAGCGCACTCGCGTTCGCCGCCGCGCCCATCAACACCGCGAAATGTTCGTTCTCTCTTGCCGTCGCGGCGTCGATTCCCTCGCGGGTTGGCGCCGTCATCGTCTGCTTGACCGCCATGAGGCTGGCGATGGGCCGCGAAGCGAGGACTTCGGCGTGCCTGCGTGCCTCGGCCAACAACTCCTCGGGTGGACACACCTTCCAGGCCAGACCCATCCGGTGCGCCTCGGCCGCGTCCACCCATTCCGACGACATCAGCAGCCATGCGGCGTTCTGCCGACCGATCAGCCGCGGCAACAAATACGACGACGCCGCCTCGGGCGCCACACCCAGGCTCGTGAACGGCGTCTTGAGCCGCGCGTCGGCCGACATGAAGACCAAGTCGGCGTAGCCGAGGATCGTCGCCCCGATGCCGACGCCGACGCCGTTGACGGCACAGATCAGCGGTTTGGGGAAATCGGCGAGCGCGTCGATCATCGTGGTGAAGTGGCTGCCCTGTTCGTTGAACGCGGGATCGGTGATGCGCCTTTGCATCTCGTTGAGATCGTTGCCCGCGCTGAACGCGCGTCCCTCCCCGGTCAGCAGGACGACCGCGACCTCGTCGTCGGCGGCCGCCTCCCTCAGCGCGGTCGCGGTCGCGAGGTACAACTCCTCGTTGAACGCGTTGAGCACGTCCGGCCGGTTCAGGGTAAGCGTGCGAATCCGGTTGTCGTCGGCAATCCGCAGGGTCGTTTCAGCCACCGCAGCAGATTAAGCGTTAGCCGTTGCTGTAGACCCGGGTGGGTGCGACGAGTACCACGGTGCGGCGCTGCTCTGCCATCACGCGGTCGTATTCCGCCCAGTCGTCGTGGGTTCCGCCCGCGGCTTGGAACACCTCCCGCAGTAGCAGCCGCAACCTGTCGGGGCCGGTGAGCCACGGTTGAGGATCGTCGGGACCGGCGAGCTCGGCGTCGCCCTCGACGGTCGCCCACTGCCACCCGCGGCGGAAGGTCACCGCCAGTTGCGGGCGCGCACGAAGGTTGGCCAGCTTGACCTTGCCGTAGGTGACGAAGCCGAGCACCGGTGCCCCGGTGTCCGGATGTGTCAGCTTGCCGACGTTGACGAGTGAGGCCTGAATGGTGGCGTCGGCGCGCAACGTCGACACCACGGCCAGCCCACTCTCGGCCGCGGCCAGCGCGATGGCATCGTCGAGTGTGGTCATGACTCTCCTTGCACCGTAGAGGAGTTCGCGAAGGGCGTCCGGTACACGTAGCGGCTGGTCGGGACCGTGTCGACGTCGCGGTTCGCGCCGAATGCCGACGTGCTGGCCACCATGCGCTCCATGCGTCTGCGCAACTCGTCGTCATCGTCCGCGCCGAAGAACGCGTGCAGATCGGATAGCGCGGCGGAGGGGAACAGCTCCTCGACGATCGCCGAGACCGGCGGTGCGCCCGGCGTGAGGGCCCGCACGACGGCGTTCTGCGTATAGCCGAACGTGGACTGGGTTTCGATGGCCACGGGTGTGTGGTCGATGTGCCAGCGGGTCAACCAGGTCGCCTCGTCCAGGTCGGCGGGCCTGCGCAGCAGCGCGACGTTGGCGAATCCCTCCGTCCGCTCCCCCGGCGCGCTGTCCGGCGGGGCTATCGGGACCGATTCGGTGACCAGGTAAGCCGCCACGTCCTCGACCTCCTGCCGGAGTCTGGCCAGGGCTGCGGTGACCTGATCGCCGTAATGCTGCTGGGCCCAGAGGCTGACGAAGCCGACCACCGGTGGATCCAGCGTGGTGAGGGTCATCAGCGAGTCGCGGACCACCCCGTCGCGCACGTTCAGCGTCAGACCCGGAGGGTCAAGGCTCAGCAGATCCGGGACGACCTGGCCGTGCAGACGCGCACACCAGGCGTCGTCGGCGTTGGCCCGGCGCAGCGTGATGACGACTTTCTCCACGACGGGAACCTACCGCGTCTCAGCCGTCAGGCTTCCAACCGTTCGCGGATGCGGGTCAGTCGCTGCCTGAGCTCGTTCTCGTCGATAACACCTCGGGCGACCAGCGAGTGCGCCAGCGCCACCAGTTGGTTCTCGGGATAGGGCAACTGGGCGTAGCGCGTCGCCGTCAAGACGTCCTCTTCGTCTCGGCGCGCTTTGAAGTCGGGAATGTCGGCCTCGCATGCGGCCCGGTCGAGCGCGTCGCAGAGCCCGTCCAGGCTGGTCTTCCACGGCGGCACAGGGTTTTCCACCCCGTACTTCGCCGCCATCCGGGACCAGACCTGATTGCGTTCGACGATCTCTTCGAGCGGTGCGACCGTGGTCTGTTCGATACCGGGATCCGGTGTGCCGCTCATGCTTCCGAGGCCGGGTGGACGGCCGGCCGGGTGTCCGTGATGACGTTGGTGGTGACGCCCGGCTTGGGCAGGGCGACGCCGATCAGACAGTCCCGCGTGACGATTTCGGCGAGTTGCTCCCCGGTCCAATCCTCGGTGCCCTCTGGACGCATGGGCATCACCATGAAGCGGTGCTTCTGATTGGAATCCTGCACGCGAACGGTCACCTCGTCGGGCAGATACAAACCGAACTCCGCCAGCACCTGACGCGGCCAGCGCACCATCCGTCTGCGGTAGTTGGGTGTGCGGTACCACTCCGGTGAGTTGCCCAGGATCGGGCGCGGATAGCAGGAGCACAGCGCGCACACGATCACGTTGTGCACGTCGGGTGTGTCGGCGAGGATCTCGAAAGCCGTGAAGTCGCTGGGTGTTCCGAACCCGGTCGGCTCCATCCAGTCCACTCCGACCTCCTTGCTGGCGGTCATGGGTTCGGCCAGCGCGAGCGCTTTGAACTCGGGATCCAGCCACGCCCTGGCGACGAGCGTAGCCGCGGGCGTCGGGCCGATCTGTTCGGCGAACTCGGTGAAGCGGCGATGCTCCTCGGCGGTGAAGATGCCCTTCTCGATGCACAGTTCGCGCAACGCGATCTCGAGGACCTCGAAGTCGGTGATCTCGTCGACCATCGGCGCCACGGTGCGATCGTGATCGTGATCGTGGTGTGTCATGAAGCGGCCTCCAGCCAGTGCTCGGGGATCTCGGTCTGTATGACGTCGTCGCCGGTGCCGGTGTAGCCGTGCCACAACTCCGACATGTTGAACCGCACGACGTAGAACCATTCCGGTTGGGCAGGGCGGTCCCAGGTTTCGTCCTCGGCCGCCGGACTTTCGTAGGCGACGGTCGCGATCTCACCGCGTGCGCCGCGTACGTATTCGGGTGTGCGGGTGTAGAAGATCACCGGTAATTCACGCACGACCACCGCATCGCCGACCTTGAACTTGGGTTCATCGGCCTGCCCGGCATAGACCTGCGGGTCGCCTTTGCCCACCGCGTGTTTATGGTGGGCATTGCGCTTGACGTCTGCTCCGTCGCCTTCGAACTTCGGCTTGGCTTCCAACTTCTTGCCCGCCAGCCCACCCTCGTAGCGGGCCTTGACCTCTGCCATCCGCTCACTTAACTCGGTCAGGCCGATGTGGTGCTTCTCGACGAGCACGCGGGCGACGGCCAACAGCCAGCGGCCGTAGTACGGCAGCCCCAGATACTCGGCTCGGCCCACATCGACGTTGCCGATACGGCGGCGCTCCTCGGAAAGCCAGATGCCGCGCCAGGCCAGCACTTCGCAGATGACATAGGTCATGTGCTCCCAGAGTTCGTACTGCTTGTTCTCGTACTTCATGGGCGCATCCGGTTCCCCGCCGACATCGTGGACGGGTTTCAGATATGCGGTGATCCGGTTGTGATCGAGCAGATCCGGCGTCGGCGCATCCGGTAGTTCGGGATAGGCCGATTTCAACCGGGCCACCAGATCGAGTTGTGCTGCTCGCTCGGCCGCGGTGCTCATGACGATTCCCTTCGTTGCCCTGGCCGAGCCACCGTCGACGTGCACGGATCAACTCGGTGGTTCTCATGAGACGGGGTGCTCGTAATACGGAACGGCGGGCCGGCATCGGTTGTCGATTCGCGCGCGACAGCGGTATGCGCCACCGGCACCTCCGATGCTGTCGCCCCACCCCGTCGGCTGACTCTAACGCCCCACCCGCGTCGGCGCAGGCGAATCGACGACACCGACCACGTCTCGCCGGTAACGGGTTTGTGCTGTGGCACATGAGGTTTGAGCTCGCGGTGCCGGGCTGCCCGGCGGTGGCCGGTTACATCCCCGCAACATCGATAAATTGACGCGTGTGATGTCCCTGCGATGCCGCGCGGAAGCGTCAGAATGAGTACGTGAGCACCCGCAGCAGGGTCATCGATGCCCTCCGTCCGACCATGCCCGAACCGTGGGCGGTGGTCAGAAGCCTGCTCGGGGTGTTGGCGATGGCCTCGATCGCGCTGCTGTGGGACTCCGGGGCCACCGCGGTCTGGGCCGCCGGCGCGGGTGCGGTCGCCGGCGCCGTGGCCCTGCAGGACAGTCCCGGCGGGCGGATCGCCCGAGTGCTCATCGTCGCCGTGCAAATGGGCGCGGCCGTTTTCTTCGGGTCCTTGCTCTCCTCGTTCGACGTCGTGTTCATCGTCGTGCTGGCGCTGTGGTGCTTCGGGGCCGGTCTGCAGTGGGCCGTCGGGAACAACGCGGGCATGGTGGCGGCCGCGGGCGGAGCGCTGTTCGTGATCGCGCCGCCGCTGTCTCCGTCGGTGTCGTCCGTCCTCGTCCCGACCGCCCTGACGATCGTCGCCGGTGCCCTGCAGGCGGGGTTGATCGCGCTCTGGCCGCCGCAGCGATGGCGCACTCAACGCGAGGCGCTCGCCGACGCATACGACGCGTTGGCCACGGATGCGCGTCAGCTCGCCCACGATGCGGAGACACCTGCCGGTGCGACGCTGAAGCCGTCGTTGCGCGATGCGTTCATCGACACCCAGGCGGGCCGACGACCCGAGGCGTACCGAGGTGGGCACCGGTTGCCCGAACGGATCATGGCGACGCTGCGCATGCTGCGCGGCACCCCGGTCGGCGACCGCGACGACGTCTCCCGGGTGCTGGCGGCAGCGGCCGAGGTCCTCGACGCGATCGCCGATCACACCCACGTCGCGCGGCGTAACGCCGAGCACGGTCTGGTCCGGCTGGACGCCGCGGCGGCCGCACTGGACGAGCCGGAAAGCCCTGAGGTAAAACGGCTTTCCCAGCAACTGCATGAAGCGGCGGAGTTGCGGTTTCCCGATCTGTATCGGCCCGACCTGATCAGCCCCGCGCGCGGGGCGCTGACCTCCGTCCGTTCCCACATGAGCTTGACGTCACCGCTGTTCCGTCACGCCGTCCGGCTGTCCTCGGCGGTCGCGCTCGCCGCGGGCGCGGACCGACTCGCTCCCGTGGCGCACGGCTACTGGATCGCGCTGACTGTGCTCATGGTGCTGCGCCCGGAGACCGCTCACACCTATACGCGCTGCATCGGTCGGCTTGCGGGCATAGCGACGGGGGTCGTCGTCGCGTCGGTGATCGTGATGGTGGCCCATCCCACCGGTCTGGTCGCCGCCGCACTTGCCACGCTGGGCCTCGCCGCGACGTATGCCGCGACCAGGACGGGATACATCGCCACCAGCGCGGCCGTGGCTGCTTCTGTCGTGTTCTTCCTCGAAATCGACGCCATCACCTCCGGTGCGACGCTCGAGGACCGGTTGTTCTCGATCGTCGTCGGCGGCGGGCTCGCGGTCCTGGCGCACGTCGCGTTGCCCGACCACGCGCTGACCCGGCTGCATCACCGCGCCGGGGAGCTCCTCAAAACCGAAATCGATTACGCCGCAACGGTGGTCAGGGCTTATGTCCATCCCCTCGATCGTCCGGCCGACGCGGTGTCATCGGCGTGGCAACACGCGTACCGCGCCCGCGCCGGCTTCGAAGCCGCGTCGGGTGCGACCCGGATGGAGTCCCGCGAGCTGCGCCGGTGGCTGCGGTCGTACCGCACCGCGCTGAACGCCGTCACCATTTCGTGCACCGCGCTGGAGGCCAACCTGCCGAACCGGCCGCCACCCACGTTGACTCCTGAGTTCGTCGCCGCTGTCGACGATTTCGTCGATGCGCTGCGAGGGGCGCCGCCCAATCCGGGGACACCGTGGACGGTGGACATCGCGGCCGTGACGGCCGCCTATCAGCAGGTCCGCGAGAAGGCCGAGGGGCTACCCGGTGACAACGGGGCCGCCCGCGTGCTGGTCGCCGAGATCGGCGCGATCACCCGTGCCTTGTCGGGGATCGCCGCTATCCGCGAGCCCACTTCGGCTCGATGAACACACCCTCGGCTTCCACTGTCACACCCTCGTCGTCGGCGAGATAGCCCGTCGCATAGGACTTGATGCCTTCGGACCTCGTGGTCGTCGCCTCGGCGTGCAACCGCCCGAGGCGCGTCGGGCGCAGATACCGCAGGGTGATGGTTCCGGTGAACCGGGGGTTGATCGAGTTGGCGGCGACCTCGCCGAGGATGTGGTCGAGGATCAGCGCCGAGATCCCGCCGTGCACATGTCCCGGCGGGCCCTCGTAGGCGGCGCCGAGTTCGAAGTCGGCGTACACGGTTCCGTCCTCAGCGTGCTCGATGGTCAACGGTGGTGCGATCGGGTTGCGCAGTCCAATCACCGGGTTCCCCCACGGCAGCCGGTCTCCGCCGGTGGTGAAGCGCACGCCGAAGGGTCCGTCGATCTGCCGTGATCGCAGAGCAGCTGTCGCGCCGTCGATCTTCTCGCGGATCGCCGCGACCGTGTCGGCGTCCATTTCGGTGCGGATCGTCGCGTCGATCAACTGTCGGACCGATTCGGCGAGCGGGCCGTAGACACCACGCAGCCGGTCGATCTCCGCTGCGGACACGTCGCCGATGTCGGTGAACTCCACCACGCAAGAACTAGAACACGTTGCAGTGCGGGTTGTCGAATCACTCGTCGCCTTGCGCTGGAGCCGCAGAAGATGCTCGGGAGCTGCGCGGGTGAATTATCGTGCCGTTCATGAGCATCGCGCTCGGCGACGAGACCTACTACGACCTCGGGTCGTATCACCGGCCGATTGACACCCCGTCGCCGCAGGCGCAGGTGTGGTTCGACCGCGGAATGGTATGGAGTTACGCGTTCAACCACGAGGAAGCGATCCGCTGCTTCGAGCGGGCACTCGCACTGGACCCGGGGTTGGGGATCGCCCGCTGGGGCATCGCGTACGCGGTAGGGCCGAACTACAACAAGGGTTGGGATGCCTTCGATCCCGTCGATGCGGCCGCGTCCCTGGCACGCGCGAGGATGGAGTTGCGACTGGCCGGCGACCATCGCGCATCACCGGTCGAGCGCGGGCTGATCGCCGCGCTGCAGACCCGTTTCCCCACCGACGACCCCGACGACACCCAGGCGCTCGAAGCCGGTGGCGCACAGTACGCCGACTCGATGGCGGCGCTGGCGCAGGCCCACCCCGACGACGTCGATGTGCAGGCACTGGCTGCCGACGCACTGGTGAACGTGACGGCATGGGCGTTGTGGGACACCAGAACCGGTGAGCCCGCGCCGGGCTCGCGTGTGGTGGCGGCCAAACGGATCCTCGACGGCGCGTTGGCCACCGCGGCGGGCCGTAGCCATCCTGGCGTCTTGCACCTCTATGTACACACGATGGAGATGTCGGCGGCCCCGCAGGATGCGCTGCCCGCCGCGGACCTGCTGCGCGATCTGGTGCCCGACGCCGGCCACCTGCAGCACATGCCCAGCCACATCGACGTGCTGTGCGGCAACTACCGCGACTCGGTGGTGGCCAATCAGGCGGCCATACACGTGGACCGAAGGTTCGTCGAACACGAGGGGCCACTGAACTTCTACTCCCTGTACCGGGCGCACAACCTGCACTTCGTGGTGTATTCGGCGATGTTCGAAGGCAATTCACGCGCCGCGTTCGCCGCCGCCGATGAGCTGGCCGCCCAGCTCAGCCCCGAACTGCTGGCGATCGAGTCTCCGCCGATGGCCGACTGGCTCGAAGCGTTCGTGCCGTTGCGCACCCATGTGATGGTGAGGTTCGGCCGCTGGGCCGACCTGATAGCCCAACCCCTGCCCGAGGACGCGCAGCTGTACTGCAGCACCGTCGCAACCATCCACTACGGACGCGGCGTCGCGCACGCCGCCACGGGCAACCTGGAACAAGCCCGCGCCGAACGCGAGGCGTTCGCCGAAGCCTACGACCGCATACCCGAGAGCCGATACCTGTTCAACAACACCGTGATCGACATCCTGGCGATCGCCGCCAAGATGCTTGACGGTGAGATCGCTTACCGCGCCGAAGATTACGAGACCGCATTCGCGCATCTGCGGCGGGCGATCGAACTCGACGACGCGCTGCCGTACGACGAACCCTGGGGCTGGATGCAGCCGACCCGCCACGCCTACGGTGCGCTCCTGCTCGAACAGGGTCGCGTCGAGGAGGCCGCCGCGGTCTATGCCGCCGACCTCGGACTCGATCCCACGCTGCCCCGGCCGTGCCAGCATCCGAACAACGTGTGGAGCCTGCACGGCTATCACGAATGCCTGCAGCGGCTGGGCCGAGACGCCGAGGCGGCGATCATCGGTCAACAGCTCACCCTCGCAGCGGCGCGCGCCGACGTCGTTGTCCGCGCGTCCTGCGCCTGTCGGCTGGACGTGCCCCCGGCCTGCTGCGACTGATCCGTAGACTCCGACGTGTGGCCATCAGCGATGACGATCTCGCCCGCCTCGGCCGCTGCGTAGAGCTGGCGCGTGAAGCGCTGGAAGGCGGCGACGAGCCGTTCGGCTCCCTTCTCGTCGACGACGCAGGACGCACACTGTTCGAGGACCGCAACCGCGTCAAGGACGGGGACCGCACGCGCCATCCGGAGTTCGCGATCGCGCGCTGGGCGGCGGCCAACCTGACACCGCAGGAGCGGGCCGCCGCCACCGTCTACACCTCCGGCGAGCACTGCCCGATGTGCGCGGCGGCCCACGCCTGGGTCGGGCTCGGCCGCATCGTGTACGCCGCTTCGTCGGAGCAGTTGACAAGATGGCTGGGCGAATGGGGGGCGCCGCCACCGCCGGTGGTGTCGCTACCGATCACCACGATCGCCCCCGACATCGAGGTGGACGGGCCCGCCGAGCAGTTCAGCGAGGCGATGAAGACCCTCTACGAAGCGAAGTTCAAGCCATGACGGATTTCTCGCACTCCGCGGCCGTCTCCGAACCGGGCTGGGTCGAGCACGTGATCTGGTGGCATGTCTACCCGCTCGGCTTCGTCGGCGCGCATCCCGCCGACCCGCCGCCGGGGCCGGACGAGCATCGGCTGCTGCGCATCCTCGACTGGCTTGACCACGCGATCGAACTCGGCGCCTCCGGGCTCGCGCTGGGGCCGATCTTCTCCTCACGAACACACGGCTACGACACCACCGACCACCTCCACATCGACCCGCGACTCGGCGGCGACGACGACTTCGACACGGTGGTCGAAGAGGCACGCCGCCGCGGACTTCGGATCCTGCTCGACGGCGTCTTCAACCATGTCGGAACCGATTTCGCCCACACCGAGTGGCTGCGCACGCGAGGCGACGGTGTCGACGTGTTCGAGGGACACGGCGACCTCGTGGCGCTGGACCACGACAACCCGGCGGTGACTGACTACGTCGTCGACGTGATGACGCACTGGCTGCGGCGCGGCGCCGACGGATGGCGCCTCGACGCGGCCTACGCGGTCCCCGACCAGTTCTGGGCCGGAGTGCTCCCACGCGTTCGCGAACAGTTCCCCGACGCGTACTTCCTCGCCGAAATCATCCACGGCGACTACGCGCACCGGGTGCGTGAATCCGGCTTCGACTCGGTGACCCAGTACGAACTGTGGAAGGCCGCGTGGAGCGCGCTCAACGACGGCAACTTTCACGAGCTGGACTGGGCGCTGGTGCGGCACAATGAGTTTCTGGACACCTTCGTGCCCACGACCTTCATCGGCAACCACGATGTCACCCGGATCGCCAGCCAACTCGACGACATCCGCCACCTCGACCACGCCTTGGTGCTGCAGATGACGACCGGTGGTACGCCGAGTATCTACGCCGGGGACGAGTTCGCGTTCCAGGGGATCAAAGAGGAACGGTTCGGCGGCGACGACGCGGTGCGCCCCGAATTCGCGACTCCCCCGCTCGACGTCGACGAACACGGCGCCGACGTCTTCCGGTTGCACAAGTTCCTGATCGGGTTGCGCCGACGCCACGCGTGGCTGCACACGGCGCGCACCTCGCCGCTGCTGTTGACCAACCGCCAGTACGTGTACCAGAGCCGCGCCGGAGCCGAGTCGCTGATCGTCGCGCTCAACATCGGCGACGAACCGCTGGCGATCTCGCTGCCCGACCTGGGATTCGATCGGGCGGAAGTCCTCGCGGGCTCGGGCGCACCGCCGTCCGAGGTCGTCACCACCTACGAGGTCGGGCCGCACGGCTGGCTGGTCATCGCTCCTCGCTGAGCAGTTCGACGGTCAGCGGATCGGGTTCGCCGTCGTAGTACTTCGTCAACACGCGGCTGAAGAGCGCCTCGTCATCGGGGTCCTCGGCGGCGCGGCTGAACAACGTCATCGACGAGCGGACCTTGAGGTTGTCCGGCCACCCGAACAAGCCGTCGGCCGACGGTTGGTCACTGCGGGCGACCAGGCCCGCGCACTCCCGCAGGCGCGGACCGAGCACGTCATGGGCGAGGTACGCCCGAGCTTCGGCGAGGGACCCGATCCCGTACCGCTGCGCGGTCGGGCTCCTACCCAGCCCGCGCAATTGGGGGAACACGAACCAGATCCAATGGCTGCGTTTGCGGCCGGCGCGCAGTTCGTCGAGCACCGTGGCGTACACGCGTTCCTGGGCGTCCACGAAGCGCTGCAGGTCGAACGGGTCGCCGGATGCCGATCTGTCTTTCGCCATGTCATCGGCCAGTCTGACAAGCTAACCTGTGCGATTCAATGACGACTATGAGCGGCACGCCGACCGAGGCGCCAAGATGACGCGCCGTCGCGTCCCACATCCGCGGGACCTGGCGCCGCTGCTGCAGTTCAAGAAGCCCCAGCTGAACGCGACGCACCGCAGGCTGGCGTCG
Organism: Mycolicibacterium flavescens; assembly: GCA_900637135.1. Taxonomy (NCBI): domain Bacteria; kingdom Bacillati; phylum Actinomycetota; class Actinomycetes; order Mycobacteriales; family Mycobacteriaceae; genus Mycobacterium; species Mycolicibacterium flavescens. Next base: position 2,620,364 of record LR134353.1, read on the forward strand.
GCGCTGACGATCGAGGACCTGCGCCGCATCGCCAAGCGACGGACTCCGAAGGCGGCGTTCGATTACACCGACGGCGCCGCCGAGGACGAGCTGTCACTGGCTCGTGCGCGACAAGCTTTCCGCGACATCGAGTTTCACCCCACCATCCTTCGTGACGTGTCGAGCGTCGACACCAGCGCGACGGTGCTCGGCGGTCCCGTCGCGCAACCGTTCGGCATCGCGCCCACCGGCTTCACCCGGCTGATGCACACCGCGGGCGAGACCGCAGGCGCCCGTGCCGCCGCGCGGGCCGGCATCCCGTTTGCGCTCTCGACGCTGGGCACCGCATCGATCGAAGACGTCAAACAGGCTAACCCGCACGGACGCAACTGGTTTCAGCTGTACATGTGGAAGGACCGGGAGCGGTCGATGGCCCTCGTCGAACGGGCCGCCGCCGCAGGGTACGACACGCTGCTCGCCACCGTCGACGTGCCGGTCGCCGGGGCGCGCCACCGCGACACCCGCAACGGCATGTCGATCCCGCCGACGCTGACGCTGCGAACGGTGCTCGACGCCATTCCCCACCCGCGCTGGTGGTTCGACCTGCTCACCACAGAACCGTTGTCTTTCGCGTCGCTGGACCGATGGCCGGGCACTGTGGCCGAGTATCTCGACACCATGTTCGACCCCACGGTGAACTTCGACGATCTGGTGTGGATCAAGAAGCAGTGGCCGAACAAGTTGGTGGTCAAGGGAATCCAGACGCTCGACGACGCCAGGGCCGTCGCCGAACTGGGAGTGGACGGCATCGTGCTGTCCAATCACGGTGGCCGCCAACTCGACCGCGCGCCGGTGCCATTCCATCTGCTGCCCAGCGTCGCCGCCGAGCTCGGCGACACGACCGAGATTCTGCTGGACACCGGGGTGATGTCCGGCGCCGACATCGTCGCTGCCATTGCGCTCGGTGCGCGCTTCGTGCTGGTGGGTCGTGCCTACCTCTACGGGCTCATGGCCGGCGGCGAAGCGGGTGTCGACCGGGCCGTCGAGATCCTTACGCAGCAGGTCAGGCGGACAATGCAGCTACTCGGGGTGAGGTCGCTGAGCGAGCTGGGGCCGCGGCACGTCACGCAGCTGCATCGGCTGCGGCCCGGCGTGGCGGACCCGCCGCGCGACTTCGCCTGAGTCACTCTGACCACACAGGTCACAGCCGGTTTTCGGTGTTCGTGAGTCCCCGCTGAGTCGTAATCGTTAGCCAACCGCGATGTGGCAACCGCATGTCGGGTCGACATTGGCGGCGCGAGTACGTGTTTCATTACCCACGCACAGCAAACGGCAATTGCTTGTGGAAGCGATGAAAGGTGGGTTGGTTGCCGTTATGAAGATTCTGGAGAGGTGCCGGGGTACCGGTACAAAACTGTTTCGCCGAATGGCGGTGGCGGCGTTCGCCGTGGCGGCGCTGCCCGGGCTGATCGGCTTCGCCGGGGGTTCGGCCACTGCCGGAGCGTTCTCGCGGCCCGGGTTGCCCGTCGAGTATCTCGACGTGTTCTCCCCCGCGATGAACCGCAATATCAAGGTCCAGTTCCAGGGCGGTGGGCCGCATGCGGTGTACCTGCTCGACGGCCTGCGCGCCCAGGACGACTTCAACGGTTGGGACATCAACACCCCGGCCTTCGAGTGGTACTACCAGTCCGGGCTCTCGGTCGTCATGCCGGTCGGCGGACAGTCGAGCTTCTACACCGACTGGTACCAGCCGTCGCGGGGTAACGGCCAGGACTACACCTACAAATGGGAGACGTTCCTGACCCAGGAACTCCCGGCGTGGCTGGAAGCCAACAGGGGCGTGTCGCAGAACGGCAATGCCGTGGTGGGTATTTCGATGGCCGGCAGCAGCGCGCTGACGTACGCGATCTATCACCCGCAGAAGTTCATCTACGCCGCTTCGCTGTCGGGCTTCCTCAACCCGTCCGAGGGCTGGTGGCCGATGCTGATCGGTCTCGCCATGCAAGACGCGGGTGGGTACAACGCCGAGAGCATGTGGGGTCCGTCATCGGATCCGGCGTGGAAGCGCAACGACCCGATGATCAACATCAACCAGTTGGTGGCCAACAACACCCGCATCTGGATCTACTGCGGCACCGGTACGCCGTCGGATCTCGATGGCGGCGCGGCCGGCCAGAACCTGATGGCGGCCCAGTTCCTCGAAGGCTTCACGTTGCGGACCAACGTCACCTTCAAGGACAACTATGTCGCGGCGGGTGGCACCAACGGGGTGTTCAACTTCCCGGCACAGGGGACTCACAGCTGGGGCTACTGGGGTCAGCAGCTGGAGATGATGAAGCCTGACATCCAGCGGGTGCTGGGTGCACAGGCCAGTGCGTAACCGCACCGCGTAGATCCACCCACACAGGGAGCCTGCCGTTTACCCCGAACGGCAGGCTTCCTGCCGTCTCGGGGGTGTTTCGCGGTGCGCGTACACCGCGCGACGGGTGAGGGAACAAACCAGGTCACCCCAAGGTTGAGCGCAACAGACTCAAACTTTGGAGGATTGATGGCTGAAGCCAAGACTGTTCCGGTCTTGTTCCTGAGCGAGTCGATCGTGCTGCCCGGGATGGTGGTGCCGATCGAGCTCGACGAGGCCGCGCGCGCCGCGGTCGACGCCGCCCGCGCGAGCGAGTCCGGAGAACTGCTGATCGCTCCCCGCCTCGAGGACCGTTATCCCTCGCACGGGGTGCTGGCTTCGATCGTGCAGATTGGGCGCATGGTCGGTGGACCCGCCGCGGTGGTGCGGGGCGAGAGCCGTGCCCACATCGGCGCCGGCGCCACCGGACCCGGCGCGGCGCTGTGGGTCGAGGTGACCGTGGTCGACGAATCCGAGGTCACCGAGGAGGCCTTCAAGCTCGCGGCCGAGTACAAGAAGCTGCTGCTGGCGATGCTGCAGCGGCGTGAAGCCTGGCAGATCATCGATTTCGTCAACCAGCTCTCCGATCCGTCGGCGCTGGCCGACACCGCGGGCTACGCGTCGTACCTGACCCAGGTTCAGAAGCGTCAGCTGCTCGAGACGCCGGACGTGGTTGAGCGGTTGCGTGCGCTGATCGAGTGGACGGGTGCTCAGTTGGCCGAGGTCGAGGTCAACGAGAAGATCGCCGAAGACGTCCGTGAGGGCATGGAGAAGACGCAGAAGGAATTTTTGCTGCGCCAGCAGCTCAACGCCATCCGCAAGGAGCTCGGCGAGGACGAACCCGACGGCTCCGACGACTATCGCGGCCGCATCGAGGCCGCGGACCTGCCAGAGAAGGTGCGCGAGGCCGCGCTGCGCGAGGTCGGCAAGCTCGAGCGCGCAAGTGATCAGAGCCCGGAGAGCGGTTGGATCCGCACCTGGCTGGACACCGTGCTCGACCTGCCGTGGAACGTCCACACCGAGGACTCCGCCGATTTGAGGACGGCGCGGGAGATCCTGGACGCCGATCACCACGGCCTCGAGGACGTCAAGGACCGCATCGTCGAGTACCTGGCTGTGCGGGCGCGCCGCGCCCAGCGCGGGTTGCAGGTCGTCGGCGGCCGCGGTTCTGGCGCGGTGATGGTGCTGGCCGGTCCCCCCGGTGTCGGCAAGACCTCGCTGGGTGAGAGCGTCGCACGCGCGTTGGGCCGCAAGTTCGTTCGCGTTGCCCTCGGTGGCGTGCGCGACGAGGCCGAGATCCGCGGCCACCGGCGCACCTACGTCGGTGCGCTGCCCGGTCGCATCGTGCGTGCCATCGGCGAGGCCGGTTCGATGAACCCTGTGGTGCTGCTCGACGAGATCGACAAGGTCGGCTCCGACTTCCGCGGGGACCCCGCGGCGGCGCTGCTGGAGGTCCTGGACCCGGCGCAGAACCACACGTTCCGCGACCACTACCTGGACCTGGATCTGGACCTGTCGGACGTGGTGTTCCTGGCGACGGCCAACGTCATCGAGAACATCCCGTCGGCCCTGCTGGACCGCATGGAACTGGTGCAGATCGACGGCTACACCGAGGACGACAAGGTCGCCATCGCCCGCGACTTCCTGCTGCCCCGGCAGCGCGAGCGGGCGGCGCTGACCGAGGACGAGGTGATCGTCACCGAGGCGGCGCTGCGCAAGATCGCCGCGGACTACACCCGCGAGCCGGGGGTGCGCCAGTTCGAGCGGCTGCTGGCCAAGGCGCTGCGCAAGGTGACGACGAAGCTGGCTGCCGGCGACATCACCAGCCTGACCGTCGACGAGCCGGATCTCGTTGAGTACCTGGGGCGTCCGCGCTTCCTGCCGGAATCTGCCGAGCGCACGGCGGTGCCGGGGGTGGCCACCGGGTTGGCGGTCACCGGCCTCGGCGGCGATGTGCTCTACATCGAGGCCGGGGCGACCGACGGTGAGCCCGGGTTGCAACTGACCGGGCAGCTGGGCGAGGTCATGAAGGAGTCCGCGCAGATTGCGCTGTCCTACGTGCGCTCGCATGCCGAGCAGTTGGGCGTCGACCCCAAGCTTCTGGACCGTCGCATCCACGTGCACGTGCCCGCGGGCGCCGTGCCGAAGGACGGTCCGTCGGCGGGCGTGACGATGGTCACCGCGCTGGTGTCGATGGCCACCGGTCGTCAGGTCCGTGCGGACGTCGGGATGACCGGCGAGGTCACGCTGAACGGTCGAGTGTTGCCCATCGGCGGCGTCAAGCAGAAGCTGCTCGCGGCGCAACGGGCCGGGCTGTCAACGGTTTTCATCCCGCAGCGTAACGAGCCCGACCTGGATGACGTCCCGGCCGACGTGCTTGACGCGCTGGAGGTCAAGCCGATGACCGACGTTGCCGACATCGTCGCGCAGGCTCTGCAGCCCGCAGAGGTAGCGGCCACCGCGGCCGCCTGACCGCAGGACCGCGCTCGGGGTCGTGATCGATCGCAGGTCACGACCCTGAGCGATACCGTCGTCGTATGGCGTACGACGAGGACCTGGCTCACCGCATTCGCGAACTGCTCAGCGGCGAACAAGGAGTCGAGGAGAAGGCCATGTTCGGTGGGTTGGCCTTCTTGATCGGCGGCAACATGGCGTTGGCCGCCAGCGGTCAAGGCGGCCTGATGGTGCGGGTGCCGCCCGACGACACCGCGAAGCTGTTGTCGCGCGAACACGTCGCACCGATGGTGATGGCGGGCAGAGAGATGCGCGGATGGCTGCGCGTGGACGGCGCAGGGCTGGTCACCAAGCGGCAACTGCGACCGTGGGTCATCCGCGGGACCAACTATGCCAAGAGTTTGCCCCCGAAAGAGCGCGGGTACGCCAGCCGACGTGGACGCCGCAGCACGTAAGAAGCTGGTCAAGCGCCTCCTCGAGCAGGCGGGCACGGCCTACGCCGAAGACGCCGGTATCCGGTTGGCGGACAAGCCGATGCCGCTCTTTCAGCTGCTGACCCTGTGCATGCTGTCGAGCAAACCGATCGATGCCTCGATCGCGGTCGAAGCCGCGCGGGAGTTGTTCCGCGCGGGTCTGCGCACCCCCAAGGCCGTCCTCGACGCCGACCGCGCCGAAATGATTCGCGCCTTCGGCCGTGCTCACTACGTTCGGTACGACGAAAGCTCGGCGACCAGGCTCACCGATATTTCCAAGAGCGTTGTCGACGAATACGGCGGGGATTTACGCAATCTCGATGGGACCGAGGATCACGACGCGACCGCGCTGAGGCGTTCACTCAAGGGATTCAAGGGTATCGGCGACACCGGCGCCGACATCTTCCTGCGGGAGGTCCAGGACACCTGGACATGGATCCGCCCCTACTTCGACGCGCGCGCCAGCAGTACCGCGCGCAAGCTCGGACTGCCAAGTGGCAGCGACGAGCTCGCCGCGCTGGCGCCGCGCAAGTGTGCAAAGCTCGCCGGCGCCTTGGTCAAGGTGTCGCTCGACAACGACCTGCCTGACGCCGTCATGGCGCGGGAATGACGCGATGGTGATCCGGATCGGCACCTCGGGGTGGTCGTATGACCATTGGAAGGACGTCCTGTACCCGGCGGGGCTGCCGACGGCCAAACGGCTGGCCCGCTACGTCGAGGAGTTCGACACCGTCGAACTGAACGCCAGCTTCTACCGTTGGCCGAAGGACAGCGCGTTCGCCGGTTGGCGACAGCGGCTGCCCGACGGGTTCACGATGTCGGTGAAGGCCCAACGCGGACTCACGCACTACCGCCGGTTACGGGAGCCGGCGCCCTGGGTCGAGCGCTTCGACCGGTGCTGGGAATTGCTCGGTGACCGCAGCGAGGCGTTGCTCGTGCAACTGCACCCGGAACTCGAGCGCGACGACGCCCGTTTGGAGCACTTCCTCAAGCTCATGCCCGATCACATTCCGGTGGCGATGGAGTTGCGGCATCCGTCCTGGGACGACGCGGCGGTCTACGCATTGCTGGAGCGCCACGGCGCCGCCTACGTGGTGATGAGCGGTGCGGGTCTGCGCTGTGTCCCGCGGGCGACCAGTGAGCTGGTGTACATCCGGATGCACGGCCCGGACCAGGATTCGATGTACGCGGGCTCCTACCCCGACGATGCGTTGCGGCGTTGGGCCGACCGGATCTCGGCGTGGGAGAACGAAGGCAGACGGACGCTGGTCTATTTCAACAACGACCTGGGTGGGCACGCGGTCTGGAACGCGCAGAAGCTCAAAGCGATGCTGGCCGGCTGATCGGCCACCCCCGCTGCGCGGACGAAAACCGGTTCCGGCACGCTTAAGAGCCGAGATGCGTGTCCTATGTCTGATGTCGGCCGTCGCGATCCTGGTCGCGGGGTGCTCGGCCGAGCGGATCGTCACCACCGACGAACCGTTCGTGGCGTCGCCGACCTCCACGACCTCCGAAGCGCCTGCCCCGCCGCCGAACAGCGCGCACCTGGTCGACGCATTCGACTACGTCGCGCATCCAGCCGGGTCGGCCGTCTACTTCTTCACCACGCCGAGTGGACGCTGGGCGTGCGCCGTCATACCGCGTGACAAGGCGGGCTGCCAGTCGGCCGCCTCCCCGCTGTCCAGCATGAACATCACCGGCGAACCGGACACGGTGGACAACGGCGCCCGTGAACAGGTCGCGCCGAACGCGATCATCGTCGAGCGCGAGGGTGAACCCCGCTTCGCGGCATTGGAGCAGGCGCAGTTCGTCCTCGACGACGCGAAGGTGCTGGAATTCAACCGGATCCTGGCTGTCGCCGGGTTCCGTTGCAATGTGCAGGACGCGGGCGTCTCGTGCATGAGCGAGGTGACCGGCAAGGGATTCACCTTCGCCCCCGAGGGTTTTCAGCCGCGATACACCGAGGTGCCCGCGAACGCACCGTAGCGACGAGAAAGGCAGGCCCGCATGAGGATCGAGCCCGGAAAGGTCGCCGTCGTCACCGGCGGAACCAGTGGAATCGGTTTGGCGCTCGCCACGCATCTGGTGGGTCGCGGCGTCGACGTGGTGATCGCCGACATCCGTGAGGATGCGATACCCGCGGCGGTCGACGCACTGTCCGGTCACGAGGGGGCAGTGACCGGGGTACGCGTCGACGTGCGTGACGCGGTCGATGTCGATGCGCTGGCGGCGCACACTTTGGACCGCTTCGGACGCGTCGATCTGGTGTGCAACAACGCCGGGGTGGTGTGCGAACATACGCCGGGGTGGGAGCAGCGGATCGAGACGTGGCGGTGGGTCATCGACGTCAAGCTGATGGGTGTCGTACACGGGGTGAAGACCTTCACTCCGCTGTTCGTCGCGCAACGCTCCGGGCACTTCCTCAACACCGCGTCCGCGGGCGGGCTCATCCCGCTGCCCAACCTCGGGCCGTACAACGCGACCATGCACGCCGTCGTCGGATTGACGGAGACGCTCGACATCGAACTGCGCTCCGTCTCAAGCGATATGGGTGCGACCGTGTTGTGCCCCGGACTGGTGGACACGCCGCTGGGACCCAACTCGGCGAGTCTTACCCCGCCGGGGGCGGTCAGCGTCCCCAACGACCGGAACGATGACGCGATGCGTGGTGCGATCAGCCCCGCCGTGGTCGCCGATGCCGCGATCGCCGCGGTGGAGGCCGGTCGGGTCCATGCCGTCGTCGGTCCGGGCGCGGCGGAGGCGGCCCGCCAGCGCCTCGACGCGCTGTTGGCAGACCTCGACTGACTACCGCAACGCGGCCGATCCGGCTACCTCAATGCGGCCGTACCGTCCGGATTGACCTGGACCTTCGCGCCCGAGATGTCCTCCTCAACCGTCGCCGCCGCCCCCGCCGCGTCTGAGATGACCGCCAGCACCCGCTCGTCGTCGGGGGTCCGAACCGCGAGGAATGCCTTCTCCGGTGAGCCCTCGCGGTCGAACGGTGTCGTCCACGTCTCCACGGTGCCCACCCCGGCCCAGTCCACGAGCGCCGTTCGGGTCGGCTCGCGGTCGACCTCCGATTGCACGTCTTCCCAACGAAACTCGTGTGGCGGCGGTTCGGTGCCGTAAATGCCGAAGCTGTGCTTGGTGAGGTATCCGCCGTTGGCGGTGATCAACCCGAGCTGGCCGGGGGCGGCGAGGAGTCGTTCGGCCATGGTCGCGATCGAGTGAGTGACGTAGTTGTTCCACGGCCCGCCCGCGAAGGTCAGCCCGCCGGTCACCGTCAGCGGTCTGGCGGGGTCTGCGATCGGGAGGCCGAGCTCGTTGGCGGCCACCTGAACCGCCGAAGGGAAGCACGAGTAGACGTCGACGAGCCCGACATCGTCGATGCCGACCTCGGCCAGTTCCAAGGCCCGCCGCCCCCCGATCCGAATCGCAGGAGACGTGGAGAACTCCGCGCGCTCGCCGATCGCATAGGTATCGTGCGCGTCGGTGCCCGAGTACGGGAACACCCAACGGTCCCTGGGGATCTGCAGATGCGTGGCCTTGTCTGCCGAGGTGAGCACCAGCACCGCAGCCTGGTCGACCATGTTGTTGGAGTTCATCAGCTTCGGATAGGGCCAGCTGATCATCCGGTTGCCCGGTCCGGCCTGCCAGATCTGCTCGGCCGGCACCGCGTCTCGGACCCACGCGTGGGGGTTGTCCGCGGCGACCGCACTGAATTGTGCCCACAGCTCACCGATCCGGCGTCGGTGCTCCTCGTCGGACTCGCCCGCGGCGATACGCAGGGCTTGCTCGAACATCGGGTAGACATAGGCAGGCCGGTCCAGGCTGATCTTGATTTCGGCGGGCCCGGCCATCGGGACCCCTTCGTCGGCGCCCTCGGCCATCGGGACGGACTCGTCCTGGCGCGGCCAGTCCGGCCGCACGCCCTTGGCGCGCAGCCGGCTTCGGGTGCGCCAGGCTTCACCGCCCGCGATCAGAACCACCTCGGCCCGACCGTTCTGGATGTCTCGGCACGCCTCGTTGACCAGCGACTGCGGCGTATTACCGCCGACCCCTGTATAGCGGGTCGCGGCGTTGTCGGCGTGGAGGCGTTGCGCGAGAAGCAATCCGGGATCGCGGTACCGCCACGAAAGGAGATTGACCACCCGAACCGAGTCGGCTGCCTCAAGGACCCTGGGGTCCGCTGCTTGGCGTGCGGCCGCGACCATCAGGTCGATCGGCGACACGTCGGGGTTCTCGTCGCGCTGGTTGACTTGTCCGTAGCCGACCAACACCGGCGTCCTGGCTTCCATCACGGCCTTTCTCGGTATGCGAAGAGCGTGCCGTCGGCGATGAGCCGATCGGTCTCCTCGGCGGGGATGTCGAGGATCTGCCGGCAGATCTCACGGGTCTGCTCCCCCGGCATGGGCGCGGGCCTCAGCAGGGCGGGAGGGATGTTCGTGTACGGCGCCGGCCCCGTTTCGGTGAGTATGGGCGCGTCGAAAAGCGGATGCTCCATGTCGGAGTACAGCTTTCGGTGCCGCACCTGCGGGTCGGCAGGCACATCGACGGCACGGTTCATCGGCGCGGCGGCGATCCCGGCGTCCTGCAAAGTGCGCGCCACCACGGTCTTGTCGCGGGTGCGGGTCCATTCCGCGGTGTCGACGCCGCCGGTGACCGATCCCAGTGCGGCGTGGTCGATCTCGCAGCGCAGCGAGATCACGCACCACTCGTCGTCACCGGCGCACGGGTACACACCGTGCGCCGCTGTGTCGTCGACGACGGGCAGGCCTGCCGCACCCGCGGACTCGGTGACGTAGCGGGTTGCCAGTTGGCTGACCGCGGCCTCGGCCTGCGAGACGTGTACGTGTGCGGGCTGTCCGGTTCGCTCGCGCCGGATCAGCGCGGCCAGTGCGGCGATCGCGGTGAGCCGCGCCGACACGTGGTCCGGGAAGATCGTCGTCGCATCGTAGAAGCCGCCGTCGGCAGACGCCCACAACGCGGTGACCCCGGTGGTGGCCCGCACCAGCGGCCCGTACCCCATGCGCGAGCTCCACGGACCGGCCACGCCGAAGGCGCTGCTCTCCCCGAGCACGATGCGCGGATTCAGCTCCCGCAGACGGTCATAGGAGAACCCCAGCGATGCAAGCGTTCCCGGCTTGAAGTTGGCGAACACGGCGTCGGCGCCTGTGACCAGGCGAGCAAACAGGTCGGCGCCCGCGGGCGTACGCAGGTCGAGCCCCAGGCTCTGCTCGTTGCGGTGGGTCAGCGCCCAGGACCTGCTCATCACCTGACCGGGCGGGGCCTGGCGCAGCCCGTCGGGATAGGCGGCGCTCTCGATCTTGACCACCTCGGCGCCGAGGTCGGCGAACAACCTGCCCAGCTCGCCCCCGGCGACGATGACGCCGAGGTCGAGGATGCGCATCCCCTCGAAAGGACGCTGCGGCGCGACCGTACCCTGCGATGCTGTCACCGATGACGGTGTGGCCCAGGCGGGTTCGTCAGCGCCGGGAGCGGGGGCCAACCACCTCAGGCCGCGATGATGGCCGTCGACGACGAACGGTCCCACCGGGGCGACGACATCGGCGCCCGGGGCGAACTCGGCGGTGGTCAGCGCACCGACCGCGCGGAAGTGCTCGGAGGCCAGTGTCTCCGTGGGGGTGAGCACGGCCGCGATGGGAACGCCCCGCTCTTGTCCCTCGGTGACCAGAGCCTCCATGGTCTGGTTTGCGACGAAATCGCCGATCAAGGCGTTGAGTTCGCGAGATGCCCCATACCGCGCCGCGATCGTGTCGAACTTGGGGTCGGCGAACTGTTCGGGTTCACCCAGCCAGGCGCGCATGCCCTGCCACTGGCGCGGGGACAGCAGGCAGATCCGTACATGTCCGTCCTTGCAAGCGAAGATCGGATAGATGTTCTGGTTGCGTGGTCTGCCGCGCCAGATTTCGGTGGTCTTCTTGACGCCGACGGCCGCCTGACCTTCTGATCCGAACGGCGGATCCAGCGACTGGAGCACCGCCTCGAACCGGGAGAAGTCGATGTAATCGCCTGTCCCAGTCCGTAACCGGTGGTAGTAGGCGGCCAGCGCTGCCCATGCCGCCTGTGTCGCAGCGGTTCCCGATGCCAGTCCGACCGGGGGAAGCACCGGGGTGCCGGCCGTCGGCCCGGTACGCGACAGTGCCGTCGACAACGCGTACAACACGGGGTCGGTGGCCCGCCACGAGGCATACGGCCCGTCGGCGCCGAAGTCCGTGACCGATAACACGACGAGGTGGCCGAACTGTTGAGCCAGGGCGGCGCACGATGTTCCGAATTGGACTGCCCCGCCGGGTCTTCCGCCGTCGACGACGATATCGGCGGTGCCCGCCAAATCCCGCAGTGCCCCGCGGCCGTCGGGGCTGGCGGGGTCCAGAACCGCGCACCGCTTGTTCGCGTTGTGCAAGCGGAACGGAATACTCGCTCCGGCCACCGCCGGGAGCGCCTGCCGGTCGGACCGCCCACCGGGCGGCTCGATCTTCAGGACATCGGCTCCGAGGTCGGCGTAGAGCCGGCTCACTCCGTCGGATTCGGCGCCGCCGAGGTCGAGCACCCGCACGGATGCCAGCAGTGGTTCGCTCATGCCGCCAGGAGACTTTCGACCCACCGCAGGTGGTCGTCGGTGTCGGTGGCGACGTACATCAGGTCGACGAAGACGTCCGGATAACCGGCGTCGGCCAGCGTCCGCACCGCCTCGGCGACCGCATCGATCGGTGTGCCGCCGGCGACGTTGATGCGCACACAGGTGTGTATGGCCGACGGATCCCGGCCGGCCTCGCGGGCGGCGTCGTCGATGGTGCGGCGCTGCGTCGCAAGGAACTCGGGCATGACACCTCCGGGCACCAGCACGGCGGGGAGCCACCCGTCGCCGCGCGTCCCGATGCGCCGCAGGCTCGCCGGAGTGAACCCGCCGAGATAGATCGGCGGACGAGGTTGCTGGACCGGTTTGAGGTCCACCCACGACAACGGGATCGACCACCGCTTGCCTTCGTGTTCCACCGGATTCGTCGTCCACAGCTGCTCGATGGCATCGAGCACCTCGTCCAGTTGGGCGCCGCGGGCGCGGAACGGGGCGCCGGCGGCGAGGAACTCCTCCGGCGACCACCCGATCCCGAAACCGGGAACGAGCCTGCCTCCGCTGACCACATCGATGGCGGTCAGCTGGCGGCACAGCTGCACCGGCGGGTACCACGGTGCGACGAACACGCTGCTACCCAACCGGACGCGCGACGTGGCGGCGGCCACCACCGCCAACGTGATGAACGGGTCCAGGCCGGCGCGGAACTGTTCGGGAATGGTGTCTTGACCTGCGTAGCCGACACTGGGGTGCACCGCGGTCAACAAGCGGTCGCCCACCCAGAGGCTGTCCGCACCGAGGCTTTCGGCGCTGGCCGCGTAGCGCGCGAGGTCCGCTCGGGCCGACGCCCCGAACTGCGGCACTGCGAATCCCAACACGCCAGACAGGCTAATGGGTAGCTTCACGCGCATCGGGTACAGGAGTGGCACACCCGTTCACCCGTTTCGATGATGATGAGTCAGATGACTGCCGAGGCCCTGTCCCCCACGCTGTCCGCCGATGAACTCGACCTGATCGACGCCTACTGGCGCGCCGCCAACTATCTGTCCGTCGGCCAGATCTATCTTCTGGACAATCCACTGCTGCGCGAGCCGCTGGCGCCCGAGCACGTCAAGCCCCGGTTGCTCGGCCACTGGGGCACAACACCGGGCCTCAATCTCGTCTACGCGCACCTGAACCGCGTCATCTGCGACCGCGACGTTAACGTCATCTACATCACCGGCCCGGGACACGGCGGTCCCGGCTTGGTGGCCAACGCGTATCTCGAGGGCACCTACAGCGAGGTGTACTCGGGTATCTCCGAAGACACCGAGGGAATGCGAAAGCTGTTCCGCCAGTTCTCTTTCCCCGGTGGCATCCCCAGCCACGTCGCCGCGGAGACCCCCGGGTCCATCCACGAAGGCGGGGAGTTGGGCTACGCGCTGGTGCACGCCTACGGCGCGGCGTTCGACAACCCCGACCTGGTGGTCGCCTGTGTCATCGGTGACGGCGAAGCCGAGACCGGCCCGCTGGCGACCAGTTGGCATTCGAACAAATTCCTCAACCCGGTCACCGACGGTGCGGTCCTGCCCATCCTGCACCTCAACAGCTACAAGATCGCCAACCCCACCGTCCTCGCGCGCATTCCGCAGGAGGAACTCGAGTCGCTGATGTTCGGCTATGGCTACCGGCCCATCACCGTGGCCGGTGACGATCCGGCCAACGTGCATCAGCAGCTGGCGACGGCGCTCGACGAGGCCTTCGACCAGATCGCCGCGATCCAGCGCGCCGCTCGCCTCGACGGCGAACGGGGCCGGCCGCTGTGGCCGATGCTCGTGTTGAGGACACCGAAGGGCTGGACGGGCCCGCAGAAGGTCGACGGAAAGAAGGTCGAGGGCACGTGGCGGTCCCATCAGGTTCCGTTGTCGGGCACCCACACCAACCCCGAACACCGCGCCCAGCTCGAGGAGTGGATGCGCAGCTATCGGCCCGAAGAACTGTTCGACGAGGACGGCGCGCTACTGCCCGAGTTACGCGCGTTCGCCCCGCGCGGACAGCGGCGGATGAGCGCCAACCCGCACGCCAATGGCGGGTTCCTGCTCAAGGATCTGGACCTGCCGCGCTTCACCGATTACGCGGTGCCAGTTGACGACCCCGCCTCCGAATCGACCGAGGCGACCCGGGTGCTCGGGACGTTTCTTCGTGACGTCATCGCGCGTAACGCCGACCGATTCCGGTTGATGGGACCCGACGAGACCGCGTCCAACCGGCTGTCGGCGACCCTCGAGGTGACCGACAAGGCGTGGCTGGCCGAGGTCACCCCCGACGACGAGAACCTCGGTTCGGAGGGCCGGGTGATGGAGGTGCTGTCCGAACACCTCTGCCAGGGCTGGCTCGAGGGATATCTGCTGACGGGCAGACACGGGCTGTTCAACTGCTACGAGGCGTTCATCCACATCATCGACTCCATGCTCAACCAGCACGCCAAGTGGCTCAACAGCAGTCGGGAGATGCCCTGGCGGGCGCCGATCGCATCGCTGAATTACCTTCTGACATCGCATGTCTGGCGCCAGGACCACAACGGCGCGTCGCACCAGGATCCCGGCTTCATCGACCACGTCGCCAACAAGCGCCCCGAGGTCGTGCGGGTGTACCTGCCGCCCGATGCCAACACCTTGCTGTCGGTGGCCGACCACTGCCTGCGCAGCCGCCACTACGTCAACGTGATCGTCGCCGGAAAGCAACCGGCGCTGAACTACCTGGACATGGATTCGGCGATCGCGCACTGCACGCGCGGTCTGGGGATCTGGGAGTGGGCGAGCAACACGACCGGGGAGCCCGACGTGGTGCTCGCATGCGCCGGAGACATCCCGACCCTGGAAACGGTGGCGGCCGCCGACATCCTGCGTCGGCGGCTGCCCGAGCTCAAGGTGCGGGTGGTCAACGTCGTCGACATCATGCGGCTGCAACCGGAGTCCGAGCACCCGCACGGCCTGTCCGATCGCGAATTCGACTCGATCTTCACCAAGGACAAGCCGATCATCTTCGCCTATCACGGCTATCCCTGGCTGATTCACCGACTGACCTACCGGCACGCCAACCATGCCCAGTTGCATGTGCGCGGCTTCAAGGAACGCGGCACCACGACGACCCCGTTCGACATGGTGATGCTCAACGACCTCGACCGGTTCCATCTGGTCATGGACGTGATCGACCGCGTCGCCTATCTGGGCAGCAGCGTGGCCGGGCTGCGCCAGGAGATGGCCGACGCGCGCTTGGCGGCCCGGCGCTACACCCGGGAACACGGCGAGGACGATCCGGCGATCTCGGGGTGGACGTGGGACCCGGATTACCAAGCGCCGTCGCTGTCGCAGGACACCCTCAGCGAACACGACCGCTAGACTGGATTTTCGTGTCCGACCAAGCCGCCCTCGCCGAGCGCCCGCATCCGCTGGTCGAACAGCTCTCCGCGCTGCACCACTTCCGCACCTACGTCGACATCGCAGTGGTCGTGGTGGTGTTGGCGCTGACGAACCTGATCGCGCACTTCACCACGCCGTGGGCCAGCGTGGCGACGGTGCCTGCGGCGGCGCTGCTTCTGGTGGCGCTGGTCCGCTCCCGCGGCCTCGGGTGGGCCGAACTCGGCCTGAGCCGCGAACACTTGAAGTCCGGAACCGGCTACGCGCTGGGCGCCGTCGCGATGGTGTTGTCGGTCATCGCGATCGGTGCGCTGCTGCCGTGGACGCGGCCGATGTTCATGAACAACAACTACGCCACGATCTCGGGCGCGCTCATTGCGTCGATGGTCATCATCCCCCTGCAGACCGTGATCCCCGAGGAACTGGCGTTCCGCGGCGTGCTGCACGGAGCGCTCGACCGCGCCTGGGGCTGGCGTGGTGTCGCCGCGGCCGGTTCGCTGTTGTTCGGACTCTGGCACATCGCCACCTCGCTGGGCCTGACCAGTAGCAACGTCGGCTTCACCCGGATCTTCGGCGGAGGGGTGATGGGCACCGTTGCAGGCGTGACGCTGGCGGTGGTCGCCACCGGCATCGCGGGCTTCGTCTTCACCTGGTTGCGGCGCCGCAGCGGCAGCCTGATCGCGCCGATCGCGCTGCACTGGTCGCTGAACGGACTCGGCGCGCTGGCGGCCGCGTTCGTGTGGCATCTGAGCTGACGTCAGTGCGAGGCGCGCTTGCGGGCGCGGAACTCACGGTTCTTGAGCTTGTTACCGCAAGTCGCCATGCTGCACCAGGTGCCACGGTGGTTACGCGAGCGGTCGTAGAAGGCCCACTGGCACTCCTCGTTGGCACATGCCTTCAACAGCGACCAGGAGCCGTCGCGCTGCGCATCGTGGATCGCCAGTAGCAGTTCGGTGAGGCGGTCGTGCAGCGAGGTGCCCACCGCCGAAAGCCGTATCCGCCCCGAGTCTTCGACCTCGGCCCGTGCGGCGCCACCGGCCGCGGCCCGCAGCGGCGCCAACGCCGCCGCAGTCGGCGGCGGACCACCGGCGTTGTGGACCAGCATCGCGCGCAGGGCCTCGCGCAAACCACGCAGCAGATCGAGGTCGCCCTCGTCGATGCCGTCACCGGGATCCAGCAATCCCTTGTTCTGCAGCCACGGCCGCGCGTCGTCCGGATCGGCCAAACGGTCGGGGCCGGACGGCAACTCCGCCGTGTTGACCAGGCTCTGAACCAGGGCGAGACGCGGCGGTGCCGGTTTCGTCTCCTGGTCCCCCAGCCACCGCATGCGAGTCATATGCCAAGCCTAGCTTTGCGTGACTGCTAATTCAATTTGACCGGTCATGCATGACCGTTATACAGTTGTCAGTGGTCACACATCCGTCGCTAACGAGGATCGATATGTCGGACAATCCGAATCCACCAACCCTTGTGTCGCCGTTTGCGGCGGCAGCGAGCGGGGCGGCTGCCCCCTCTCTACGCGCGTGGGTGGTGGCGCGGCTGAGGGCCAGCAAGTTCGACCGGATGGCGGCCGTCGGCGGCGTCGCACCCGACAGCGGCGCGTACGCCGCGCACTGCGCCCGGCTGACGTCGACCGCCGAGCGCGAGGCGGTGGCCAGGGCACTGCGACGGATCGTCCGGGATGCCCGCGGGCACGGCCCGCTGATGTCTTCGCGGGTGCCGTTGCACGTACCGAACATCGCCACCGCGGAGGACGTGATCGACGAGGTAACGCTGCGGCTGCACTCTCCTCGGATGGTCGGAGCGCGGGGCATGGCGCGGCTACGTATCCTGCTGGCCGACGGGACCGGTCCCGTTTACCGGTACGGCCGTGGGGATCTCGTGGGCCGGCTCCGCGCCGCGATGGCCGAGCTCTAAACGACCAACACCGCGGCCCCGGAGACCCGGCCGGAGGCCAGATCGCTCAGCGCGGCGTCGGCCCGGTCGAGCGGGTATGGCGGGCTGGTCACCTTGATGTGGTGTTCACCGGCGAAAGTCAGAAAGGCCCGTGCGTCGCCGCGAGTGTTGGCGGTGACCGATCTGACCTGACGCTCTTGGAAGAGGTGACGCTGGTAGTTCAACGTCGGGATGTCGGAGAGGTGAATACCCGCGATCGCAAGCGTGCCACCACGATCGAGTGCTTCGAGTCCCGGTGGGACGAGCTCACCGACGGGCGCGAACAGGATCGCAGCATCGAGGCCGACGGGCGGACGCTCGTCGGCGCCTTGAGCCGACGCCGCCCCCAGACTCAGGGCCAGCTCGCGCGCGGCTTCCCCGCGCGTCATCACGTGAACTTCGGCGCCCTGCGCGACGGCCACCTGGGTGGTCAGGTGCGCGCTACCGCCGAATCCGTATATGCCCAACCGGCCACCTGGTGGGAGGTCCGCGCGCAGCAGTGCCCGATAGCCGATGATCCCGGCGCACAACAGCGGCGCCAGCTCGGTGTCGGAGTAGCCCGCTGGTAGCGGATGCGCGTATGCCGCTGGCACCGTGGCGAACTCGGCGTACCCACCGTCGGCATCCCAACCCGTGTAACGCGATTGTGGGCACAGGTTCTCGTCGCCTCTGAGGCAGTACGGGCATCGCCCACACGTATGTCGCAGCCACGCGATGCCGACGCGGTCGCCGACGGAGAACTCCGCGCCCGCGCTCTCCCCCACCTCGACGACCTCGCCGACCACCTCGTGGCCCGGCACGACCCGGGGCCGGCGCACGGGCAGATCGCCTTCGGCGACGTGAAGATCGGTGCGGCACACGCCACATGCGCGGACCGCCACCGCAAGCTCGCCGGGTCCCGGGCGGGGAACCTCGATTCGCACGCGTTCCATGGGCCGGGTGGCCATCGGTCCCGGCCGTCGAATCTGCCAGGCGGTCATGGTTGAGACGCTCATCACCACATGGTCGCCCCGCGGCGGCCCCGGGCACCACCCTCGGGCGTCTTCACTGTCAGCGAACAACGCTAACGACGGCGGCGGCGAACCGGACAGATCTGGTGTGCGGCAGGTCATCCCTGTACGCCGGCCCGAACACTTGTAGGGGAAATCCTGATTCCTCGGTGATAACAACGGCATAACCTGTAGATAACGACGAACCGCCGTACGGCTACGGCGAAGGCTCAGTACCGGGCGCGAAGCCCGGTACCGCGAAGGAGAGGGTGGAAGAGATGAAAACACTTGTTGCACTGGCGGTTGGAGCGCTGGCGGCCAGCGGCATCGCCTTGGCCGCTCCGGCCAATGCCGGATGCCAGGGTGGCTGGACGCCGTGGGGCGGCGGCACGATCTGTGACGGACCGGTCGGCGCCGACGGCAACTTCGAGCGGTGTCAGACCGCGGGCGCCATGGGATTCGGCGGCACGAATTGCTTCATCGTGAACGTCTCGAACGCCAACCCGCCGCGGGTCGGCCCCTGACAATCGCACTAGCGCAGGAGAACTCAAAAGCTTCCTCCACGGCTTGATGCCGTGGAGGAAGCTTTCGCGCTACGTCAGGCCGGTGGCGTCATCCCGGGCGCGTTCTCCGGCGCGACCGGAACCGGCACGCCGACCGCGGGCCGCGGGGCAGGCGCGTTGGGATCGGCCGGCGGAGGCGGCGCGTTGGGATCCGCGGGCGGCGGAGGCGGCGCGTTGGGATCGGCCGGCGGTGGCGCCGGTGCGTTCGGATCGGCGGGCGGGGCCTCAGGCGCCGCGGGTGGGGTGTACGGCCGGATCGAATTGGCCAGCGTCACCGCTTCTTCCTTCGGCACAGGGTTGTTCGCGGTCCCGAGCCAGACCACGAACCACCGCTCGGGGGTGCGCTGACCGCGCGGCGTACCCGGTTCGACCGGGTTGCCCACCACGCCGGCCCAGATCTGTCCGTTCGGCTTGTTCGTGTCGGTGAACTTCACCTCGTAGTACGACGCGACGCCCGGCATGCCATCGGCATTGAGCTCGACGGTCTCCTGGTTGACCCGGGTGCCGGGGAACGGCATGAAGAACTCGCCCATGTCGGAGGCCAACCGCTGCGCAGCCTTCGTGTTGTCCGTCTCGGCGCCCGCGAAGAGCTTCAGGTCGAGCCGGCCGAGCAAAATGCTGGTGTCGTTGGGCGGCTCGGCGCCTTCGGGGGCGTCCTTGGTCAGCAACACCTGGCCGTAGGAAAGCTGCGTCGAATCCGCCACTTTCCATCCGGCGGGCACGACATAGCTGAGGCCACCCGCGGCCGAGTCGACGCGGCCCGGATCGCCGGGCGCCGGGGGCGGCGCGTTCGGATCGGCGGGTGCGGGTGCCGGAGCACCGGGTGCCGGTGCAGGTGCCCCCGGCGCCGGAGGTGGCGGCGGTACGCCGGGTGCGGGAGGTGGCGCGCCGGGCGCGGGTGCCCCTGGTGCCGGAGGGGGTGCGGGCGCCCCTGGTGCCGGAGGCGGCGGAGGCCCTTGCAGGAAGGTGTTCCCCGTCGGCGGCGGTGGGGGCGGCGCTGGCGTGGGCTCGGGCTGCGCCTGGGCCACCGTCGGGAGCGCGAGCGCTATGGCAGTTGCCCCGGTCACCGCCGCGACCGCCAATGTCCTCGAGAGCCCCCTGCGCGGGGCTGAAATCGCGTCCGGCTGATCCATGGGAAAGAAACTACCGTGTTACCGCCGTGACGCAAGTGTGAATTGCTCAAAATGAGGATAAATAAGACATAGCTGAGAAGACGATAAGCACTGATAGCAGTAGCGCCATGATTTGCTGACGCAGCACAGTACCCGCGCGTGGCGCGGGGTGGCCGACCGCAGTCGATGACCGGTGACTCGCTTGTTCTTCGCGCCTGCTCCGGTTCCCGTTACTGGGCGGGATGCAGCGTGACCTCCTGCGCCTTCACCGCGAAGAACACGCGCTCGCCAGGGGCAAGCCTCAGTTCGGTCGCGGACTCGGCGGTGATGTCAGCGGCGAGCCCCGGGCTGCCGTCAGGCTGCTCCTCGGCCCGCACCCGGATCGCGGGGCCGCGACCGTCGAGTTCGGCGATGATGACTTCGACGGTGTTACGCGGGCTGCCGCGCGGCCGGTCGCGGTACACCGCGACCGCCGCGGGATGAAACAGGGCGACCGCCGGTCCTGCGGTCGCGATATCCGACGCCGGGCTGCCGTACCAGGCCGCGCCCCACCGGGTGGTCAGGACGCCGTGGCCGTCCGCCATCCCGCGAACCAGGTTGACCCCGGCCAGCCGGGCACCGAAATCGCTCCGCGGAGTCGCCAGTACCGTTGCGGCAGAGCCTCTTTCGACGATGCTGCCGGATTCGAGCACCAGCACCCGATCGGCGAGGGCGACCACGTCGAGCACATCGTGGGTCACCAACACCGCGGACCGCCCGTCGCGTGTGAGCACGTCGCGCAGCACCTTGCGCATCGCAGCGGCGGCCGCGACGTCGAGCCCGGCCAACGGCTCGTCGAGCAGCAGCACGTCGGGTTCGGCCGCCAATGCGCGCGCCAGTGCGACCCGTTGCGCCTGTCCCCCGGACAGCTGACGCGGCCTGCGGTCGGCCAGTTCGATCGCGTCGACGTGGGCGAGCCAATGCTCGGGGCGCGTGCTGCCGGGCGGAAAGGCGACGTTGGCGGCCACGTCGAGATGCGGAAACAGCAGCGGATCCTGCATCAGAAGTCCGACGCGGCGGTCGTGGGTCGCCACATGGACACCCGATGCGGTATCGGTGAGCACGCGCCGGCCCACCCGTACGACACCGTCATCGGGCCGGACCAGCCCCGCGACGACGTGCAAAATCGTCGACTTGCCCGCGCCGTTGGGGCCCAGCACGGCCAGCACCTCACCGCCGTCGACGTCGAACGCGACATCGACGCCGCGCTGCTCGACGACCGCACGCACGCTGACACCGGTCACGCCGCGCTCCACGCACTGTCACCGCGCAGCCGTCGACTCCCCAACCCCAGCACCACCACGGCTGCCACCACCACGAGCAGCAGCGACAACGCCACCGCGGCATCGGGGTCACTCTCCCGCTGCAGATAGATCTCCAGCGGCAGCGTCCGGGTGACGCCCTCGCGGGAGCCGGCGAACGTGAGCGTCGCGCCGAACTCGCCGAGGGACCGGGCGAACGCCAGCACCGCGCCCGAGACCAGGCCGGGCGTCAGCAGCGGAAGCGTGACGCGCCACCACACCCGGGACGGACGGGCGCCCAGCGTGGCGGCCACGGTTTCGTACCCGGTTCCGGCCGTACGGACGGCCCCTTCGAGCGCGATGACCAGGAAGGGCAGCGACACGAACGTCTGCGCGAGCACGACCGCCGTCGTCGTGAATGCGATTTGGACATCCGCGGCCTCCAGATACTGGCCGAGCAGTCCGAGCCGGCCGAATGCGTACAGCAACGCGATCCCGCCGACCACCGGAGGCAGCACGAGCGGAAGCAGGATGAGGGGTCGTGCGGTTCGGACGAGTCGACTGTCGCTGCGCGCGAGGACCAGCGCCATCGGAACGCCGACCAGCAGGCACAGCAACGTGCTGGCGGTCGCCGTGCGCAGGCTCAGCAACAGGGCGTTGACGGAGGACTCGCTGCTGATCAGCTGCACGATGTTCGGCCAGTCCACCCTGGCCGCGATCGCCACGAGCGGCAGCGCGACGAACAGCGCGCCGACCGCGGCGGGCAGATACAGCCAGCGCGGCAGACCAGCCGGGTTACTCAACCCGTCCCGCCTCGCACTCCACAGGCCAAACCCTATGGGACTCGCGCCTGCGCGCCGGTTTCGTGCTGTAGCTACTGTCCAGTAACATTTCGGAGGATCGCTGCGTGCAGCGTCGAACATGACAGGGAGGTCTTCGCGATGGAGGTGCTCGTCACCGCAGGTGACACCGATCTGGGCCGCACGATCGCCGAAGGTTTCCGCGACGCCGGTCACCGCGTTGTGATCGTGGGCGCCCGCCGCGACGAACTCGAGGTCGCCGCGAAGGAACTCGATGTCGACGCCATCGTGCTCGACAACACCGATCCCGACAGCCTGGAAGCGGCGCGACAGCAGTTCCCGCATCACCTCGACACGATCGTCAACGTGCCCGCCCCCGGGTGGGACGGCGGCGATCCGCGCACCTATTCGCTGTCGGACCTGGCTCGGGCATGGCGTGCGGCACTTGACTCGACCGTCGTCTCCGCGGTGCTGACGGTGCAGATCCTCGGTGACCATCTGCGCTCGGGCGGTTCGATCGTCAACGTGGTCGCCGAAAACCCGGCCGTCGGCAGCGCGGACGCGGCGATCAAGGCCGCGCTCGCGGACTGGACCGCTGGTCAGGCCGAGCACTTCGGCACTCGAGGCATCACCGTCAACGCGGTGGCCTCGGGACGGAACGCCGAGCCCGGCTACGAAGGCCTGTCGCGGACGCCGCCGCCGGTCGCCGACGAGATCGCGCGCCTCGCCCTTTTCCTCACCACACCGGCGGCGCGGCACATCACCGGCCAGGTGCTGCACGTCAGCAAGGGCGCGCTCGCAAACTTCGGCTGACTATTCCGCTGTTCGCATGGAGCTAAACGGGATGACCGCTCCGCTTAGGTGTGGTTTCGTGCTCTCATGACCATCAGACTCGGACTCCAGATCCCGAACTTCTCGTACGGCACGGGCGTCGCCGAAATCTTCCCCACTGTCATCGCACAGGCGCAGGAGGCCGAGGCCGCCGGTTTCGACTCGGTCTTCGTGATGGACCACTTCTATCAACTGCCCGGGCTCGGCACGCCGGACCAGCCCATGCTCGAGGCGTACACCGCGCTGGGCGGTCTGGCCACGGCCACCGAGCGGGTCCCGCTCGGCACCCTGGTGACCGGCAACACCTACCGCAACCCGACGCTGCTGGCCAAGGCGATCACCACGCTGGATGTGATGAGCCAGGGACGCGCCATCCTTGGCATCGGCACCGGCTGGTACGAGCTCGAACACGACAGCCTCGGCTACGAGTTCGGCACCTTCACCGACCGCTTCAACAAGCTCGGCGAGGCGTTGGAGATCATCCTCCCGATGCTGCGCGGCGAGCGCCCGACGTTCGACGGCAAGTACTACCGCGCCAAAGACGCGATGGCCGAACCGCGGTTCCGGGACCACATCCCGCTGATGATCGGCGGCAGCGGCGAGAAGAAGACGATTCCGCTGGCGGCCCGGCACTTCGACCACCTCAACATCATCGCCGGCTTCGACGAGCTGCCGCGCAAGGTGCAGGTGGTCAAGGAGCGCTGCGAGGAGATCGGCCGCGACCCCGCGACGCTGGAAACCAGCATGCTCGTCGTCGCGATCATCGACGAGAACGTCACCGGCGACATCATCCCCGACGACTACAAACAGCAAGCGGTGTTCGGCAGTGCCGATCAGATCGCCGAGCAGATCAAGACCAAGGTCCTCGACGCCGGTGTCGACGGGGTGATCTTGAGCCCCGTGACGAGCCTCGACGGGTACCACCCCGGCCGGGTCACCGCGGTCGGCGAAGCCCTCCGGCCGCTGCTTGGCGGGTGATCCGGGCGCCGGGTGGGATATAACACAACGAACCCGTTCACTGATCGGGTGTTCAGGCGACTACCGTTACGGGTAGTGAACTGCACGTGGAAGCACCGTCGAGGAGCCCAATATGAGCCATCCCGGAGCCACTGCATCTGATCGGCACAAGGTCGTCATCATCGGGTCAGGGTTCGGCGGGCTGACCGCTGCCAAGAGGCTCAAGAGAGCCGACGTCGATGTCAAGCTGATCGCCAAGACCACCCACCACCTGTTCCAGCCGCTGCTGTACCAGGTGGCGACCGGCATCATCCCGTCCGGCGAGATCGCGCCGCCGACGCGGATGATCCTGCGCAAGCAGAAGAACTGCCAGGTGGTCCTCGGCGATGTCACCCACATCGACCTGGCCAACCAGACGGTCACCTCCGAGTTGCTGGGCCACACCTACGTGACCCCGTACGACTCGCTCATCGTCGCCGCAGGGGCCGGCCAGTCCTACTTCGGAAACGACCATTTCGCGGAGTGGGCGCCGGGCATGAAGTCCATCGACGATGCGTTGGAGCTGCGGGCGCGCATTCTCAGCGCGTTCGAGCAGGCGGAGCGGTCCAGTGACCCGGCGCGACGCGAGAAGCTGCTGACGTTCACCGTGGTGGGCGCGGGTCCGACCGGCGTCGAGATGGCCGGACAGATCGCCGAACTGGCCGACCACACCCTCAAAGGTGCGTTCCGCCATATCGATTCGACCACCGCACGGGTGATCCTGCTCGACGCCGCACCCGCCGTCCTGCCCCCGATGGGCGAGAAGCTGGGCAAGAAGGCGCAGGACCGGCTCGAGAAGATGGGCGTGGACATCCAGCTCGGCGCCATGGTCACCGACGTCGACCGCAACGGCATCACCGTCAAGGACTCCGACGGCACGATCCGGCGTATCGAGTCCGCGACGAAGGTGTGGTCGGCCGGTGTGCAGGCCAGCCCGCTGGGCCGGGACCTCGCAGAGCAGTCCGAAGGTGAGGTCGACCGGGCCGGGCGCGTGCTCGTGAACCCTGACCTGACGCTGCCCGGCCATCCGAACGTGTTCGTGGTCGGCGATATGGCCCATGTCGAGGGCGTGCCCGGGCAGGCGCAGGGCGCCATTCAGGGCGGACGGTATGCCGCCAACGCGATCCGGGCCGAGCTCAAGGGCGCCGATCCCACACAGCGCGAACCGTTCCAGTACTTCGACAAGGGTTCGATGGCCACGGTGTCGCGGTTCTCCGCCGTGGCCAAGATCGGCCCGCTGGAGTTCGGCGGCTTCATCGCCTGGCTGGCCTGGTTGGTGCTGCACCTGGTGTATCTGGTCGGCTTCCGCCGCAAGCTCACCACGCTGGTGTCGTGGACCGTGACGTTCCTGTCGACGCAGCGCGGCAACCTGACGATCACCGAGCAGCAGGCCTACGCCCGCACCCGGATAGAGGAGCTTCAGGAGATCGCCGCGGGCGTGCGCGACACCGAGAAGGTCGCAGGCTAGAGCCGCGCGCCCTGCCAGGTCGCCAGGCAGCCGCCCGCGGCAAGCGCCAGCGGTTCACCCGCCGCGTCGACGTCGGCGTCCGGGTAGCTCAGTTCACTGATCGCGGCCATCGGTGCGCCGATCTCGTCGTCGGTGACCGAACCCCTGCCCAACTCGATGCGATGCCGCAACAGTGCAGTGCCGTCGACGTCGGCGTGCAGCGACCCTGACCAGAACCCGTAATGCTCATCGAATCTGCCGATCTGCACCCGCTCGCGGAGCCTGACACGTCCATGTACGCCGACATCCAGGCGGACCGAGGTGTGGTGACGTGAGTCGGCTGCCACGATCGTGGGTTCGGGGTCGAGGTCCAGCTCTCCGTCGACGTCGAGCTCCCAGATCGCGTGAGAATCAAGGGTTTTCGCCCCTGGGAGGGCCACCGTCGCGGCGGCGGTGCGTATCCGCAGCCGAGCGTCCGGTTCGACGACGACGCGGAAGTGGAGGACGTCGCCACCCAGCGGGGTCGCCGCCGCCGACACCAGATGGACGGTGTCGGGCCCGGTGAGCCGGGCGGCGAGACCGCCCACGCACTCGATACGCGGCCGGCGGTCCCGCCGTGCGACGATCAGCACCTCGGACCGCACTAGACGGGCACCCGGAGTTGGGCGCGCACCCAGTCCAGCACCGCGGCGGCCGTGGGGTCCTCGGTGAGCGAGATCATCACGAACGGGCGCTCACCGCGCACGGCCGCCGCGTCGCGCCGCATCACGTCGAGGTCGGCTCCGACCAGCGGGGCGAGGTCGGTTTTGTTGATCACCATCAGGTCTGAGTAAGTCACGCCGGGACCGCCCTTACGGGGAACCTTGTCGCCGCCTGCGACATCGACGACGAAGATCTGCACGTCGACCAGCCCCGACGAGAACGTCGCCGTCAGATTGTCCCCGCCGGACTCGACGAGAATGAGGTCCAGCCGGTCGTTTGCGGCGATGAGGTCGTCGATCGCGTCGAGGTTGGCGGTGATGTCGTCGCGGATCGCGGTGTGCGGGCAGCCGCCGGTCTGCACCGCGGCGATCCGTTCGTCGGGCAGCACGGCGTGGCGTCGCAGGAAGTCCGCGTCTTCGGTGGTGTAGATGTCGTTGGTCAGTACGGCCAGTGACACCACGTCGCGCAGCTGTCGGCACAACGCCGCGACCAGTGCGGTCTTCCCCGAACCCACCGGACCGCCGACGCCGATACGCAACGGCTCCCCCGGTCGGCGCGTGCGCTTGGGTCGCTCGAGATGGTGGTGTGGCTCGCCGTCGGTGAAATGCGGTGGCATGACGATCCTTTCGGGGCGGACTACGAGACGAAGAGGGGGCGCTCACGCCTGCTGTGGCGCTGGGCCAGCACGTCGAGCAACGGATCGGACAGGTCGGCCAGTTCCTTTGCCGCGGTGGCCGCGGTCTGGTCACAGAGCGCCGACAGCTCGAACGTGAGCGCGGCGACGTCGGCGGGGTCGAGCGCGAGCAGGCGCTGCGCGGCGGTCGCCGAACCGGTCATCGTGGTGTAGACCATCGAGAGGGCGGTCTGCTCAGCGCTCAGCCCCGCCGCGCGTCCGGCCCATCCCGCCGCGACCGACAGGTGTGGGGTGGCGTCGAGCGCGTCCCAGTCGTCGTCGGGCCACACCCGGCGGGCCAGCCGCACGAGGCCGCGACCCTGTGCGCGCGATGCCTGGCGGGCGGCGGGCGCCGGTGTGCGGGCGTCGGTTTCGTGGTCGGCCTGCGCGGGCGCGAGTGTTCCCGTGTGCACGGCCGCGGCCAGCGAGGCGGTCACCAGGCCCTGGGTGCGGATGCGTCGTCGCAGGTATGCCCGCAGCGTGGTCACGTCGGCCACCAGCCCGCTGGTGATCGCTTCCTCGATGCCGCCGGAGTGCACGTGCCCGCCGGTTGGCAACCGCGAATCGGCCAGTGCGAGAAGCGTGGTCAGGTTCGTCATCAGCTTCAGAAGAGGAAATACCGTTGTGCCATCGGCAGTTCGGCCGCCGGTTGTTCCTGCCAGACATCTCCGTCGATGCGGACCGTGAAGGTGTCGGGATCGACCTCGATGCGTGGCAGCGCGTCGTTGAGCGGCATATCGGCCTTGCCGACGCCGCGGACGTCTTTGACCGGCACGAGGCGCCGTTTCACGTCGATCCGGTCGCCCAGTCCGTCGTCGACGGCCTGCTGCGAGACGAAGTGCACCGACGTGGCGGCGGCGGCCGACGGCGCCGCACCGAACATCGGGCGCGGCAGCACCGGTTGCGGTGTCGGGATCGACGCGTTGGCGTCTCCCATTGCGGCCCAGGCGATCATGCCGCCCTTGAGCACCGCGTGCGGGCGCACACCGAAGAACGCGGGCTCCCACAGCACGAGATCGGCGAGCTTGCCCACCTCGATCGATCCGATCTCGGCGTCGAGGCCGTGCGCGATCGCCGGGCAGATCGTGTACTTGGCGACATAGCGTCGCGCGCGGTGGTTGTCGGCTTCCCTCGCCCCCGAGCCGTCACCGTCCAGCGCACCGCGCCTGCGTTTCATGACGTGGGCGGTCTGCCAGGTGCGGATGACCACCTCGCCGATGCGGCCCATCGCCTGGGCGTCGCTGCCGATCATCGAGATCGCACCGATGTCGTGCAGCAGGTCCTCGGCGGCGATGGTCGACGGCCGGATGCGGCTCTCGGCGAACGCGAGATCCTCGGGGACGCTGGGGTTGAGGTGGTGGCACACCATCAACATGTCGAGGTGCTCGTCGAGCGTGTTGACCGTGTGCGGGCGCGTCGGATTGGTCGAGCTGGGCAGCACGTGCGGTTGCGCGGCGACGGTGATGATGTCGGGAGCGTGTCCGCCACCTGCTCCCTCGGTGTGGTAGGCGTGGATCGACCGGCCCGCGATCGCGCCGACGGTGTCCTCCACGAAGCCGGCCTCGTTGAGGGTGTCCGAATGCAGTGCGACCTGTACGCCCGACGCGTCGGCAACGGTCAGGCAGGCGTCGATCGCGGCTGGGGTGCTACCCCAGTCCTCGTGAAGTTTGAATCCCGCTGCGCCGCCGCGTAACTGCTCCCACATGGCCTCGGCGCTGACCGTGTTGCCCTTGCCGAGCAGCGCGATGTTCATCGGCCAGGAGTCCAGCGACTCGAGCATGCGGGCCAGATGCCATGCCCCGGGGGTGACCGTGGTGGCCTTGCTGCCTTCCGCCGGGCCGGTTCCGCCCCCGATCATGGTGGTGATGCCACCGCCGAGCGCTTCGGCCATCGTCTGCGGGCAGATCAGGTGCACATGGCAGTCGATGCCGCCCGCGGTGACGATGCGGCCGTTGCCCCCGATGATCTCCGTCGACGGCCCGACCACGAGGTCGGGATGGACGCCCGACATGATGTCGGGGTTGCCGGCCTTGCCGATCGCGGTGATGCGGCCGTCACGAATGCCGATGTCCGCCTTGATGATCCCCCAGTAATCGAGGATCACCACTCCGGTGATGACGGTGTCGGGAGCCCCCTCGGCACGTGTTGCGCGTCCCTGCCCCATGGATTCGCGCAGCACCTTGCCCCCGCCGAAGACGGCCTCGTTTCCGGCGAGTTCGGGCCCGCCGCTGCGGTCCTCGGTGATCTCGATGAACAGGTCGGTGTCGGCCAGTCGGATCCGGTCGCCGGTGGTCGGCCCGAAGAGGGCGCCGTACCTGGCGCGTGACAACCGGGTCATCGGGCTCCTCTGCTCTCGGCGGACGTGCTCATCGGTTCAGACGGCCGGGCGGGTGCAGCCGACCGGGCGGGTCCAGGTTCAGCCCGTGCACCTCGCGCGAGCCTCCGAGCGCGACGAGCGAGACGGTCTGGGCGACACCGGGTTCGAACCGCACTGCGGTCCCCGCGGGGATGTCGAGCCGGTGGCCGTGCGCGGCTGCGCGGTCGAAGGACAGCGCGGCATTGGCCTGCGGCAGGTGGACGTGGCTGCCGACCTGCACCGGCCGGTCTCCGGTGTTGACGATCTCCATCGCGAGCCGCTCGGCGCCCGCGTTGATCTCGATGTCGCCGTCCCCGTACAGGATTTCGCCGGGCACCATCGGTTCGGTCATGGGATCGGGTGGTGGACGGTGACGAGCTTGGTGCCGTCGGGGAACGTCGCCTCGACCTGGACGTCCTCGAGCATCTCGGGCACGCCCTCCATGACGTCGTCGCGGCGCAGAACCTCGCGGCCGCTGGCCATCAGCTCGGCCACCGTGCGGCCGTCGCGGGCGCCTTCGAGGAGATGGTCGGTGATCAGCGCGACCGCTTCGGGGTGGTTGAGCTTCAGGCCACGACCCTGTCGGCGCCGGGCGAGCTCGGCCGCGTAGGAGATCAGCAGGCGGTCCTGCTCATGCGGGGATAAACGCATAGTGGGCGATATTGCCACGGAGCGCGGCGATCAGCAGCGCACGCGATGTCTTACGCCGCCGGCATGTTCTGCAGCCGCACCTGTCCGCGCGCGACGAGCTTGTCGTCGTCGGCGGTGATGGTGATCTGCCACAGCTGCTGACGCCGGCCGCGGTGGATCGGGGTGGACACCGCGGTGACGGTTCCCGAGGAGATGGCCCGCAAGAAGTCGGTGTTGTTGTTGACACCGACGACGTTGCCGCCGCCGTTGTCGGCGAGCCAGACCGCGGCCGACACGCTCGCCAGGCTCTCGACGATCGAGCAGTACACGCCGCCGTGCACGATGCCGTAGGGCTGAAGCAGCTTGTCCGTGACTGTCAGCTGTGCGCGGCCGCCGTCGGGACCGAGTTCGAGATAGGTCAGGCCGAGTTCGGTGTCGAAGCCCTTACCCAGGTCGGAAGGCAGGTCGGAAGTCACGGATCGTGTCTACACGCTGTCGAACACCATGACCGCGCCGGGTGCGCGGAGTTAGGGTCAGCCATGGCCAAGACCGCGAAAGACCTCGTTGAAGCCGCCAACGCTGTGGTGCCCAAGATCTCCCACGCCGAGGCGAAGGAAATGATCGACAAGGGTGCGTTGGTCGTCGACGTCCGCGACGCCCCCGAACTGGAGAAGAGCGGCAAGGTGGCCGGCGCCGTGCACGTTCCCCGGGGCATGCTCGAGTTCCGTGCCGATCCCGAGTCGCCGTATCACGACCAGAACTTCGCCAAGGACAAGCCCGTGATCGTGTACTGCGCCTCCGGTGGGCGCTCGGCGCTCTCGGGGCAGGCGCTCAAAGAGCTCGGTTATCAGGACGTGTACAACCTCGGTGCGTTCGGCGACTGGGCCGACAGCGGTGGCGCCGTCGAAAAGGCTGGCGGCGAAAACGCCTGACGCACACGGTATTCGGGGTGCACATGCGGACGAGCCCCGCACCAATGGTGCGGGGCTCGTCCTCCGTGTGGACCGGGGGTCTCTGCAGCCCTCAGGACTCCGGCGCGGTCCGGTGGTTCGTGTCGATCTCTGTTCAAAGCATAGGCAAGGCTTGCCTAATTAAGCAAGACTTTCCCCGTGATTGGTCGTGAGGTGCCCCGGACCGGAAGTCCGAAGCCGACGAGCGCGTCGAGCACGGCCTGCCCGCGCCGCATGCTCGTCCACTCGCTGGAGCCGGCGAGCAGCGGCACCTGCGTGGCGGCGCTGACGACCGCCCCGCCCACGACGTGCCACATCGAGGCGACCGACATCGCTCCCCCGCTGATCTCGACCAGCTTGGCGAACAGCGGCGCCAGCGCGCGGTGGCTGCGGTGCGCGACCCATGTCGTCAACGCCGCCTCGCTGGGCAGGGCCACGATGCCGTCGCGCGTCGAGTTTCCGGCGCGGTTGGACCTGTGGTCGAAGTACGGATCGTCGGGAAGGGCCCGCAGCGTCGGGTCGACGACGCCGACCCAATCGATCGCACCTTCGGAATCCACGTGCACCCACAGGTTCTCCAGGCCGGTGTCCCATGCGCGGCCTTCGAGTACGACCAGCGGCACGACGCGCCCGACGACCACGTGGGCGAGGGTGGCCGCCAACTGGTGTGCCACCGCGGCGCGGCTGTCGGTCTCCTCGGCGGCCAGATCGAACATCGTTTGCAGGCGGTCGGTGCTCAGCGCGTCGGCCAGCGGCCACCACCGTCGCCGGGACAGGTCCCGCATCACCGCGACGCCGTAGACCCGCGGACACTCGGGATAGAGCTCACGGAGTCGTCGACTCGACTCATGCAGCGGCAACGTCCTGTGGATCGCCATGCTCGCAATGAGTGGATCGTCGACCAATACCGTCATAGGTCCTCCCGTATTCAAGTTAGGTAAGGCTTACTATAGCTACGCGCGTCACGACGACCAGACCCTGTGACTGCTTTCACACCACCCTTCGGATGGGCGGTGACCACGGGCGGAGGTTCGAGCCGGGCGACGGTGGGCCCTTGTCCACCAGGCGAAATACGACGCACCGTAGTAAGACGTAGTACGCTGGATCAATAGCCTCTAGGAGATGAACGGACCATGGCGAAGTTGACGCGTCTGGGGGAACTGGAACGCGCGGTGATGGATCACTTGTGGTCCTCTCGCGAACCCCAAACCGTGCGCCAAGTTCACGAGGCGCTCGCCGCCCAACGCGACTTGGCGTACACCACGATCATGACCGTGCTGCAGCGGCTGGCGAAGAAGAACCTCGTCGTGCAGCACCGCGATGACCGCGCCCACCGATACGCACCAACCCACGGCCGCGATGAACTCGTCGCGGGCCTGATGGTCGACGCGCTCGACCAGGCCGCCGACTCGGGCAGCCGGGAAGCCGCGCTGGTGCATTTTGTCGAGCGCGTCGGCGCCGACGAAGCCGCGGCGTTGCGTCGCGCACTGACCGAACTGGAGAGCAAGGTTCGCGTTTCGCCGCCCGCTGGTAATTCGGGCACCGGCTGAGAGAGACTGACGGCGTGTCCGCGCTGGCCTTCACCGTCCTGGCGCTGGTCCTGTCGGGACCGGTGCCCGCCGTCCTGGCGCGCGCGTCGTGGCCGTTCCGCGCACCGCGAGCGGCCATTGTGTTGTGGCAGGCGATCGCGCTGGCCGCCGTCCTGTCGGCCTTCTCGGCCGGAATCGCCATTGCGAGCAGGCTTTTCGCGCCGGGTCCCGACGGTCGGCCGACCGCCACCATCATCAGCGAGATCGCCGTCATGGGCTGGCCGGTGTGGATCGCCTACGTCGTGGTCTTCGCGCTGACACTGGTGATCGGTGCGCGGCTGATCGTGGCGGTGTTGCAGGTGGCCATCGCGACGCGGCGCCGTCGCGCCCACCACCGGATGGTCGTCGACCTCGTGGGCAAGTCGCAGAAGTGGGCCCACGCCCACGCCGGTGACGGGTTGCGCATCCTGAACGTGGACCAGCCGCTGGCGTACTGCCTGCCGGGCGTGCGCAGCCGCGTCGTGGTCAGCGAGGGCACGCTGACGACGTTGGCGGACAACGAGATCTCGGCGATCCTCAGCCACGAACGCGCGCACCTGCGCGCCCGGCACGATCTCGTGCTGGAGATGTTCACCGCGGTGAACGCGGCGTTCCCGCGCTTCGTCCGCAGCGGAAGCGCGCTGGACGCGGTCCGACTTCTGGTCGAGATGCTGGCCGACGACGCGGCGGTGCGCAAGGCCGGTCCCACTCCCCTGGCCCGCGCGCTCGTCGCGTGCGCGGCCGGTCGTACGCCGTCAGGTGCGCTGGCGGCGGGCGGACCCACCACCCTGCTACGGGTACGTCGGCTCGGAGGCCGGCCCAACAGCCGGGTGCTGGCCGCAGGCGCGTACACGACCGCGGCCGCGGTGCTCGTGGTGCCCACCTTCGCGGTGGTGCTTCCGTGGCTGACCGAACTGCAGCGGCTGTTCACCGCTTAGGGGCAAGCGGCGCGAACGAGGCGTTCACACAACAAAACAACGAAAGGCTGCCCGCATGAGCTCTGACGTATCCGCTTCCGCGACCACCGGTACCGCTCAGATCGGGGTGACCGGGCTTGCCGTCATGGGATCCAACATCGCGCGCAACTTCGCCCGGCACGGGTACACCGTCGCGCTGCACAACCGCTCGATCGCCAAGACCGACGCGCTGCTCGACCAGCACGGGTCGGAAGGCAAGTTCGTGCGCAGCGAGACCATCGCCGAATTCCTCGACACTCTGGAAAAGCCGCGACGGGTGCTGATCATGGTCAAGGCCGGGGGCCCCACCGACGCGGTGATCAACGAACTCGCCGATGCGATGGAGGAAGGCGACATCATCATCGACGGTGGTAACGCCCTCTATACCGACACGATCCGCCGCGAGAAGGCGATGCGCGAGCGCGGGCTGCACTTCGTCGGCGCCGGCATCTCCGGCGGCGAGGAGGGTGCGCTGAACGGGCCGTCGATCATGCCCGGCGGCCCGGCCGAGTCCTACAAATCGCTGGGTCCGCTGCTCGAGGAGATCTCGGCGCATGTCGACGGTGTCCCCTGCTGCACCCATATCGGGCCTGACGGTGCGGGCCACTTCGTGAAGATGGTGCACAACGGCATCGAGTACTCCGACATGCAGCTGATCGGCGAGGCCTACCAACTGCTGCGCGACGGGCTGGGCAAGTCGGCCGGCGAGATCGCCGACGTCTTCGACGAATGGAATTCCGGCGACCTGGACAGCTTTCTGGTCGAGATCACCGCCAAGGTGTTGCGCCAGACCGACGCCAAGACCGGTAAGCCGCTCGTCGACGTCATCCTCGACGAGGCCGAGCAGAAGGGCACCGGACGTTGGACGGTGAAATCAGCACTCGACCTCGGCGTCCCAGTGACCGGTATCGCCGAGGCCGTGTTCGCGCGCGCTTTGTCGGGATCGGTGACCCAGCGCAAGGCCACCACCGGCCTGGCCTCCGGTGACCTCGGTGAAAAGCCCAGTGACGCCGAGAAGTTCGTCGAGGACATCCGCCAAGCCCTGTACGCGTCGAAGATCATCGCCTACGCGCAGGGCTTCAACCAGATCCAGGCCGGCAGCGCCGAATACGACTGGGGCATCACCCTCGGCGACATGGCCACCATCTGGCGCGGCGGCTGCATCATCCGGGCCAAGTTCCTCAACCGGATCAAAGAGGCCTTCGACGAGAACCCCGACCTGCCGACGCTGATCGTCGCGCCGTACTTCCGCAGCGCGATCGAGGCGGCGATCGACAGCTGGCGCCGCGTCGTCATCACCGCCACCGAACTGGGCATCCCGATCCCCGGTTTCTCCTCGGCACTGTCCTACTACGACGGATTGCGCCAGGAGCGCCTGCCCGCTGCCCTCACGCAGGGCCTGCGGGACTATTTCGGCGCGCACACCTACGGCCGCATCGACACCGACCCCGCCAAGCGGTTCCACACGCTGTGGAGCGGGGACCTCAGCGAGGTCGAGGCCTAGCGTTCTCTCGGCAGGGAACCGGGCGTCGTCGGGCCACTAGACTTGGACCGACATGCGATTTCTGGAGGGCCACCGGCCCGCATACGACCTGACCTACAACGACGTCTTCATCGTCCCCGGACGCTCGGATGTCCAATCCCGGATGGACGTCGACCTGTCGACCGCCGACGGCTCGGGCACCACGATCCCGGTCGTTGTGGCGAACATGACCGCCGTCGCCGGCCGGCGGATGGCCGAGACGGTGGCCCGTCGCGGCGGCATCGTCGTGCTGCCGCAGGACTTGCCGATCTCCGCGGTGAAAGAGACCGTCGACTTCGTCAAGAGCCGCGACCTCGTCGTCGACACTCCGGTGGTGCTCTCCCCCGATGACTCGGTGTCCGATGCGACCGCGCTGATCCACAAACGTGCCCACGGCGTCGCGGTCGTCGCCTTCGAGGGCAGGCCGATCGGCCTGGTCACCGAGGCGAACTGCGAGGGCGTCGACCGGTTCACCCGCGTGCGCGACGTCGCGGTCTCCGACTTCGTCACCGCGCCGGTGGGCACCGAGCCGCGCAAGGTGTTCGACCTGCTCGAGCACGCCCCGGTCGACGTGGCGGTGCTCACCGAGAGCGACGGGACGCTGGCAGGCGTGCTGACGCGTACCGGTGCGGTCCGGGCGGGGATCTACACACCCGCGGTCGACGACAGCGGCCGCCTGCGGATCGCTGCGGCGGCCGGGATCAACGGCGATGTCGGCGCAAAGGCGCGCAGCCTGGCCGAGGTCGGGGTGGACCTGCTGGTGATCGACACCGCCCACGGACACCAGGTCAAGATGCTCGATGCGATCAAGGCGGTCTCGTCGTTGGACCTCGGGCTGCCGCTGGCCGCGGGCAACGTGGTCTCCGCCGAGGGCACCAGGGACCTGCTCAGCGCGGGCGCATCGATCGTGAAGGTCGGTGTCGGACCGGGCGCGATGTGCACCACGCGCATGATGACCGGCGTCGGGCGACCCCAGTTCTCCGCGG
This sequence comes from Mycolicibacterium flavescens, assembly GCA_900637135.1. Classification (NCBI taxonomy): domain Bacteria; kingdom Bacillati; phylum Actinomycetota; class Actinomycetes; order Mycobacteriales; family Mycobacteriaceae; genus Mycobacterium; species Mycolicibacterium flavescens. The sequence continues at coordinate 2,655,960 of LR134353.1, forward strand.
TCGTTGAATGTGCTGCTGCGGCACGGCAATTGGGCGCGCACGTGTGGGCCGACGGCGGTATCCGGCACCCGCGTGATGTCGCACTGGCATTGGCTGCGGGCGCATCCAACGTGATGATCGGCTCGTGGTTCGCGGGCACCTACGAGTCCCCCGGCGACCTGATGCGCGACCGCGACAATCAGCCCTTCAAGGAGAGCTACGGAATGGCGTCCAAACGCGCGGTGGCCGCCCGCACCGCCGGTGACGGGTCGTTCGACCGAGCCCGCAAGGCGCTGTTCGAGGAGGGCATTTCGACGTCGAGGATGGGCCTGGATCCGTCCCGCGGAGGCGTCGAGGACCTGCTCGACCACATCACGTCCGGGGTGCGCAGCACCTGCACCTACGTCGGCGCGGCGAATTTGGGCGAACTGCACGAAAAGGTGGTGCTCGGCGTGCAGTCGGCGGCCGGCTTCGCCGAGGGGCATCCACTGCCCACGGGTTGGTGATCCCTCCCCCGCAAGATCACCCGTTACCATGGGTTTCCTTCAGTCCTCTACGCGAAAGGGATCCCGTGCCGCAGGCACCCGTCGAGGCCCGGGTTGCAGAGGGGGCCAACCGGGCCGAGCGGCCCGAGCCTCCCGACGCCGAGCCTTCCTCTAGACGGCCGGGCAACAGGTCCGGCATCTGCGCGAGGGCACCCCGATGAGCGTCGCTTCGACGGTGCTGTCTCTGCTGGCGATCGTGCTGCTGACGGCGGGCACCGCGGTGTTCGTCGCCGCCGAGTTCTCGCTGACCGCGCTCGAGCGCATCACCGTGGACGCCAACGCACGCAGCGGCCACCGGCGCGACAAGATGGTCCAGCGGGCGCACCGCACGCTGTCGTTCCAGCTGTCCGGCGCCCAGGTGGGCATCTCGATCACCACGCTGGCGACCGGTTACCTGGCCGAACCCGTCGTCGCGCGGTTGATCCACCCCGGCCTGGACGCGATCGGCATACCCCCGGCCTACACCGGCGGATTGGCGCTGGTGCTGGCCATCGCGATCGCCACCTCGATCTCGATGGTGTTCGGCGAGCTGGTGCCGAAGAACCTCGCGGTCGCCCGGCCCGTGCCGACGGCGCGCTGGTCCGCCGGACCGCAACTGCTGTTCTCGGCGCTGTTCACCCCGCTGATCCGGCTGACCAACGGCACGGCCAACATGATCCTGCGTCGCCTCGGCATCGAACCGGCCGAGGAGCTGCGCTCGGCGCGCTCCCCACAGGAACTGGTGTCGCTGGTGCGCAGTTCGGCCCGCAGCGGCGCACTGGATCCCGTCACCGCGGTGCTGGTCGACCGGTCGCTGCGGTTCGGCGATCGCTCCGCCGAGGAGCTCATGACCCCCCGGCAGAAGATCGAGGCCCTCGACGCCGACGCGACGGTCGCCGAGCTGGTCACCGCCGCGATCAGGACGGGATACTCGCGCTTCCCGATCATCCGCGGAGACCTCGACGAGACGATCGGGATCGCGCACGTCAAGCAGGTGTTCGAGGTGCCGATCGACGAACGCGCGACCACCCGGCTGGCGTCGCTGGCGCTGCCGGTCGCCAAGGTGCCATCGACTCTGGACGGCGACACAGTGATGACCCAGATCCGCGCCAACGGCCTCCAGACCGCGCTGGTGGTCGACGAATACGGCGGCACCGCGGGCATGGTCACCGTGGAGGACCTGATCGAGGAGATCGTCGGCGACGTCCGCGACGAGCACGACGACGAGGCCCCCGATGTGGTGCCCGCGGGCCGCGGCTGGCAGATATCGGGCCTGCTGCGCATCGACGAGGTCGCAAGCGCCACGGCGTTCCGCGCCCCCGAGGGCGACTACGAGACGATCGGCGGCCTGGTTCTCGAGAAGCTCGGGCACATCCCCGACGAAGGTGAGTCGGTCGAGCTCGAGGCGTTCGACCCGGACGGTCCGCTCGAGAGTCCGAATCGCTGGCTGGCCACCGTGCTGCGCATGGACGGCCGCCGAATCGACCTGCTCGAACTCACCGAACTGGGCCGCACCGGCGAGGCCGACGGGAGAAGCACCGATGGGTGACCTCTTCGGTGTGCTGCTGACGGTGCTGCTGCTGGCCGTCAACGCGTTCTTCGTCGCCTCGGAGTTCGCCTTGATCTCCGCGCGGCGCGATCGGCTCGAGGCGCTGGCCGAACAGGGCAAGAAGAGCGCCGTCACCGTGATCCGCGCCGGTGAACACCTGTCGCTGATGCTCGCGGGCGCTCAGCTGGGTATCACGATTTGTTCGATCCTGCTCGGTCGCGTCGGCGAACCCGCCGTCGCGCATCTGCTGGAGAAGCCGTTCGACGCCGTGGGTGTGCCCGACGCGGTGCTGCACTCGGTGTCCTTCGTCGTCGCACTGGCCATCGTGGTCGTCCTGCACGTGCTGCTCGGTGAGATGGTGCCGAAGAACATCGCGATCGCCGGCCCGGAGTCGGCGGCCATGCTGCTGATACCTACCTACCTGGTGTGGATCCGCATGGCACGTCCCTTGATCGCGTTCTACAACTGGTGTGCCAACGTGACCCTGCGAGTGTTCGGGGTGGAGCCCAAGGACGAACTCGACGTCACGGTGTCCACGGTCGAACTGTCGGAGATGATCGCCGAATCGCTGTCCGAGGGGCTGCTCGACCCCGAGGAACACAGCAGGCTCACCCGCGCCCTGCAGATTCGCGATCGCGCGGTCAAGGACGTCGCGTTCCCGCTGCGCGACATTCGGACGGTGTCGGTGGCGCGCGAGGGGGCGGGGCCAACCGTCGGCGCCGTCGAAGAGGCGCTGGCCGAGACCGGTTACTCGCGCTTCCCGATCACCGACGCCTCCGGCACCTACCTGGGATACCTGCACATCAAGGACGTGCTGGCCTTCGTCAACGACCCCGATGCCGTGCTGGACCTGTCCATGGTGCGCCCGCTGCCGGTGGTTCCGTCGTCGCTGCCGTTGCCCGAGGCGTTGTCGCGGCTGCGGCGCACCAACAGCCACCTGGCGCTGGTGACCGCACCCGACGGCAGCGTGGAGGCGATGGTCGCGCTCGAGGACCTCGTCGAGGACTTGGTGGGCACCGTGCGCGACGGGACCCATCGTGTCTGACGTCGCCGTGCGCGGCGCTTCCGTGCTCGACGAGTCGGACTGGAGCACCCGAGAGCGGGCCCATCAGCGCCGGGCCGACGCGTTCTGCGCACCGCACCGTCGTCGCGCCCGTCGCGGCGAGAAGCACCCGGTCTGGGACTTCCTGTTCACCTATTACAGCTTGCGGCCCGCCAAGTTGCGAATGTGGCACCCCGGCTTCGGTCTCGCTTTGGCCGGCGGCGCACAGCGCTTCCTGAGCCGGACGGGGTACGCGAGTGACCACTCCGGGGTGGTCGTGAGCCCGGAGTACCTGGTGGCGCGGATCGACACCGTGCGGTTCGTCGTCCGGCTGTTGCGTTCGACGGCGGCGCGCCCGGCCCGGCTGAATTGTTTCGGGTTGCACGAGTGGGCGATGGTCTACCGGTCGTCGACGGTGCGCCACGACCGGGTGCCGTTACGGCTCGGCGCGGCGGGCACCGACGCGGTCGTCGAGTCGATGCCTTTGCGCTGCAGTCACTTCGACGCGTTCCGCTTCTTCACCGAACCGGCCGCCGGACGCAACGCCGAACAGCTGACCCGGCAGAGTCAGGTTGCCACCGAACAACCTGGCTGTCTGCACGCCGCGATGGATTTGTACAAGTGGTCGTTCAAGCTCGGCCCGCTTATCAACTCGGAGTTCGTGATGGACTGCCTCGAGCTGGCCGCCGAAGCCCGCGAACTCGACATGCGGGCCAGCCCCTATGATCTCCGCGAATACGGATTCGAGCCGATCGCGATCGAGACACCGGCCGGTCGAGCCAAATACGTGCGGATCCAGCAAACCATCGCGGAGCGGGCGGCCCCGCTGCGGGACGACCTCGCCGATCGGTGCGAACGGCTTCTGACCGCAGCAGCCCGGGACGGCTGACCAGCCGGTTGAGGATAAGCCGTATTACCGCTGGGTAAGCTGGGACGACAGTTCGAGGAGGAATGATGACCGATCGCGTGACGGTGGGAAACCTGCGCGTGGCCCGGGTGCTGTACGACTTCGTCAACAACGAGGCGTTGCCCGGCACCGACATCGACCCCGACACCTTCTGGTCCGGCGTGGACAAGGTCGTCGCCGATCTGACGCCCAAGAACGAAGAACTGCTGGCCAGACGCGACGATCTGCAGGCCCGCATCGACAAGTGGCACCGGCAGCGGGTCATCGAGCCGCTCGACCATGACGCGTACAAGGCGTTCCTCACCGAGATCGGCTACCTGCTCCCCGAGCCCGACGACTTCACGATCACCACCGCGGGCGTCGACGACGAGATCACCACGACCGCCGGACCTCAGCTGGTGGTGCCCATCCTCAACGCCCGCTTCGCGCTGAACGCCGCGAACGCCCGCTGGGGCTCGCTCTATGACGCCCTCTACGGCACCGACGTGATCTCCGAGGACGACGGCGCCGACAAGGGTTCCAGCTACAACAAGGTTCGCGGCGACAAGGTCATCGCCTACGCCCGCCGATTCCTCGACGGCGCTGCGCCGCTGGCCTCCGGCAACTGGAGCGAGGCCACCGGTCTGCGCATCGACGACGGCCAGCTGCTCGTCGACCTGGGCGACGACAACGCTTCGGCTGCTGACTCCTCGCGCGAGCGCTCGTCGGTCGGGCTCGCGGCACCCGAGCAGTTCGTCGGCTACACCGGAGACCTCGGCTCGCCGCAGTGGTCGGTGCTGTTGCGCAACAACGGATTACACGTCGAGATTCTCGTCGACCCGGAATCGCCCATCGGTTCGACCGATGCCGCGGGCATCAAGGACGTCGTCCTGGAATCCGCGGTCACCACGATCATGGACTTCGAGGATTCGGTCGCCGCCGTCGACGCCGAGGACAAGGTGCTCGGGTACCGGAACTGGCTGGGCCTCAACCGCGGTGACCTCACCGAAGAGGTGAGCAAGGGCGGTAAGACCTTCACCCGCAAGCTCAACGAGGACCGCACCTACACCACCCCGGACGGCGAGGGCGAGCTGACGCTGCCCGGACGCAGCCTGTTGTTCGTGCGCAACGTCGGACACCTGATGACCAACGACGCGATCGTGCGGACGGACGGCGACGGCCAAGAGGTCGAGGTCTTCGAAGGCATCCAGGACGCGCTGTTCACCAGCCTCGTCGCGATCCACGGCCTGAAGTCCGGGGACGGCAACGGCCCGCTGGTCAACAGCCGCACCGGCTCGGTGTACATCGTCAAGCCCAAGATGCACGGCCCCGACGAGGTGGCCTACACCGTTGAGTTGTTCGGCCGCGTCGAGGATGTGCTCGGGTTGCCCGCCAACACCCTCAAGGTCGGCATCATGGATGAGGAGCGCCGCACCACCGTCAACCTGAAGGCCTGCATCAAGGCCGCCGCCGACCGGGTGGTGTTCATCAACACCGGCTTCCTCGACCGCACCGGCGACGAGATCCACACCTCGATGGAAGCCGGCCCGATGATCCGCAAGGGCGCGATGAAGAGCACCCAGTGGATCCAGGCCTACGAGGACCAGAACGTCGACATCGGGCTGGCGACCGGTTTCTCCGGCAAGGCCCAGATCGGCAAGGGCATGTGGGCGATGACCGACCTGATGGCCGACATGGTCGAGCAGAAGGTCGGCCAGCCCAAGGCCGGCGCCACCACCGCGTGGGTGCCGTCGCCGACCGCGGCCACGCTGCATGCCATGCACTACCACGAGGTCGACGTCTACGCGGTGCACAAGGAGCTGGAAGGCGAGAAGCGCACCAGCGTCGAGCAACTGCTGGCCGTGCCGCTGGCCAAGGAGCTCGCGTGGGCGCCCGAGGAGATCCGCGAAGAGGTCGACAACAACTGCCAGTCCATCCTCGGATACGTGGTGCGCTGGATCGACGCGGGTGTCGGCTGCTCCAAGGTGCCCGACATCCACAACGTCGCGCTGATGGAAGACCGTGCGACGCTGCGCATTTCGAGTCAGCTGCTGGCGAACTGGCTGCGCCACGGCGTCATCACGCCCGACGATGTGGTGGCCAGCCTCAAGCGGATGGCCGCAATCGTCGACAAGCAGAATGAGCAGGATCCCGAATTCAAGCCGATGGCAACGGATCCGGACCACAACATCGCATTTCAGGCCGCGCAGGAATTGATCCTCTCGGGCGCCGAACAACCCAACGGCTACACCGAGCCGATCCTGCATCGCCGCCGCCGCGAGTACAAGGCCGAACACGGCGGTGCGTGATCCGGTGACCGGTCGGCGTCGCAAGTAGAGGGCGGAAGTGGGCAGGCACAGTAAACCGGATCCCGAAGATTCGGCAGGCGGGGATTTCGGCGACCGTCACGACGAGTCGGAGACCGAACGCTTCGGCTATCTCGGCGACCGCCCGGAACCGGGACCCGGAGGCTATGACGCAGGCTACGGCTCCGAGTACGGCGACGTCGACCGTCCCGATTATGCGGATGGTCCGGAAGACCCCGGTTACTCGGATTTCGAACGCGACTATTCGGAGCCCGAGACCGGCGCATCGGCTCCCCCGCCGGGAGTCCCGCCGCGCTCGGGCCCGGCGCACAGCGGTGAGTGGGAGGGCGGTGAGTGGACCGGTAGCCATCGCGCGGTCACCCCGGGCAGGCGTGGTGTCAGCGTCGGCGTCATCGCCGCCCTGGTCGCGGTCGTGGTGCTCGTCGGCGCGGTCATCCTGTGGCGATTCTTCGGTGACGCCTTGTCCGACCGCACCGATCAGGCCGCCGCGCGGTGCGTCGACGGTGAGCTGTCCGTCGCGGTGGTGGTCGACCCGAACATCGCCGAGCCGATCCAGTCGCTGGCCAACCGGTACAACGAGACCGCCGCCCCGGTGGCCGACAAATGCGTGAAGGTCGGCGTCAAACCGGCCGGATCCGACCAGGTGGTCAACGGTTTCACCGAGGCGTGGCCTCAAGAGTTGGGCGATCGTCCCGCGCTGTGGGTGCCGGGCAGCTCGGTGTCGGCGGCGCGGCTCGAGGCCTCGTCGGGCGCGCAGGCGATCATCGACAGCCGGTCACTGGCCACGTCGCCGGTGGTGCTGGCCGTTCGGCCGGAGTTGAAGAACGCTCTGGCGCAACAGAACTGGTCGACCATTCCGGCATTACAGAGCAATCCGTCGTCATTGGACGGGCTGAATCTGGCCGGCTGGGGCGCGCTGCGGCTGGTGCTGCCACTGAGCGGCGACAGCGATGCGTCGTATCTCGCCGCGGAGGCGATCGCGGCCGCGTCGGTGCCCGCCGGTGCGCCGGCCAGTGAGGGCATACGCGCGGTGAACACCGTCGTGGCGGGTCAGCCGCAGCTGCCGGACAAGAAGACCTCGACGGCGTTCGACGCGCTGGTCAAGGCATCCGATCCGGCGGCGGCTCCCGTGCACGCCGTCGCCATCACCGAACAGCAGCTGTATCGGCGCAGCGCCGGTCTGCCCAATGCCGCCGGCGTGGTCTCGGGATGGCTGCCGCCCGGTCCCGCGGCGGTGGCCGATTACCCGGCCGTGTTGGTGTCGGGCGATTGGCTGTCGCAGGAACAGAAGAGCGCTGCCAGCGAATTCGCCCGGTTCATGCGCAAACCCGAACAGCTCGCGGAGTTGGCCAAGGCCGGTTTCCGCACCGAAGGCGGAACGCTGCCCGACAGCGACGTCGTGGACTTCGGGCCGGTGCCTGCTCCAATGTCGGTGGGCGACGACCAGATACGCGCGCAACTGGCCAACGCGCTGACCGCCCCGGCGGCCAACCCGGCGGTGACGATCATGCTCGACCAGTCGATGCCCACCGACGAAGGCGGACGGTCTCGGCTGCAGAACGTCGTTGCCGCGCTGAACGCCCGGTTGCAGGCGTTGCCGGCCTCGTCGGCGGTGGGCCTGTGGACGTTCGACGGAACCGCGGGCCGTTCGGAGGTGAGCACCGGACCGCTGAGCGACCAAGTCGACGGCCAGCCCCGCTCGGCGGCGTTGACGTCAGCACTGGACGAACAGTCCGCCTCCGGAGGGGGTGCGGTCTCGTTCACCACACTGCGGCTGGTCTACACCGAAGCGATGGCGAACTTCCGCGAAGGACAGGAGAATTCGGTCCTGGTGATCACCACCGGGCCGCACACCGACCAGACCCTCAACGGAGAAGGGTTGCAGCAGTATATCCGCGGCGCATTCGACGATGCCAAGCCGGTGGCGGTCAACGTCATCGACTTCGGGTCGGACTCCGATCGCGCGACCTGGGAGGCCGTTGCCGAGATTAGCGGCGGCAGCTACCAGAACCTCGCCAGCTCCGACTCCCCTGAACTGACGGCGGCGATCGCGAACTTCCTCGGTTAGCGGCCGGCGAACACCCGGCTCACACGCCGCGCCCCTAGTCGCCGAACGTGGGTTACCGGCACACTTTTCTCGCGTTGGGCGTGCGGGTAACCCACGTTCGGCGGGCAGTTGGGTGGTTACGCGAAGGCCTCGACGGGCGGGCACGAGCAGACCAGGTTGCGGTCGCCGTACGCACCGTCGATGCGACGCACCGGCGGCCACACCTTCGGGCGGTAGTTCTTGCTCAGCGGATAGGCCGCCTCCTCGCGGGTGTAGGCGTGCTTCCAATCGTCGATCAGCAGGGACTCCGCGGTGTGCGGTGCGTTGCGCAGCGGGTTGTCCTCGGCGGGCCAGGTGCCGTCGCCGACCTTGTCGATCTCAGCGCGAATCGCGATCATCGCCTCGCAGAACGCGTCGACCTCGGCGAGGCTTTCGCTCTCGGTGGGCTCGACCATCAGCGTGCCCGCCACCGGGAAACTCATAGTGGGTGCGTGGAAACCGTAGTCCGCCAACCGCTTTGCCACATCGTCGACGGTCACGCCGGTCTGCTTGGTGATGGTGCGCAGGTCGAGGATGCACTCGTGGGCGACCATGCGGTTCTCGCCGGTGTAGAGCACCGGATAGTACTCGTCGAGGCGGCGCGCGATGTAGTTGGCCGACGCGATGGCGGTCAGCGAGGCGGCGCGCAACCCGCCTGGGCCCATCATCCGGATGTAGGCCCAACTGATCGGCAGGATCGACGCCGACCCGTACGGCGCCGCCGACACCGTGTAGGTGTCCGGTAGCTCCTCGGCGAGCGGATGGCCGGGCAGGTACCGCGCCAGGTGCGCGCGCACCGCGACCGGGCCCACACCGGGGCCGCCGCCGCCGTGCGGGATGCAGAACGTCTTGTGCAGGTTGAGGTGGCTCACGTCGCCGCCGAACCGGCCGGGCCGGGCCAGGCCGACGAGCGCGTTGAGGTTGGCACCGTCGACGTACACTTGACCGCCCGCGTCGTGGACCGCCGCGCAGATGTCGGCGATGTCGTGCTCGTACACCCCGTGCGTCGACGGGTAGGTGATCATCAACGCCGACAGTCGATCCGCGTGCTCGCTCACCTTCGCGCGCAGGTCGTCGAGGTCGACGTCGCCGTTGGGTCGGCACGCCACCACCACGACACGCATGCCCGCCAGCGCCGCCGAGGCCGCATTGGTGCCGTGCGCGCTCGACGGGATGAGGCAGACGTTCCGGTCGGGCTCACCGCGCTCGGCGTGATACGCCTGGATCGCCAGCAGGCCGGCGTACTCGCCCTGCGAGCCCGCGTTGGGCTGCAGCGACACCGCGTCGTATCCGGTGATGTCGATCAGCCACTGCTCCAGGTCGGCGATCAGCTTCCGCAGCCCCGGGGTGTCGGATGCGGGTGCGAACGGATGCTGGCGCGCGAACTCCGGCCAGGTGATCGGCTCCATCTCGGCGGCCGCGTTGAGCTTCATCGTGCACGATCCGAGCGGAATCATGCTGCGGTCCAAGGCGATGTCCTTGTCGGCCAGCGACCGCAGGTAGCGCATCATCTCGGTTTCGGTGCGGTACCGCGTGAACGCCGGATGGGTGAGGAACTCCGAGGTGCGTGTCGCGATGCCGGGGCCGTCGAACTCCGAATCGACCGGCGTCGCCGAGAAGGCCGACAGCACCGCCTCGACATGCGCAGCGGTGGTCGCCTCGTCACTGGACACCGAGACGTGGTCGTCGTCGACCAGCCAGACGTTGATGCCGCGTGTCTTGGCGGCCTCGCGCACCGCCGCTGCCCGGCCGGGCACCTTGGCCAGAACGGTGTCGAAGAACTCGCGGTGCACGACCTCGACCCCGGCTGCCGTCAACCCGGCCGCCACCGCACGCGCCCGCTGGTACACCCGGCGGGCGATCCCGGTCAGGCCGTCGGCGCCGTGGTAGCTGACGTACATCGCGGCCATCACCGCCAGCAGCACCTGCGCGGTGCAGATGTTGCTGGTGGCCTTGTCGCGGCGGATGTGCTGTTCGCGGGTCTGCAACGCCAACCGGTACGCCGGCGCGCCGTCGGCATCGAGCGACACCCCGACAAGGCGGCCCGGCAGCTGGCGCGCGTGCTTGGCGTGCACGGCCAGATATCCCGCATGGGGTCCACCGAAACCCATTGGCACACCGAATCTCTGGGTGCTTCCGAACGCGACATCGGCGCCGATCTCACCGGGCGGGGTGAGCAGCGTCAACGCCAGCAGGTCCGCACCGATCGCGACCAAAGCGTCGCGGTCATGGGCTTGGGCGACGAGCTCGCTCCAGTTCACGACGGCGCCACTGGCTCCCGGCAGTTGAGCGATGACGCCGAAGAAGTCGCCGTCTGGCAGTCCCTGGGTCAGATCGGCGGTGACGATCTCGATGCCGAGCGGTTCGGCGCGGGTGGCCAGCACCGCGGCGCTCTGGCGGAACAGGTCGGCGTCGACGGCCAGCCGGTTCGACGGCCCGCGCACTGCGCGGTGCATCAGCGTCATCGCCTCGGCGGCCGCCGTGCCCTCGTCGAGCATGGACGCGTTGGCGACCTCGAGCCCGGTCAGATCGGTCACCATGGTCTGGAAGTTGAGCAGCGCCTCGAGGCGGCCCTGGCTGATCTCCGGCTGATACGGGGTGTAGGCGGTGTACCAGGCGGGGTTTTCAAGGATGTTGCGGCGCAACACCGGCGGGGTCAGCGTGTCGTAGTAGCCCTGGCCGATCATCGACACGGCCACGGTGTTCACGTCGGCGAGCGCGCGCAGTTCGGTCAGCGCCTCGTCCTCGGAGGCGGCCGCGGGCAGCCGGTCGAGCCCCGGGGCCAAATCGTCGGCCGACAGCGCGTCGAGGATGCCCGACGGCAGCGCCTTCTCGGCTAGTTCGTCGAGCGAGGAGACTCCGATCGTCTCGAGCATGCTGGCGACGGCGTCGGCATCCGGTCCGATGTGGCGGTCGGCGAAATCGGGCTGATGGTGATCGAACACTCGGGCTACTCCAGACGCGTGCAGGCAGAGGACCGCTGGGTTCCTCCCCCTCTGTCGTCGACCCGCTGCGGGCGCCTGAGAGATTCGGCGATCACGACGGTGCGAGAAGCGCCTTTCCCCATGGGCGGGCGAGGGCGGCCGGGCGGACCCGACCGGAGCTCACCGCTTTCCAGAGGCATCGGGGTCTCCTGCGGTCCTGGGTGCCTGAGAGGTTGACGGAGAGGTGTTGCTCCTTCGGCGTCCGTGACTGGCCGCCACGAAACTCTCCCGCACAAGCGCGATGCGCTGACGAGTTTACCGTCAGAGGCGCTGACCTCGACAGCGTGCGGGTGCGTGGCCCGGAATCTCAGCCGATCTTGCGGTCGCGGTGCTTACGCCGCGAGGCCAACTCGTCCTCGGGCGCCGCGATCGACTCGCCGCCGTCGGCGCGCTCACCGGGGAAATCGGCGATAGCGCCGGTCAACTCCCGCATCGCACCCGAAACCGCGATGCCGAACACGCCTTGGCCGCCCTGCAGCAGGTCGACGACCTCTTCGGCCGACGTGCACTCGTAGACCGTGGTGCCGTCGGAGAACAGCGTGATGTTGGCCAGATCGCGAACCCCGCGCTGGCGCAGGTGGTCGACGGCGACGCGGATGTTGTGCAGCGAGATACCGGTATCGAGCAGGCGTTTGACGATCTTGAGGACCAGGATGTCCTTGAACGAGTACAGCCGCTGGCTGCCCGAGCCTGCCGCGCTGCGGATGGACGGTACGACCAGCGACGTCCGAGCCCAGTAGTCGAGCTGGCGGTAGGTGATGCCGGCGATCTGGCAGGCGCTGGGGCCGCGGTAGCCGACGAGCTCGTCGGGAACGGAGTTGTCGGGGAACAGCCCGGCCTGGACGGGTTCTCCGGCCGGCTCCGGGGTGGTGGTCAGTTCCGAATCCGCGGGGCCGCTGGCAGCGGTGAGGTCCAGCTGCTCCTGACGTGGCGTGTCTCCCACTTCCAGATTCCTCTCGCCGATCGAACCCGCCTCTGTGACCTGCGTGGGGCACACATCTGCCAAGCCCGAGTGTGTCGAGCATACGCTTCTCGCCGTCCGCGGACTGCCCATCAGTGGTCCGGCCCCCAAAGTATGGCTGCCCGATTCGCCGATGGGGAAACCCTGCGCCGCGTGTCGAAGCGACGAGACGTTTCCGTGACAAACCCGCAGGACGTCGGCCGCCTCTAGGTGGCCTTGAAGTCGTCCGGTGAGACGCTGTCGAGGAACTCCTTGAACTTCTCGACCTCGTCCTCGCGCACCGCGCCCGCCGCTTCGTCGTCGTTCTCGTCGGGAATGATCAGCCCGGCCTCCGCCAGCACCGCTTCCTCGACGTAGATTGGCACCCCGACCCGCAGCGCGATCGCCACGGAATCCGACGGACGCGCCGAGACCTTGATGTCGCGGTCGAAGATCAGGTCGGCGTAGAAGGTGCCCTCCTGCAGGTCGACGATGCGCACCTCTTTGAGCGAATGACCAAGCGCGGCAATGACATCTCGAATCAGATCGTGTGTCAGCGGCCGGGCCGGCTCGACGCCCTGCTGTTCGAGCGCGATCGCGGCGGCCTCCGACTGGCCGATCCAGATGGGCAGATACCGGTCGCCGTTGGACTCCCTCAGCAGCAGGACCGGCTGGTTCTGCGGCTGCTCCACGCGAATGCCGACCACACGAACCTCACCCATCTGTGTCTGCCCTCCGCACCGAAGAAGCGAGCTTCATAGCCATCGCTTCGAGTCTAATCCTCAGCGATCCAGTACGTCGCGCACAGCCGACTTGATCAACGATGTGTGCAATGTGATCGCCAAGGCCGCCACTTCACGTGCCAGGTCGTCGGCCCGGTCGCGGGCGCCTGCCTTGTTGGCCTTGACGATCGGCCCCGCGATCTGGGCGATCAGATCGGACTGCCGATCGGCCGCCGACCGGAACGCCCGCAGGTGCCGGGGCTCGACGCCGTAGTCCTCCAGAGCGCGGGCGCACTGGGCGATCACCACGGAATGCTCGTCGAAGAATCCGCCTCGTCCGGGCGTGATGATGCCGGCCTTGACGAGCGCGCCCAGCAGTTCTTCTCCGACGCCCGAGCGGGCCAGCAGATCCTCCCGCGACAGGCGCACCTGCGTCGGGGCCACCGCCGCCGCACCACCGGGAGCGTCGGCGCCGTCTGTGCCGTCTGAGGACACCGGAACCAAACGCGGTACGCCGTATGCCGATCCGTTCTGGGGCAGCTCGCCGTTGGGCTGTGCGTCGAGCTGTGCCTTGATCACCTTCAGCGGCAGGTACTGGTCGCGCTGGGCGGTGAGGATGAACCGCAGACGTGCGCAGTCGTACGCAGTGAACCGCCGGTAACCCGACGCGGTGCGCTCGGGGGTGACCAGGCCTTCGGCCTCCAGGAATCGGATCTTGGAAATGGTCACGTCCGGGAAGTCCGGTCGTAGCAGATCGAGGACCGCTCCGATCGACATCCCAGTGAGCGCGGGAGTGTCGGGTGCGCCCATGGTTACTCTTCGCGCATGCGTTGGTCGACCACTAGCCGGCCTGACCGCTGTCGTCGTTCTTCGGGCCGGTGAGGAACACCAGGCGGAACTTCCCGATCTGCACCTCGTCGCCGTTGGCCAGCACCGCCGAGTCCACCGGTTCGCGGTTGACGTAGGTGCCGTTGAGGCTGCCGACGTCGACCACCTGGAACTCACCGCTTTCGAGGCGGAACTCGGCATGTCTGCGGCTCACCGTGACGTCGTCGAGGAAGATGTCGCTGTCGGGATGCCGACCGGCCGACGTGGTGGGCTGGTCGAGCAGGAACCGCGATCCCGCGTTCGGCCCGCGCTTGACGACCAGCAGCGCCGATCCGGCGGGCAGACCTTCGACGCCCGAAACGGCGCCCTCGGTGCCAGCCGTGGCCGGGGCGTCCAGTTCGTTGAGGAAGTCGGCGCGGAAGACGGACGTCGTCTCCACGGTGACTTCGTCAGACGTCTGGTCGGTCCCAGAGTTCTGGTCGTTTTCCGTCACCCGCTGCTCCTAACTGGCTGCTGTGGCGATACCGCGTCTGATGTCGACCGTACCGCGCGGCGAGCGCGATTGTGCCCACCACCGCCGGATCCGCCCTAGTTGGCGTCCGGTCTGCAAAACCCTAACAACCCGTCACTCGCTCACTGTGCTGCGGTAGCCGTCGGCGTCCAGCAGTGTGCCCAGCCCCTGCTCCAGGGCGGCGGGGTCGGCCTGCAGCTCGACCAGCCAACCCTCCCCATAGGGATCGGAGTTAACGAGCTGCGGACTTCCCTCGAGATCACCGTTGACCGCAACGACTTTCGCGGTGACGGGGGCGTAGAGGTCCGACACCGACTTGGTGGACTCCACCTCGCCGAACGACTCGCCGGCAGTCACCTCGGCACCGACGTCGGGCAGCTGGACGAACACCACGTCACCGAGTGCCGACTGGGCGTAATCAGTGATACCGACGCGCACGGTGTCGTCGCCGGTGCGCAACACCCACTCGTGTTCTTCGGTGTAGTGCAGGTCGGCTGGGATTTCGCTCACGGCGCTCCTCGTTGTTCAGCGGTTCGGCCCGGGTTGGCAACTGACCCTTATTTGACTGGCTGAGCGTATTGGCGCTGTTTCGGTTGTCGCAAGGCGGTCACGTCGACGCGGTCGGACTGCTGCACAGCCATGCTGCCGCCGACCCGTTCGACGCTGTCCATGGCGCCGCCGGGAATGGTCATGGCCGCGGCCAGGGTGGGCGGATCGCCAATGGCCAGAACCGAATACGGGGGGCTCATGGTGACGTCGTCGATCACCAGGGCGCCCGGGTTGCCGACGACCCAGGTGTCGACGCCGACGCGCACCGCGGTCTGCGCGTCGGCTCCCCCTCCGCGGATCTCCATTGCCTCGGCGCCGGCGTTGCGCAGTTCGTTGATCACGTCGAGCAGCGTTTCGGCGGGCACCCCGGGCGCGGTGTCGGTGATGGTCAACGTCACACCGGGGCCGGTCGCGGGCACGGTGCCGATCAGGATGGACAGCGCGGCGAGCCGGGCCTGGGCGTTCTCGATGGCGGCCTGGTCGCTGCTGCCGGAGGCCTGCAATTGCGCCAGGGTGCGCTGCAGATCGTTCACCTCGGTGTTCAGCGCAGCCTCCCGCTGTTGCAGCGAGTCGAGCAGCACCAACAGGTCAGCGGGCCGGGCGGTCTCGAGCGAGTCACCGGACTCGTTCTGTCGAACCTGGGTCACGATCGCCACACCGAGCAGTACGCACAGCACCACGGCCAGCGCCCCGAACACCACCTGGGAGCGGCCCCTCCGCATCACCCCGGCGATTCCGCCCGCGCGCAGATCGCCGATGTCCTGAGACGGCTCGTCGGGTGGCAGTTCGTGGCGGCCGCCGCCGGCGCGACGGTCGTCGTTGTCATCGGGTAGGGAATGCTGCGGTGTGTGCTCATTCATGGGCACTCCTCGTCATCACGCGCCGAACAACCTGCGGCGCAAAGCGGCTGCGTTGCCGAAGATCCGGATTCCGAGCACGACGATGATCGCCGTCGACAACTGCGTGCCGACCCCCAACTGGTCGCCGAGGTAGACGATCAGCGCGGCGACCAACACGTTGAACACGAACGACACCACGAACACCTTCGAGTCGAAGATGCGCTCCAGGTACGCGCGCAGGCCGCCGAAGACTGCGTCGAGCGCGGCGACGACCGCGATCGGCAGGTAGGGCTGGACGAACTCGGGCACGTCGGGGCGAAACACCAGGCCGAGCACCACGCCCACGATCAGTGCGGCGATTCCGATCATGTGTCTGACTCCATGTTCGTGTCATTGCCCAATCTGCTTGGCGAAGTTCAATTCTCGGACCGAGCCTGCGGGCAGCTGCAGCCCGTCGCCGGTGCTCACGCTCACCCCGACACCGTAGGAGGCCTCCAGCAGCCGCAGCCGCTGCAGGCCCGGGCTGCGATCGAACACCTCCTGCATCGCGTGCGGCGGTCCGATCGCGAGGACGACATAAGGGCTGTTGATCGGTTGATTGTCGACCAGGATGCCGCCGCCCGCCTGTCGGATAGTGACATTGGGGCCGATCCGCACACCGCCGACCGACAGCGCTTCGGCGCCGCTGACCCACAACGAGTTGACGACCAGTTGCAGGTCGCGGTCGAGAATCACCTGCCTACTGCCCGGGACCCGTTCTTTGGACACGTCGCTCAGGTTGGCCGACGACGCGCCCGGGTCGGTGACGGTGATCGTCAGCCCGGGCCCGATCACGGGCGTGGCCGCGGCGGCGAAGCTCGCCTCGTCGAGGCGGCTGAGCAACTGCTGGCCGCGTGCGTCGCCCTCCAGGCGCCTGCGGCGTTCGTCGTCGACCTCGGCCGCCAGTGTGTCCCGGCGCTCGGCGGCCGCGGTGGTGTCGGCCTGCGCCGTCCGCACGCTGCCCGCAAGCACATGCTGCGTCTCCTGGACACCGGGTGCGGTCGCGCGCGCCTGGGCCACCGCGGCGGCGAACACCACCACCAGCAGCAAGGCACCCGCCAGCTGCCAGACCCACTGTTGCCACTTCGGCCGCTCGCGGCCGGCGACCTTCGCCTCGGCGGCCGCGGCGTACCCCGGATCGAGGTGATCGGTCAGCAGCGACCGCAGCAGGGACGGCACCGGAATCTTGGTCGGCCGGTTCGCCTCGTGGGCGTTGCGGCCCGACTCCGGGTCATAGCCGCCGAGTGTGTTGCGGAAACTCTGCGTCATCGCGACACCTTCGGCAGTTGGCGCACCACCATGCCCACCTGGATCAGGTAGAGCACCCCTGACCACAGGTACATCAGCAGACCCCAGATCAGAAAGCCCCACCCGATGGCCAGCACCACCCGGCTCCACGTGGCGTCCCACTGCCCCAACAGGATCAGCGGCAGACCCGACATCAACGCGAACGTGGCGGCCTTGCCGATGTAGGTGACCGGCAGCGCGGTCAGGCCGCGGCTGCGCAGCAGCGGCAGCGTCGCGGCCAGCACGGCGTCACGCCCGATCAAGGTGAGCACGATCCACCACGGCAGCGACCCGTGCAGCCCCATGGCGATCGGGACCGTCAGCATGTAGATGCGGTCCACGGCGGGATCGAGCAGCTCCCCCAGCCGCGATGACTGGTTGTCGACCAGCCGGGCGATCTTGCCGTCGGCCCAGTCGGAGAACCCGCTGAACATCAGCACGGCCACCGCCCAGGCGTTGGCATGCACCACGAGCAGCAGCCACAGGAAGACCGGCACCAGCACCAGACGCACCGCGCTGAGCACGTTGGGCACGGTGAGCACCCGGTCGCGGGCCTGACCCGCCCCCTCCGGCGGCGAAGGCACCTGGCCATGCGCCTCGGTCATGGGCTAAACCTAGCGGAACACGCCCGGCAGGCTCAGCGCCGAGAGCGAGTCGTCGGCCAGTGGGTTGTCGTGCACCATGTACGTCCACGTCGAGGTCGGCCGGGCCAGCTTCGACAGGTCCACGCCCGGCTCGTCCTCGATCGACGGCGCGGTTTCAAACGTCTGCTGGGCCGCCTCTATCGCGTCGGCGGCCAGCGATGCGAACGCGTCGACGGCCATGCGATGGAACTCGTCGATCGGGGTCTGGTTGCCCAGCGCCCGCAAATGGATGCTCTCGCGGATGTCGGCCAGGTACGCCAGGTGGTCAGCCCAGCCCCGGTCGAGGTGGTAGAGCATGATCAGCCGGCAGATCGTCTCCAGCTTCTCCTCACCGAGCCGTTCGACGACCTCCTCGTAACGCTTCGGCGACAGCTCGGCGAGCTCCTCGCGCGCTGTGGGCGCGCGCAGCAAGGTGTTTCGTCGTTCGACGATGATCGAGCGCTGCTGAGCGATCAGCTGGTTGTAGCGCCAGTTGGTGGCGTGGATGTCCAGCATCCGGCCTTCGGCGACGCGCTGGGCGTGGTCGAGCAGGCTGGCGGCCTTGGGGCTGACGACGCGGCCGTCCTCGTCGGTCTCCATCGGCAGCTTGTTGGGTTCCAGATGCGCGACGACGTCGTCTTCCCAGCTCGAGAAGAACACCGACGAGCCGGGATCGCCCTGGCGCCCGGCGCGGCCTCGCAACTGGTTGTCCAATCGCTCGGTGTGGTGGCGGCCGGTGCCGATGACGTGCAGCCCGCCGAGTTCGGCGACCTCATCGTGGTCGGCCTCGTCTGAGCCCCCGAGCCTGATGTCGGTACCCCGGCCTGCCATCTGCGTGGACACCGTGACGCTGCCCAGCGTGCCGGCCTCGGCGATCACCGCGGCCTCTTCGGCGTCGTTCTTGGCGTTCAGCACGACTGCGGGAACACCTGCCTTGACGAGCTTCTCGTGCAGCTCTTCGGATTCCGCGACGTCGCGCGTGCCGACGAGCACCGGCTGGCGGGTCTGGTGAACCTCCTTGATGTGCTCGACGACCGCGTCGTTCTTGGCGGCCGCGGTGACGTACACCCGGTCGGGCTCGTCCTCGCGGATGTTCGGCTTGTTCGGTTCGATCGGTGACACGCCGAGCTTGTAGAACTGGCGCAGCTGTTCGCCGGCCGCCAGCGCGGTGCCGGTCATACCGCACACCGTCGCGTACCGGTTCACCAGCGCCTGGACCGTGATGGTGTCGAGCACCTCGCCGGTTTCGGTGGTCTCGATGCCCTCCTTGGCCT
This sequence comes from Mycolicibacterium flavescens, assembly GCA_900637135.1. Taxonomy (NCBI): domain Bacteria; kingdom Bacillati; phylum Actinomycetota; class Actinomycetes; order Mycobacteriales; family Mycobacteriaceae; genus Mycobacterium; species Mycolicibacterium flavescens. Next base: position 2,674,949 of record LR134353.1, read on the forward strand.
CGACCGCGGCCTGCAGGCCGTCGGGCCAGCGCTGCAGCTGCGCGATGCGGCCGCGCGAGGCGTTGATCAGGTGCACAGCGTCGTCGCGGACGATGTAGTGCACGTCGCGTTGCAGCAGGACGTGGGCGTGCAGCGCCACGTTGATCTCGGTCAGCGTGCCCGAGACGTGCTCCTCGGAGTACAGGTCGATGCCGCCGAGTTTGGCTTCCATCTTCTGGGCGCCGATCTCGGTGAGATGGACGTTGCGGCTGTCGGTGTCGGTGTCGTAGTCGACGCCGGGGGTGAGTTCCCCGACCATGCGGATGATCTCGACCTTGGGGGTCTCGCGGTGGGTGGTGCCGGCCAACACCAGCGGCACCAACGCCTCGTCGACCAACACCGAGTCGGCCTCGTCGATCAGCGCGACGTCGGGGTTCGGCGAGACCAGATCGGCGACGTCGGTGACCAACTGGTCGCGCAGCACGTCGAACCCGATCTCGTTCACCGAGGCGTAGGTGACGTCGCACTGGTAGGCCGCGCGGCGCTCCTCGGCCGTCGAACTCTCGGTGATCCAGCCGACGGTCAGGCCCAGCGCCTCCAGAAGCGGGCCCATCCATTCGGCGTCGCGGCGCGCGAGGTAGTCGTTGATCGTGATGACGTGCACACTGCGCCCGCCCAGGGCGTAACCGGCCGCTGCGATCGCACCCGAGAGCGTCTTGCCTTCACCGGTGGCCATCTCGACCACGTCGCCCGCGAGCATGCGCAGGGCACCCAGAAGCTGAACGTCGAATGGCCGCAGCGAGGTTTTGCGCTCGGCGGCCTCGCGGGCAATCGCCAGAAACTGCGGGATGTCGCTCGACTCGGCGAGGTCGTCGAGGTTGAGCAACTTGGCGGCCTTGGCCAGCTTTTCGTCGTCGAGCGCCGCGGCCTTCTCGTCGAAGTCCGCCGAGTTGCGCACCTGCGCCATCGATTGCGCCTGGCTCCGGTCGGTGCTGGCGCCGAGCAGCTTCCAGAACCTATTGCTGACACGACCTGAAGTGCGGGTCTTCGTCTTTGCCACACCGCTACCGTACGCGCTGCGCTCCTGGCCGCGGGCGCGCGTGCCCGCTTCGCGACGCCGCATTTCGCCAGCAGCTCAGGGTTGGTCGACCGCGCGGAAGTCGATGCGGGCGAAATCGCACACCGGCTCGAAGCCGATCTTTCGATAGATCGCGTTCGAGGTCGGGTTGGCACGATCGGTGAACAGCACCACCGCCGCGTCGGCACGCTCCAACGAGGCCCGGGAGGCCGCGGCGGTGACGGCCGAGCCGTAGCCATGGGCCCGGTGCTCCGCCGGTGTGAAGACCGGGCCGATGCGCGACACCCCCGCCACCGGCGCATGCAGCAGCGCCGTGCTGACCGGTGTGCCGTCGACGTCCCACATCAGGAACCGGTCGCCCCGGACGGCGGCGGCGTCGACGAAGCGAGCCCTCGCGGCGTCGTCGCGGGGGTGGCCGAACGTCTCGCCGAAAAAGCGCTCCATCCAGTCGGTCAGGAGGGCGCGATCGGTCTCGTCGGCCCATCGGGGCGCTCCTGCAACGCCGGTCGGTGGCTGCAGGGTTCCCAGCCGGTAGAGCCGCTCTTCGAGCGTGACGCCGCCCGGATGCCCGCCGTGCGACTGCCAAGCGTCGGCGATTGCGACGGCCACCTGACGGAGCCCGCGCACCCCGGTCAGATCGGGTCGCCTCCTTAGGAGATCGCCGGCGACGACGTCGGCGCAATCTATCGGAATACCGTTGCACACCAACGGGTATGACGGTGTTTGCATCGCGACGCCGACGACATCCGAGTTTTGCCACACCGACATCAGCAGGGTGCCGTCGGGGATTGCCGCGGCAAGGACTGTCAGCTCGACGGTGTTGGTGACCGGGTCGCGCCGGTACACCGGTTCGGCGATTGTGCGGAACTCGTCGGCGGAATCGTGAATGTCCACCTCCATGAGTCCAGCATGGCCCGAACGCCGAACGGGTCGAGCGATTTTCGTCGCGTTCGCTGCGGTGTGAGGGTGCGCAAAGTGCTGAGATTTGGCGGCGTTTCGTGCGCAAACACGCGCGCTCGCGGAAATAGGGCTAGGCGAGGTTGGAGCGACGGGGGTAGGCCACCGTCGGATCGGTCAGCACATTCACCACCGCGGGCAGCGCCGAGGAGAAGGCGCGCTCGAGGGCGGGTCGCAGTTCGGCGGGTGCCGACACCAACTCGCCGTGTCCGCCGAGCGCGGTCACGACCTCATCGTATCGGGTGCCCGGCCGCAGGTCGGCCACCACCGAATACCCGTAGATCGCCTCCATCGGATGCTTCTCCAGCGCCCAGACACCGTTGTTGCCGATCACCGAAACGACCTGAATCCCGTGGCGCACCAACGTATCCCACTCCATACCCGAGAACCCGAACGCCCCGTCGCCCTGAAGCAGGATCACCTGGCGATCGGGCCGGGCCAGCTTGGCGGCCAGGGCGTAGCCCGGTCCGGAACCCAGGCAGCCGAACGGGCCGCTGTCGAGCCAGGCGCCGGGCACGTAGCTGTCGATGACGCGGCCGGCATAGGAGCCGAAGTCGCCTGCGTCGACCACCACGATCGCGTCGCGGTCGAGCATGGCGCTGATTTCCGCGTACACGCGCATGGGGTGTAGCGGCGTGCGGTCGTCGCGCAGTTCATCGGCCTCGGAGGCACGCATCGCGGTCTCGGTGGCACGCAGGTCGGCGATCCAGGGTTCGTGATCGTTGGCGCCGACCGTCGACAGGGCGGACAGCGTGGCGCTGATGTCGCCGTACAGGCCGGCGGCGACCGGTCGCGGGGCCGGTCGATCCGGGGCGCATCGGTCGACGGCGATCAGCGCGGTATCTGCGCCGAACACACCCCCGAAGCCCAGCCGAAAGTCCATCGGCACGCCGATCACCAGCGCAACATCTGCCTGCTTCAACGCCTTTGACCGCGCCCTGGAGAACGCGAGCTGGTGGTCGGCGGGGACCGTGCCGCGGGCCATCCCGTTCATCAGCACCGGAATGCGCAGCGCCTCGGCCAGATTCAGCAGCGCCGTCTCGGCGCGCCCCCACCAGACGTTGGTCCCGGCCATGATGACCGGCCGTTGCGCCTCGGCCAGCAGGCCAAGCGCAGCGCTCAACGCGGCACCGTCGGCCTGCACCACCGCGGTCGGTTCGCTCAGCGCTCCTGGCGCGCCGGTGTCCGCGGCCTCGCTGAACACGTGGTCCATCGGAAAGTCGACGAACGACACACCCGAGGGCCCGCCCGCCGTCCCGGCCGCGGCGCGCAGCGCGTCATCGACCAGTCCCGCAACGGCATCCGGCGCCTGCGCGGTCGCGGCGAAGCGGGTCAGCGGCGCGACGAACGGGACGTGGTCGATTTCCTGCAGGCTGCCCTGCCCCCACCGCATGGCCGGTGCGCGACCGCCGAGGATAACCAGCGGTGACTGGTTCTGCTGCGCGGCGGCCATCGCGCTCATGCCGTTCGTGACACCGGGCCCGGCCGTCAACGCCGCGACACCCGGCACCCGGGTCACCTTGGACCAGCCCTCGGCGGCGAACGCGGCGGTCTGCTCGTGGCGGGTGTCGACCAGCCGGATGTTCTCCGCCCGGCAACCGTCGTAGACCGAGAACAGGTGCCCGCCGGAAAGCGTGAACACCGTGTCGATTCCGCTCGCCCGCAACCGCCGCGCGATCAGATGCCCCGCGTTCACGGTCGACGGAACCGGCGCGTCGCTGCTCATGGTGGCAGCATAACCACGCGTGAGGAACCCCGAGGAAACGCAAGTGTTGATCGCCGGCGCCGGGCCGGTCGGTCTCACCGCCGCCATCGAGCTGGCCAGGCGCGGCGTCGATTGCCGTATCGTCGACTCGCTGCCCGAGCCGCCGCGGCACGCCAAAGCCGTTGGTGTGCAACCACGCTCACTCGAGGTTTTCGAGAACATGGGCATCCTGGGACGGATCCTCGACGCGGCGACCCCGATGCGCGGTCAGCTGGTCTACGTCAACGGCGAACAGGTCGCGAAGGCCGACTTCGACGTCCCCGCCGATGTGCCCTTCGGCTTCGTCGCGATTCCTCAGTACGCCACCGAAGCCATCCTGCGCGACGAACTCGCGGCGCGCGGGGTGCGCGTCGAGCGTGGCTGGCGACTGACCGGCTTCGACCAGGACGCCGACGGCGTGAGCGCGACGCTGATCGGCGACGGTGAACGCACTGTGCGGGCCGGCTACCTCGTCGGCGCGGACGGCGCGCACAGCACGGTACGCAAGGCCCTGGGGCTCACCTTCGAGGGCGGCGCGTTCGCCGAGCAGTACATGCTCGGAGACGTCGACGTGGACTGGTCGCTGCCGCGCGGCTACGCCGTCCGGTCGATGCACCAGACCGACGGCACCACGGACGATCTGCTGGTGTGCATACCGCTGCCCGACGCTGCGCGGGCGGACTCGAAGCATCACCGCCGGTACCGGATGTCGATGCTGGTGCCCGACGAGTTGGCCAGCGCACCCGCCGACGGTGTCGCGCACGGCTTCGAGGGTGTCCGCGCGCCCGAACTGCACCACATCCAGGCCGTCCTGGACCGGCTCTCCCCCGAACCGACCACCGCGCGCAACCTGCGTTGGTCGTCGGTGTTCCGGATCAGTCACCGCATCGTCGACGCCTACGGGTGCGGTCGGGTGTTCGTCGCCGGTGACGCCGCCCACATCCACCCGCCGACCGGTGCGCAGGGGATGAACACCGGCATCCAGGACGCCCACAACCTGGCCTGGAAACTGGCGTTGGCGGTGTCGGGCGCCGCGACGCCCGATCTGCTCGACAGCTACGACGCCGAACGCCGGCCGGTCGGCGAGGAGGTGGTCGGGCGCACCGTGCGCAGCGCCCGCGACGGCATCGGCGCCGACTCGACCGATCCGCAGTACGTGATCCGCCGCGAGGCGCAGTTGCTCATCGATTACGCGGACAGCCCGATCGTCGCGTCGGGTGCAGGACGCCGAGCCGACGACGCGAACGGGCTGACACGCGACACCGTGACCGGCCCGCTGCGGTTGTTCCAGCTCTTCGGCCGCGACCACACCACGCTGTTGTACGCGGGTGCCGGCTGTGGCCCCGCCGACGTCGCGGACTTCGAACGTGCCGCCGCAGCGGCGATCGCCGTCGCGGGCGAGCGCGTGACCGTGCACCTGGTCGCCGCGCCCGACGCCGACGTCGCCGACACGGCGCTGCCGCTGATCCGCGACGCAGACGGACAGTTCGCCCGCGCCTACCACTGCGCCGAGCGGGCAATGTTCGTGGTGCGGCCCGACGGCTATCTCGGTTACGCGGCGGCGCATGTCGACGCCGAAGACCTGGCTGCCCATCTGCGCTCCACATTCGCCCGATGAGCGCACGTTGTCCGACTCGCGGCCCGTGGTTGGTCCCTCTGAAACGCCTGCGGCGGTCGGAGAAGGTACCTTGCCGGAGTGAATGAGGGAATGTTCACCCCGACGCTGGACTGGGGCAGTGAACTGTGGATATCGCTGGTGTGGATCGCCCGAGCCTGGGCGATCACAGCGGTGTGCACTCTGATCGTCTTGGTGCTCATCGCGAAGTTCACCGAGTGGGGCCGTCAGTTCTGGCGGATCACCGGCGACTACTTCAAGGGTCCGGAGAGCGTCAGGATCTGGCTGTGGCTGGGCACGCTGCTGCTCTCGGTGATCATCGGGGTCCGCCTGACGGTGCTGTTCACCTTCCAGGGCAACGACATGATGACCAGCTTTCAGGTGGTGGCGTCCGGCCTGGGCACCGGCGACGACGCCATCCGGAACTCCGGCAGGGACGGGTTCTGGTTGTCGATGATGATCTTCGCAATCCTGGCCGTCATCCACGTCGCGCGGATCATGCTCGACCTCTTCTTGACCCAGCGGTTCATGTTGGCCTGGCGGGTCTGGCTCACCGACCGGCTCACCAGTGACTGGTTGGACGACAAGGCCTACTACCGCGGCCGATTCATCGACGACACCATCGACAACCCCGACCAGCGCATCCAGTACGACATCGACATCTTCACCGCCGGCGTCGGCGGCCTGCCGAACACACCCAACAACACCTCGACAGCCACGCTGCTGTTCGGCGCGATCAGTGCGATCGTCTCGATGGTCTCCTTCACCGCGATCCTGTGGAACCTGTCGGGGACGCTCACGCTGCCGTTCATCGGCGACGTGCCGCGGGCGATGTTCTGGATTCTGTTGGCGTACGTGCTGCTCGCTTCGGTCTTCGCGTTCTGGATCGGCAGGCCGATCATCTGGCTGTCGTTCTACAACGAGAAGTTCAACGCCGCCTTCCGCTATGCGCTGGTGCGCCTGCGCGACGCGTCCGAGGCGGTCGCCTTCTACCGCGGCGAGATCGCCGAAAGGTCAGGGCTGCGGCGGCTGTTCGCGCCGGTGGTCAGCAACTACAAGCGCTACATCAACCGCATGATGGGCTTCTACGGCTGGAACCTGTCGATGGACCAGATCATCGTCGTGCCGCCCTATCTGCTGCAGTTTCCCCGGTTCTTCACCGGTGAGATCACGCTCGGCGCGATGAGCCAGACCGCGGCGGCGTTCGGCAACATCGAGGCTGGCCTGTCGTTCTTCCGCAACGTCTACGACCAGTTCGCCGGTTATCGGGCTGCGATCATCCGGCTGCACGGCCTGGTGGTCGCCAACGATGAGGGCCGGGCGCTGCCCGAACTGACCACCGCGCCGTGCGCGGACGGCACCGTCGAACTCTCCGCCGTCGAAGTCCGCACTCCCGATGGCCGACAACTGATCAGACCGCTCGACATGCGGCTGGAGGTCGGTGACTCGTTGGTGGTCACCGGCAAGTCGGGCAGCGGCAAGACCACCCTGCTGCGCAGCCTTGCGCAGCTGTGGCCGTTCACCTCGGGCCGACTGACTCGCCCGTGTGGGCCCAACGAGACGATGTTCCTCTCGCAGATGCCGTATGTGCCGCTGGGCGATCTACGCACCGTGGTCAGCTACCCCAACGAAGTCGGCGACATCGATGACAGGACGTTGAAACACACGCTGCACAAGGTGGCGCTGCCGCATCTTGCGGACCGCCTCGACGAGGTCGACGACTGGGCCAAGGTGCTCTCGCCCGGCGAACAGCAACGGATCGCGTTCGCCAGAATCCTGTTGACCAAACCGAAGGCCGTGTTCCTCGACGAGTCCACGTCGGCCCTGGACGAGGGCCTGGAGTTCATGCTCTATCAGTTGGTTCGCACCGAACTGCCCGACACCATCCTGGTCAGTGTGAGCCACCGCAGCACGGTCGAACAGCACCACACCCACGAACTCGAGCTGCTGGGCGACGGCGACTGGCGACTGGGTCGCGTTGAGGGTGACGAACCGGCGAAGGTCTAACGCGCCACAGCGTGTGCGCCCGCGCGCCTGGCTGCGTGCTCACCCGCCCGCCGCCCGAAGAACGACCCTTCGCCGAGTTGGGTTCCGCTGGCGTAGCCCTTGCCGTCCTGGGCGATGTTGGACGCGCACGCTCCCGCCGCATAGAGGCCTGAGACGGCGGAGCCGTCCTCGCGCAGGACCTCTCCGTCGATCGACACCGCCAGTCCGCCCATGGTGAAACCCGAGTACATCGCGCGCCCCAGCGACAGGTCGAACGCCGCGAACGGGCCGGTGTCCTGGGCTGCGACGTAGTCGGGTTGTTTGTGGAAGTCGGGATCCTCACCGCGAGCGGCGAATTCGTTGTACCGATGCAGGGTCGCGACCAGGTTGCCCTGCGGAATACCGAGCGCCGCTTCCATTTCCTCCACGGTCTCCCAACCGTCGATGAACTTGATCAGCGGCATCTCGGGCATCTCCATGTGGGCCTCGTCGACGACGAGATAGGCCGTCTGCTCAGGCTGTTCGAGCACGAAAGCCGAAGTGCGCGAATGGTATGAGTCCTCGGCGACAAAGCGGTGGCCGTACTTGTTGACTATCACACCGGTGAGCAGGATCTCCGGCGGATACGCCGCGGCGGTGATGAACAGCTGATCCATGTTCTTGGCGACGCCGCCCGCCGAGATGCCCATCCGGATACCCAGGCCGTCATCGTTCGGATTGCCCAGGATGTAGGGCTCCACCTCGCCGTGGTGCTTGGTCTTGCGCTTCTGGCCGAGCGCCGGCGTGAGCTCGGCGACCATCTCGGGGTTCATCGCGAACCCGCCCGCGGCGATGATCACCGCCTTCGCCTTGATCGCGCCCGTCTCGCCGAAGTGCTTCCAACGCACGCCGGCCACCGACCCGTCGTCGACGACCAGATTGGTCACTCCCGTCTCGTAGCGGATCTGCACACCGAGCTCGGTGGCGCGCTTGACCAACAGGTCGATGACCATCGCGGCTCCCCCGAGCTCACCGGGTACCGGCACCGAATGGCCGCGCGGTGCCGGTTTGGCCTGCTCGCAGAACGGCCACACCTTCTCGTTGCCCGTGTACGAGAGGCCTTCAGTGCCCGGCGGCACCACCACCTTGCCCGGGTAGTAGCTGCGCTCGAACTGAAAACCCAAGTCCTCCAACCAGTTGAAGTGTTCGACGCTGCCGTCGCAGTAGGCGCGGATCTTGTCGAGCTCCGGATCACACGACACTGCGACGAGGTAGGAGTACATCTCGTCGGCGCTGTCCTCATGACCGGTGGCCTGCTGCACCGCGGTCCCGCCACCCAAATAGAAGTGTCCGCCGGCCATCGAGCTGGTCCCGCCGGCGTCGGCGGCCTTCTCCAGCACCAGCACCCGAGCGCCCGCGGCGGCGGCGCTGACCGCTGCACACCCGCCTGCGATGCCGAATCCGACCACCACGACATCGAATTCGTCGGACCACGACGCGACATCGGCGGCGTCGACGGTGTCGGGAATCTCAATGGTGCTCACTGCTGCTCCTGTTTGATGTAGTCGAAGAATGCCCTGATCTCGTCGGGGATGTGGGCGATCTCCAGGTACGGCACACCGGCGGCGGCGATGTAGGCGAACTCCATGCCACCGGGCATCACGCCGCGCTGCACCGCCTCGGCTTTCCGTTCGGTCAGTGCCGCTTCCACGTCGTCGACCTCGATGCAGATGTGGTGCATGCCGGGGCCCGCGGTGTCGAGAAAGTCGGCGTAGATATTGCGCCCCGAGACCGGTGCGATCAGTTCGAGCTGCGTGTCGCCGGCGTAGCTCAGCGAGATGTCGGCCACGAAGTCGGCGGGTTCACCGCGGTACGTGCACGCCTCCGGGGCGAAGTGGACGCCGGGCATGCGCACCCACTTCTTGGCGCCCAACATCGAGGTGAGCGCGCTCTCGGTGGCCTCGAGGTCCCGCGTCACCCACGCGATCTGGACAGGTGTCTGGGCAAGCATCGCGTCGAGAATATCCGCGGGCTGTCCACTTGGCTAGAACGTGTTCTAGTTCAGGCCTCGCCGTAGTACGCCTTCAGGCACCGGTCGGCAGCCTCCCGCGCGGCGGCGGGGTCGGCGCCGGAGGCGATGTTCGCCTCGTACCAGGCGTCGTTGGACAACGCCAGAAAGCGTCGACCCTCGGCGGTGGTGACCCACTGTGCCCCGAACTCCGGGTCGACCGCCTCCCCGGTGGACAGATGCATCGCCAACCCGAGCACCATCGAGTCCCAGCCGATGCCCACGGCGCCGGGGCCGAACTGCAGCGACATCTCGTCGCCGACGACGGCGATGTGCTCGATGACCAACTGTGCCCGGTCCGCGCCCTGGTCGCTGACGCTGACCTCGATCCAGCTGGTGTTGCCGCCGTACTCCCAGGTGGCGGTGAAGCTCTTCGGCGGGTCGCACGTCAGGATCGTTCCGCCGGCGTTGCCGTGCAACTGATAGCTGCCACCGACCTTCAGGTCGCCCGAGATCGGCATCAACCACCGCGGGATGCGCTCGATGTTGGTCACGGCATCCCACAGATCCGCCTGATCGGTGTCGTAGGTCTGCTTGATGGTGACGACGTGTGCCTCGCCGGCGTCGATCGTGCGTTTCCCGACGGTGCGTGCGACGGCACTGATCTGGTGGTCCACGTCGATCTCGGTCATGTTGCCTTCTTTCGTCGTTGTCGCTTACCGCGCGCGATCTCGGTGCCGAGTGCATCGAGCTTCGGCGACCAGAACCGCCGGAAGCCGGCGAGCCACTCGTCGGCGTCGCGCATCGCCGCCCCGTCGACGGCGTAGAGACGGCGCTGACCGTCCGGCCGCACCGAAGTGAACCCGTTGTCGCGCAACACTTTTAGATGTTGCGAGACCGCGGGCTGGGTGATCGCGAACTCGTCGCCGATGGTCTCGGCGATGGCTCCTGCGGGCTGCTCGCCGTCGGCCAACAGCTCGAGGATCCGGCGGCGCACCGGATCGCCGAGGACGTCGAACGCGTGCACCCCTTCAAATTAAAGTCACAACTTATATAAGTCAATGCTTATCTGATTGCAGTGCGTCGATCAGCAGGCCGATCTGCAGATCGAAGACCGCCGCGGGATCGGTCAGCGTGTCGGGCCCGTACTGGCCGAACACCTCGAGGCTGATCGCACCGACCAGAGCCGCCCATGCCAGGAAGCTCTTGGCGATCGCGCCGTCGTCGCCCCCGAAGTCGAACTCGTCGCGCAACGCCTCGAAATCCGACGACAGCGGTTCGTCGACAACCGTTTTCGACGAGGGGATGTCACCGGCGGCGATACCGGCGCCGACCACGTCGAACAAGGCAGCCACGACGCGGGTCCCCGGGCCTACGGTGCGTTCTCGGGGCGCCTGGTATCCGGGCACCGGGGTGCCGTAGAGCAGCGCCCACGAGGCGGGCTCCTCGACCGCCCATCGGCGGGCGGCGTGCGCCATCGCGCGAAACTGCTCGCGCCACGGTGTGCCTTCGCCTCGGGCGTGGTCGACGTGATCGGCGAGTTCGGAATATGCATCGACCAGCAGCAGCGTCAGCAGTTCGTCGCGGCTGGACACGTAGCGGTACATCGCTGAGGACACCATGCCGAGGTCGCGGGCGATCGCCCGAAGCGAGAGCCCGGCCGCGCCGTCGGTCACGAGGTGACGCCGACCCAACTCGATGATCTGCTCCTCGATCCGCTGCCGGCTCTCGGCCCGTTTGCCCATGTGCCGAGTGTGACACAAAGCGAGATCACTGCTCTTGATTTTGTCGCGGCGAGGTGGCACCCTCAGTTAGAGAGCACCGCTCTCTGATCGAGGAGGTCCTTTGGGATGACAACGCGCTACGACGAACCGACGCGGGCCGCCCGCGTCATCAACCACGTCTTCCGCTGGCTGGCCGAGGCCGGTGTCAGTGTTGCCGGGACCAAGGCGCTCTCGGTGCGAGGCCGCAAGACGGGCAAGCGCCGAAGCGTGGTGGTCAACGTGCTCCCGGTGGGCGGTCGCGACTACCTCGTCTCCCCGCGCGGTCACACCCAGTGGGCCCGCAACGCAAGGGCGGCCGGCGTCGTCGAGGTCGGTCCGCGGTGGCGCCGCCGCGAGGTGCGGATCGCCGAGGTGCCCGACGAGGTCAAGCCCGAGCTGCTCGTCCGCTACCTGGACCGCTGGTTCTGGGAGGTCAAGGGACACGTCGGCGGTCTGACGCCGACGTCGTCACCGGAGGAGTTGCGCGCCGCGGCGCCGTCGATTCCGGTGTTCGAGCTCGTGCGTTAGGGCAGGGATACGGAGCCGACGTTGGCGGATGCGGCGGAGATGACGGCCTCGCTGGCCTGTTGGCTCGCCGTCTGCCAGGACACCGCGGCCGGATACTGGCCCCACGTGCTGTTGAACATGCCGATCAGCACCGCCCGGTTGTCGGGGGTGATCACGTACACCGGGCCGCCCGAGTCGCCCTTCTGGCTGACCACACCGTTGGCCATCGTGAACCAGCCGTTGTTGACGGCCTCGACGTTGCCGCAGCTCTCGCCGGTGACCACGCCGAAATGGCACACCGGCTGCCCGGCCGTCGGCACGACACCGAGGTCGGCCACCAGCACCTTGCCGCCCGGCAGCACGTCGTTGACCGCGACGTCGGGTGCGAGCGCGATCGCCTCCCAGTCGGCGATCTGGTGATTGGTGTCGACGGTCGCACCGTTGGGGGTGTTGTCGCGGTACACCGTCTGCATACCGATGAGGTTGCCGTTGCGGTCGCGCACCGGCCCACTGCCTCGGCAATGGCCTGCGGTGAACGCGATCCGGGTCGCCGGATCGACATAACCCAGCGTGCAGACGTTGTTGTCCTGGCGAATCTCCATGCCGGGATAGACCAGGACGCCCGGGTTGGCCTGCGCGGGCGCCGACATCAGCGCAACCGCGGTGATCGGGGCGGCCAGCGCCGCCAGTACCCGTAGCGAATGTCGGCGCACTGTCGTCTCCGCTCGTCGTGCCGATGAAGTTTCGGCACCGGCGCGTTGTGAGCCGCTTACCGGGTCGGGAGAGCCGACAATCACCGCCCGACCAGGAGCAACCACTCGACGATGGTCCCGTCACTTGCCCATCGGTGAAGGTCACAGAGACGTTACGCCCCGGCCGCGGTTTCGGCACGGGACAGCTACGAATCGAAACCGAGGCCTAGCGCATCCAGCGTCCGCAAATAGGCGTTCCGGCGTCCGGCGGCGTGGTCGGCCCGGTCGAGTGACCACCGGGTCGCCTGGATGCCGACGGTGGCCAGCGGCTCGGGAGGGAACGGCAGTGGACGCTCGCGCACCATCTGCAGTTCGGTGCGCGGCGTGGGCCGGCCTTCGAGCAGGTCCAGGCACACGTCGGCGGCGAACCGGGAAGCGCCAACGCCCAGTCCGGTGAAGCCGTTGACGTATGCGACGCGGCCGTCCCTGGCCAGCCCCCAGTGCGCGCAGAACCGGGTGTTGGTGTCGATCGCGCCGGCCCACCGATGACTGAATCGGACGTCGTCGAGTTGCGGGAAGGTCAAAAAGAAGTGCTCGGCCAGCCGGCGGTAGCTCGCAGGCCGGTCCTCGTAGCGGGGCCGCACTTTGCGCCCGAAGTGGTAGACGGCGTCGTACCCGCCCCAGACGATCCGGTTGTCCGCGGTGAGGCGGTAGTAGTGGAACTGGTTGGCGCAGTCGTCGATTCCCTGCCTGCCGCGCCAGCCGATGCGGCCCCGCTGGTCGTCGGTGAGCGGTTCGGTGGCCAACACGTAGTCGTACACCGGCACCGTATGCAGCCAGTTGCGCTTGAGCAGGCTCGGATAGACGTTGGTCGCGAGCACTGCTTGCCGCGCGGTGACGACGGCCTGGCCGGTCTGCATACGCAACCCGACGCCACCGGAATCCAGCCGGACGGCGTTGGTGTGCTCGTAGAGGCGCACCCCCGCGTCCTGGCACGCCCTGGCGAGTTCGAACACCAGCTTGGCGGGGTGCACGATCGCGCAGGTGTGGGCGTCGATCAGGCCGGCGAGGTAGGTCGGTGAGGCCACCTCGTCGCGAACCTGGGTGGTGTCGAGGAACTCCCCCTCGCCGTCGGCCGCGGCCTGGCGCAACCACTCCACCTGATGCGGTTCGGTGGCCACTGTCAGGGTGCCGGTGCGCTGCCAGTCGGTGTCGAGGCCCAGTTCGGCGATCTCGGCCTGCATACCGTCGAGGTTGTCCAAGCCCATTTCCTCGAGAACGTCGAAGTCGTTGGGCCAGCGTGCCTTTCCGTTCGCGGTGCCGTGCGTCAGGCTGGCATCGACGAAGCCTCCATTGCGGCCCGACGCTGCCCAGCCCACCCGGTTGGCTTCGATGAGCACGATGCGCTGATCGGGGTCGCGTCGCGCGGCGTGCAGCGCGGTCCACAAGCCGGTGTATCCGCCCCCGACGACGATCAGGTCGCAGGTGACCGGCTTCGTCAGGGCGGGGAACTGCGGCCGCGGCGGGCCGACGCGCTCGTCCAGCCACACCGAGCCCAACGTGCTTGTCGCCAGCGAACGTTCGACCAGACCGGCGTCGACCGGGGCGTCGAAGACGGTTTTCACACAGCGCAGATTACGGCGCGCAGAGGCGCTGCGTGGCTCAGGCGCTGATGGGGGCCGACGGCTGCTCTGCCACGAGCGGCGGTCGCGCCGGCGCCCACCCGGGCGGGCCGAACATGTAGCCCAGCCTGTCGCGCCACCGCCGCGCCCTGCGGATGTCACGCGCGATCGCCACGTACTCGTGTGTCTGCAACGTCCAGATGTTGTAGGTGTCGACCTGCTTGGTCAGCCCGTAGTGCGGGCGGACCGTCTCGGCCGCAAAGCTGCCGAACAGCCGATCCCACAGGACGAAGATGCCGCCGTAGTTCTTGTCGAGGTACTGCTGGTCCATGCCGTGGTGCACCCGGTGGTGCGACGGCGTATTGAACACGAATTCAATTGGGCCCCAGAGCTTCCCGATGCGTTCGGTGTGGATCCAGAACTGGTAGATCAGGTTGATGGAGAAGCTGGCGAAGACGATCCACGGCGGTACGCCGAACAGCGGCAGCAGCGCCCGCAGGAACACGTCACCGCTGATGTTCCACTTCTGCCGCAGTGCGGTGGCGAAGTTGAAGTACTGGCTGGAGTGGTGCGCTTGATGAGTGGCCCAGATCAGCCGCACCCGGTGCGCCATCCGGTGATAGACGTAGTAGAGCAGGTCCACCCCGACGATCGCGATCACCCACGTGTACCACGCATTTGCGGGTAGCTGCCACGGCGCGACGTAGACGAACAACGCCGCATAGCCCAGCAGCGCGATGAAGTTCAGCACCCCGCTCGTGCCGATCGAGACCACGCCCATCCAGATGCTGGCCCACGCGTCGGACCGCTGATACGCACCGGCCGGTGCACGATCGGCCTCCTCGTGGGCCAACTTGCGGGCGGCCGCCCACTCGATGACCAGCAGCAGCAGGAAGAACGGCACCGCGAAGACCACGGGATCGTGCATCAACGGCGGCAATACGTGCGAGAAGGCGCCACTCACATCCACTTCGAAACCTCCGGGCCCAGCATACGTCTCAGCGAAAACTCAGCACTTGATCGCCCCACGCGGTGCGTAGATCGTGGTCGAGGTCGTCGACCACCCTGTCCTCGGCGTCGATGAGCAAGGTGGCGCGATCGGAGGTGCGGTACGGCCGCCACACCGGGTCGCCGGCGAAGCCCGCGGGTGTGCCGTCGACGGCGAAGTTCACCCAGCGCCGCCGGATGCGCGCCGAGACCTCCTTCCCCGTCCTGCGCCCGCCGAGCTTGAAGGTCGGATCCCTGGGGCCGGCGACCAGATTGCCCCAGACGTACGGCAATTCGGTCGCGTGCGCGGCGCCGAGCCGCAGCAGCCGCAACATCGGGGTGGCGAAGTCGAATCGGTAGAGGTACACGGGTGCGACCTCGCGATGACCCTCGGCGAACCAGACCGACGGCATCCGGAACCCGATATCGCGCGCGACGCCCATACCGATGGTCTTTCCTCGGCCCCGGTACGCCGCGCGGATCTGCTGTTCGTCGGGCAGCTGCAGGTCGGGTTGTTCGGCGGCGATCTCGGCGAACATCGCCCGGATCGCCTTGGGCGTGATCGGCATCAGCGGCGACTTCATCCAGCGGAAGAGTGCGGCTTCGTGCTTGTTGGTGCCGATGATCAGCGGCACCGGGAGGGTGCGCCCATCCCGGGCGAGCTGGACCGGATGCGCAGGCACCACATCGCCGTCGATGATCGGCGCGAACGCCAGCGTGCCAGGGGTGCTCACCGGGATGTGGTCGAAAACCTGCTTGGAGGCGGTCATCAGCGCGGAGGTGGGCACCGAAACCAACTGCTGGGCGTCGCTGGAGCTCAGCCCGAGCCGGTCGAGCAACAGCGCTGCCACCCGTTGCGAGCGCTCGCGGTCGTAGACCGAGGTCGCCGGTGAGCTCTGCGCGATCGCCGCGCCGAACAGGCCGGCGGCGGCCGGGCTGGCCAGCAGCGTGGTGATGATCCCGCCACCGGCGGATTCTCCGAAGACGGTGACGCGGTTCGGGTCTCCTCCGAACCCGGCGATGTTGTCGCGCACCCACTGCAGCGCGAACAGCACGTCGCGCAGGCCGAGGTTGGTGGCGAAGTCGTCGCTCACCGCCGACAGGTCCAGGAAGCCCAACGCTCCGAGGCGGTAGTTCACCGTGACGATCACGGCGTCGCCGTCGGCGGCGAGCGTGCGGCCGTGATAGAGCGGCTGCGCCGACGAACCGAGGACGTAGGCGCCGCCGTGCACCCACACCATCACCGGTTTGCCCGCGCCCGGCTCGATGTTCGATGCCGCCCACACGTTCAGGCTCAGGCAGTCGTCGCCCTGCGGAGCGCCGAGGTCGATCGGGATGCGCGGGTCCGTCGGCTGCGGGCACACCGGGCCGACCGTCGTGGCGTCCGCCGGTTCGGACCAGCGCTGCGGCGGTTCGGGCGCCCGCCACCGCCGCTCACCCGCAGGCGGGGCTGCGAACCGGAGCCCCTTCCACACCTTCACGGTGCCGTCGTCGAGGCCGCGAACCGGTCCGTACGCGGTGTCGACGACGAGCGCGTCGTCGCTGCCCCGTGCCCCTGCGGTCACCGGAACTCCACGTCGTACGGCATGGGACTCCTCCATCGATGGAATACAGCCAGTTCAGGCTACGCGCGCGTCCGAACTGGCCGTCCGGTCAGCGGTTCCGCTCTCGCCGCACGGGCAGAGCCGACCGGTCGGCTAGCTTGATCGGGTGCAGAAGTGGACGCTGCTGGCCGGTGCGATCGTCGTCGAGGTCGCGGCGACGCTGTCGCTGCGGGCGTCCCAGGATCATTCGGCGTGGCTTCTCGTCGTCGTCGGGGGCTACCTCGCGGCCTTCACATTTCTGACGCTGGTGTTGCGCGCCGGAGTGCCGGTCGGGGTGGCGTACGGAATCTGGGGAGCGGTCGGGACGGCGGGTACCGCGGTTCTCGCCGCTGTCCTGTTCGGTGACCCGTTCACCTGGCCGATCGTCGCCGGCATCGGCCTGATCATCGCCGGTGTGCTGCTGATCGAGTTCGGTTCGCACCGGGCGGTCGAACACCGGTGATGTACTGGACACTGGCCGGCGCGATCGTCTTCGAGGTGTTCGCGACGCTGTCGCTGCGGGCTTCGGAGGGGTTCCGCAAGAAGGCCTGGATCGCACCGATCGTCCTGGGTTACCTGGCGTCGTTCTATCTGCTGTGGCTGACGCTGGCGCTCGGGATGCCGGTCGGCATCGCCTACGGCGTGTGGACCGCGTGCGGCGTGGCGCTGGTCGCGGTCATCGCGCGCTTCGTGTTCACCGAACCACTGACCTGGGTGATGGCTCTGGGTATCGCGCTCGTCGTCGGCGGCGTGCTCACGATCGAGCTTGCCGGCGTCGCGCACTGAGCACACCCGACAACAACACGACCACGATGCCGGCGACCGGCACGACGAGCAGGCCGGTGCGCAGGCTCGTCGCGTCCGCGATCACCCCGATGAGCACCGGGGCGACGAGGAACCCGATGCGCATCAGCCAGGTGAGGATCGTCAGACCGCTGCCCGCTTGCAGGCCCGGCAGCTGATCCGCGGCGTGCATGGCCGACGGCACGAGGGTGGCCGCGCCGAGGCCGGCCATCGCGAAACCGGCGATCGTGCCCGGAACGGACGGGAACGCGAGCGCCAGGCCCATACCGATCGCGGTGATCGCGCCACCCGTGCGCACCACGGTGCGTTCTCCGAACCGGTCGACCAGGCGGTCACCGACCAGCCGCCCGATGAAAAGGAATGTGACCACGGCGATGTAGCCCGACACCGCGATCGGCCCGGGCGCACCGAGCGCGTCACGCAGATACAACACGGCCCAGGAGTTGCCGGCGTCCTCGACCATCGCACCAGCCACGGCGATCAGCACCAGCCCGAGCAGCGCGGCGTACACCGCACCGCCGGCACCGCCCGCTCGGTCGGCGCGCCCCTGCCGGTAGTCGTCGTGATCGGACCCCGGGAGCAGAAAGCGGTACGCAACGATGACGACCACGCTGCACAGCACCGCTGAGAAGCCGAGATGCAGCGGGCGCGAAATGCCCAACGCGAGCGCCGTCCCGCCCATCACACCGCCGATGATCGCGCCCGCCGCCCACACCGCATGCAGCGAGTTGATGATCGAACGACCGTAGATGCGTTGCACCCGCAAGCCGTGTGCGTTCTGCGCGACGTCGGTCACCGCATCGCAGGTCCCCGCCGCGAACAGCCCGGCGGCCAACAACACCGGAGACGTCGCCATGCCCGCGAGCATCACGAAGACACCGATTCCGATGGTGCCGACGACAGCCACCCGCGACGAGCGGTAACGCCGGATGAGCGCGGCCGCGCTCAGCCCCGCCGCCAGCGCCCCCGCCGAGAACGCGGCGACCGCCGCGCCGTACGCCGAATTGGACATCCCCAGATCGGTCTTGATCTCGGGGTAGCGCGGCAGCAGGTTCGCGAACACGGCGCCGTTGGTCAAGAACAGCGCTGCCACCGCGAGTCGAGCCCGCCGACTCTGCGCCTCGGCCGTCTCCTGTTGGTCGGGCGCCATACCGGCCGACACTACCCACCAGGGCCGAGGCCGGATTCAGTGCCGGTTGACTTCGCGCAGATCGGGTATGAGCGAGCCTGTGATGAGACGTGGTGACCGATTCCGGGCAAGATTGGCGACATGACAGGGCCCGCCGCGTCGCTAGTGGAGTTGGCGCGACGCTACGGTGTCGCAACCGATTACGAAGACTGGACGGGCACGCGCATCTCCGTGGCCTCCTCGACGCTGGTCTCGGTGCTGGCCGCGTTGGGCGTCGCCGCAGGCACCGAGGACGACCGCGCCGCCGCACTCGCCGCGCACGACCGCGAGTACTGGTCACGCCACCTTCCGCCGACGATCATTGGGCGCACCGGCGCCACTTCGACGTTCTGGGTGCACGTCACGCACGGAAACGCGGTGTCGCTGCGAATCCGACTGGAGGACGGGTCGAAGCGGACGGACCTGCCGCAACTCGAAAACAACAGGCCCCCTTACGAATTGGACGGGCGACTGGTCGGCGAGGCGACCTTCGAGACGCCCGCCGACCTGCCGATCGGATACCACCGCCTGGAGCTGCACGCCGACGGGGCGGAGTTCAGCACCCCGGTCATCGTCTCCCCCGCGTCGCTAGTGCCCCCTTCCGGCAGGAACTGGGGCCTGGCCACCCAGCTCTACAGCGTGCGGTCCGAAAAGTCCTGGGGTATCGGCGATCTGACCGATCTGACCGATCTGGCGGTGTGGTCGGCCGCCCGACATGCCGCGGGATTCGTCCTCGTCAATCCGCTGCACGCGGCCGCTCCGGTCGCACCGATGGAGCCCTCGCCGTACCTTCCGACCTCGCGCCGGTTCGTCAACCCGATCTATCTGCGGGTCGAAGCGATCCCCGAATACGCCTATGTCCGCCGCCGCAACCGGTTACGCAAACTGCGCGAGGCCGTGCAGTCGCGTGCCGACCGCGCCGAGCAGGTCGACCGTGACGCGGCGTGGAAGGCGAAGCGCTCGGCGCTGGAAGCGGTCTACGAGGTACCGCGCTCGGCGGGGCGGGACCTGGCCTACGCCGCTTACCGGGAGCGCGAGGGCCGCAGCCTCGACGACTTCGCCGTCTGGTGCGCGCTGGCCGAACGGTACGGCGCCGACTGGCACCAGTGGCCTCGGCAACTGCAGCATCCTGCGGGTGACGCCGTCGCTGAGTTCGCCGCCGAGCACGCCGACTCCGTCGACTTCCATCGCTGGCTGCAGTGGCAGCTCGACGACCAGCTCACCGCGGCGCAGGCCACCGCGCTGCAGACCGGGATGAGCCTGGGCATCATGCACGACCTCGCCGTGGGCGTGGACCCCAACGGCGCGGACTCGTGGGCCCTGCAGGATGTGCTCGCGCTCGGCGTCACAGCGGGCGCTCCTCCCGACGAGTTCAACCAGCTCGGCCAGGACTGGTCGCAACCGCCCTGGCGGCCCGACGAACTCGAGAAGCTCGCCTACGAGCCGTTCCGCGCACTCGTCAACGCGGTGCTGCGGCACGCGGGCGGTGTGCGGATCGACCACATCATCGGGTTGTTCCGGCTGTGGTGGATTCCGAACGGGGCGCGGCCCACCGACGGCACGTATGTGCGCTACGACCACGAGGCGATGATCGGCATCGTGGCGCTCGAGGCCCACCGGGCGGGAGCCGTCGTCGTCGGCGAGGACCTCGGCACCGTCGAACCGTGGGTGCGCGACTACCTCAATGAGCGCGGTTTGTTCGGTACCTCGATCCTGTGGTTCGAGGCCGACCGCGACGGCGCTCACGGACCGGCAGGGGCCCCGCTGGCCGCCGAGCGGTGGCGCGAGTACTGCCTGTCGGCCGTCACCACGCACGACCTGCCTCCGACCGCCGGCTATCTGGCCGGCGAACACGTCCGCCTGCGCGATGAACTCGGGCTGCTGACGCGGCCGGCCGCCGAGGAGTTGGCCGACGACCGCGAGCAGCAGAACAGCTGGCTGGACGAGCTGCGCCGCGTCGGGCTCTTGAGCGGCGACACCGAGGCCGACACCGCGCAGATCGTCGAGGCCCTGCACCGCTATCTCGGCCGCGCCCCGTCGCGCTTGCTGTCGCTGTCGCTGGCCGACGCCGTCGGCGACCTGCGCACCCAGAATCAGCCGGGCACCACCGACGAGTATCCGAACTGGCGAGTGCCGCTGGCCGGGCCGGATGGTAAGAAACTGCTGCTCGAGGACGTCTTCGACGACGTCACCGCGGCGCGGCTCGGCGAGGTCATGCGAAAAGCGGTGCGCCCGGCGGTGTAACGCCGACGCCGTCTGCTCCGGTTTCACATTCGTCACGGCTGCGATATGTTCGCGCCGCACCGACCTGAGGAGATCACGTGAACAAGCTTGTTGTGCTCAGCGGCGGGCTCGTGGCTGTCGGTTCGGCGGCACTCGTCGGCGCCGGTATCGCGATGTCGCAACCGAGCAGTGTGAACGTGGTCGGCGAACCGTACAACCGGGCGCTGCAGATCCTGAAGTCCCAGGGCGTCAAGGCCTACTTCGGCGGTTCGGTCGGCAGCGTGCTCCCCCAGGCGGAGTGCCTGGTCGACCAACAGAAGATCACCTCGGGCGGCCGGATGCTGCTAATGCTGGACTGCAGCCAGAAGGCGGCGGACTTCATCGCCGAGCAAGGTCCCTCGGGCGGTCCGACGGTCGGTCGAAACGGCGTCACCACCGTCACTCCTACCCCGGTGGTGCCGATCCAGGGCGCCCCCGGCGCGGGCACCCCGCCGCCGCCCCCGGCCGGCTAAGGGTCAGCCCTCCACCATCTGGCGCAGATTGGTCAGCGTGCGCCCCATCGTCCGGCCGACCTGGCGCGCGGCCACCCGGTCGGCGATCAGGCCCAAAAGATTGCCCGCGGATTCGTAGGACAACCGGAACGTCACCTTGGTGCGGCCGTCCCCGGTTTCGCGCAACCGGAACCGGCCGCGTTGTGAGACTCCGGTGAGCCCGATCCAGGACACCTCACGCGGCGCGTCGAACTCGACGACCTCCACGGTGCCGCCGATCGGCACCGAACCGACCTTCCAGTGCACGGTGTAGCGGGACCCGAGGCCGGCGGGCGGATCGGTCATCGTCTCCCAGCGCTCCAGGCTGGCCATGAAGTCCGGATAGCACTGCGGATCACTGACCACCTTCCACACCTGGTCGCGGTCGGCGTCGATGACGCATTGGCGTTGAACTCTCATCGTCGTCAGCCCAGAACCGGGAACCGTCGGGTGGCGGCCAATTTGTCGACTCCTGCCTGCAGGCTGCTCAACACCTTGTCGTTGATGACGTCGTCGTCGCTGGCCGCGATGTCGTCGGCATCGATGGGATCCTGCACCTCGATCGCGATCTTCGTCGGCAGGGGCAGCCGCGGGATGAAGTCGCTGACGGTCAGCCCCCACGGCGGCGCCAGCAGGATGGGCACGCTCTTGAGGCGGGCCAGCCGGTCGGCCCTCAGCAGTCGCGCCAACCACTGGCCCCGGTCGAGGAACAACGCGGCTTCCTGGCCGCCGACGCTGGCGACGGGCACGATCGGCACACCGGCGTCGCGGGCGAGTTTCACGTAGCCCTTGCGACCGCCGAAATCGACCTCGTGTCGGTGCCACGACGGGCGGAACACCTCGTAGTCGCCGCCCGGGTACACCAGAAGCGCCCCGCCGGACTCCAGCGCCAGCTTGGCATTCTCGTGGTTGGCGGCCACGGTGCCGAACTTGCGCAGCGAACCCAGGCCCGGCATCGAGACGACGAGATTGTGTGCGAGCTGATAGAACGGCCGCTCGACGCCGAAGTACGAGCTGAACGCCAGCGTGAACACGAACGTGTCGGGCGGGAGGTTGCCACCGCTGTGGTTGCCCACCAGCAACACGGGGCCGTCGGCGGGGATGCGGTCCAGGCCGCGGACGTCGGCGCGGAAGTACAACGACGCCAGCAGCCACAGCCCCGGCAGCTGTTCACGGATGTAGTCCGGATCGCGCTGGTCCAGATCCGCCTTCGGAACCCGGTCGGCCACCTGCTGCTTGGCCCATCCGAGAACGTCGTCGATCGCAGCCATGTACGTGTTATAGACGCGCCCCGCCTACCGCAAACCTGCCCTCCCGCCCACCGCACGTAGACTGTGCGGCACGAAGGAGGAGCCGATGGCACTATCGCCGGCCCGCCCTGGGGGCCATTTGCCGGCTCAGCCGGTGGAAGCCCTACGTCCACGCCGTTTCGCACACGAGGTCGACCCCGGCCCGGTACAGATCCAGGCCCGCAAGGTGCATTTCGACCTGTCCGGAGTACCCCTCGAGTGGATCCCCGGCCATCCGGTGGCGTCCACGATGATCAACCTGTTCAACGTGGTGCTGCCCGCCGCCGAGCACTGGTTCGTCCGCACCTACAACGAG